>JANXEI010000020.1:0-556 GCA_025058835.1 Acidilobaceae archaeon
AAATACCAGCAGTACTCCCTTCTTTAGTGCTTCCACACGCATATCTCTCAGGGTTTTATTGTGTAAAACAAAATTTATTTGTTTTATGCGATAAAACCAGGAGATAGCTGGAATACGGTTAGTTCGCTGATAGTCTAGAGGTAGAGCACCTAGAAGTTATCTAGAGAGTGCTAACCGCTGTTGAGATAGGGCAGTCTTACTCACATACTGCTAGATAAGCTACTGAAACGTTAAGAGCACTAAGAAAACCTAGACTGCTTAAACTTCAATACTCTCTAGAAGACTGCTTCAGCCGCTTTCTCCAGTCTGTACTACTTGTCTAATCGAGAACTACTTCAAGCACCAGATGGGGATGAGTTCTTAAAGGAGATTGGTGGACCGGCCGGGATTTGAACCCGGGACCTCTCGGGTGCAAACCGAGCGCTCTTCCGGGCTGAGCTACCGGCCCCTGAATTCGCTGTGTGAAGAGTGAAATAAGCTTTATCTAACTAATGCTTAAAAACTAGGGTGAAAAAGATTTGAGGGGCCCGTAGCTCAGCCTGGTAGAGCGCCCGGC
>JANXEI010000020.1:566-834 GCA_025058835.1 Acidilobaceae archaeon
GGGCGGTCCGGGGTTCGAATCCCCGCGGGCCCACTTTCTACACTATTTATAACGTCTTAGCTCCTACTTGGTGGGGATGTGTATGAGTTACGATAGACTTGGAACTGGTGCTACTGCTGTAGGTATTAGACTTAGAGATGCCGTTGTTTTAGCTGCTGAAAAGAGGGTTTCCTATGGTGGTTATGTAGTTAGTAAGGCCGGTAAGAAGGTCTATGTATTAGCCGATAGATTCGGTATGGCTCTAGCTGTTCTCTTCGCAGATATTCAG
>JANXEI010000021.1 GCA_025058835.1 Acidilobaceae archaeon
CTGTACATAGGGGGGGCTCCGATAGATCCAGTGGTAACCCTTAGGACAGGGGAGGCCAACTATACGACGAGCCTCAGCCTCTCACATGTCGCGGAGACGTCGGGGGCGACGTCTGTCACGTTTGCGGTGGCGGCTTCTGCGAACTCGTCGTTCCAGGTGATCTCCCAAGCTACTAGGATGTCCGTGGCCTACCTGCCGGGGACGTAGCCATGCCGGATCCCACGTTGATGGATGTCATAAGGAGGGTGGAAAGCCGAATTAGGCGGCTACGCCCCCTAGATGATTTCGAGGAGCTGGCTGAGGTCATCCTCGGCTCCTACCGGGACTGCCTACGTGCCTGGCCGTGGGGGTTTGCCCTCCAGAGGTACAGGACTAGGCTCCTCCGCCCTAATAGCGTGACTGTGGAGCTGACGCAGGGATCTAGAGCCCTTAACGTGGTGAGTTCCGGCGACCCAATTGACTGGTCTCTTTGGCCTTTGCTGTCCATTCCCGGTAGAAGGCCTCTCTATACGGATGGGGGAGGCGTCTTGGTAGATGCTTGGTTGGGGGAGACGGGCACCTACCAGGGGAGGCTGATCTACTCTGTCATACCACTCTTTGACGTGCAGGTGTGGGGACTCGCCGTGACGAATGTGGGTCCTCTTGCGAAGATGTCATTCCAGATGTTAGAGACACTCTCCCCCAACAGGGACAAGGTTGGTCGACCCAAGGCGTTCGTCCCGTATACTCCTTACGTCGAGGTGTACCCGGGGCCTGACTCTGACTATGACGTGGACGTGTGGATTACCCCCTTACCTGACTAT
>JANXEI010000022.1 GCA_025058835.1 Acidilobaceae archaeon
ACGGATTCACATTTGTGTAGCCCCTCCTAACCTCGTTGCCAGTGTCATCCTTTCAATTCCATGCGACGGATTCGCATTATAGATGACATCGAGGACTTCGTGAAATATGCCTTTCAATTCCATGCGACGGATTCTCCCTTGTAATCCACTACCGTTATATCTAAGTAATGTTTGACTTTCAATTCCATGCGACGGATTCCTCATCATCAAGCTTTCATGTAAAACTCCGGGGGGCTTGTTAAACTTTCAATTCCATGCGACGGATTCTCCCTCATCATGTTTACGAACGACCTCCTCTCGATCCTAAAGTCACTTTCAATTCCATGCGACGGATTCCTCAATGAAGATAAGACGATCGCGGTCAAGCTGCTAAGACCGATCCTTTCAATTCCATGCGACGGATTCCGAAGACAGCACGTACATGGTCGACTCCCTTCACAATCACTTTCAATTCCATGCGACGGATTCATGATAGTTAGCGCTTATATGTTTTTGTTACCTAACAGTGTTCTTTCAATTCCATGCGACGGATTCCTTCCTAGTGGCTGGGTCAATGGCTTTACATTCATTTATTTCATCTTTCAATTCCATGCGACGGATTCCATCGCCTTACGTGCCTCTCTTCATCTAGCCCCCACATCGTACTTTCAATTCCATGCGACGGATTCCTCACAACCCATCGCTCGCCTTTTTAACTGCTCGACATATGACTAACTTTCAATTCCATGCGACGGATTCGTA
>JANXEI010000023.1:0-271 GCA_025058835.1 Acidilobaceae archaeon
AGCTATTACCAGCTCTCATATCAGAACCAACAACAACTCTAGAACCAAGTCCGAAGTAAGTTCCTATAGAGAGAGATAGCCTTAGAACCATCTCAGGAGTGAGGTCGACATTGACGACACCTCTCACGCCATCAGTACCGAAAAGCCTTCTTGAACTCAACTAAGACCCAGTGAAGTAACTATCTACCTAGATTTAAGTACATAAAGCCTGCGTCTTTATTCAGATTTCAAAGAAGTTTATAACCTTTCTTCAGCGAGAACTATGTGGTGC
>JANXEI010000023.1:281-656 GCA_025058835.1 Acidilobaceae archaeon
TCGAAGGGGTCGGGCTCAGGACCTCATGTGGGAACCCCGATGGCGTAGGCCTGCGTGGGTTCAAATCCCACCCCCCGCACCTCTCACAACAGCTTAGTTGAAGTCTAACGTTTTGAGCAACTATAGTTAGGTAATCTGAAGTTATTTCTCTATATGACTGGGCAGTAACAACAGCTGCTTCAGCTCTCCCGCAGTTGTAGAGTTTCTGAGAACTTCCTCAATAAGCTTGCAGCTACTAAGTGAGAAGTAGATATACACGCTAGCAGTTTTGAGTTTATCGAGAATTAGCTTTAGAGGTATGCATAACTATCGCTACTTGACTCTAACTTTATTAACCTTCTTAGAATTCCAGGAGTACCTTCTAAGCCTTCTACT
>JANXEI010000024.1 GCA_025058835.1 Acidilobaceae archaeon
GGCGCTACACCGGCTATGGAGATAGCCTTCACATTCGCCGACGCAGTTGAGTACATTAGGTGGGCGAAGGAGAGGGGTAGGGTCGATGTAGATGCTTTCGCTCCGAAGCTGACGTTCTTCTTCGCAGCGAGAACGAACCTCTTCGAGCAGGTCGCTAAGTTCAGAGCCGCTAGGAGGATGTGGGCTAGGATAATGAAGGAGTGGTTCGGAGCCAAGGACCCCAGGTCCATGCTCCTCAGATTCCACACTCAGACAGCCGGCGTCACTCTAACGGCTCAGCAACCGATGGTGAACATCATAAGAACGACCCTCCAGGCACTGGCGGCTGTGCTGGGAGGTACTCAGTCACTCCACGTAAACTCCTACGACGAAGCGCTATCCCTACCCACGGAGGAGTCGGTCAAGCTATCCGTTAGGGTCCAGCAGGTACTTCTCTACGAGTCCGGCGTGGTCGATACGATAGACCCCCTCGGGGGCTCCTACTACGTCGAGTGGCTGACAGACCAGATCGAGGAGAGGGCTTGGAAGCACCTAGAGGAGATCGAGAAAATGGGCGGTATGCTGAGAGCCGTTAAGCTGGGGTACCCGCAGCGCGAGATAGCTAGAGCAGCTTACGAGTGGCAGCTCAAGGTCGAGAAGGGCGAGGTGCCG
>JANXEI010000025.1 GCA_025058835.1 Acidilobaceae archaeon
TATCACAAGATATTTGCTTTCCGTACGGACTATAGACTTCTGTCCTACGCAAAGGCTCTGGTGATGGACCAGGGGTTTCCCTCGAGCGGTCCCTTCTTACGTATGAGGGCGAGCACGACTTAGACATTCCCCGAGGAAGCCTAACACTTTCGGGGGAAAGCGTTCATTACGTTTACGTCCCTGAGGTTATTCCCTGGAGTTTTTCGATAGAGTCGGATTTACAATAACGGGAAAGTGTTGGAAACTTTAGAAACTACAGTGAGGTTGACGCAGTCCCTCCCCGATTAGAATTTAGGATCCTCGGAACTCAGAATAACATGTTAACCTGGCATCACCTCTTTCTGATCTAGTGTGGAGAGGTTAGTGCGGCCGCCGGGATTTGAACCCGGGACCTGCGGGCATCTCCCTCGGTCGGAAACCCGCCGTCCTAGTCCAGGCTAGACGACGGCCGCCACTTCGTTCTTCACCTGCTCGAGATATAAACTTCCGCGCGAGAAGGTCAGTCGCTCGGCGCTCCGGTTGGACCTCTGTGTCCGAAGGGCAGGGCGAGAGCTTATTGGGAAGCGCGGACTTGTGGAGCTGGTGGGCTGA
>JANXEI010000026.1 GCA_025058835.1 Acidilobaceae archaeon
CTCCCTTCCGGAGCTTTTCCTTGGTAGCGCCGGCCAACGAACCAAAGAGGTTCTTGGCGGCAGGGGCGACCTCCGGGTTGGCCACCAAGAACTCAATGACAGGGCCCATCAGCTTGACGAACTGGGAGACCTTGGCCGCGAACTCTTCTACAGGGCTGGTCGCCCCAGTCGCCAGAGCCAGCGGGCCGCTGACAGAGAGGTCAGGCGGCGTCGCCGGAGGTAGGAAGTCCGCAGGACCGACAATGGCCATGTTGGCACCTCTAGACGAGCTTCTCCTTGATCGTGACTAGGTTCTTGCCAACACCCCTACGGAGAGAACGGCCAGCACGCAGCTTACGCCCACGGAGCTTAATTGCGTGCTTAGCCCCAGTAGCAGCTCGCTTGTAGTTCTTAGGCATTGCTATCACCTCCGAAGTTCATTATACACGTACACGGACTCGAGGAACTCGTACCCTGGGTACACGGGCACGAGGTTTACGGATTCGAACCCTAGACAACCTACGACGACGAACTAACCCAGTAAACCTGCG
>JANXEI010000027.1:0-262 GCA_025058835.1 Acidilobaceae archaeon
TCTTTACGTAGGCACAGTCTGGGTCGTACTTCTCGACCTGCTTGATAGGGTTGAACACTCTGATGGGCACTGGGTCAACGCCTACGGATGCAGACCACTGCCAGTTACCTGCGTTCAACACCTCGTCGTAGTCCACCAGGTACTCTCTGAAGAAGTCCTCACCTATTCTCCAGTCTACGTGCAGGTCCTTGACTAGGAAGTTGGCCACCACCAACCTGACCCTGTTGTGGATCCAGAACTCGGACTTCAGCTGCCTGATGCC
>JANXEI010000027.1:272-517 GCA_025058835.1 Acidilobaceae archaeon
TAGCCGGTTCTTCCCTCCTTGAAGGCCTCTACCAGGTGCTCGTCGTTCTCCCACTCAATGCCCCTCATTCGCGGCTTCAGCTCTAGCCTCCTCATCCAGGGGTACCTACTCTTCAGGTAGTAGTAGAACTCCCTCCAAGCGAGCTGCCTAACGAACTCCTCCGACACCCCCGAGGCTCTCTCGTAGAGCTCTCTAATGGAGATGGCGCCTACGGATATGTAGGGAGATAGCTTGGAGGAGCCGTC
>JANXEI010000028.1 GCA_025058835.1 Acidilobaceae archaeon
TTCAAGTCCCACCACCCCCAGCCCTACCCGATTCTTCCGAGATATTCTGGCTTGAGAAACCTTTCGAGGAAAAGCATGAAGACGATGCTTGAAAGCAGCAGAACTATGGCTGTTGCCGACGCGAACTGCATGTTGTAGCCGCTCGCGCTGTAGAGCAGCATCGGAAGGGTGACGACCGACGGCAACCCGATGAAGAACGTTCCCATGAATTCGTCGAACGAGTAGAGGAAAACGAATACGCTGCTGGCGAGGATTCCGGGCGTGGCCAGCGGGAAGGTTACTCTGAAGAAGGTGGTTATGGATGATGCGCCGCTCATTCGCGCGGCTTCTTCGAGGACCGGTGGTATGGCTTTGAAGGTGGCGGTGTTTATCCAGATCGCGAAGACGAGGCTGGGGACGACGTGTGCAATAACTACTCCGGGGATCGTTCCGACGAGGTCTAGGGAGTAGAAAATTCTCATGAGGTTGATGTAGACGGGCTGTAGTGGGAAGGCTTGGGGCATCAAGAATAGAA
>JANXEI010000029.1 GCA_025058835.1 Acidilobaceae archaeon
GGGTTTGGAGTGCTTTCAGTTCTTCCTCAATCCCCTGGAGGTATTCACGAATCTCTTTGGACAGTTGCATCGGCACGGTAAATGCAAGACGCACGTAGTCCTCGCCCGTCATGACGCGTGCTATCCTCCTACGCCCCACTCTGACCTCCTCAACACGTTCCCCGAGGACGGGCGAGAGCTCCCGTTGCTCGAGCAGTGCTAGCAGCGCTCTTAGAACCTCAAGCCTGCGTTCAAGCCGTGCTATCTCTTCACGTAGCCAGAGCACAACGTCACTAGTGTTACTCATTCCAGCCCTCCCTCGTTAAGACGTCTTTCTCAAGCCTCCGTATTGCTGTCGCTATATCGTCCATCTGCTTCTCTACATCACCGATGGCGTTCAGCGAGTCAACAAACTCTTGCACTTGCTGTGCCTTACTTCTCACAGCATAGAACAGTGGATCTTCAATATCGTCTACGGTTAGATCGGCAATGATTTCACGTAGTCTATTCCTCGCGTAGCT
>JANXEI010000002.1 GCA_025058835.1 Acidilobaceae archaeon
ACTCTACTTACATCGTTAGAGCTTGAACATTGCGCGTAATTTTTGCAAGCCTGCAGCCCATGGCCATGGCTGATGGATCTGGGCTAGATCTCGAGCCGATGGACTTTCCCTGCAAAAGCCGGGAAAAGAATATTTATGGCAATAAACATAACAGCCCCGGCTCCATCAGCCCATATGAGAGCACTGAAGCGAAAAGCTTAAATGTATCCCGGAGTTTTCAGGGAAGGGATGATATACGATATCCACAGCCACGCATATGAGTACAGCAGGGAGCAGCTAGAGTCCTTCCTCCGCGATCTCAGGCTAGTGGCCGTTTCCGTGGACCTCGAGTCGGCGCTGAAGGTGCTAGAGCTGGAGAGGGCCTTCCCTGGCAGGGTCATAGCCTGCCTGGGCCTCCACCCCTGGAAGATAGGGAGGGAGCCCCTCCACGTCACCAGGACCATTGCCTGGCTGGCGGAGAGGGCTGGCGTGAGGTGCATAGGGGAGGTGGGGCTGGACAGGAGGTTCCTGGACCAGCACACCTGGGCCCTCCAGCTGAGGGTCTTCAGGGAGTTCATAGCCCTGGCGAGGGAGCTGGGCGCCTTCCTCAACGTCCACGCCCCAGATGCTTGGGGGAAGGCGCTGGGGGTGCTGGCAGAGGAGGGGGCTGAGAGGGCCGTCTTCCACTGGTACACCGGGCCAGTAGAGCTAGCAGAGGTGATAGCCTCGAGGGGGTACTACATATCCATAAACCCTGCGCTGCGGGTGCAGGAGAAGCACGCAAGGGTGGCGAGGGAGGTCCCGCTCAGCTACCTCGTCTTCGAGAGCGACGGGCCTTACGAGTACAGAGGCCTGAGCCTCTCCCCCTCCATGGTGAGGAGCACCATGGAGCTGGTGGCAAAGGAGAAGGGGGTGGCGCTCGAGGAGGTGATGAGGGTTAGCAGGGAGAACAGCGAGAGGCTCATAGGCTCCGTAGCCTAAAGGCAAGGGGGCTGCCGTCCTCTAGCCCTAGGGCGCTCCTCAGGTGCTCGGGGGAGAGGAGCTCTGCCACGTCGTTCCTGTAGACCGTTATCTCAGGCCTCACGAGGAAGGCCTGGAGGTCCGGAGCCCTCACGAGCTCCACGCCGTAGACCAGCACCCCTCCCAGCCTCGCCCCAGGGATCTCGGGCGGGGGGACGCGGAGGGGCTTGAAGAGCTGGAGGCAGCGGGAGAACTCCTCGGGCTCCTCCAGCTTCAAGTTGAGGGTGCCGGGGTAAGGGCTTATGCCGAGCAGCTCCCTGAACAGCTTGGAGTAGATGCTAACGTAGAAGCCCCCCTCCCCGAGGCCGCTGAAGACCCTCCCAACGAAATGGCACTCCATTTTAGCCCGCGCTAGAAGAGCTCAGGAGGAGTAATATGGGCGGGGGAGCATGAGGCTGGGCCTCATAGTAAACCCCATAGCGGGCATAGGGGGGAGGCGGGGCCTCAAGGGGAGCGACGGGGCTGCAGGGCTGAGGGCGCTGATGGAAGGGGCTCCCCTCGTCTCGCCCGAGAGGGCCAAGGCCTTCCTCAGGGCGCTGCCGGCTGGGCTGAGGCTGCTGGTCCCTCCGGGCAAGATGGGGGCTGAGTGGGCAGAGGGGGCAGAGGTGGAGCCCTGCGTGCCAGACATTTGGCCCACCGCTGCGGTAGATACGATGAGGTGCGCCAGGAGGATGGCAGAGAAGGTGGACCTCCTCGTCTTCGTGGGAGGGGACGGGACTGCGAGGGATCTCGTGAGGGCCATAGGCACTTCCCAGCCCGTCCTGGGGGTCCCTGCTGGAGTGAAGTGCTACAGCGCAGTCTTTGCCGAGAGCCCCAGGGCTGCCGCTTCCATTGCCTGGAGGTTCCTCAAGGAGGGGGGGAGCACGGCAGAGAGGGAGGTGCTGGACGTAGACGAGGACGAGTACAGGGCGGGGAGGCTCAAGGTCAGGCTCTACGGCTACCTGAGGGTGCCTGCCCTGGAGGGGCTGGTGGAGGGGAAGTCCTTCTCGGAGGAGGAGAACCTAGAGGCAGTTGCAAAGCAGGCAGCAGAGGCGCTGGAGAGCGGCGTTCTCTACATCCTGGGGCCCGGGAGGACCGTGGAGGCCGTTGCGAGGGAGATCGGGGTGGAGAAAACGCCCCTCGGCGTGGACGCGGTGCTGGACGGGAAGCTGGTAGGGAAGGACCTGGACGAGAGGGCGCTGCTGGAGCTGGTGGAGAGGCACCCCCTCGTCAAGATAGTGGTCTCCCCCCTCGGGGGCCAGGGCTTCCTCTTCGGGAGGGGGAACCAGCAGATAAGCCCGGAGGTGCTGAGGAGGGTGGGGCTGGAGAACGTGATAGTGGTTGCCAGCAGCGCCAAGCTGAGGGCGCTCAAGTCCCTCAAGGTGGACACGGGCGACGAGAGGCTGGACGAGGAGTGGAGGGGGAGATACGTGAGGGTCATCGTCGGCTATGGGAGGGAGAAGGTGATGAGGATAGAGTAGCTAGACCCTCAGCCTGCCCTTCCTCATGACGTACTCCCTCAAGGGCTTTGCCAGGTTGTAGCACCCCTCCCCCTCCTCCAGGAGGCCAAGGCTCAGCAGCTTCCTTATTGCCTGGGCGGGCTGAGGTATCTCCCTCTTGAGCTCCCTCAGCGCCCTCAGCTCCCCCACCGAGATGTTCTGGAGGAAGAAGTTGAGGGCCGCCCTCTCCTCGCTGCTCAGCTCTTTAGCCCTCTCCAAGAGCTTTGAGGCCTCGGCGAGCTCCTCCACTAGGCCCCCCAGCTGAGGGAGGAGGTGACCCATATAAGCCTGAGGGAGCTGCTGAGGGAGCTGCTAGGGCCTGGGGCGTGGAGCAGGGTAGAGATAGTGGGGGACATAGCCATAATAAAGAAGCCCTTCGGCGCCCCGGCTGGGGAGGGGTACAGGAGGGCTGCGGAGGAGATACTCAGGAGGGTCCCCCACGTCAAGTCCGTGTGGCTAGCAGTTACTCCCGTTGAGGGGGCTCACAAGGTTAGGCAGTACGAGCACCTGGCAGGGGAGAGGAGGAGCGAGACCGTCTACAGGGAGCACGGCTGCTCCTTCAGGCTCGACATAACCAAGGCCTTCATCTCCCCCCGCTTGAGCTACGAGCACCTGAGGCTTGCAAAGCTAGTCAGGGAGGGGGAGGTGGTGGTCAACATGTTCGCTGGGGTGGGGATATCGTCCATAGTAATAGCAAAGAAGGCCAAGCCCAGGCTTGTGCACAGCATTGACATCAACGAGGAGGCATACCGCTACATGGTGGAGAACATAAGGCTCAACAGGGTGGAGGGCAGGGTGATCCCCCACCTGGGAGATGCGGCAGCTGTGGTGAGGGAGAGGCTCGTGGGGGTGGCAGAGAGGGTCCTCATGCCCCTCCCGGCCCTAGCGCTAGAGTACTTGCCATATGCGCTCCTAGCCCTGAAGGGGAGGGGCTTCCTCCACGTCTTCTTGCACGTGAGGAGCAGGGAGGAGGCTGAGAGGCTCGTGAGGGAGAGGCTGGAGAGGGAGGGGAGGAGCGGGAGGATCTTGGGGAGCAGAGAGGTGAGGAGCGTGGGGCCAAGGCTGGAGCAGGTGGTGGTAGACGTTGAGGTTGAGTGAGTGGGAGGAGTACAAGGGGCGCCTCCTGGTCCAGCTGAGGGAGGAGAGGCTCATAGGCTACCTGGACCCGGGCGCGGAGAGATACCTGGAGCTGCTCAACTCGCCGAGGCTGGTCGTCACGACTAGCAGCTGCATAGGGAGGATAACAGTAGTGGAGGGGGAGTGGCACTGGCTGCGGGAGGGGGCGAGGATAGTGTTCAAGACCCACGACCCCGTGAGCCCGGAAGAGCTGGAGAGGGTGGCCAGGAGGTTCAGGGGCAGGCTCTGGGTAAAGCTCACGGGCCCCATATTTCACCTCAGAACTCCCAGCCTGAGGTGCGCCTCAAAGCTCCTCTCCCACGCCAGGAGCTCTGGCTTCAAGCACAGCGGCGTCATATCCCTCAGCCCCCGGGGCCATACTGTGGAGCTCATGAGCGGCGTCCAGCTAGCCCTCCCCCTGCTGGACAGGGAGCTGGGGGAGCTCGCAGGGATCTTGAACGGGGCGCTGGAGGAGGGGAGGAGGAGGCTGGACGAGCTCGCCTCTAGGATCTCTCGCGACCCCGGCGCCTGCGAGCCTTGAGGTACTCCGAGACCAGGTTCTCCGTGCAGCTGCATATCCCCCTCCTCTTCAGCTCCTCGCAGGTGTAGGGGGCTGCGCTCACCTTCTCCAGCGCCCTCGCCACCAGCCTCTCCCTCCCCCTCGCAAGGCCCAGCTCCCTCAGCACCTCCTCGAGATACCCCCTCGGGGCTCCTATGGCCCTGAGGAAGGAGAGGAGCACGAAGACCTCGTCCCCGCTCAGGCTAGAGAGGCGGGCCTTGGCCATCAGGTCCAGGATGCACCTCGGGAAGAGCTCCTCCCTCACGCCACTCGCCCTCGCCTCTGCAGCGCTGGCCTTCCTGACGAGCTCTGAGAAGACGCGGCCCTCGGGCGCCTCTATCTCCCTCAGCCCCCTCAGGATGTACTTCGGTAGGGCCTCTGCTAGGAACAGCCTGAAGAGCTGGAGGTCCATGTAAACCCAGCCGCCTAGTAGGAAGGAGTTCGTAAGCCTCAGCGCGGCCTCCCTAGTCCCTGCTACGTAGGAGAGGTAGCTGGCTGCCCTCACTGCCACGTTCAGCCTCCTCCTGACTACCTTTCCCCCCTGCACCGTCCAGGGGATCTCTATGGCCTCTGCCTTCACCTCAATGCCCATGCTCCTCGCTAGGCCTATCAGCTCCTCCAGCTCTGCCCTCTCTATGTGCCTCCTAGCCTTCTCTACCTCTGCCTTTATCGCCCTCTCGAGAAGCCTCACGCTCCCCCCCTCCCTCAGCGCCATGAGGACGAGCCAGAAGGAGATGGCCTCCTCCTCCACGCTCCCCCTCTCCCTCCACTCCTCCCCCTTAGCTACTGCCTCAAGCCGCGCCTTGCAGAGCTCTGCCAGCTCCCCTGCCATCTCCTCCAGGGCTCCCGCCCTCTGGAGGAGCCCTGCGGCCAGCTCCCTCGGGTTGGCGAGGAAGGGGAACTTCCTCAGGCTCACCTTCTCCCCGTTTTTAGGTTCCCGCCAGAGCCCTTTAGCGGTGAAGGCTTTGAGGAGCCTTGCAAGGAAGATGGCAGAGTGGTCCTCAGCCTTCAGCTACGGCCTCATGAGCAGCGAGGAGGCGGAGGAGTTCAAGAAGAGGCTGGTGGACACTGTGGCTGTAGCTGTTGGAGCCCTTGAGGAGGCGCCTGTGAAGATCGCGAGGAGCCTAGCGGAAGCTACGGCCTCGCCAGAGCTCTCCGCTACCCTTTGGGGGACGGGGAGGAGGGGGTTCGTAGAGCAGGTGGCCTTCGCTAACGCTTGTGCAGTAAGGTACCTCGACTTCAACGACACATACCTTTCGAAGGAGGCCTTGCACCCGAGCGACATGATACCTGCCCTCGTTGCGGCGGCTGAGGCTGTAGACGCTGACGGCAGGAGGCTGATGGAGGGGATGGCTGTGGCATATGAGGTGGCGAGCAGGCTGGCAGATGCTTTCAGCGTGCGCAGCAGGGGCTTCGATCACGTTACGTACATAGCCATAGGGACCGCTGCGGGCGTCTCGAAGGTGCTCGGCCTCGAGGAAGATGCTACGGAGAACGCCATAAACATCGCTGCCACCATAGCTCCTGCGCTGAGGCAGACAAGGGCTGGGGAGATAAGCATGTGGAAGGCCTGTGCTGCCGCAAACGCGGCCAAGGACGGCCTGATCGCTGCACTCCTAGCCTCTAGAGGCATGACCGGGCCCTCGCCCGTTTTCGAGGGCAAGTTCGGCTTCTTCAACGTGATCTCCAAGGAGCCCTTTGACGTAGAGCTGGGGAGGCCCCTCAAGGTCATGGAGAACAGCATAAAGAACTGGCCAGTAGAGTACCACTCCATGAGCGCTGTTGAGGCCGCCATAAGGCTGAGGGAGAGGCTGGGGGCCCTCAGGGCAGAGGATGTGGAGAGCGTGGAGATAAAGACGTTCACCGTGAGCTACAAGATCATTGTGGAGGACCCGGAGAAGTGGGACCCGAAGACTAGGGAAACGGCAGACCACAGCCTCCCGTACATAGTGGCTACCGCTCTGCTGGACGGCGACGTCTGGGTGGAGAGCTTCAGGCCAGAGAGGGTCCTGGCAGGGGACGTGAGATCTGTCATGAAGAGGACGAGGGTGGAGGTGGAGCCAGAGTTCGACAAGGTGTACCCGAGGGGGATACCCAACAGGATAACGGTGAGGCTGAAGGACGGCAGGACTGCTACGGAGGAGAGCACCTACCCGCCGGGCCACTTCATGAACCCCCTGAGCAGGGAGGGAGTGGAGAGGAAGTTCTGGAGGCTGGCGAGGGGGAGGCTGAAGGAGGAGCTAGCCAGGGACTTCCTCTCGGGCGCATGGAACTTGGAGAAGGTGGACGACGTGGGGAGCCTCATGAGGAAAGTCAGGCTCCTCTAGGCCCTCCTTTTCTTCGGCACCTCCCTTGTCTCCCTTGCCCTGGCAGCCACAAGGCCTCCTACTAGCCCTAGCACTAACCCTAGCGCCGCGAGCCCTATCGTTACGAGGTTCCTCCCCTCTAGCCTCTCCCTGAGGTTCCTGATCTCGTTGTCCTTGATCTTTATCTCATTGTCCCAATAACTCTTCAGCCCCTCTAGCTCCCGCGCCCTTGCGCTGAGCCTCTCCACCTCCCTCGAGAGGTTGTTCACCTGGCCCCTCAGCTCTGCAAAGGACTCAATGGGATCTCTGAGGGCGAGGACGGTGAGGTTGTTGAGGTAACCCCGGTTGGCAATCACGGCAGAGGAGTCGAGGCCTGCCATTGAGAACAGGACTGGGTTGTAGGGTAGGTAAGCTACGCGGAAGGAGAAGGTGAGGGACTGCTGCGGCGAAAGGGTCACCTCCTGCAGGGCTACGGTGAGGACTGCTGCGTTGCTCACCGTAACGTTTCCGAGCCTTAGCCCTCTGCTGAAGCTCACGAGGAGCGTCCGGGGCTCGAGGGGCTGGATGCCCACCAGCTGGTTCAGGGAGGCACTGTTCTTCGGATCGGCGTAGGATGCCATAGCAACTGACTCAGCGTTAACGAGCAGCCTGACCCCCTCTGTGCCGTTGAGCCGCTGTCCCCTGAACTTGTCGGTGCCCGTGTCAGTCACTACCCCGAACCACTTCGAGGGATCGCTTGTGTACACTATGAGGTATATCTGGGGCCCTCTGAAAGGCCCCTTGAGGTTCACGGCCTCAGCAGAGGGGTTGACGAAGGTTATTGTGTACTCAAGCGTGGGGCTCCAGAGCCTTGCCCTAACGGTGACGCTTACCTCCAGGGGTCTAATGTCCCTCGCAGCCTCAGGTGAGGGGGACATTGTTACAACTATCAGCTCTGAGGTGTTAGCCACCACCTCAGCCCTCCAGGGCAGGTAGGTGATGGTGGGGAGCGCGACGGTGTGGCTCCTGTCGCCGAGCGTGAAGGTATACCTGCCCGTTACGTTGCTTGTGTACGCGTAGAGGACGAGGGAGGGGAGCGGGTAGGCCAGCTCCGTCATGTCGCGATCCCTGCCCCCCTCTACTGTTTTCCACGCCGTGATCCCGCCGCCCATGCTCTGCTTCAGGTTTACGCTTATGAGGGGGCTTATGATCGAGACGTTGTCGGCATCAACAAAGAGCCGCATGCTCAGGGACTCTGCGGGTAATGCAGTGATTACCAGCGCCAAGCTCAACAGGGCTAAACATCGCCTCACCCTAATCGCCTTCTCGAGGCTCCTCGCTGGAGCCTATAAGAACTTCAAGGGAGCTTGTACTTGCGCAAGTGCTTTGCAATGCCCAGGCTCTCCACCACCTGCTCCACGAGGCTATGATATTCTGTGCTCCCCCTCCCAGGCCTCAGCTTCCTCCGCCTTAGGGAGGCCCTGTACACCTCCCTCCCCTCCCTGTCGTACAAGGCAATGAAGCCCTTGACCCTCCCCTTCAGCCCCCTGACCAGCCTCACCTGCACCCCTAGCTCTCCCTCCTTCAGGTCTACGAGGATCTCCTTTGCCTCCCCCTTCGCGTAAAGGGGCTTCAGGCCCCTCACCTGGCCCCCTGCCTCCCTCAGCTTCCCGTCCCTCCCCAGCACCAGCGCCAGCTTCCTCTCCACGTGCTTACCGCTCCTGCTCTGAGAGGCCTCCTGGACCAGCCTCACCGGCACCCCTCTCCCCTACCCAATCTGTTATTATAGCTCTCATAACCCCTTATCTCTATAGGATGTCGCGAATATCGATTGCAGGGCTGGGGGTCAGCGGGTCCTTCTTAGCATATCTGCTGGCCCGGAAGGGGTTCAAGGTGGAGGGTTACGACCTGGCTAGGAGGTACTTCAAGCCTTGCGGGGATGCAATGAGCGTGAAGGAGCTGACGAGAAGGGTGGTGAAGGCCACAGGGAGCGAGCTAGCGCAGGCGAGGCGGTTCTCCATAAAGGTGGAGGGGGAGGAGATAGCATACCTTGACCTGAAGCCCTCCCCGTGGGTCATGGTAGACAAGGGGAAGCTGGTGGGAGCGCTGAGGGAGATGGCAGAGGCCGAGGGGGCCTCGCTAAAGTACGGGAAGCGAGAGCTTAGAACGGTAACTGTGGATGCCAGAGGCCCCTTCGCAGGGAGGGCGGGCGAGCAGGTCAACGCCATATCTATATTGGCAAGGACTAGGTGGGAGCCGGGAGAGGTGTCGCTCGACCTCACGGTGAGCAGGAGGGGCACCTTCTGGATCTTCCCCCATGACGAGGACGGCAGAGTAGTCAACTTGGGCGTGGGGTTCGACAGGTACGTCAAGCCGGGCGTGCTGAGGCAGATAGCGCTCCGTTATTTCACGAGGAAGTTGGGGAGGTTCGAGGAGCTGAGGAGCGGAGTTGCACCGATACTCATCTGGAGCCCTGTCAGGCTCAGGAACGGGCCCCTGCTGGTCGGAGAGGCTAGCGGCCTCGTGGGCAGGCTCAACGGCGAAGGGAACAGGATGGCCCTCTACAGCGCTGCAGCCCTTGCAGATGCGCTCGCGAGGGGCTACCCTGACGCGGAGAAGGTCCTGGAGGTATACAGGGAGAGGACTATGAGGTTCGTCAACGAGGTGAGGACCTCCCTGCTGCTCCTAGACCTGGTGGGGAGGTTCCCCGTGCCTCTGATAAAGGAGGCGATGAAGGCCGCGCCCGACGGATTGTGGGAGAGCTGGCTGAGGACGGAGCTCACGCTAGAGAGGCTCCTCTCCCTCCTCCCCGAGGCCCTCCGCTCTACAGCTCTCTCAGCCTTTGGTAGAGTGCCAGGACAGCCTCGAGCGTAGCGCTCTTCCCCTTCTTGCAGATAGTGTAGCTGATGACCTCCTCGGAGAGGGCTATCTCGAGCGATGCGTAGGCGTCCTTGATGACCACCACCTTCTCCTCCCCCCTCTCTACGACCTCCGGCCTAAGGCCCTCCAGCTCCAGCCTGTTCAAGATCTGGTTGAGCGTAAGCCTAGGGGCCTCGAGCTTCCCCCCCAGCGTTCCGACCAGCTCCCGGGCCTTGCTGGCGATCTGGGGGCACTCCCTGTACTCCTCTGCGAGAGCCTTCAAGATGTCCTCGAGCACGCCGGTCATGCCTATGCTCCTCACGTATTTCACGAGATCGAACCACTCCTCGCTAGAGAGGTATTCCGCTATCCTCCCTGGGTCACCCCCGTAAACGCTGAAGTTGTACTTGTCTTCCCCCCTCCCTATCCTCTCCTTTATGTCCTCCAACACCCTCGCCGGCATCTTGTGCGCGTAGTCCATGAGCACCCTGTTCACTATGTGCCTGAGGAAGTCCTTCCTCGCGGCGCACTGTCTCAAGGCACGCTCCCCCGAGGAGGGGAGAGGGGAGCCTATAAGGACAATGAGAGGCCAGTATGATGGGAGGTCGATGTATAGGCTCACGTTGCTCTATTACCTGCTTACGGCTTCGATAGCCCTCCTCTCCTCCCTTTACATAGTATGGGAGGCCTACTCCCTAGCATCTTCCTACAGGGAAGAGTACGTGACAGATGAGATATACTACGTAGATACGGCAAGGAGGTTGCTGGAGAGGGTCTTCGGGGTGGACGTAGAGGGGAGGTACAGCAACAGGACAAGGGAGGACTACTTCAACCTGGAGCACCCTCCCCTCGGCAAGTACGTTATAGCGGCAAGCATGGCCCTCTGCGGAGACGTGCCGATGTGCTGGAGGATGCCGGGCATCATAGCAGGGGGGCTCATGCCTCTAGTGCTCTATGCAGCATACGCCACGACCCGTCACCCTCTGGGACCCGCAGCAGGGGCCCTGGCTGCCCTCTCCCTGGCAGCAGACCCCATAGTCTCTGCCACAGCCAGCGTTGCCATGCTGGACATCCAGCTCTCCTTCCTCACAGCCCTCTCCATAGCCTTTGCCGTCAGGGGACTCTACGGCCTCTCCCTGCTCTCCGGGGCCCTCTCCCTTAACGTGAAGATCAGCGGCTTCGGTACCTTCATGGGATCTATCATGAACCTCTACAGGGTGGAGGGGAGGAGGGAGAGGATCAGGCTCATGGCTCTTGGCACTCTTGCAGCCCTCTCCCTCTCCCTCCTCCTCCATGCTCCCCTCATGGCCTACTTCGGCCCCGGGGAGATAGCGAGGGAGACCCTAGAGGCAGTGAAGTGGCATACGAGCAGCAGGCCAGAAGGCCCTCCCTCCTCCAGCCCCTCCGGTTGGCTGTTCAACGTGGCTCCCTTCCCCTTCTCTTACGACCCGAGGCCTGTGCTGGCAGAGGTGAACACTGCCATCCACCTCCTGGCGCTCTCCTTCAGCGTCTTTGCAGTGCTGAACCACGTGTTCTCTCCCTCCCACCCCTACAGGCTGAGCGCCCCCCTCTTCTACGCTGCCATAACCGTGGCCTACTGGGCAGTGTTCATAGCGGGCAACAGGACCCTCTACAGCTTCTACGCAGTGCAGCTGTCGCCGGCTGCAGCAGGAGCGGTGGCAGAGCTCATGCTCCTCCTCTGGGACGGGAGGGGGCTGGGAGATGAGGGTCACAATAGCTCAGATAGGGCTCTCTGAGAGGCCGTTGGAGGCCTTGAAAAAGGCCTTGAGGGGGGAGGAGCTAGGGGATCTGGTCCTCCTCCCAGAGCACTGGTTCTCTGCGACAAGGAGCGGGAGGAGCATAGAGGAGTACGAGGAAGCTGTGTTGAAGATCCGGCAGGAGCTGGGCGTGGAGGTGCTGGGCGGGCTGAACACGGTAAGGGACAGGGACGGGGAGCTGAGGAGCATAGGCCTTGCAGCCGTTGGCGATAAGGTGCTGAGGGTTTGCGAGAAGGTCCACCCCTCAAAGGCCACGGGGGAGAGGGAATTGGTGAGGGGCGGCAGGCTCCTCCCGCCCCTGCAGATAGGTAAGTGGAGCATAGGCTGCATAGCCTGCGTGGACATATTCTATCCAGAGATAGCGAGGGGGCTGGTCAGCAGGGGGGCTAACGTGCTCTACAACCCCTCCAGCATCACCCTCGACAGGGTAGAGGGGTGGCTCGCTTCAGTGAGGGCAAGGGCTGAGGAGAACGTAGCATATGCCATAGGGGTCAACTCTGTGGGCAACAGGTATCCAGATGGGAGAGTGACGGGGGGGACCAGCGCGGTGTTCAGCCCTTACGGAAGGGTAAAGGCTCTCCTCCCGAACGCCGTTGGAGCAGTGACGGTGAGCCTCAGGGCAGAGGAGGTGGAGGAAGCCCTAGCGAGGTGGGCTTTCAGGGAGGACTTCGAGAAGCACTACTCCCATCTCTACAAATCCTAACAAAAAGCTTATAAGCATTGAAACGCCGATCCCTCTTGCCCGTGATAGAGGAATGAGCGGGCCTAGCTTGATGGTACAACTACAATACACGGACATACTGGGCTTCCTCCGCGGCGTGGAAGTAGTGTACGAGAAGGCCAACGGGAGCGAGTTCCCTGGCGCCTTTGACGGGAGCAGCGTGGGGATGGCGGACATAGAGGAGAGCGACCTCCTCCTGAAGCCCTTGCCCTATAGCTTGAAGCCGGTCCCGTGGGCGCAGGACCTCTGGAGGGCCCTTGCCGTAGTCCACAAGCCGAGCAAGGAGAGGCATACAAAAGACCCGAGGTTGGCTGCAGAGAGGGCCCTCCAGTACTCGAGGGAGCTCGGCTACGAGCCAATAGTGGGGGCGGAGCTGGAGTTCTTCCTTGTTCAGGAGGTGAAAGTGAGCGTGTTCAACAACTACTCGGGCTCCAGCGTGAGGATACGCTCTGCAGAGAGCCCTGCAGCAGGCAGGGCCTACTTCGGCATGGCAAAGCTGTCCTACCACACCGTGGAGCCCATGGACTCCCTTCTCAGCTTCAGGCTCGAGTACTCCAAAGCCCTCAGGGCGCTGGGCTACTCCAGCGAGGTGGCCCACCACGAGGTCGCCGTTTCGCAAGTGGAGTCCTCGTTAGGCGCGGGCGATCCCCCCTTCGTGGGGGACGAGGTGGTGACGGCAAAGTGGGTGGCCAGGAACGTGGCGAAGCAGCTGGGGCTAACGGCGATATTCATGCCTAAACCCTTCTACGGGGACAACGGGAGCGGGATGCACCTCCACATGAGCCTCTGGAGCGGGGACAGGAACCTGTTCTACGAGGATGGGCTGAGTCAAACTGCTAGGTACTTCATAGGCGGCCTGCTGGAGCATGCCTCAAGCCTTGCTGCACTCGTCGCCCCCACCACGAACAGCTACAAGAGGCTGGTGCCGGGCTACGAGGCCCCCGTGTACAAGACCTGGGGCTATTACAACAGGAGCGCTGTGGTCAGGATCCCTGCTGCCTCGAACCACAAGAAGACGAGGGTAGAGTTCAGGGCACCCGATCCCTCAGCTAACCCGTACCTTGCTATAGCCGCAACGCTAATGGCCGGCCTGGACGGCGTCAGGAGAAAGATAGATCCGGGGGAGCCCTACGCGAAGAACGCCTACAAGCTCAGCGAGGAGGAGCGGAGGAGGCTAGGGATCGGAACCCTCCCCGGAAGCCTGAGGGAGGCGCTGGAGGAGCTCGAGTCAGACAACGAGTACCTCAAGCCAGCCTTCAGCAGGGAGCTGCTCGAGGCCTACGTCGAGCTAAAGAAGAAGGAGGTGAGGGACGTGGAGCTAAGGCCTCACCCCTACGAGTACTATCTGTATCTTAACCTCTGATCTCCTCTACGGGGCAGAGCTGTGATCTCTCTGGAGAGCGCCCTGAAGATAGACTACCGGAAGGTGGAGGACCACCTAGGGGAGTTCTTGAGGAGGGAGCTGGAGGCCTCCGGCAGGAAGGGATACGTCGTAGGCCTCAGCGGCGGGGTGGACTCGGCAGCCTCCTTTGCCCTAGCCGCGAGGAGCATAGGCAAGGAGAGGGTGCTCCCCCTCATCATGCCCGACTCCACCGTAACCCCAAAGGGGGACGTGGAGGACGCAAAGGCCCTGGCAACCCAGTTCGGGACCAGCTATCATGTCATAGACATAGCTCCCATCATTGACGTTTACCGAGGGGCCCTCCCCATCTACGAATCTGAGGAGGCCGACAGGACGGCCCTCGGCAACTTGAGGGCAAGGGTGAGGATGAACATACTTTACTACTACGCAAACAAGCGAGACTACCTCGTGCTAGGCACGGGGGACAGGAGCGAAATACTCATAGGCTACTTCACAAAGTACGGGGATGCAGCTGTGGACGTGTCGCCCTTGGCGATCCTCTACAAGACCCAAGTCAGGAGGTTCGCCCTTCACCTGGGGGTGCCCGAGGCCATAGCGCTCAAGCCCAGCTCCCCTAGGCTCTGGGAGGACCACGAGGCAGAGAGGGAGCTAGGGTTGAGGTACGAGGAAATAGATCTCGTGCTCTACTCTCACTTCGACCTGGGCGTGCCCTGGGAGGAGATCCCTGCAAAGACGGGAGTTAGGGAGGAGCTGGTGGAGAGGGTGAGGAAGCTGCACATGGCCAGCGCCCACAAGAGGCTGGGAGCGCGGTTCCCGGAACCCCTGAGATGAAGCTCTACGTCTTCCTCCTCCTCTCCCTCGTCTCCCTGTTAGCTGACATGACATACGAGGGGGGCAGGAGCGTCTCTGGGCCCTACCTGGAGGCGCTGGGGGCTGCCCTCCTGACGGCAGGGGGGCTCAGCCTAGGGGAGATGATCTCTTATGCCTTCCGCTCCCTCGGCGGCTTCATAGCCCAGAGGGGAGGGAGCAGGGGCTACTGGTCGATCCTCCTGCTCGGCTATGCGACGAACCTAGCCATACCTGCGCTGGCCTTCGCCCCCAGCTGGGAGGCAGCCTTTGGGCTGTACTTGGTGGAGAGGGCGGGGAAGGGGCTGAGGACGCCAGTTAGGGACGCGATATTGGCAGAGGTCTCTGCAGGCATGGGGAGGGGGAAGGCCTTTGCCCTCCATGAGCTCCTGGACCAGATGGGAGCCATCCTCGGGCCCCTTGCGGTGGCGCTGCTGCTCCCGAGGGGGTACGGGGTTGCCCTCCTCTCGCTCTCCCTGCCAGCCCTCCTCTCCCTCCTGCTGGTCCTCCTCGCCTGGAGGTCCTATCCTAGGCTTGAGTCAGCAAGGCCCGCGCCCAGCTCTCCTGCAAAGGGGCTCTTGCCCCTATACCTCTCTATGGCCCTCGCTATGTTTTCCTTCGCCCACTGGGGGCAGGCATCCTACTTGCTCAACGAGCTGGGAGCAGAAAGGGTGGCCATGCTATATGCGATTGCCATGACCGTTGACGCCCTCTCCTCCCTCCCCCTCGGCATAGCGCTGGACAGGCTGGGCCTCAGGGTGCTCCCCCTCCTCCCAGTCCTTACCCTCCTCTCTACCCTGACCCTGCTCTACGCTAGCCCCCTAGCCTTTGTCCTCCTCTGGGGAACGGCTATGGCAGCCATAGAGGTCCTCCCGAGGGCTGCCCTGGCAGTCCTCACGAGGCCAGAGGAGAGGGGATCGGCCTATTCCCTCCTCTACTTCTACATGGGTCTTGGGTGGGCCTCGGGCAACATAGCCTCTGCCGCGTTCCCCCAGATGGCACCATACTTCCTCCTGCTCTCCGCCCTCCTCTCCTTCGGGGGGCTCCTCCTCTATACTAAGAGGATTTAGCCTCCTAGAGAGAGGGGAAGCGGTGCGAGAGATGGGAGAGGAGCTCAAGGTGGAGTACACCTCCACCGTCTTCTACGTGAAGTTCGGGGACGGGAGCAAGGCCTTCTTGAGGTACAGCATTGAGGGGGACAAGATGGCGCTCATAGAGACCTACACGCCTCCCCAGCACAGGGGAAAGGGGGTCGCCAAGCTCATGGTCGACAAGGCCGTTGAGGTGGCGCAGGGGAGGGGGCTCAAGATAGTGCCCATATGCTCCTACTCAGTACAGTACTTCCTGAAGAACCCCGACAAGAGGGGCCTCCTCGCCGAGCCTTACGCTAGCATGAAAGAAGAGGACATGAAGAAGTACTTTGAGGAAAGGCTTGCAGCAGAAAAAGCTAAGGAAAAAGGTTAGATGACGGGGAACTCCCAGGCCCCTGCCTCGAGCAGGAGGAGCCTTAGCACGAAGATCGTTATCAACCCTATGGCTCCTGCTATTATTGGCACGTACCTCGTCCTGAACCAGAACATGTTTGCTGCAAGGCTCACCACGGCTAGTACAGAGAGCAGCAGGGTTACCTGGAAGAGGCCGCTGCCCAGCACCTTTGTTGCAGAGGCATGAGCCGCGGGGCTGCCGAGGAGGGAGACCATCAGGTGGGCAAGGTATACGGCAACCAGGAGGGCTAGGGAGGAGAGGAGGGCAAAGCTGACCCTCTGGTCGGCGGGCCTAATGAAGGCGTACAGGGAGGAACCTCCAGCTATGCCCATGAAGAGGGCTATTGCTGGCAGGGCAGCGCTGTGCCAGAAGGGTATGCCCCTCTCGTAAGACATGAGGAGGCCTGTGTAGAGGGACACGAAGACTCCGGCAAGGATCATGAGGACTCCGAGGGCGTTCATGAAAGCGCTGCTGTGGCTCAGAGGGCTGAGCCTGCTCAGCAACGGTACCTTCAGGCTGGGGAGAACTGCGAAGAGGGCAAAGAGGGCTGAGAGGGCTATGAGGGAGCTCATGCCTATGCCTCCGTAAAGCATCCAGCTCCTGGGCTGCGGGCTCAGGAAGAGGAGGTAGGAGGCCTCTGGCTTCAGCAGGTGGAGGTTTAGAATTATCAGGGAGAAGACGGGGAGCACTGCAGCTACTGCAGCGCCTATCACCGCGTCCCGGAGCTGACCCTCCCGATAGCTGAGGTAGGCGAAGAGGGTGGAGAAGCTGGCTATGGCTAGGAAGGTCATCTCAAGAGCTATGTCCCAGCCCCACACGTCGTTGAACACTATGTTCTCCATCCCCATCACCTCACGTAATAGACCAGGCCCTCCGTCTTCAGGTCAGGCCTAAGCTGCTTTGCCTTGCCGCTCCTGACTAGCTCTGCCACAGGGTCGTTGGGGTCATCGAGGTCCCCGAACATCCTGGCCTTGGTGGGGCAGACCTCCACGCACGAGGGTATCCACTCGCCAAGCTCCTTCCTGTGGTAGCAGAGGGTACACTTGTCCACGGCCCTCTCTGCCGTGGCCCACTCGTTTGGCACGGGCGGCTTGAAGAGCTTTATCCTGAGCTCTGTCTTGCTGTACCTCTCCTCCACCTCCTTCATGTTGAAGGTCTTCTTGGCCTTCTCCAAATCTCCTGCCTTCACCTTGTACCTAGCTCCATATGGGCAGGCTATGATGCAGTAGGCACAGCCTATGCACTTGTCCTTGTTTATCAGCACCACTCCCTCGGGGGTCTTGTAGGTTGCCCTGGTCGGGCAGACCCTCTCACACGGCGTGTCCTGGCAGTGGAAGCAGAGGAGCGGCATGAAGGTCCTCCGGGGCCTCGGCTCCTCCCTCTCTATCCAGGAGACCCAGGTCCTGAGGCGCTGTGTCTGAGGCCATGCCTCTGGGTCGCTCTTGGCCAGGGTGAACAGCACGCCGTGCTCTATGGAACACGCTGCTACACAGGCCATGCAAGCCACACATCTCTTCGGGTCAACCACGAAGACGGGCCTCACCCCTCATCACCCCCCGAACTTCCTCACCTTCACGACTCCTGTGCCCATTGCATAGCCGCCTCCGAGCTGCGCCACGACAGCTGGGATGAAGTAGTTGTCATCCGTCACCCCGAACTCTGGATCCCTGTACTTGCTGATCACCTGCAGCCTGATCCTCTCCCTCTTAGACTCTGTGGGCCAACCGTGCACGAAGTAGAGGACGTCAGGCCTTACCATCTTCGTCACCCTCACCTTCAGCTTCATCTTCGGCAGCTCCGAGGCCCCTGCTGCTTTCAGCTGCTCCGCTACCTTCGGCACGGCAGGCTCCACGACTACCCAGTCTCCGTCCTTCACTCCTATCCTCCTAGCGGTCTCAGGGTGTATCCAGGCAGCATGCGTGTGCTCAGCAGTTATCATGTCAAGGAGCGGGTTGTTCTGAGTAGCCATGTGAGTGTGAGTGAAGGTCTCGTGACGGTACAGGAGGAGGAGCTCTCCCTTCTCCGGGTCAGGCTCCTTCAGCCCGTCAACGGCCATGCCAGGAGTTGCCGGCAGCTTAGAGCCCCACTTGTAGTCCGGCAGGGCCTTTCCAGCATATAGAGGTATGGGGGAGAACAGCTGGTCCACCTCGCTGCTCTCCAGAACGTCAGGCCTGATGGCCATGGGATCTCTCCTCAAGGTGTCCCTGATCTCCCTTGCTAGCACAACGCTATAGATCTCTATCCTGCCAGTGGGCGTCGGGAACGGGATGTCTATGCCCAACCTGCTGCTGTGGTGGTAGAGCGCCCAGAGAGCCCTCTCGTTCTTCACGTTATACCTGATCACTTCCCAGACTGGCACGGTTACCCTGACCTCCCTCCCAAGAGCCCTGCTCCAGAGCTCGTCCACTATTGTAGTGGTGGTGCCTGTGAACCTGAGGAGGACGTACCCTCCGCTCTTGTACACGTCATCGATGGTTAGCCTCCTCACGGTACCGTCCCTCTCCCTTATCATGACCCTCCTCAGCACGTTGTTCACGAAAGCCTCGAGCTTGTCGAGCGGGAACTTCCCCTCCTCGTCCAGCATAGTCACCGGCATGTTCTGGGAGAACTCGGTGCCGTCCCTCGCCTTCACTCCCATGTCCTGCAGCTTCTTAGCGATCATGAGAAGGATCTCGAAGCCTGTCCTCACGTTGAAGGGCCTGACCTCCCTCTTTATCTTGCCCTCCTTGTATAGCCTATAGTACCAGGGGAACCTTATGCTCACAGCTGGGAAGGGCGTGAAGGTGCCTATGAGGGGTAGGTCGAGCCTCTCTATGTAAGTCATGTCAGGCAACACTATGTCGGCAAACATTGCAGTGTCGTTCAGCACGACGTCATGTACTACGGCCAGCTCGAGCTCCTTGTAGACCTTCTTCCAGAGGCCTACGTTGGGGTTCTGCACTATGGGGTTGGTGAAGAAGTTGATGACGACTTTGATCTTGTAGGGCTTGCCGTGAACTACCGCATCGTATAGAGCCTGCACCTGGTGGCTCGGGAACAGTATCGGGTAGCCCTCCCTTGCCATCATGGCAGCCCACTCGCTCGAGAGAGCCCTGCCGAGGGGAGGCGCTCCCCTCTCTGCGGGTCCTGGGAGGGGCGGCACCAACGGCACTATGTGGAGCCTCCCGCCGAACTTGGAGTTGTACCTGGATATCGAGTCTCCCCTTATGCTGTAGAAGGGCGTGTCGTCCCTAGTGAGGCCTACCCTCGTGTACAGATCTGCTTGGGCGCCGAAGAGATGGGTGGAGATGAAGATTCCGCCAGGCCTCTGTATCTTCCCGTATAGCGCCATCAGGACGTCGACGGCCTTCCAGACCTGAGGAGTGTTGCTGTACCTCGGGTCGTGCCATCCCATGTCGAAGAGCGCTCTGTCCTCCACTATTGTTGTTATTGCCCTCCTCAAGTCCTCTACAGGAACGTCCGCTTCCTTGGCTGCTGCCTCTATGTAATCCGTAACGCCGTGAGCCCTCGCAAGGGCGTCAAGGTTTGCAGTGACCCACTCCCTGAGCAAGGTGAGGACGGTCTTGGCCTCCACCTCGCTCCCGTCCTTCAGCCTGATCCTGTAGGTGCCCTCGAGGGCGTGCTCGCCAGGCACATCGTCTGGAGTAGGCCTGCCGGTCCTGGCATCGATGACTGTGAAAGCGATCCTGGTGCCGGGATCTGCGATGCCATAGCTGGCCCAGTCAACCTCTGCTATGGGTATGGGCATTCCAGAGAGCCTGTGACCTCTGGTGACCACTATTAGGTGCGGGGCGTTAGTGAACCTCATGAGGTAGTCCCTATCCATGAACTGTGGGTTCTCTAGGACGTAGCGAATGGCAGCTAGAATTATTGCAAGGTCTGTGCCAGGCTTTACGGGGAGCCATATGTCAGCCATCCCAGCTGCTTCCGAGAAGGCGGGGTCGAAGACTATGAGCTTAGCCCCCTCCCCCCTGCTCACGCCTAGCCTCCAGGCCGTGGTGACCACTCCAGCTCCTGGGTTGTTCCTTCTCATAATAACGATGGTCTTAGCGTGGAGGTAGTCAGCCGCGGGGGTGGCTGCCTGATGACCGTGAACCCCTGCAAGGCTGTGACCCAGTATCCTGGGAGAAACGCATGCCGGGTAGTCGAAGTGGATCTCGTTCGGAGTGCCGTAGGCGTCGCGGAACCTAGCTATGGGGGTTGCCAGCCTTCCGGAGGCCAGAGGACCCCAGGCGCCGAAGAGGAAGAGGAGGGCGTGCCTCTCGTTGTTGTCAGCCAACTCCTTCAGCTTTCTAGCAATGATCTCTATTACCTTCCACCAGTCGGTGACCTCTACGAAGTCCTTGTCTGTTCCCCTCAGCTCCTTCAGCTGCTTGAGCGCCTCCTCCCAAGTGATCTTGCCGTCCACCCAGTCGAGGAGGGGCTTCCTGACGAGGGGGTTAACGAGCCTGTCAGGGTTGAGGAAGCCCGTGTACATGCCCGAGACTCCCCTGGAGCATATGCCCATAGCGCTGGTGGGGGCGTTGGTGTTAGGCCTTATTCTCACCGGCACGTTGTTCACTACGTCTATGTATATTGCGCACTGTGCCATGCACATTCCACAAATGCTGGGGACGCTGTGGGCCTCGAAGGGCTCTACCTCCTCGACTGCTGCCTGCAGCAACTTCTCGGGCTCGAGGTAGCGGTGCGCCAAGGGAATGGAGCTTGCTGCCGCTGCTATTCCTGCCACCTTGATGAAGTCCCTTCTGTTAAGCTTTGGCAAGCCGAGCACCACCATAACATGGTCCTATGATCCTTATATATTTTTTATAGTTTAACAGTGTTAAATATTATAATATGAGCTCTTATAGCTCTACCCTGCTAGGGCTGGGGAACCATGATCCTCTCTAGCTCCCCCGACCTAAAAGGCGTAGGCTTTTCAGGGCTGGGGGAGGCCCTAGAGGCTCTGGAAAAGGCAAGGGAGCCCGTCCTGATAGCGATGGAAGGTCTGTGGGAGAGGTCCTCAGAGGTGCTGGGGTTCGTGAGGTCTAGAGGCCTGAACCCCTTTGCACTGGACCTGCTGGACCTCAGGGCTGAGAGGGAGCTGGCAAAGGGGGCCTTTAGCATAGCAACGATAGCAAGGGCCCGCCATGCCAGGCTCCTCTCCTCTCCAGCCTCTCACGCCCCCCTCAAGTTCAGCCTAGAGAGGAGGGTGAGCAGGAGAGAACTCATAGCAAGGCCCTTCGCGGCCTTAACTTACTACAACGTCCCCATGATAGATGGGGACGCGTGTAATGTGCTGGACAAATGCGACCTCTGCGTGAAGAGCTGCCCTTACAAGGCCTTGGAGGGTAAGCCGCCGGAGGTGAACTACGACAGGTGCACTATGTGCGGCCTCTGCCTGGCCCTCTGTCCCATAGGCGCCTACAGCACCCCTACTGTGAGCGAGGAGGCCCTGGAGTCCTACCTCAGGGAGATAAGGGGCGAGAGCAGCTCTCCCGCCTACATAGTTATATCCCAGCTGGACAAGCTGAGAGAAATAGATGCTTCTCCCAGCCCCACCCTGGTCCTCCCCGTGGCCCAGGTGGAGGAGGTCTCGCCCCTGCTCCTCCTCATGCTCTACTCGCGGGGCCTCAAGCCCGTCCTCTTCGCCGAAAAGGTGGGGGAGGTCTCCCAGTTCCTCGAGGAACTGTCCTCCCTGGGCCTCGTGGGGATAGCTAGGAGCGCCGGGGAGCTGGCAGAGGCCCTGGGGGAGCCCCTCGAGCTAGAGGACGTGGGGAGGAGCGAGAGCTACAGGGGTTACGTGAGGGAGGTGCTGGAGGCCTTCGGCGAGAGGGAGCTGGGCTTCCCTGCCTATGCAGATGTGCAGATCAAGGAGGAGCTCTGCACCCTCTGCGAGGCCTGTGCCCGCTACTGCCCTACCGGAGCCCTGAGGATAGAGAGGGGGGAGAGCGTAGTGCTGAGGCTAGTTAGGGACGAGTGCATAGGCTGCTCCAAGTGCCAGTGGGTCTGCCCGGAGAACGCGATAGAGAAGGTGCCCTGGAGGTTCTCCACGCCCTACGAGAGGGTCCTGGTCAGCTCCCCCATAGCCAGGTGCGAGAGGTGCGGGAGGGAGCTAGAGGCTGAGAGGCTGATAGCCTCGGTGGAGAGGAGGCTGAGGGCTGCAGGCGCCGTCGTGGCGCTCAAGAACTTGAGGCTCTGCCCCAACTGCAAGGCAGAGAGCATACTAGATTAAGGTCCCCCTTACCTCAAAGAGCCTCTCTATAGCCTCTGCTACCCTCTCAGCCATGTTGCCCACCTCCTGAGCCCTCCCCCTCATCCCTGCCGTCCTCCTGACCCTGCCGGCAACTATGGAGGGCCTCGTGTAGCTCACCTCCTCCTCGCACCTCCCGAAGCTCACCTCCAGCCCTAGGGTCTTCGCCACCTCTGCCTCTCCAGGCCCTGCGTGGTCTAGGGAGATCCCCAGGGCTTGCCAGTAGTTGATTACGCCTATGACGGCACCCTCCCTCGAGAGCTCCCTAGCTATGGCCTCGAGGAGCCCCGCGTTGCCCCCGTGGGCGTTGAGGAGGGCTATGCGCTTGAACCCTGCCTTGAGGAGGGCCTCCAGGACGCTGGAGATGAGGGAGGAGTAGGTCCTGAGGTCGAGCGACACTGTTCCCCTCACCTCGCTCCACTCGGGCGAGAAGCCGTAGTAGAGGGTGGGCAAGAGGACGCATAGCTTTCCCCTCCTCTCCAGCTCCTCGCAGGCCCTCCAGGCCAACTTCTCTGCCACAAAGGAGTCGAAGCCCAGGGGGCCCTCGCAGTGCTGCTCCATGCTCCCCAGCGGGAGGACCGCTACAGATACCTCTGCTACCCTCTCTAGCTCCCTCGAGCTCAGCCTGGCGTACTCTAGCGGCACCTGCGGACCTCCTCCATCGCCCTCAAGGCCTTGAGGGCCTCCTCTCCTGGACTCCTCGCCCTGGTTATGGCTGAGCCTATGACAACGATCCTTGCGCCTGCCTCCAGGAACTTTCCCACCTCCTCTACCTTTATGCCGCCTGCAACAGCAACGGGCCCCCTGAAGGCCTCCGAGGCCTCTCTCACGAGCTCCAGCAGCGCAGAGGCAGTTATGCCGAGCCTCCTCTGCACGTCCACGCCCACATGGAGGAGGAGGACGTCCACGTGAGGGGAGAGCCTCCTCATGGCCTGCCTGGGGTCAGAAGCTATTGTGTCTCCGTAGAGCGTGAGGCCCAGCTCCCTCGCTGCCTCCGCTGCCTCAGCCAGGGCCTCCTCGGAGTGGGAGAGGACGCTGAAGGCATCTGCGCCCCCTCTCTTGACGATCTCAGCCTCTGTCCTGGCAGCGTCCACCGTCTTCGTGTCCGCCACGAGGACTGCCCCTGGCCTAAGGGCCCTCAGCGAGGAGATCGCCTGGGTGCCCCAGGCCTTGAGGAGAGGGGTGCCAGCCTCGAGGAAGAGCCGCGGATCCTGGGGGAGGAGGGAGGCTACAGATATGGCTTCGTTGAGGTCCGGGAAGTCCAGCGCTACCTGGAGCGCTGCGCCGCACTGACTCAGGACTTCGAGCGCCCTCATTGGTTCTCCTAGCTCTCTGAGCGGGGAGAGCCTATGAAGGCGAGGACGGAAGATGGGCTGGAGGCCCTCGAAGTGGAAGGAAATTCTAAGAGCCATCAGGAGTTGCTCCCGGCATATTATGAGTGAGGACATATATAAACAGCGCCTTTAAGCCCTCCTTTCAGCGCCCCAGGGATACCTATGGAGGAGGCGCTGATACTTATTGGAGGATCTCAGGGCTCCGGCATAGAGACCAGCTCCCTCATCCTCTCCTCTGCGCTCGTAAGGGCGGGCTATGGCGTCCTCTCCAACAGGGAGTACTACTCCAACATAGTGGGCAGGCACAGCTACATCCACTTGAGGGCCTCTGGGAAGGAGATCCCGAGGAGCCTCAGCTACCCAGTGGACCTCGTGGCGGCCCTGGACGCTGAGTCGGTGTTCTTCCACTTCGACGACGTTAGGGAGGGCGGTTACCTCGTCTACGACCAGGACGCGTCGAGGACCAAGCTCAGGCTCATAGCCAGCATGGAGCCGGAGAGCAGGGCTAGAATAGAGGCGAGGCTGAAGGAGATAGGAGCGGGGGAGGAGCTCTCCTCCCTCATCTCAGCCCTCTCAGGCCTTGGGGTTAAGGCCGTGGGGCTGAGCTTCTCCAGCCAGCTCAACTGGCTCTCGGAGAAGATGGGGATAGCTAGGGCGGAGGCCCAGAGGTTCAGGAGCAGCATAGTGGTGGGGGCTGCGGCAGGCCTGATGGGGTTGAGCCTTGATGCTCTTGAATATGCAATAGAGAGGAGGTTCGGGAAGAGGCCTGCAGTTGTCAAGGCGAACAAGATCCTGATCTCTGCCGTGGCGGAGGAGGTGAAGGGCGCTGTAGGCACTCCTCTCTCCCTAGACTCCCCCACTATGAGCAACGAGGAGCTGATGTTGGTCTCCGGCAACGACTCGGTGGCTATGGGCAAGATAGTCGGAGGGCTCAGGTACCAGTCCTACTACCCGATCACGCCCGCCACGGATGAGTCGGTGCTCCACGAGACCTTCGAAGCCCTGAAGGTGGAGGGGGAGAGCCTTGGCTCCATAGTGGTGCTGCAGACAGAGGACGAGATAGCTGCCGTTAACTCCGCCATAGGGGCTGCCCTCGCAGGGGCCAGAGCCTCTACCTCCACCAGCGGTCCCGGCTTCAGCTTGATGGTGGAGGGCCTAGGTTGGGCTGGAATGAACGAGACGCCTGTCGTGATCACTTACTACCAGCGCGGAGGGCCTAGCACAGGGCTGCCTACGAGAGGAGGGCAAACGGACCTCCTCTTTGCGCTCTTTGCAAGCCACGGCGAGTTCCCGAGGGTGGTGATAAGCAGCGGGGATCACATGGAGGCCTTCTACGATGCCGTGTGGGCCTTCAACGTGGCAGAGAAGTACCAGCTCCCTGTCATACACTTGCTGGACAAGTTCCTGGCCAACATGATAACCTCCATGCCCCTCCCCGACTGGTCCAAGATCAAGATAGAGAGGGGGAGCACCATCTTCGAGGCAAAGGGGATATGGAAGCGCTTCGACAAGTCCAGCGTGATCTCCCCAAGGCCCGTTCTGGGGTCGGGGGCTGTGACGTGGTACACGGGAGATGAGCACAACGAGCTAGGGCACATAACGGAGGACCCGATAAACAGGCTGGAGATGTACGAGAAGAGGTACAAGAAGCTCCAGCTCATGGATGCAGAGATAGCTGAGGAGGAGAGGGCCTTGTATTACTCCCGGGGCGACGAGGACTTCCTCCTAGTGGGCTGGGGGAGCACTAAGGGGCCTGCGCTCGATGCCCTGGCCCAGCTTAGGAAGGAAGGGCTCAGGGGAGCCTTCCTCCAGCTGAAGGTCTTCCAGCCCTTCCCCTCTAGGCTCGTCTCGAAGGTGCTCTCCCAATACTCGCCCGAGAGGATCATAGCAGTGGAGGCAAGCGTGAGCTCCCAGGCGGCGAAGGTGATAGCTATGAACACGGGGCATGTCATAAGGAAGCACGCCCTAAAGTGGACCGGGAGGCCAATATATACCATGGAACTAGTACAGGCAGTTAAGAAGCTGCTAGCGGGGAGCGAGAGGGAGGTGATGAGCTATGGCAAGTAGGTTCAGGACCGACGTGTGGATAGACTGGTGCCCGGGCTGTGGGGACTTTGGCATAGTTGCGGCGATGCACAAGGCCTTTGCTGAGCTGAACCTGGAGCCCGAGAGGCTTGCCGTGGTCTCGGGGATAGGCTGTAGCGGCAAGACTCCCCACTTCATAAACGCTAACGGGGTACACACCCTGCACGGAAGGGGGATAGCCTTTGCTACGGGCATAAAGCTGGCTAACCCGGAGCTCACGGTAGTGGTCAACGGAGGCGACGGCGACCTTCTCGGCATAGGCATGGCCCACTTCGTGGCCCTAGGCAGGAGGAACCTCGACATAGCCGTCATACTCCACAACAACCAAGTGTACGGGCTGACGAAAGGCCAGGCCTCCCCGACGCTGAAGAAGGGAGACAAGCCAAAGAGCCTCCCCGTCCCTAACGCGCAAGACCCCGTAAACCCCATAGCCATAGCGGTCTCTGCAGGCTTCACCTTTGTGGCCAGGGGCTACTCCTCCTGGGTCGATCACCTAAAGGAGCTCATCAAGGCAGCCATTAACCACAGGGGCGCCGCGCTGGTGGAGGTGCTCCAGCCCTGCGTCACCTACAACGACCTCTACACGGTCGACTACTACAAGGACAAGCTCTACAAGCTGGAGGAGGAGCCTGGCTGGGACCCTGTGGTGAGGAGCCCTGAGGAGACGGAGGAGAAGATGAGCAGGGCTATAGCCAAGTCAAGGGAGTGGGGAGAGAGGATACCCGTGGGGGTCTTCTACGTTAACCCCTACGTTGAGCCCTACGAGGACAGAATAGCTAAGAGGAACCCCACCTTCTCCTCCGTTCCCCCGGCGAGGCAGATCATAGCTAGGAACGGCGGGGAGCCCTTGTTGGGGCGGGAGGAGTTCAGAAAACTGTTCTCTGACTACATAATAAAAGTGAAAAAGTGATCAGAGGGGCTCTGCCCCCACGTTAAACTTCTTTCTCCACTCTGCGAGGGCTGCCTGCTCCTCCTCGTTCAGAGCTCTGCCCAGCTTGTACCAGCCTGACCTGTTCTTGTACTCCTGTGGGGACTCGCTCGTCCTATAGATGCAGTTGACAGGGCAGGCCTCCACGCAGCTGAAGTCGTCCTTGCACCTCTCCCAGATGAGCCTGGACTTCATGTTCTCGTCGAACTCGAGGGCATCGTAAGGACAGACCTCGATGCAAGCACCGCAGCTAATGCAGGTCTCCTGGTCTATCACGACACGCGTGTACTTGAAGAGCTCTGAGACCATCCTCAGCACCGCTTAGCTTCTCCTATACGAGTTAAAATATTTTCACTATAGAATAACTTTGGAAAGCCTCTGTTTGGCTCCGCACTCAAGACCCTCCTCACCTCTCAGCCACGCCGAGCACTTCATCGCCGAGGAGTACGGTGGAATAAAGATTAATTAGGCTAACCGCGGAAGCTCTCAAGGGTGCTGGGCCCGTAGCTCAGCCAGGATAGAGCGCCGGCCTCCTACGCCGGCGCGGAGAGAGCCGGCGGTCGGGGGTTCAAATCCCCCCGGGCCCGCCACATCCCCCTAAAAGAGGGGGAGAGATCTGGGCTCCCTTCTCCTCCCCCTGAAGTTCAGCCGGTAACCGCACCTAGGGCACCTGTGATCTTCTGTTAACTCATAGCCTAGTATGGTGAAGCCCCTCCTCTCCACGACCCTGTAGCCGCAGGAGGGACAGTAGGTGTGCTCCAGCTCATGGCCTGGCACGTTGCCTATGTAAACGTGCCTCAGCCCCTCCTCCCGCGCTGCCCTAGCCAGCCTCTCCAGGAGCTCCACAGGCGTCCTCCCCACGTCATGGAGCTTGTAATCAGGGTGGAAGCGGAGGAGGTGGAAAGGCGTCTCTGGCCCCAGGTTGTCCAAGATCCACCTAGCCATCTTCCTCACCAGCCCCTCCTCCTCCCCGTATTTAGGCACTACTAGGTTCGTCACCTCTATCCACCACCCTCTGTCCCTCATTGCCAGGATGGTCTCGAAGATGAGCTCCGGGTCCCTGACGTTCATGATGGAGCTGTAGAAATCCTTGCTCCCCCCTCCCTTGAAGTCCACCGTTGCTGCATCCATGCTGCTCCCCAGCTGGTCCACTGCCTCCGGCGTCATGTAGCCGTTGGTCACCATGGTGTTGAAGAGCCCCCTCCTCTTGGCAAGCCTCGCCACGTCCTCCATGAACTCGAAGAAGATGGTGGGCTCGTTGTAAGTATAGCTGATCCCGTCAGCCCCATACTTCAGCGAGAGCTCCACGACCCTCTCCGGGGAGAACTGGACGCCCGCCAACCCCTTCTCAAGCCTGCTCTGGCTTATTTCCCAGTTCTGGCAGAACTTGCAGAAGAAGTTGCAGCCCACGGTGGATATGCTGGCAACAACGCTGCCTGGATGGAAGTGCACGAGGGGCTTCTTCTCTATGGGATCTAGGTTGAAGGCCGTGAGGAGACCGTAAACAGCGCTGTAGAGAACGCCCCCCTTGTTAACCCTCACGCCGCAGACTCCGTACTTCCCCGGGGCAATAAGGCACCTCCTGTGGCAGAGGTCGCAGATCACCCACCCCTCCCTCTCTGCCCTCCTCCACAGCCTTGCCTCCCGGAAGTTCGGGCTAAGCAAGCCTCCTCCTCTGATATGATTGTCCGCGGGAGGATAAAACGAAAGGAGGGGCTGGGGTAAACGGTTCTGATTACAGTGATGAGTGTAATATATAATATGTGAGAACGTAGCTGGAAGCGGGAGATGAGCTAGTTGCTACAAGACGCTTATGGCAGGCCGTTGAGGAGCATGAGGCTGTTGGTGACGAAGGAATGCAACTATCGCTGCTTCTTCTGTCATCTGGAGGGCGACGTGCTGGGATCCCCTGCCCCTATCGGCTCCCGTCCCCCCTCCCTAGCTCCTGCTGACTATGAGATAGTGGCAGAGGCGGCTGCAGCAATAGGCATCGAGAGCTTCAAGATCACCGGCGGGGAGCCCCTCATCAGGAAGGACATAGTAGATGTGGTGAGGGCGGTGAGCACCCACGCTCCCAAGGCAGACCTCTCTATGACCACCAACGGCCTCCTGCTGGAGAGGTATGCAGAGAAGCTCTACGAGGCCGGGCTGAGAAGGGTAAACGTTTCCGTTCACAGCCTGAAGAGGGAGAGGTACAAGTTCATAACTGGAGTAGATGGGCTAGAGAGGGCCGTTAGGGGGCTCGAGGCTGCGATAAAGGCAGGCCTAAAGGCGAAGGTGAACGCGCTAGTCCTAATGGGCGTGAACGAGGACGAGGTCTTCGACCTCCTGGAGTTCTCCCACAAGGTTGGGGCTGTCCTCCAGCTCATAGAGCTCATCCCTGTGGGCATGGGGGCAAAGCTGCTCAAAACGCACAAGTTCTCCCTGAAGCAGGTGGAGGAGAGGCTCTTGGAGATGGGGGCAAAGGTGGAGGTAAGAGACCTCCACATGAGGCCCATATACAAGCTCCCCAATGGAGCTACGGTAGAGATAGTGAAGCCTACCTCCAGCCTCTTCTGCTCTGCCTGCGACAGGCTGAGGCTCGACGCGGATGGGATGCTCAGCCCTTGCATAAACTGGAGGGGGGAGAGGGTGGACCTGCTCAGCAGGATTAGGGGGGCACGAGACAGGGAGGGAGCGGTAAGGGAAGCTATGAGGGCTATGGTCGAGGCCAACTGGCTCAGGAGGCCCTACTACCTGCCGAAGCTCGGAGAGAACAGCTTCCCGCAAAGGGGGAAGCTGGCTATACCGAAGAAGGCCGGTGACCTGAGGGCCCTAGAGGGACTATTAGCCCAGAGAGGAGGAGCAGGAGGCCGCTGAGCCACATAGTTGTGGAGAGCCAGGAGAGGGGCGTGAGCTGCACGAGAACGCCTGCACTCCCTATTACGGCGCCGAAGAAGAGGAGGTTGGAGTCCATCCTGAAGGGGCAGCTCCGCGGCTCCCTTATCGGCGTGAGCCCCGCAGTCAGGTAGGAGACTAGCAGGGCACTCATGAGTCCTGCAGCGGGGCTAACGAGGGGAGCCACAGCGCCGAGGGAGAGCAAGAGCACATGAGTCCTGCCTGCCAGCATGTATGCAACAAGGGAGAGGAGGAGTATCGACAGAGAGAGAGCATAGCTAAGGGAGGGGGAGGCAAAGAGGGGGAGCAGCGAGAGGAGGGAGAGGAGAGCAGGGAGGCGTGAGCCTGTCCTAGTTGCGATAAAGGCAAATAGGGCGAGGACTGAGGCTGCATAGGAGGCAAAGAGGAGAACCTCTCGAGATCCTCCTGCTATGGGAGACAGCAGTGCCAGAAGGCCCGAGGCGGCGAGCACGATGTACGGCAAGAGCTTGACGCCCTCCATACCTTTCACCTCAGAGGAAGACTAGGGCAAGACGTTCCATGGGGAGGATCAGGTAGACGATGGCAAGGGTGGGAGTGGCGAACTTGAATATCTTAAATGCCTCCTGCTTTGAAGGGTTCTTGTAGAAGCTGACCACCCTAACCATTGCCAGTACTATGAACACAGAGGAGACGAGGGCAGTCATAAGGCCAAAGCCCAGCAGGTAAACTATGCCCCAGACGGAGGCAATCATGATCAGCAAGTGAAGGAGGACCAGGGCAGAGAACAGCCTGGGACCGTACTTTAGGGATGCAACGGGAACTCCCGCTTTCCGGTAGTCCTCCTCAGCCGCATAGGCTAGGAACCAGACGTGGAGGGGCTGCCAGGCATATATGACTCCGGCAAGCAGGATGCCAGGCAACGTTATCGCTCCAGCTCCTGCCGCCCAGCCGCCGAGGGCTGGCATGACGCCTGCTATGCTGCCGAAGACTATGCTGAGGGGCGTAAAGCGCTTGGTGAGCTCCGTATAGCCCACTATGTCAAAGTACAGCCCTGCCAACACTGCGAAGAGGACGTACTCGTTGATCGTAGAAGCTACAGTCGCCCCCAGGACTATCAGGAGCGTGGAGAGGAAGGAGGTCTCCTTTGGGCTCAGCCTCCCTGCTGGCAGCGGCCTCTTGCTCGTTCTCTTCATCACTGAGTCTATGTCAGCGTCCAGGTACATGTTGAGCGCAGTTACGCCGCCCACAGAGGCGAAGCCCATTACGGCAAGCTTTGCGAGCATGAGGGGATCGAGGGGCCCCCCTGCTATGAAGTAGGCGCTGAACATGGTAAGGAGGAGGAGTGCAGTTTGCCTGGGCTTCGTGAGCTCAACGAAATCCTTGAGCTTCTGCATAGATCATCCCATTAGTTTATATTTATAGGATTAGGCTTAAAGTATTGAGTTCTTACCTGGGGGTCTAGTTTGGAGAGAAGGCCTGTCATGAACGACACCCTCATGGCGCTCATCGTTACTGTTTACCTGATTTCCTTCCTCTTCCCCTCGCTCCTGCTGCCAGGCGCCCTGAGTTGGAGGGACGTGACGCTGGGACTCGGGCTTGTGCCGGCAGCCCTGATCGCTGGAGAGAGGCTATACACCCTCATAACCTCTATGTTCCTCCATGCCAGCCCCCTCCACTTGCTTGGCAACTTGCTCTACCTCTACCTCCTAGGCGGCACCCTTGAGCATGCCCTTGGATCCTCCAGGTACCTTCTCCTGTTCCTCTCGTCAGGCATAGCGGCCTCCTTCGTTCACTCCCTCTCTGTCCTCCTCTTCGATCCTGCAGCCCTGACAGTGCCTGCCATAGGCGCGTCTGGGGCAGCCTCGGGAGTGCTAGGCGGGTACGTTTACCTCCTGAGCAAGGGGCGGCTCCCCTCCCCTCCGCACCCTGCAGCAATAGGCATGATAGCTCTGTGGTTCCTGTACCAATTCCTCCTCAGCCTCGAGGCCACCTTTGGGAGCTCGGAGATAGCCCTGTGGGCTCACATAGGGGGCCTTCTAGCTGGGGTAGCGCTCTCCTCCCTCCTCATCCCTGCAGGGTCACGCCAGCCCCAGCCCCCTCCAGCGCTCTAGAAACGATCTCGACCAGGCGCACTACCTCCCCCAAGTCCTCCCCTTCCACCTTTACCATCAGAGATCCCTCGAGCTCGATGGCGGGCCTCCCCGTTGCCGGGAAGTGAGCATAGAGGGACGCCTTCACCAGAGCGTTCCTGCAGTTTGCTACAACCCAGGAGGGCCTCCTCACCGCCTCGCACCCTATGTCGACCAGCCTCTCGGAGAGCACAACTATGAGAGAGGGCAGGGCCGTCACCTCCGGCACATAGGCCTTCAAGAGTACCTCGTGCAACCTAACCCTCGCTAATATTAGGCGAAAGTAATAGCAAGCTAGGTTACCGCTCTTGAGGGGAGTGCTGCCCCTGAAGGCCTCCCTCTTGCTAACGCTCTCAGCCCCCATAAAGCCCGGGGCGACGAGCAGGCTCTCTGCAACCTTCGAGAGGAGGCTGCTAGAGGCGACAGCAGTTCTGGAGGAGATGGAGAGGGCCTACGCGAAGGGGAGGGAGATAAGCGAGGGGAGATCCTCTCTCCAGTCCTTCAGCATAGGCGCTGCCCTCCAGAGCGCGATGAACGAGGTGTCGAGGATAACTGGGGAGAAGCCCATGATAGGGCTCCTCGTCTCCTCCCTTACTCTCTCCTCCCTCAAGGGGCTCTCTGACGGGGCCTCAAAGCCCTTCAGGGCCAGCCTCAGAGCCGGGGTCTCCTCCCTCCTCTATAGAGGCAACGTGGAGGACACGCTGAAGCTCCTCGAGGCGCTGGAGGTCTCCGGGGAGGGCGAGGTGGGGGAGCTGCTCGAGAGAAGAGGGATCACGAAGGCCTCGGTGAGGGTGAACGCCCTCTCTCCCGGCAACGTTTACGAGGTCCTGGGGGAGCTGGAGACTGGGTTCTGGCTCAACCTGAGGGATCTGGACAGGCTCCTCGAGCTCTCGAGGAGCATAGAGGGGGAGAGGAGCTTGGTCTCGGCCGTTCAGAGGGCCTACCTCTCCCTGCTTGAGGAGAGGGGGGTGGCTGTGAGGGGGAAGGACGTAAGGGAGCTCCTGAAGCTCGACTCTGCTCTGCGCGAGCAGGGGGGCTTCGACAGGCTGCTGGGAGCGGTGTTCCTGGGGACGGCCATAGCGGCAGTGGACAAGTGGCCTTGGAGGGCCTAGAATATATATTTTCCTATGTGTTCCCATATGGGTGAGGGATGGCGCATGAAAGATCTCCTCAGGGAGGCTACTGTCAGGCTCATAGAGGCCGCCGCCACCAGCCTCCCGAAGGACGTGGAGGACGCGCTGCTCAGGGCCTACGAGGTGGAAGAGGCGCCTGCTGCGAAGAGCTTCCTCAAAGCAATGATAGATAACGTGAGGATAGCGAGGCAGAAGAGGCTCCCCATATGCCAGGACACAGGGGCAGTGCTCTTCTACGTGAAGGTGGGAGACAGGTTCCCTCACATATGGGCCCTCTCCCAGGCGTTGAAGGAGGCCACGGTAGAGGCAACGAGGAGGGTACCCCTGAGGCCCAACACCATTGACGTGTTCACCGGCAAGAACCCAGGCGACAACACGGGCAGGAACATGCCTTGGATAGAGTGGGAGATAGAGGAGGGGGATGATGCGGAGGTCAGCGTTATGCTGAAGGGAGGGGGGAGCGAGATAGTGGGGAGGGCAAAGACCCTCCTGCCAGCGGAGGGCATAAAGGGGATCATGAAGTACGTCATCGAGGCAGTCTACGAGGCAGGCCCGCAGCCCTGCCCCCCAGTAATAGTAGGGGTGGGCATAGGGCCTACCGTTAGCGTGGCTATGAAGCTAGCCTCCAAGAGCTTGCTGAGGCCCGTGGGGCAGAGGCATGAGGAGCCAGAGGTAGCCAGGCTCGAGCAAGCCCTGCTCGAGGCCATAAACGAGATGGGCTATGGGGCTCATGGGATGGGAGGGAAGGTGACTGCATTCGATGTGCACGTAGAGCATGCAGCGAGGCACCCGGCTTCTCTCAGCGTTGCTGTGGTCCTGAGCTGTTGGGCTACCAGGAGGGCTACCATGAGGGTGAGGGCGAACGGGGAGGTCCAATATCTTTCCCACCCTGAGCTGAACGGAGGGTGAGAGGGATGGAGTACAGGCTCAAGACCCCGCTCGGGGAGGAGGTAAGGGAGCTGAACGCAGGAGACATAGTGTACCTAACGGGAACCGTCGTTACCATGAGGGACGCCGGTCACAGGAGGGCAGCAGAGCTGTTCGCGAGGGGCGAGGGCTTGCCCGTGGACCTCAGGGGGCTGGCACTATATCATGCTGGGCCCGTGGTCAGGAAGACTGCAGAGGGCTGGGAGGTAGTGGTCATAGGCCCTACGACCAGCACCCGCATGGAGATCTACGAGGCAGAGGTGATAGAGAGGACCGGCCTGAGGATGATCATAGGGAAAGGGGGCATGGGGGCTAGGACTGCAGAAGCCTGCAAGAGACACGGAGCTGTCTACGCCGTGTACCCGGGCGGTGCTGCAGCCCTCCAGGCAGAGCAGATAGTAAGGGTACACGGCGTTCACTGGCTCGACCTCGGGGTGCCCGATGCCATGTGGGTCCTTGAGGTGAAGGAGCTAGGGCCGCTTACCGTGGTCATCGACAGCAAGGGGAGAAACCTCTACGAGGAGATGTATAGGGAGGCAAGGAGAAGGATAGAAGAAATCATATACCCGAAGCTGGGGATAAAATAAAAAAAGAGGAGGCTATCTCCTCAGCACGAAGGCTATAGCAACTCCTGCCAGCAGGGCAAGCACTGCAAGGCCTGCAGCTATCGGCAGCTCCAACCCTCTGGTCTCAGTGACAGTGGTGACCTGAGTGACCAGCTGAGTGACCTCCCTAGTTGCTGTGACGGTCCTTATCTCAGTCCTCACCTCAGTGACCACCTGAGGCTTAACCACCACCTGGTTCATGAGCACCAGCAGGTTCCTCACAAGCACATGACCGTCCAGGGCAACTCCTCTGTGAGCCGAGATGGTCATGTGCTGGTAACCGCCGTAGGGGGTCTCTGAGGAAGCAATTATGATCCTGTTGTTCGGGAAGGTCTCAGCCAGCATGAGCGGGTAGGGCCCTCTGCTCACCCTAGCAGGTCCAAGAGGATCATAGAACACTGGCGGCAGGCCGCCTCTCTCTGCTGGGTTGTTGTCGACTACCCTCGACTCGTTCGTCGTCCTAACGATTATGTGTATGTTCCTAGGCCTCTGGTCAGGCTCCTTCACGGGGTTGACGGGCTTGTTGTTAACCAGTATGTAAAGGCCGCCGGGCCCGTGGAACAGAGCCCTCCTGTGCTGCACTCCCTGCATGATGATGCTCGCGATGTCAGGGCTAGGGTCGATGGTGCCCATGACCCTGTATGCGGCTCCTCCTATGTTGAAGGTAGGCTCCTCCACGCTTATGTGATCGATCCTGATCACGCTGCCGAGAGCTTCGAGCACCTGGTTCATGAACTGCTGGGCCCTCTCACTTCCCTGAGCAGGGTAGTCGCTGTCAGCTGCTATCCAGAGAGCCCTGTTGGGCTGGGAGAACCAGGCCTTGAGGACGTCCAGCTCCCCGCTCCTCAGGGCTGCCTCGGGCATGCCTATGATCAGGACGTCCACATCCCTTAGGTTCTCTGCAGTGAACCCTCCTCTCCTAATCTCGTTGAACATCCTCTGGGTGGCGTTGGGGATTCGCTGGAGGTCAGAGTCGTCAAAGACGATAAGCACTCTGTACATGCCGCCCGTCATGTTAGGCAAAGCCAACACTTCTAGGCCTGCGGGGGACTGCCTGTGGCTTACGTCGAAAGCTATGACTATTCTCCCTCCCTCTGCCGGCAAGGGGAGGAACGCTAAGGTCACCGCGAGGAGAGCCAGTAGAGCTATGACCTTCCTCATTCTTACCAGCCGAGGGAAGTCTGGGGGGAGGAGGACTTAACCCTCAACCCCTTTCTCTATATATGTCTATTTAGTCATGCCCCTCCACAAATAATAAAGCCCGAGGTCCTGAGGATCTCGGTGGTTCTAGTGAGAGGTTCCGTGCTAGCAAGGGCGTTGGCGGCGCTTGGAGTATTGATAGTACTTATAGCTGCGCTCCTGATAGTGCCCTCTTTTCTCCAGGGCAGAGAGGGCACAACCACCACGCCCCCTTTGACCCCGACCACGCCCCTCGCTAACACCCCGACGGCCATCGCCACCACGCCCACACAGCCTACGGGGCCGATAACCCTCACCATCATAACTAGACATCCAGGAGAGATACAAGTAGCGGCGAAGAACGAGTTCCTAAAGTCCGAGATAGCAAAGAGGTACAACATAAGGGACGTGGAGTTCTACTCAGTGGATCCAGTTGCGTGGGTCTCTGCCATTCAGAGGAGAGGGGATTTCGATATAGCATGGGGCGGAGGCCCCACCATATTCGACAACCTGCTCAGCAGGAACCTGCTGGCTCCCCTTGAGGGAGAGCCTGTCTCATCAGCACTAGCTCAGATACCCGACACCATTGCTGGGGCTCCCATGAAAAGGGTGAGCGGAGGAAAAGTCTACTGGGCAGCAGCAAGCATAGCTAGCTTCGGCTTCACCGTCAACAACGAGGTGCTCAGCAAGTACAACCTCAAGACGCCTACCAGCTGGAGGGACCTCGGCTCTCCTGCGCTGGCAAGGCCTCTCGTGACAGAGTTCAAGCCCATGGTCTCGATAGCAGACCCGACAAGGTCCACGAGCCACACGAGGATGTTCCAGATAATCCTCCAAGCCTACGGGTGGGAGAGAGGGTGGGTAAACCTAACTGCCATGGCGGCAAACTCCCTCATAGAGGGAGGGAGCACGGAGGCTAGGGACAACGTGATAGCAGGCAAGGTGGCTGTGGCGATAACGATAGACTTCTTTGGGTATACAGCAATGCAGGCTAACCCTGCCACTAGGTACATCATCCCGCCGGGGGAGACCATAATAAACGGAGACCCCATAGCCCTGTTGGTGACCAGCAAGAACAAGGAGGCTGCAAAGGCCTTCATAGCCTGGGTGCTGACGGAGGGGCAGAAGATATGGTTCAGGAGCGACATAAACAGGCTCCCCTCTAACCCCAAGGCCTTCGAGCTGCCGGAGGGGGCAGGAAGGAAGGACCTGAAGGAGGCCTTCGAGAGCGCCTTGAGGGCCAGGGGAATGCCATTTGACGATGAGAAGGCAATGAAGACGGAGAGGGCTATGCAGGCGTATTTCAAGGCAACCCTCGTGGATCTCGACTCTCTGCTAAAGGAGGTCTGGAGGGCCCTCGTGAAGGCCCAGCTAGAAGGGAAAATAGACGAGAGGAGGTTCAACGAGTACCTGAGGAGGCTGGGCGAGCCCCTTGAGTACAGAGATCCTGTGACGGGCAGGACCGTCAAGTTCAGCGAGGAGGAGGCGGAGAAGGTGACTGCAGCGATCCAGGCCGATACCAGATTAGAGGAGAGTTACATGAGGGAGTGGAGAAGGGCAGCAGAGAGGAGATACGGAGAGCTCCTGGCCGAGATCAGGAGGTTTGGCTAGTTGCTGCAGCTGCGCAGGGTGACCTATACCTTCGACGTCCCGCTCGCACTGCTCCTCCTACTCACTCTCTCCCTCTTTTCCCTGTTCCTGGTGCTGCCCCTCTCCTTCCTCATCCTCAGGCCTCTGACGGGCCTATCGCTAGAGCCTTTCCTCGACATGCTCAGATACCCTTACCTCAGCGTTCCACCCATCGGCGAGTGGTACGTCATATCGGAGAGAGGGGAGTACAAGCTGCTACGGCTCCTCGGCATGAACTTCGGCGTCGTGCTCAACACCATCTTCATAGCCTCCGCCGTCACAGTGCTCTCCACCGTCATCGGCATACTGGTCGCTACCGTTATGGCAAGATATGACTTCCCTGGCAAGACACTGCTAAGGATAGCCTCCATAATGCCCTTGCTCTACACTCCCTTTGTCGGCGCCTTCGTGCTGTACAAGATATTCGGCGACGGGGGCCTCATAGGCTCCCTCATGCTCTCCCTAGGCCTCCCCGTGGCCGTAGAGTTTGCAGGTATAGCCGGCGTCATAGTAGCTCAGACCATCATGTTCTGGCCCATCGTCTACCTCAACACTATGGCCTCCATGCTCCAGATAGACCCTACGCTGGAGGAGCAGGCTGAGAACATGGGTTCGAGGGGGCTCAGCCTGTACAGGACGATAACCCTCCCCCTGAGCCTGCCGGGAATAGCTGCTGGGGCTGGCCTCGTCTTCATCTTCTCAATGGAGGACCTGGCTGCCCCCCTTGCCTTCAAGGTGAGGGACGTGATGTCGGTTAGGATAGTGGAGAACATCCTTGCCTCCGGCAACATAGAGGAGCTGGGCACAGAGGTCGTTATTGTGGCAGGCCTCCTCCTCCTCATGGCTTTGGGCTGGTTCTTCGCCGTGAGGCACTACGTTAGCCTCAAGCAATATGCAATGCTCTCAAGAGGGGGGAGGTGGAAGCCGCGCGTCTTCAAGCCAGGCCTTCTCGTCTCTGGCCTCATCTACTTCGTTGTGTTCCCCCTAGTGCTCTTCAGCGCCCTCCCGCAGATAGGCGTTTTCCTGTATGCCTTCTCTGAGAGCTGGAGGGGAACGCTCCCAGAGGGGTTCACCTTCGATCACTTCGTTGCTGTGCTCTCAGATGACAACGTAGTGAGGGGTCTCAGGAACAGCGTGATCTACTCTCTTGCAGCCCTAGTGGTCATAGTAGTCATAGGTTCTACTAGCTCCTACCTGGTGAGCAGGCTGAACCTGCGGGGGATCTCAGCCCTTGACGCTCTTGTCATGAGCCCGCTAGCCATCCCAGGCCTCTCGATAGCCATGGGGCTCCTGGTGCTCTACGGAGTGCTCTTCAAGGACACGCCGCTAGATCCTTACGTAAACCCCGCCTTCTTGCTCGTAATAGGCTATGCCATAAGGAAGAGCCCCTTCACAACCAGGGCCGTTTTCGCAGGCCTGCAACAGGTCCACAAGGCCCTGGAGGAGGCAGCCATGAACCTCGGGGCCTCCAGAACGCGCACTCTGTTCACAATAGTGCTCCCCCTCATAGGGCTCAACCTCATAGCCGGCTCCCTCATAAGCTTCGTGTACTCCATGAGCGAGGTGAGCACTAGCATAACCGTGGGTTCCCTGAACAGGGAGCAAGCACCCCTCACTTACTATATATATGACTACCTAACTAGTGGATATGGGGGAGGAGCCTTCATTCACCTGGCCTCGGCGATAGTTGCGCTAATGATAATAGTGCAGCTGGCGGCGATAGTCCTCTCGAACTACGTGCTCAAGTACAGGTACGCTTTCCTGGGGATCTGAGATGGGGGAGCTGGTGCTCGAGAGGATAACTAAGTACTACGGGCAGTTCAAGGCCCTGGACAACGTTTCCCTCCGCATAAACAGAGGGGAGATATTCACCCTGCTAGGCCCCAGCGGTTGCGGCAAGTCCACCACTCTGAGGGTGATAGCGGGACTAGAGCTGCCGGAGGAGGGGAAGGTGTACCTGGATGGGGAGGACATAACGCTCAAGAAACCTTACGAGAGGAGCACGGCCATGATGTTCCAGAACTATGCCCTCTGGCCCCACATGACGGTCTTCGACAACGTCGCTTACGGGCTGAAGATGAAGGGCTATGGGAGGGAGGAGATAAGGAAGAGGGTGAAGTGGGCGCTCGAGCTCGTGGGGCTCAGCGGCCTAGAGAACAGGTTCCCGCTCCAGCTCAGCGGGGGGCAGCAGCAGAGGGTCGCTCTGGCTAGAGCGATAGTAGTGGAGCCAAAGGTGCTCCTGCTCGACGAGCCCCTCAGCAACTTGGACGCAAAGCTGAGGGTGAGGGTGAGGGAGGAGATCGTGACCCTCCAGCGTAAGCTGGGAATAACTATGGTCTACGTTACTCACGACCAGGAGGAGGCAATGAGCATAAGCGACAGGATAGCCATAATGGACAAGGGAAGAGTAGTGCAGGTGGGAACCCCCAAGGAGATATACCACAAGCCTACAAACTTCTTCGTCGCCACCTTCATGGGGAGGAGCAACGTGCTGAGGGGGGTCGTTAAGTCCGTCTCTGACGGGCTGTACCGGGTTGCCCTCGGCAAGGCCAGCCTTTATGGCATGGCTCCCGGCGAGAGGCCTGGCATAGGGGAGGACGTCGTGGTGGTGATCAGGCACGAGGCGGTGAGGAGGGCCTTGTCAGGGGAGGAGACAAACGTGCTAGAGGGCACAGCAGAGAGGGTGAGCTTCATCGGCCTCGCCCTGCAAGTGAAGGTTCGGGTGGAGGAGGGCGTGAGTATCATAGGATACCTGAGAGGGGACGAGGAGGTGGAGGTGGGAGCTCCCATTAGAGTTGCAGTAAGCCCTGAGGACGTCAAGATATATCCCTTCTCTGCCCTGGAGGACTAGCTATATAGTCTCTTTACCTCTCCTTGTTTAGCTCCTCAGCCCACCCCTCCCCTCGGTGAGGAGAATGAGGATTGCCCTCGTGCTCATAGCCCTCGTGCTGCTCTCGACGCAGGCTGCCCTAGCCTACGTGCCCGGCGTGGCAGCAGCTACGGAGCCGTACATAGTGTTGCCCTCCTACCTCTACCCAGTCCTCGTCAAGCCCGGCGAGAGCTTCAGCGTGGTGGTGAGGGGGGAAATAACGCCCTCCCAGGCAATGCTGGTAAGCCATAGAAGCTCCCACCCTCTCGCCCTGGAGGAGAGGGGGAGGGCAGAGCTGTTCATAGACCCTACTTACACCTTCAGAGGCCAGCAGCTGAGGTTCAGGGTACCCTCGGACGCGGCTGACGGGCTGTACATGCTCATGATAAGGCACGAGAGGGGGCTCCTCTGGATGCCTAACGCTGTGATAGTAGACAGGGCTGGAGGGCCGAGGGAGAGCATAAGGATAGTTCATGTAACTGACACCCACTTCGGAGCAGAGCAGGGCGGTTACCCCAACAACTTCAAGCACACCCGCTACATAGCCCTCCTGAACACCCTCGTGGAGAAGCACAACGTTAAGCTCATAGTGTACACGGGGGACCTGATCGATGTGGGCACTGACGTTCAGTCCTACCGCGACTTCTTCTCCGCTACTAGCCAGATAATGGCCCCTCAGCTGGCGCTTACGGGCAACCACGACTGGTCGCAGGTGGTGGACACTAGGAGCCTAGTGGAGATGTACTATGGCAGATACATCGTGCCCTTTGTTGCCTGGAACTTCAGCTATGGCGACTTCATGTTCGTTGCCATAGACACCAAGTTCGAGGGCTATCCGGAGATGTGGCAGCTCGACTGGCTGGAGAGAACCGTTGCAGGGAGCCCTCACAGAGCGGTGATCATCCTCATGCACCACCCCTACTTCAGCCAGGCTGGAACGTACAAAGGGAAGCCTGAGGACATCAGGGGGAGCGTATACAGCAGCTGGAGGACAGCGTGGGAGCAGGGGAGGAGGTTCATAGAGATAGTGGAGAAGTATAAGAACATAGTAGCGGTGCTGGCAGGCCACGTCCACAGGGATGCAGATGCGATATACGAGAGGGCTGATGGCTCTAGGGTTCACTTCATAACTACTGTCACTTCAAACCACGGCTACCCTGCGGGCTTCTACTGGGGGGTTAAGCTGCTGGAGATAAGGAGGAGCGGGGAGGTAAGGGTTCTCATCCCAGGCGGGAGGAGCTACTCCCCCACCGCGGGTAGCATAAACACGGAGAGCTTCCTCACCTTCGAGCTAAGGGACAGCAGGAGCACTGCCGTGTCCTGGTTCTGGAACAACACTGGCTTCGCCGATGTGGGGATAGAGGAGGTGGTGCTGCCTTTCTACCTTAACAAGACTGTGCCCATGGACTCCTACAGGATCTTCGGCTCCCAGAACTCTGTGAGGAGGGTCGAGAGGTACGACCTAGGCCTCTACTACCTCTTCAAGGTCTACGCTGACCTCAGGAGCCCTGGCAAGCTGACCATAGCATCTTACGAGGATCGGACAGCGCCGAGGATAGAGCTCCCCGCCCTCCCCACGCCCGCCCTCAACAGGCCTTTCGTGATCATGGTGCAGGCAACAGATGAGGGATGGGGAGTGGAGAGTGTCTTCGCAGAGGTGAAGCTAGACGGGAAGACGGTGGCTAGAGTGAACGCTCTGAGGACCGTGGAGCCCTCCCAGTTCAGGCTCCTATACGTCCCGAGGGCATATGGGGTATATGAGATAGTGATAAGGGCCGTGGACCTTGCAGGCAACGCGGCAGAGAGATCCATCAAGTTCTCCCTAGAAGATCCCGAAAAGCCCACGCCGTCTCCGACTCCATCCCCCACGCCTACGCCCACGCCAGCGCCGCCTCCTGCCCTGCCCACAGAGACCCCAAGCCCCATCAGCCCAATGCCCACGCCAACAGAAACAAGGTCAGGAGATAACATGCTCCTTAACGTACTGATAGTGCTCCTCGTGATAGCCCTGGCTGCGGGAGCAGTCATTGCCTTCTTGAGAAGGTAATCCTTTATTACCTTACCTCTCCCCCTTTTACTTTAGAGGCATAGCATGCTAGTAGAAACGCTCGACGTGCTCTCGAGAGCCAGCGCCAGCCTGCTGATCCTCGCCATTGCGATCTATTCCCTCTCCATTTGCCTTGCCGGCCTGCGGTGGACCATTGCGACGAGGGCCCCCCTCTCCAAAGCCTGGGTCTTCGTGGAGGCACTCCTTGTGGGCACTTTCGTGAACAACGTCCTCTCCTTCTCTGGCGCAGCAGGGGAGGTAGGCAGAGTCGGTTGGGCAAAGCTGAGGACAGACGTTCCCCTCCACAGGCTCGTGGCGGGGGCTCTCGCCGAGAGGGCGCTGGACTTCCTCATGGGAGCCCTTTACTTCCTCCTTGCAGCCCAGTTCCTCAAGACCCTCCTTCCCGCTCTGCTCTTGAGAAGAGGCGGGAGCCAGGTAGTGCAGGCAGTAAGGGCTGCAAAGGAGGTAGCCTCAGAGCCGCGGCTCTTCCTGCTCATCCTTCTGCTCTCCGCAGCCATCTGGCTCCTGGACTCCTTGAGGCTCCTCCTCATATCTCTCTCCTTCGGTGCCCAGATCAGCTTCTTGCTCGCCGTGACCCTGACGCTTATAGGGGTCCTGGCAAGGTTTACCCCAGTGCCCGCAGGCCTGGGCTTCATGGAGGGGGGATTTGCGGGAGCCATGATAGCATATGGGCTCTCCGTAGGGGAGGCAGCGAGCATAATAGTAGCGGAGAGGTTCATCAGCACCCTCCTGCCCAGCCTCGTGGGAGGCCTGCTCGTAGCCTATAGAGGAGGCCTCAGCACGCTGAAGGCCGTTACGCGGGGCGGGAGCCTTGAGGATAGCCTTCGTAACTGACAGCTACAAGCCCAAGATAGGGGGCATCGAGAGCGCTGTGAGGAACATAGCCTACACGCTAGCGGAGGAGCACGAGGTTTTCGTCATAACGAGCGCCAGGAAGATCGGGGGGTACAGGGTAGAGGAGGATGGGCCAGTTAGAGTGGTGAGGGTGGACTCCGGCCGCCTCTACTACAAGGGCGTTACCCTGAACCCCCTCTCCGCCCTAACCCTCACTAAAGCGCTCAAGGAGCTCAAGCCCGATGTAGTTCACGGCCACGGCCTCTTTTCCACTCTCTCCCTTATAGGTGTCCTAGCAGCGAGGAGGTTGAAGAGGCCCTCCCTCCTCACTGCCCACTCCTTCATCGGCAGAGACACGCCGAGGTACGTAGTTGGCACCCTTCGTCTCTTGTTGCAGAGGGTAGACCTCGTCACCGCCGTGAGCAAAGCAGTGGCTGAGGAGGTGTACAAGAGGTTAAGGCCCAGGGAGATATTCGTCACCTACAACTGCGTCCGCATGGAAGAGTGGAGCAGAGAGGAGCCCCTAGAGCTCCCAGGGGACCCCGTCGTGGTGTCGGTGATCAGGCTGGTCCCAAGGAAGAACCCGCTAGCGTTGCTGAAGGTAGCAGAACGTATGAAGAGAGAGGCGCCGGGCGGAGTGCTCTACATAGTTGGGGACGGCGTCCTGAGGAAGCCCCTGGAGAGGAGGGCTCAGGCGAGAGGGCTGAACAACCTCGTCTTCCTCGGCGCTGCCAGCGGCGAGTCCCTGAGGAGAGTCCTAGCCGCATCTCACCTCTTCGTCCTCCCCACGAAGCTCGAGGCCTTCGGCCTCTCAGCTCTGGAAGCTATGGCAATGGGGATGCCTGTGGTGGCAATGCAGAGCGGAGGCGTGGCAGAGCTGGTGGAGGACGGCATCTCGGGGCTCCTCGCAAGGGACGAGGAGGAGCTGGCGGCGCTGACTGCCCGTCTAGCCTCCGACAGCGTTGCCTTGAAGGTAATGGGGGAGAGGGCTAGGGAGAGGGCTCAGCTGTTCGACTGCTCTCGAGTCGTCAGAATGTACCTGGATGCATATGAAAAGGCTCTCCAGTTAAGGTGCTGGGGGAAGAGGCTTGAGAGTAGCGTTGACATTTGACGTGGAGATGGACGCGCCCCCCTATCTCTCCAGCTGGAGGGGCGTGGACGAGGGACTGCCCATCATCCTTGAGGCGCTGAGGGAGAAGGGAGTTAGGGCTACCTTCTTCACGATCGGCATACTCGGCCAGCTAAGGCCAAAGGCGGTATATTCTATTGTGGAAGAGGGGCACGAGTTGGGCTGTCACGGCTACGATCATAAGAGGCTGGACAAGCTGCCCCTCCGGGAGGCTGCAGATAACGTGAGGAAGTGCATAAGGACGCTGAGGGACTTCGCAGATGTGGAAACCTTCAGGGCCCCCAACCTCAAGCTCCCTCCGCCGCTCCTCCACGTGCTGAGGGAGGAGGGGGTGAGGCTGGACTCGAGCGTAGCATGGTACAAGCCCCCCTTCCGCTTCGCCCCTACGGTAGAGGCAGGAGTCCTAAGGGTGCCTGCCAGCTACCCCAGCAGCGTTCTCAGGCTCCCCTGGACCCTCCTCAAGGCCCTCTTCCCCCCCGGGAGGGAGTACGTAGTGATCACCCATCCCTGGGAGTACGTGGAGCTCGTGGCACATCCAAGGCCTGATCTCACCATCGGCGTGGGGCGGCGGGTAGCGGAAAACCTGAGCAGGCTAATAGAGCACCTAAAGGGGTTGGGGTACGAGCTAGTCACTATGAGGGATCACATAACCAGGGGCTGACTCTCTTTCAGCCTCTCGTATAGATGAAGGGCAATAGCCAGGTCGAAGAGGGCATAGCCCACGCTCTTGTAGACCTTCACGTCGCCCCAGTCACAGCTCTCCCCCTTCAGAGCCCTAGAGAGCTCTAGGAGGCTAGAGGCAGCCCTCCACTCCTCGCTCTCCCCCCTCACGCCCTCCTCCGTGTCCACCAGGAGGCACCTGCTCCTCCTCACTGCTGCCTCGTCCAGCTCCCTCACGGGCTTCGGCGCTCCCACGCTTGCAACTAGGGTGCCAGGCCTCAACCACTCGCCCATCACCACGGGCTGCCGGCTCGTGGTCGCAGCCACCACGGCATCTGCCCTTTCGTGTATCTCCTTGATGCTGGCAGTCCTCCCTCCCAGCTTCCTAGCTAGAGATTCAGCTTTCGAGGGGTCCCTGCTGTTCACTAGCAGCTCCGTGAAGCCCAAGACCTCGCCTATGACCCTCGCATGGTGCTCCCCCTGCACGCCTGCCCCTACTATGCCCAGGACGCCGTTCCTGTACCCAAGGGTCTTGAGGGCAAGTGCTGTGGCGGCTGCCGTCCTCCAGGCAGTAGCGGCAGCCGCGTCCGCCTCTAGCAGGATGTCCCCCCTTACCGGGTCAATGAGGAAGAGCGTCCCCCTCACGAGCGGCAGGCCTACCTTCGGCGCCTCTGGGAAGACTCCCACTACTTTTACCGCATAGTAGCCCTCCCCCGCGGCCGGCATGACCCCTAGCCATGAGCCCAGGTGCTCGACAGCAACCCTCGCGGGGGGCTTAGACGAGCTCAGGAGCACCCTCTCGATAGCTCTAACGAGGCCCCGGGGATCTACCAGAGCACTCACCTCCATTCCGGAGAGCAGGTAGGTCAAAGACCTCACCAATGCGCTATGTACTTCAACGAAGTTATATTAAGATCTCCAACCGTAATGGAAGGGGTGAGGGGAGCTGATAGGGCCTTTTAGCGGCTCAGAGCTCCTGGTCATATTGATAATCCTCCTCATCGTGCTGGGACCAAAGGCCACGCGAGACCTAGCGAGGAGCTTGGGGAGCGCGATAAGGCAGTTCAACAGGGCCATGGACGAAGCCATGGGAAAGGAGGAAAAGAAGGAGTAGAGGAGAAGTGGAGGAGCCCATAATTCACTATTTCATGGTAGAGGACCTCAGGCCCTTCATCTACGTTGCTGCTCTCATAGCAGTTGGCATTGTAGCCTTCAACCTCTTCCGAGCGTACCAGCGGTGGAGCGCAGGAGGGGAGAGAGTGTCTCTCCTCCCCTCGCTCAACAACTTGCTGCGTTACAGCCTGTTGCAGAGGAAAGTGGTGAGTCATCGCCTGCCAGGAGCTCTGCACCTGCTCATATACTTGGGCATCCTCTGGCTCTTCGTCATGACGAACCTGAGGGCAATCGACACATATTTCTTCCACTTCCTCACCGGCGACGTTTGGAAGGTGTACAAGTTCCTGGGCAACGTTGCTGGAGTGGCAGTGATCCTGGGCGTGCTCATTGCCTTTGTGAGGAGGGAGAGAGGTCTTACGCCCAACCTTCCGAAGGACAGGAGCTATTACTTGATCTATGCCCTCCTGCTCTTCCTCGTGATCTCCGGCTTCGCCCTAAACGGCCTCCTCGCTGCTGCCCACAGGGCGAACTTCGAGTCGCCCCTCTTCGACCCAGTGGGCTACCTGTTCTACTTAGCCTTTTCCGGCCTGTCCTTTGATGAGATCAGGACTTACTACCGGGGCCTCTGGGTAGTTCACATGATAACTGCTATGACTACCATTGCCCTCATACCCTACACTAACCTCTGGCACATCATTGCGTCCAACCTCAACATAGCCCTCGCAAGGCCGGCACCCCCCGTGGGCTCTCTGCGGTCATATACAGACATCGATGAGAGGCTATCGCGCGGCGTAGGGGTAGGGATGACGAAGCTCTCCGCCTCCAGCTGGAAGCAGAGGATGGACTGGGATGCCTGCACCAGTTGCATGAGGTGTACAAATGCCTGCCCGGCCTTTGCAGCAGGCAAGCCGCTGAGCCCGCAGAACGTGATGATAACGCTGAGGAACCTCATGTATGCTGGGGAGTGGGACTCTCAGCCATGGGGAGAGGGGAAGGTGGAGGCAGACGCCGTTTGGAGCTGCGTCACATGCGGAGCTTGTGTTCACGAGTGCCCCGTGCTCATCCATCAGGTGGACAGCATCCTGGATCTCAGGAGGGGGATGCTCACAGTTGGAGATCCCTCAATACCAGAGGGGAGCCTTAACGCCCTGACCAGCCTGCAACAGATGGGCAACCCCTTCGGGAGCTCCCCCGTGGCGAAGGAGGAGTGGATGGAGGAGCTGAAGGCATCCCTCGGAGACGTGGTCGCGAGGGAGGGGGAGGAGTACGACATACTTTACTGGCCCGGCTGCGCAACCACATACGACCCAAGGATAAGGGAGGTTGCCCTCAGCAACCTCAGGCTGCTCAGCAAGCTCGGCTATAGGATCGCAGTGGTGCCAGATCCTGTCTGCACGGGCGAGCCCGCGTTGAGGATGGGGGAGGAGCTCCTCTTCCTGGAGAAGGCCTCTGAGTTCCTGGAGGCCCTGTCCAAGTATCGCTTCAAAACGCTGCTCGTCAGCTGTCCCCACTGCTACACTGCGATAAGGTGGGAGTACAGGAGATACAAGGACTACCTCAAGCAGAGGCTAGGGGAGAGGGGGGAGGTGCTGGAGAGGTTGAAGGTGGAGCATCACGCAAAGCTCTTGGGCCAGCTCGTGAAGGAGGGCAAGATAAGGGGAGGGGTGCTGAAGGCATACGTAACGTACCACGACCCCTGCTATCTGGGCAGGTGGAACGGTATATATGAGGAGCCGAGGGAGGTGCTCAGGTCCATAGGGAGGTTGAGGCTAGCAGAGATGCCTAGAAACAGGGAGAAGAGTTTCTGCTGCGGAGGCGGCGGAGGCCAGCTCTTCTACGAGGTGAGGAGAGGGGAGAGGATCAGCAAGCTGAGAAGCGAAGAGGCTGCCAAGACCTTGGACGTGGGGCAGGCCAGAAAGGTGGTGGCTGTGGCTTGCCCGTTCTGTAACATCATGTTTAGAGGTGAAGCAGAACAGTATGGCTTTGAGGTAAAGGACGTAGCAGAGCTGCTAGAGGAGAGCATGAGGTCAGTTTAGCCAGCAGGCAGAGTAGTGCTCCTCCCCTACCCTCAGGAGCCCTGGCTCCTCCTTCCTGCACTTTTCCTGTATCCCTGGGTTCTCATCGAAAGCTACGCAGCGAGGCCTGAACCTGCAGCCCACCGGTATTCTTACTGCACTGGGAACCTCGCCCTTGATGGGCACGTTCCTCAGCACCTTCCTGTTCTCTGGCACCACATCTGGCACAGCGCTTATGAGAGCCTTCGTATACGGGTGCTTCGGGTTCTCGACTATCTCGTCAGCCCTCGCTATCTCCACTATCTTGCCTAGGTACATCACCCCTATCCTGTCGCATATGTACCTCGCAAGGGCTATGTCGTGGGTGATGAAGATCACGGACATCCCCCTCGTCTTCTTCAGCTCGTCCAGCACTTGCAGTATCTCTGCCCTGATGGAGACGTCTAGCATTGAGACGGGCTCATCTGCAAGCAGCAGCGAGGGGTTTAGCACCAGCGTTCTAGCTATTGCGACCCTCTGCCTCTGCCCTCCGCTCAGCTGGTGGGGGAACCTGTACATGAAGTCGCTCGCAGACAGCTTTACGGCCTCAAGAGCTTTCGCCACCGCTTCCTCCCTCTCCTCCCTGCTCCCTATGCCGTGGATGATGAGGGGCTCCTCTACCACGTCGTAGACCCTCATCCTGGGGTTTATGCTGCCGAAGGGATCTTGGAAGATAAGCTGGATCTCCCTCCTGATGAGCTTGTTAGCCTGCCCTCTCGTGGCTAGCACGTCCACGTAGCCGGAGTCCACTATGGCAGAGGGCTGGAGCTTCTTGATCTCTGATAGCACTTCCTCTCGGGGCTTGAAGAGCACCTTGCCCCCTCTCACGTCCCCCCTATCGATGAGCATCATGATAGCTCTGGCAGTGGTGGTCTTGCCGCAGCCGCTCTCTCCCACTAGGCAGAAAGTCTCCCCCCTGCTGACGTTGAAGCTAACTCCGTCCACCGCCCTCACGAACTCCTGCCTGCCCAGCAGGACGTCAAGGAGCCCTTTCCTGACCGGGAACCACACCTTGAGGCCTTGTACCTTGAGCACCTCCACCTCTTACCGCCTCCTGAGCCTGGGCTCCACTATAGTCTCTAGGGTGAACCCTAAAGCAACAAATGCAAAGCTGAAGAGGCCCAAAAGGATGCCGGGCGGCAGCACCCACCACCACATGTGATACGCTATGCCCCTGTTCGCCTGTGCGTCGGCTAAGATCCTGCCCCAGGTCGGGAGGCCGTGATCTATGCCCAGCACGCTTAGGCCAGCCTCTGCCAGGATCGCTCCGGGAACCCCGAAGACGAGGGCTGCCATAGCATATGGTATCAGCTGCGGGAGTATGTGCCTAAACACTATTCTAGCAGAGGAGGCGCCAAGGGCCTTCGCTGCCTCCACGTAGGGCTCTGACTTGATGCTGAGGGCCATGCTCCTGGAGATTATGGCAACTCCGCCCCAGCTGAAGATGACGAGAATGAACATTATCACTGCAAGGGCCGGCCACCCCACGTAGCCCCTGGTCTGGATCGCTACCCCTACTAGGATGAGAAGCGGGAGGAGCGGTATGTTAGCTATAATGTCCACTGTCCTCTGTATTATCTCATCCACCCTCCCTCCAAAGTAACCGCTCACTACCCCCAGCGTGAGGCCTATGGCGACTATCGCTAGTGACACGAGGAAGCCCACCGCTAGCGCTACAGGGAAGCCGAAGAGGATGCCCTGGAAGAGATCTCTGCCATAGTTGTCCGTTCCAAGAAGGCCGTAAGAAGTGCCGAAAACCCTGACCTCTGCGCTAATTCTGATGTCGCCGTTCCTCACGAGCGATTGCACTTCTCGCGGATCTATGCCCGTGAAGAGGAGCAACAGAGTGATCTGGTACTCTCCCTGCAGCGGCTCGAAGTCCTTCCCGACGGGCTTGCCGAAGACAGCAATGTAGTAGAGGGTCCTCATCTCGTCCTCGGAGATGTTCAGCTTGAAGTGCGAGATGTAAGGGGAAGCGAAAGCTCCCTGATCGATTTTCACGTAATCTAGAGTGGCAAGAGTTAGCCTCTCCTCAGCGGTCTTGAGGACGATGTTATCAGGCCTAGTGATGTACATCAGCACCACTACCCCTATCCTGCTCTTGTTAACCTTCTCCGACGTCTCTACCTTGAACAGCGATATGACGTCCTGCGGATAAGCAGCGTTGTCCAGAGTGTAGCTCGTTCTGAAGACCATGGCATAGCCTATGAAGACCGGCCTGCCGACGCCTAGAGCCCTCTCTGCCTCTGGCGCTAGCCTAAGTAGCGCGTCGGGCGAGAGGACGATGCCCTCCCGATCTGCCCTCAGGTTACTGAAGATAGCCGTGTCAGCCACCTTCGCGCCGAAAAGCTCAACCCACTGGGGCTGAGCGTTCCTCGGGTTGAAAACCCACGGCGGCCTAGTGGGGTACTTCCACTTCTCCGGGAAGTCGCTCGGTAGAACGTAGAGGGAGTAGGCCGACATGACTATCATGAAGAGTAGTATCGCCACTCCTGCCTTGCCCAAGTTGGAGGAGAGGACCTCCCTGAGCCCTCCCCTCAGAGAGCGAGCGACTGATATGATAATACCCTCCTCCCTGGCCTTCATCACAGCTTCACCCTTGGGTCAAGGATCACGTATAGGACCTCTAGGAGGAACCTAGCTGCTACGTACACCAACGTCGTAACGTACACTATGGCGAGCACCATCTGGCTGTCGCCAACGCTTATAGATACGTAGGTGAGCAGTCCCATGCCAGGCCAGTCGAAAACGCTCTCCGTTATTATGTAACCTGAAATGCTGCCAGCGAGCCCCAGGATGATAAAGGTAAGCACAGATCCTGCAATCACTCTGAGCACGTACCTCCTCACCACGGTGCTCTCCGAGAGCCCCCTGGCCCTGGCTGCAGCCACGTAGTCCTCGCTCACCACCCTTATCGCCACAGCCCTTGCGGAGTATAGCCAGGAACCCAAGGTGCTGAAGGTGACCACGATTATGGGCACGTAAGAGAAGTAAGCGATCCTGATGAGGGCAGAGAGCGCGCTGGCAACGTCTAGAGAGGAGAGGCTCTCTGAGAGGGATGTAATGTGGGCTATGACAGGTCTATAGGTTGTTGGAGCAACGTTTAGGTAGAAGCCGAAGAAGAAGATGGAGAGCATGGCTAGCCACCACACTGGGAAGGCGTTAGTGATGGCCGCGTATGCTATAACGCCCTTGTCCAGGAGGCTGCCTCTCTTGTATGCGATGTAGGGACCCATAGGTATAGCTATTAGCGCAGAGAGCGCGTACGCGAGCGTGATCATTATTATAGTCCTCGGGAGGGCAACCGCTATGGCCTCCCCCACCTTCAAAGGCCTCCTCAGCCCCAGGACTCCTGCCACGTCGTCACTAGTGACGTACAGGTCGAGGGTGACCAGCTTAGGTAGATATGAGACGGTCCTCTCATACCAAGGCTTGTCGAGGCCGTAGATCTGCCTCAGCCTTGCCTCCTGCTCCCTCACCAACTTCTCCCTCTCCTCTGGAGTGTAGGGGCTTCCGGGCCTGCTGAGCTCCTGCCTGAACGCTCTGATCTCCTCGTTGATCAGCGACTTCAGCACCGTCTCATCGTAACCAGTAGCCCCCATTATAACTGATGTGAGGAGGACTATGACGAAGAGGGTGAAAGTTAAGGTCAGCCCCCGGAACGCTATTATCCTGAGAGACCTCCGGTCAAGGGGCAACAGTAGCACCTTATCAGAAAACGGAGCTGAGGCTTAAAAAAAGGGGTTACTCGAGTGGGATTACTTCCTTGTGTATATCAGAACAGCAACTGCAACGAGGAGCAGGAGGTTAATGGCACTAACTATGAGGGCCCACCTGGCGTTGCTCTGAGCAGCATCGGAGATCTGCCTTACCTCGTCGATCTCCTTCGTCACCTTTGTCTCTACCGTCGTTATCTGCTGTTCGGTGGTGCTCCTCAGCTCTCCGATCTGCTTGCCCACCTCAGCGCCCAGCGCTCTGATGGAGTCGCTGGTGGCTCTGCCCAGATCGGCAATAGAGGCCCTCATCGTATCGGACAGAGCCCTTAGGCTGGCTGCTACCTCAGCAGAGAGTCTTGCCGTGACCTCGTCGATCCTCCTCGAAAGGGCTGTGTTGATCTCCTCGAGCCTCCTGTTCAGCTGCTCCACCGACTGCTCGACCTCGCCTAGCTGACCAACCAGGCCAGCAGGCAGCGTCTGGATCCTTGCAACGCTCTCCACAGGCACAGCTACCTCTGACGAGTAGGAGATTATCAGAACGTCGTATACTCTGAAGGGCAGCATCTTGCCCGTCACTTCCTCGGTCAGAGATATGACGAAGGCTGCTGCCCTGCGCACTGCAGCGCCACTTGCGATCACCTCCAGAGTCTCGGGGTCTCTGATGATGTAGATTACCGTGATCTCTCCGCGGCCCTCTGCCCTTACGGTTATGTCAGCCTTGCCTGGCACCGGCACTAGAGGCGTGTCCACAGATACGATCCTTACTGGCACCGCCTCGCCGAACACCCAGTCCCTAGGACCGAACGGGTAGGTGGGATCCCTGTTGGCAACCAGCACTAGCCTCTGCTCGTCAGGGCTGTAGGAAGCCACAGAGTAGGGGCCGTTGGACACCCAGACTGTCCCTGTCCTCTCGAACCAGCTCCTAAGCGCTGCTACTCTCGCCGCGAACTCCTCTCTAGTAATGAGCGGGGAAGCTCCGGGAGGCGTTATGAAGGAGACGTACCTGTCGTAAGTTATGTTGCCATCCGCGAAGCGCCTTATCACCAGCTCTGCGTCAGACCTGAGCACAAGGCTCATGTAAGGCAGCCTGTCCCTGCTTGCCCTAGTAGTGCTCCCGGCCCTCTCCTTGCTCACGTACATTACATAGTCCTGGGCTGCCACGAGCTCGAAGGGCAGGGAGGTCGCTAGGGCTCCAGCTGCCCAGTCTGCTATGTAGGACCTCTCGAAGTGCCAGTAGTTGACGTAGACCTCCAGCAGGCTGCCCACAGGCTTCACTGCAACCACCGTGTCGAAGTATGGCTTGTTAACGCTCACGTACTCAGGCTCGATTCTCGCCTTCTCCGCATCATATACAGCGTCAAGGTAGAGAGCCAGCGCTCCCATGAAGTCTCCCATGGTTATCCTGCGGCCGTAGTGCCAGTTGGAGTTGAGGAAGAGAGACATGTTGAACACTACCTTGCTAGTTGCCTCTGTCCTGCCGAGCTCCCTAGCCGCAACCCATCTGTCCCTTGCAGCGTCGAACCAGAGGGCGTCTGCCGGAACTGCTAGCTTCCCATCGGGGCCTGCCGTCTCTATCGAGGCCACCCTCGCTCTGAACGGAATGGGCATGCCTGTGAACGGGTGTCTCCAGAAAGTGAAGTCAAAGGTACACCTGGCGGGGTCGACGCTGTAAACGTCTCTGAAACCTCTGTAGGTGTTCCAGGCAGTGGTTGCCGTGAAGACCCACAGGTGACCTACCTTTATGTCCGTCCTACCAGTGACGAACCAGCCTCTGCAGTTGTAGGGGCTCCTGAGGCCTGCACCGAGGTCCACAGTGAGGCCCTGCACGTCAGCCCTAACCGGCCATCTGTCCTGCGTAGCGAATCCCCAGATCCTTATGGACTCAAGCAGTCCGAGCTCTGTCCCCTTCCTCAGAGCGTCGACCCACTCTGCCCTGCTCTTCACCTTCATCTGGTATGCCATCTCAGCGTACTCTGTAGCGTTCTTCCCATCGATCCTCAGGTCGTGAGCGTAGTTCCAGTAAGTCGCATCTCCCCAGCCGGGGAGGTAGCCAAGGATCGCGGAACCGAACTGAGCTAGGTTCCCTGAGTCGAACCTATCCAGAGCTCCCTTACCCCAGCCCTCGGTGTAGAAGGACCAGCGGAAGTCTATCGGGTTGGTTCCATACACTATGCTAATGGCTGGACCGAAAGTGAGCTCCGAAGGAATGACGTTGAAGCCAAGCTTAACTAGCTCTAGGGCGAAGGCCCTCCCTAGCAGGAGCCTCTCGTCCTCGGTCCTAATGATTCCTGTTATGTCAACGGTCTTGCCCTTGTAGACCCACTTGCCTCCCTGCAGGTCAGCTCCTGCAGCGGTCATTATGTCTGCTATCCTCCTCCTAGCCCTCTCGAAGTCGTACTTGAAAGCGTACTTTGCAACTATGTCCGCTACCTCAGTGTAGGTTGGGTCGTCGGGACCGTAGAAGGTGTACTTGATCTGAGCAAAGCCTCTGTAGACCTCCCTGGCTATCCTCTCCCTGTCGAAGACATAGTTCAGCTCGAACCTTATGTCCCTGATACAGAACGGGTTGAAGGTGAGCCTGTCGCTCTTGAAGACCGTGCTGAAGCCGGCAGGTAGAGGATCTACGACTCCACACAGCTCGACTTCTGTGACCCTCTCAGCAGGGAGGAACTTGACGTTTCTGACCACTACGGGGTTGACTCCTAGCCTCAGCGCTACCGTGTCCTTGTCCAGGTTACCTGAAACTCGAACTATGTGGACGGGAGCTGGGTTCAGGACAATGTCTGTAAGGCCTGCAGAGGCGCTTATGACCCTAATGCCAGGAGTGGCAGCTAGCCTGACTGCCACGTCAGAGGGAATCCTGCCGAAGATATAGAGATCTATCCTGCCTGCCGTTATAGCCGCCTCCACGTCTGGCAAGTTAACTCTGAACCACTCCACTCTGTCAACTGCAGGCCCTCTAGCGGGCGCGGTCTGTGCTTCAGCCGTCACAAAGCTGAACAATGGGAGTAGCAAGAGCGTAGCTAGCATTAGGGCAAATGCCCTTCTCAAGCTCACCTCAAGCCACCTGATCGTTCTATTTTGTAAGAAAGGAGGTGCTTAAAAGTTTATCGTAAGGGGAGCAACCGTTTACCCTCCCTTAGAAGAAACAGGAAGGAGGATGCGAGTAGGAGGGACAAGCTCAGGAAGTCAACAGCCCAGATGGGCAGGCGGTCCCTGATAACGTAAACGTCATATGCTGTGACCCTCGTGGCTGGCCTTGTCTGGAAAGCGCAGCTGCCAGAGCAGGAGAACGACATCTCCCCTACGGGGCTCTCCCCGTTCAACAGGACCAACCTCAGCCTATATTCCCCCTCCCCGACTACCTCTCCCCTGATCTCTTGCAGCAGGAGGCTTACGAGCAGGGTGATCCTCATAGAGTACCCCTCGTAGTCCAGCTGAAGGATGCCAGGCTCCCTCGCCAGCACCTCCCGTAGGGGAACGTTCAGCACGGGGTTACCGAAAAGTATGAGGGGGACGCTGAAGGAGAGGCCAGGGGGTAGGTCGAGGCAGCCCTCGCTGAGCAGAGGTCCTCTCGCCTCCCCCTGCTCGAGGGGGACGGAGATGGTCATATTTGGAGGGGCGAAGGGCGCGGTGTAGCAGAAGTTATAATCTGGTAGGAGCGTGACGTTGAAGCCTCCGGCAGGAGCTGGGTAGCCGTTCTCTACTATGAGCAATCGCTCCGAGTAGAGCCCGCCTAGCTTCCCCAACTGGAGGAGGAGAGCGAGAGCTGCCAGCAGGGCTGCAAGAGCTGTCCTGAACCTCACGCTGCCCCCCAGCTAGAGCACAAGAGCTCTTATAGCTTGGATAGCTATGAGGGGAGCCTTGGCTGGGCTAGAGAAGATTGCCGGAGGTTTCGTTGGACTTCTCATAGCCCTCTCCCTCTCCGTCGTGGCCAGCGGCGTCGAGAGAGAGTGGGAGCCAAGGGAGGTAGTGTTCAGAGAGGACAGGGCAGGAAGGGCTCACGAGCTGTTGGGCCTCCAGCTCAACGTGGTCTATGTGAACGTGACAGTCCTGATGAAGAACAGAGGAGAGGGCTCTGCGCTGGTGAAGGTGGGTAACTCCTCCTTCTCCCTCAAGCCTTCGGGCAGAGCAAGAGTGGAGCTAGAGGACCTCACAGACCCTATGGCGATCAGGTTCGAGGGAGGCACAGGAGAGCTGAGGACGGAGGTATATGTGAGGGCTCGGGAAGGAGTGAAGCCAGGCCTGGCTGTGCTTGCCATATTCGTCCTCCTCCTGTCCATGCTGCTGGGCGCCTACGGGCTAGTGGAATATGCTGTGCTGAGGAGGTTGTGATGAGAGGGGAGGGTTGGCTGCTGAGGATAGAGAGAGAAGGTAGAACGCTGGACATTTGTGTGGATACCTCGATGAGGGAGCACCTTGATGCCCCGTGGCGTTCCCTCGCCTTAATCTTCCCGCCCTCCTCCTGCAAGCCCATGGGGGAGGAGGGAGGGCTTCAAGCACTAGAGGGCATCATCTCTGCCTGCAGGGAGGCAATGAGGAGGGAGCAAGAGATCTACGAGTCGCGGGGCTTCCTGGAGGCCCTCGTGGACAGGGAGAGGGAGGAGGAGCTGGCAGAGGTGAGGAACGCGGCGGAGCTCTGCATCATGCTCTTCGGGAAGGAGCTCATGGTGAGGCTAGCGCGGGGGAGGAGGGCAGTGATAGACTATGTTCCCGGCAGCCCGCAGGAGAGGAGGCTGAGGAGCTTAGCCAGGATCGATCAGCGGTTGAGGAGCTTCCTAGAGAGATCGAGGGGTTGACCGGGAGAGACCTTCTCGAGCCAGCAGGCAACCCTGTGGGACTTCTCCGGCACGACCTCCTCTGGCTCGTTAGAGCAAATGTCCATAGCCCAAGGACACCTAGGCGCGAACCTGCAGCCCTTCGGAGGGCTCACAAGGTCCGGCGGCTGGCCTGGGATGTAGATGAGGCTCTCCTTCGGCCCCTTCAGCTTCGGCACCGCCTTCATGAGAAGGTAGGTGTACGGGTGCCTTGGCTTGTAGAAGATTTGCTCGCTTGTGCCGTACTCCGCTATCTTACCCCCATACATTATGGCTACCTCATCTGCAAGCTCTGCAATGACGGCAAGGTCGTGGGTGATCAAGATCACGCTGATCCCCTTCTCCCTCTGGAGCTTCTTTAGGAGGTTCAGTATCTGCGCCTGCACCACAACGTCGAGGGCTGTGGTGGGCTCATCTGCTATGACCACGTCGGGCTCGAGAGCGAGGGCCATGGCTATGACGACCCTCTGCTTCTGCCCCCCGCTCAGCTCGTGCGGGTACCTGTTGGCTAAGCCCCTGTCCAAGCCCACGCTCTCCAATAACTCGTAAACCCTTTTCCTCGCGTCCTGCTTGCTCATCTTGCCATGATAGGTGAGCACCTCCTCGATCTGAGCGCCGGCAGTGTAGACTGGGTTGAGGCTGTTCATAGCTCCCTGGAATATCATGCTAATCCTCTTCCACCTGACCTTCCTCCTCAGCTCCTCCTCGCTCATCTTTGCTATGTCCACTCCGTCCAAGTATATGCTGCCGCCCGCTATCTTCCCAGGCGGGGGTACCATTCCGAGAAGGCTCCAGGCGAGGGTGCTCTTACCACAACCGCTCTCCCCAGCAATGCCGAGGATCCTGCCCTTCTCCAGCTCAAAGGAAACGTCGTCAACGGCCTTCACGGGGCCCCTGAGGGTGAAGTAGTAGGTCTTCAGGTTCTCTACCTCTAGCAGGGCCACCTCACTGACCCTCCGGTTACCCCCTAGTGGGGGTTAATAAGCTAAGCCTTAGCCTCTCCAGCTCCCCAGGCCCTTCAAGGGCGTTGCGGTAGATGCTCACAACGCCGTCCTCAACGAGGAAGGGAACGTCCCCTTCCGCCCTCGAAACTGCCACCACAAGGCCCCCTCTCTCCAGGAACTCTGCGAACTCCCTCCTCAAGGCCTCGTTGACCTTTTTGGCAATAAACTTCATCCTCCCTACGTCAAATGTGCTAGAGCGGTCTATGCTAACAGGCCATATGGAGACCTCAGCCTCGATGCCCAGCCTTTCTGCGAGAGCCTCCAGCTCGTCCAGGTCGCTGATGTAGCCCAGAGGGACCAGGAGAACTCTCATCCCTCTGCCCTCATGCTCAGCCCTAGCCTAAAGGCCTTTAAGTTCACCTCGGCTCCTCTGCCTCTCCCAATAACTCCCTCTACCTCTCTCGCATCGAGGAACTCGCCAAGGGCAGTTCTCGCAACAGAGTAGCCAAGCAGGATCATGTTCGCAGCCCTCACGTCGCCCAGAGGCTCAGCCATTCCAGCTGCGTTGACGAGGTGTACCCGGAGTCCCAGCCTCCTCAGCTCCTCCGCTAGCTGGTAAGCTTTGAGATCCCCCTTGAAGCCATATGGCTTCAGCACAAGGGCGTCGCTTACCACCTCCCCCTCCCTCCTGAGGAAGCTGGCATACCTCAAGGCCTCGAGGAGCTCTGTACTGATCAGGAGGTCTCCCTCCCCCTCTGGGACCAGCGGCGCCTCTACCTCCCCTATCCTTACGTGTACCACCACGCTCCCTCCCCTCTGGCTGAGACCGTGGGTCTCTGCTACCAGAGCTCCTCTGCCTGAAGCTATCGCAGCCTCCCCTATGACTTTCGCGAGGGTGAGGACGCCTTGCCCGCCTACTCCAGCAACCACTACGTTCAGGCTATCCACCGCTCAGCAGCCTCCTCCAGCTCTCCTCCACCTCGCCCCTCGGCAAGATGGCGTCGAACGGGCAAACATCTACGCAGACTCCGCAACCCGTGCACAGGCTCGGGTCGATCTTGGCTTTTCCGTCCTGGCTGGAGAGAATTGCAGGACATGCAAAGAGGTTGTAGCATATGGTGCACGCCCTGCACCTGTCCTGCTCCACATAGTACAGAGGCCGCTGGATCTTGCTCTCCCTCGCCTCCGCCACAGCCTCTAGGATGCAAGCCCCTCTCGCAACGAGCACAGATAGCTTCCCTCCCCTCGCATCTGTTAGCGCCTCTGCAACGACCTTGTCCAGCTCCTCCATCTCGAAGGAGTTGACTACCCTAACGCTGCTAGCCCCTGCTGCCCTTGCTATCTCCTCTATGGGTATCCGTCTCGCCTCTCCCCTCAGGTTATGTCCGGTAGCTGGATTAGGCTGGTGGCCGGTCATGGCAGTGGTCCCGTTGTCCAACACGAGCACTAGCATGGGAGCTCCGTTGAACGCCGCGTTCACGAGGCCGGGCATGCCTGCGTGGTAGAAGGTAGAGTCCCCTATCGTGGCCACCACTACTGCGTCCTTCACCGCGCGAGTAAGGCCCGCTCCCACGCCAAGGCTCCCCCCCATCTCAACTATAATGTCCTGGGAGCTCAGGGGCGGGTTGATGCCGAGGCTATAGCAGCCTATGTCGCCTGAGTAGATCAGCTTGAGCTTCATCTTTGAGGCAACCTTCCTCAGGGAGTAGAAAACTCCCCTGTAGGGACAGCCCGGGCATAGAGTGGGGGGCCTTGGCGGAGGGCTAAGGGAGGGCTTTCTCACCTCTCTCGGCAGGGAGCTCAGCCCTAGGGCGCTGGCAATGCCCTCCGCGACGGCATCGAGCCTCAGCTCCCCCGTAAGCTTCACATGGCCTGACCTCTTCCCCATTATTAGAGGCCTCATCCCGAGGTCGAAGGAGAGGAGCTTCAGCTGATCCTCGACCACCGGCTCCCCCTCCTCTACCACAAACACTTTCTCCTTCCTCTCAAGCTCACTAGCTATGAGCTCGCGGGGCAGGGGAACCGTTGTGGTGAGCTTCAGTAGCCTCACCTTTCCCAGCAGGCCCAGCCTGGAGAGAGCTTCTCTCGCATACCTAAACCCTATCCCTGCCCCGACCACCAAGAGCTCAGAGCCCTCTGGCCCCTCAGCTGCGTTGAGAGCACTGGAGGAGAGGTGGTGGGAGAAGAGCTCCCACTTCTTCACGAGCTCCTCCCTCCTCCTGCGGGCGTGGGCTGGCACGAGGGCCCAGCGGGAAGGATCCCTCTGGAACCTCCCCTCCATGCGAGGACCTCTCAGCTCTCCGAAAGTGTAGAGAGCTCTGGTGTGGGAGACCCGCGTGACCGTTCTTAGGATTACAGGATGCTTGTGCTCCTCGCTGAAACGGAGCGCCTCCAGCGTTGCCTCCCTGACCTCCTGCGCCCCAGCGGGCTCGAAGACGGGAACGTAGGCGTGGAGCCCATATATCCTGTTGTCCTGCTCGTTCTGGCTGCTCCACATGGAGGGATCGTCTGCAGAGACCACTAGGAGGGAGGACTCCACGCCAGTATAGGCGCTGCTGAAGAGCGGGTCCGCAGCCACGTTCAGCCCTACATGTTTCATCGTCACAATGCTCGGCACTCCGGCCATGGCAGCTCCATATGCGACCTCAAAGGCCACCTTCTCGTTAACGCTCCACTCAACGTAAGGGTAGCCGAGCTTCCTCGCCGCGTAGCCCAGGGCCTCGATTATCTCGCTGGAGGGGGTGCCAGGATAACCGGCTGCAACGCCTACGCCGTACTCCAAGCTCGCCCTCGCAATTGCTACGTTTCCTAAGGTGAAGACGCGGGAGCCCGCGGGGGAGAGCATTTCTGGATAGCTCAAGACCTTCCCCATATATGGTTAACTGCAGAACCCTAATACTACACGCTATATTAGGCGAAACAGAGATCAAGCGGCGATAGCCTTGCCCTCTGTCGAGTTGAGGGTAGAGGAAGGGGTGGGCTTTGTCGTCCTCAACAGGCCTGAGAAGCTGAACGCTCTAAGCACCGAGGTCATGGAAGAACTGATAGCGACCCTTCACAAGGCAGATGAGATGCAAGAGGTGAAGGTCATAGCCCTCACGGGGGAGGGAAAGTTCTTCTCTGCGGGAGCAGACCTTTCTGAGGTCCACAGGGCCAGCTCGCCAGAGGAGGCAGAGAGGACCTTCAGGACCATAGCAAAGCTCGTCTCCGCTCTCATGGGTCTTGAGAAGCCTCTTATTATGGCACTGAACGGGGATGCCTACGGCGGCGGGGCTGAGCTGATATGGACTGCAGACATAGTGATAGCTGTTGAGAGCGCCAAGCTAGTGTGGGCAGAAGCAAGGTGGGGCTACAACGCTCCTGTTCTGCCGGTTATTGGGCCCTGGGTCCTCGGTCCCTCTAGGACTGCCATGCTCGCCATGACCTTGGAGCCGCTTACCGCAAAGGAGGCCCATGCCCTCGGCATCATCTCAAGGCTCGTCCCTGACCAGCAGGCCCTAAGGGAGGAGGTGAAGAGAATAGCAAAAGCTATCATGGAGAACTCTCCCCAGGGCGTGAGGTCGATCAAGAGGCTCCTCAAGCTCTCGAAGAGCTCCCCCCTCATAGAGCTGGGACTGAGCGAGCTCCAGAGGCTTGCCAGAGGGCAGGAGGCAAGGGAGGCAGCGAGGGCCTTCGTAGAGAAGAGGAAGCCCTCCTACTCCTGGTAGCCCTTTTTTATCTCTGCGCTCACCTCTTTCGCGGGGCTTCATGGGAGAGGAAGAGAGGAGGATAAAGATAAGGAGCGAGGAGGACAGGATGGCATCGCTCATTGCAGAGAAAGTGTCCATAATCCTCCTCAAGGGCCTCATGCCGGAAATAAGGCGGATAAGGGAGAGGGTAGAGAGGATGGAGCAGGAGATTGCTGACATAAAGGACATGCTCGAGTCTAGGGGAGAAAAGAAAAGGGAGACGAGCCTCGGCGACTTCGTGAGGAAATCCCTGAGGCAAGAGGGGTACATAGTGGCTGGGGAGACCAGCAGGAGGATAAACGCAAGCCCCTCTGCGCTGGTGGAGGAGGCGAGGAAAGCTGGGGCTGTAGTGCTAGATGCAGGCACAGACGCAGTTCTCATGAGTCCTTCAGCCCTAGAGGAGTTCAACAGGCTCATGGGAGAAACAAAGACCAGGGATCCGGAGGAGGCAGCAAAGCGGATGGGGAAGTTCGCAAAGGCCTTCGAGACCCTTCGGAGGGGAGGGGTGGTTATATATGACAGCAAGGAGGGGAGGTGGAGCATAGTTGAGTAAGTTCTATACTAGGCTCACTCCCCTTCCCGACGGGAGTGCCATGGTGAGCATAGTGGACGAGGAGCTCCTAGGGAGGAAGTTCAGGGACAAGAGGGGAGTCATGATAGACGTGAGCAGGAGGTTCTACGAGGGTGAACTCGTGGACGAGGAGGGGGCGAGGGAGCTCATGAGAGAGGCCAGCGTGCTCATTCTGGTCGGCACGAGAGCCGTGCAGATGGGGATAGAGATGGAGCTCGTAAACCCGGAGGCTGTGCTGTGGGTGGAGGGAATAGCGTACGCCCAGGTCTTCAAGGTGTCCTACTAGGGCTTCTCAGTAACACCACCTCTACCTCCTCCCCCTCATCGTAGCCCTCCCTGTCTTCCGGCACGACGAGGATGCCGTTGCCCCTCACCAACGTGCTCAATATACCGCTGCCCGTCAGCGCAAGCGGCTCCACATACGTCTTGCCCCCCTCCTCGAAAACCCTCACCCTAACGTAGCTCCTCACGTTGATAGGAGTAGTGACCCTTCTCGTCAGCACTCCCTTCACGGTAGCCTTTGGCTCCTCCTCCCCTCCCACCATGTGGAGCAGGAGGGGCTTTGCAAGGGCTTCAAAGCCCACTATGGCTGCTACGGGGAAGCCTGCAAGCATGAAGATGGGCTTCCCCTGCACCACGGCAGCGCTGTTAGCCCTGCCTGGCCTGAGCTGCACCCCATGGATGACGACCTCTGCCCCCAGCTCCCTCGCAGCCCTTACGGTGAGGTCTGCTCTCCCGACAGAGGCCCCTCCCACGGTGATGACAGCGTCGAACTCCCTCACAGCCCTGCCCAAGGCCTCGCGGATCTCCTCCAGCTCGTCCCTCACTATGCCGAGGTACTGGGGGGAGAAGCCGTAGGACGTCAGGAGGGCAGAGATAGAGTACCTGTTGCTGTTTATCACCAACCCCCTCTTCAGAGCTTCCCTCGCATCCGCCTCCCCCAGCTCCACCAGCTCGCTCCCCACGTTTAGGAGGCCTACCCTCAGGTCGTATACCTCCACCTCTCCTATCCCCATGGAGGCTAGCACGGCTATGTCCCAGGGCATGAGCCTCGTGCCCTTCCTGAGGACCACCTCCCCCTCCCTCACGTCCTCCCCTACCCGGGAAACGTTGCCGAGAGGGGGGACGGGCTCCAGCACTTCGAGGATGTCGCCGCTCCTCCTCGTCCTCTCGTACATAACTACTGCATCAGCGCCAGGCGGTAGCTGCGCTCCCGTTGCCACCTCCACTGCCTCCCCCGGCGAGAGGCTCACCTTCGGCTCCTCTCCTGCCCGAAGGAACCCCTTGACCCGGAGGATAGAGGGGTTAGAGGGGGAGGAGCCAAAAGTGTCCGCGCTCCTCACGGCATAGCCGTCTACCACTGCCCTCTCCGAAGGCGGGATGTTCAGGGGAGCAACGACGTCGACGGCAAGGTACCTCCCTAGAGAGTCCTCCAGCCTTACCTTTCTCTTCCCTGGCCTATGCGTCACCCTTGCCCTCAGCATCTCCACAGCCTTAGCCACGCTGGTGAGCTCCTTGAAACCGCTCATCACGAGGCCTTCACCTTCTTCTCTACCATCACCTCTCCTATCCTCGTGAAGGGATACTGGCCCTGCTCGTCCTTCTCGTAGGCCTTAACCATGTCCCATATGGTCAGGAGCGCGGCCGTAACGCCTGTCAAGGCCTCCATCTCGACGCCCGTCTCAGCCTTGCTCTTTACCTCCACGCGCACCTTCACGTGGTCCTCCCCGTACTCGAAGCTCACCTTCACAGAGCTAATGGGGATAGGGTGGCAGAGGGGGAGGATCTGGGGGGTGTTCTTCACGGCAAGGATAGCTGCCGTCGACGCCACTGCCTCCACGTTGCCCTTCTCTACCCTCCCCTCCCTTATCCTCCTCAGCGTCTCCTCCTTCAGGTATATTTTCCCTGAGGCTAGCGCCTCCCTCAGAACGGCCGGCTTGGAGCTTATGTCCACCATCCCTGCTCCCAAGGGCTCACCCGGCTGCGAGGGATAGAGCGCGTATATTAAATCACTCTATGTAACCCTCGAGGCCCCACCCTCCCCTCGGCCCCTCCTCCCTCCCCAAGAAGTCCAATATGGCCCTCACAGTCTGAGGGCCGATGCCCGGGATCTTGAGGAGGTCTTCTGGGTTTGCAGTGAGGAGATCGTGTATCCCACGGTAGCCGGCGCTGTACAACCTTCTTGCCCTGAACCTGCCCACTCGCGGTATAGCGACCAGGGGGAGGAGCTCTGGCTTCACTCCATGCTTTATCCTGCTCTCCATCAGCTTCAGCTTGTCCGCGAGCTCCGCAGGCAAGTCCATGAGCCTGACTATGCGGGAGAGCCCAGAGGCTATCCAGACAGCGTTGTCCACGAGCACTGCAATGTCTCCCGGCCCCACGTTGAACTTCTCCGCGATCTCGTCCTCTGGCACCTCCTCCACCCACGACCTCAGGATGAGGGCGACCTTGACTGCCCTCACCTCTTCCGGCTCCTGCCAATCTATTACGTCGAAGAGTTGAGGAGAGAGGGAGAGGACCTCCTCCATTAGCACCTCCTCCTCTTTCTTGCTTACAGGGAGGGCCGTCATGTCGGGCATGAGAGACAGCAGGAGGGAGAGCTCCAGCTCCCCTGTCCCCTTGATCCTCTCTACTGCCTCCCTGAGCGTGGGGACCGTAAGGGGATCAAGGTAGTTCCGCGAGACCTCGTGGCCGAGGGGCGTAGCTCTCAGCTCCTCTCCCCCCTCAACTAGCCCCCACGCCTTCAGGTCCTCCAGCGCTTTGCCCGCCCTCCTCTTCACCTCTGCGGGAGAGCTCTGGAAGGAGTAGAGGGTTTTCTCCAGCACGCCGTATATGGGCTTCTTGCCAGAGAGGCCTGACGTCACTAGGCCCAGCACCATGTGCCTCAGCCTTCTCGAGCTGGTCAGCCTGCTCTCCACCCTCTCTACCTCCCCCATCGCGTAGCTCTCGAGGAGCTCCTCCGGCTCATCGCTAGAGGTAGCCACTATGATCGCCTCCCCGTAAGGGTCTAGCCCAGGCCTCCCTGCCCTCCCAGCAAGCTGCTTGTACTCCGCCACGCTGAGGGGCTTCCTGTAGCCCTCCTCGAACCTGTAGTACTCCTCCACCACTACCCTTCTAGCTGGCAAGTTTACACCTGCAGCGAGGGTAGGGGTGGAGTATATCGCTGCGAGACCGCCCCTCCTGAAGGCCTCCTCGATGATCTTCCTCTGCTCGTTAGAAAGGCCGGCATGGTGGTAGGACACGCCGCTTAAGATCAATCGATAGAGCTCCTCCCTCAGCACCCTTGGGCCCTCGCTCCTTGCAATCTCTGCCGCGGCCTCCCTCGCTACCTTTCTGTCATAGCACAAAAGCTCCGAGAGCCTGGCTGCCCTCCCCGCAAGCTGTACTGCCCTCCTCCTCGACTGGGAGAAGACTATGCTCTGACCCCCTTCCCTACAGGAATCGATGACGAGGTCAAGATCTGCGTGACCAGACTCCCTCCTTACCTCCCTCTCCTTCCCATCTGCATAATATATCCTCCCCTCCTTGTAAACGCCCTCGTACAGCGGCACGGGCCTCCAGCTGTCCTCCACAAGCTTCGCCCCTATCCAGTCTGCAATTTCCTTTGCGTTAGGGACCGTGGCGCTTAGTCCCACCACCTGGGGCCTTCCGTGGGAGAGGACGCGCGCGAGGAGGGACTCAAGCACTGGACCCCTCTCCTCGTCCCCCACGTAGTGAACTTCGTCTACCACTAGAACCTTGATCTTGGGGAGGAGATTAGGATCGTTCCGGATCATGGAATCGAGTTTCTCGTAGGTAGTGACCACCACGTCACCCTTGCCCTGCCCCCCTGCATAGTCCCCAATGCTCAGGCCTACCTGGTAGCCCATCTCCTCTAACACTCTGAAGCCCTCCCTCTTCTCCATGGCTATGCTCCTGAGGGGGGCAGTGTAGAAGGCCTTCCCCTCCCCTGGCAGCAAGGAGTTAACTATCGCTATCAGCCCCACGAGCGTTTTGCCTGAGGCAGTGGGCGTGGAGACTATTACGCTCTCCCCCCTCTCTATGCCGGCTTCAAGGGCCTTGGCTTGGGGGGGATAGAAGGAGGAATAGCCTAGCCTCCGCATGAGCTCCTCTGTCCTCTGGGACGGCATGACTAGCCGACCGCCGTATAGCAGTCCTTCCCCCTGTCGTATATGAGGCCTTCTCTGTTCAGCTTCTTCACGGCCTCCTCTACCTTCCGCCTCTCCACATTTTTCTTCCCCATCTCCTCCACTATCTCCTCCAACTTTACGCACTTGTCCTCGCCCCTCTTCCTGATGAGGTCTAGGACCTCTCCCATGATTTTCCTCTCGCTGAAGCTAGCACCCGTCATGATGGTGCTCATGTCCACGACCCCGCTCTCCACGTCCAAGCCCACGCTCGAGAGGTACTCGGTCATGAGCCTTATGGCTGCGCTAGCGTCCTCTTCCGTCACCTCGTCCCTCAGGACCATCCTCGCATGAGCCTCAGCGAGCCTCACGAGAGACTCCAGCTGCCTTGCAGTGATAGGGATGGGCGACTGTCCGTCCTGCTGGTGCTGGAGCGCCGTGCTCCTCATCTCCACGAAGAACTCCTCGATCAGCTTGCTTGCTGCGGGCGTGAGGCGAGGCCTCACGTACCTCCTCGCGTAGATCACGTATTTCCTCAGTAGTTCCGTATCTATTTCTGGCTTCAGCTTCTCCGGCTCAGCATGAACCCCCAGGATGTGCCTGACCAGCTGCTGATCTCTCCTCACGCTGATGGTGTCCCTCACGACAAAGATCAGGTCAAACCTCGAGAGGATCGTGGGCGGGAGGTTCACGTTGTCCACAAAGCTCCTCTTAGGATCGTAAAGGCCGAGCTTGGGGTTACCCGCTGCGAGCACGGAGGTCCTCGCGCTGAGCCTAGCCACGATCCCTGCCTTGGAAATGCTCACCTGCTGCTGCTCCATTGCCTCATGTATAGCTACCCTGTCCTTTGGGTCCATCTTGTCTATCTCATCTATGACCGCCACCCCCCCATCTGCCAGCACAAGAGCCCCGGCCTCGAGGAAGAACTCCCCTGTCTTGCTGTCCCTCACCACTGCCGCAGTTAGCCCTGCTGCAGTGGAGCCCTTGCCTGTGGTGAAGACTGCGCGCGGCGCTATCCTGGCAGCAGCCTGGAGGAGTTGGCTCTTCGCCACGCCCGGGTCTCCTAGGAACAGGACGTGGATGTCTCCCCTGATCCTGCTCTCGTCCCTCAGGACCTTCGGCACACCGCCGAAGAGGAGGAGGGCTATGGCCTCCTTCAGGTTCCAATGGCCGTATATGCCAGGCGCTATGCTAGCTATTATCTTCTCCTTCGCCCACGGATCCTTAGCCAACTCTATGATCTTTTCCTCGTCCTCCCTCGTTATAACTACTTCCTCCAGCGCCCTCTCTGAGACGCGACTGCCCACAGCTTCAATGTAAAGGTCTTGGTAGGGGCTCTTCATGTCCTCGTCGTAGAGCCTTACTATGCCCGTGATCGACACCCTGTCGCCAGGCCTCACGGAGTCGACGAGGTCCTCGGTTAGGTGTACAGAGATGCTCCTGGGCATCTGCCCGCCTGGGATGTCCTCTGGCCTCTCCTGAACCGCTATCTTCTGCCAATCTATGAGCTGGGAGCGCTCCCTCAGGAGCGTGAACCTCCCGCCTGCTTCCCCGCAGAGGGGACACGTGGTGGGCCTTTCAACCCTCTCTCCTATCTCCTCCTCCTCTGGCGGCCACTCGAACTCTCCGCCGCACTTGTCGTGGCGAAAGAGAGCCCTGAGGATCTTGCTCTTGTGGGGATGCATCCTGGTGACTATGCCCTCTATCTCCACGAGCTTTCCCACATGCTCGCTCCTCACGTTCCTGATCTTGGTGACCTCGTAGAGCCCTACTACCCTTACCTTGTATCTGCCCTTCTTCCCTACGAGCCTGTTCAGCTCCTCGCCGAACTCTCGTAACACCAGAGCCGGCTTCTGCGTCAAGGCCTCGGCAAGGCCTACGTCGTACCTGTACAGATCTCCGAACTCCACCACGAGGCTCCTCATGCCAAAGTTTACCATTCTCTGGAGCCTCGCCTTGTACTTCAGCTCCCCGCTCTCGTCCCTGAAGCTGTTGACGAACTCCCTGAAAGAGTCTCCATATGATAAAGCTGCCTCGCTAGCCATCCCCCTCACCTCTCGAGATGCTCCTCACGTACCCTTTCCAAGCTTCAATGCCCTCTAGCATGTAGAGATAGAGGGCCACCTCCTCCGGCGTCATCCTGTCCATGACTCCCCTCTCGCCTGCCTGCGCCAGCCTCAGCATCTTCCCCAGCCTTACCTCTGCCAGGTCCGCTATGTTCCTCTCAGCCCCCTCCCTGTCCTTGATTATGGCAGAGCTGGGGTTTTCCCTGATCATGCTGTTCAACAGCGCTACGAGCTCTCCCGCCTTCGAGTAAAAGTCTGACTGTAAAGGCACTAGCTGTCCCGCGCTCTCTCCCCTCCTCTCCCTGAAGTGCTGTTGATTTATGTGCCCTATGTCTAGGGGGGCCTCCCTCACGTCAGCGTAACCCATGGCTTTCAGCAGCTTTGCCTGCCACCGGGGCAGCTCCAGCTCGTCCCCTCTCCTGACGTTCATGAAGCCAGCGGGGGTAGGGAGAGCTGGGTAATCCTTTATGAACATCACTTTGACCCTCTTTTGCTGGTAGAGGAGTTTAGCCAGCTCTAGCCTCTCTTTGATCATCTGCCCCCCTCACTATCCCTTGGCGAGTAAGGGTAAATAATTCAGCCACCTCCTATATAGCCCTGAGAGGAGTAACCTGGGGAGCAGCTATGAGCGAGGCAGAGCTCTTGTGGGTAGAGAAGTACAGGCCTAGGACTCTCTCTGAGGTGGTGAACCAGAAAGAGGTGGTAGAGAGGCTCAAGCTTTTCGTTAAGGAGAGGAACATACCGCACCTTCTCTTCGCGGGGCCGCCGGGGACGGGGAAGACCACCGTTGCTCATGCCCTCGCCCACGACCTCTATGGGGAGGACTACGCTATGCACATGCTGGAGCTAAACGCTTCTGACGAGAGAGGGATAGACACCATAAGGAACAAGGTCAAGGAGTTCGCTAGGAGCCGGACGGCCCCCCATGTACCCTTCAAGATCGTTCTGCTGGACGAGTCGGATAACATGACGTCGGATGCCCAACAGGCCTTGAGGAGGCTCATGGAGCTATACACTGGCTCCACCCGCTTCATCCTCATTGCTAACTACCCGTCCAAGATCATAGACCCTCTCCAGAGCAGGTGCGCCTTCTTCAGGTTCGTCGCTCTTAGCAAAGAAGACGTAGTGGGGAGGCTCAGCTACATAGCAGAGAGGGAGGGGGTAAGGTACGAGGAGGAGGCCCTAGACGCAATCTACGAGATCTCTGAGGGAGACATGAGAAAGGCAATAAACGTGTTCCAGGCAGCCGCGAGCCTCGGCAGGGTGACGGTGGACTCCGTTTACAGGGTAGTGGGCCTCGCCAAGCCGAGGGAGGTCAGGGAAATGATTGAGTCTGCGCTCTCCGGCAACTTCGAGGAGGCGAGGAATGCTCTGAGGAAGTTGATGATAGAATACGGGCTGAGCGGAGAGGACGTGGTGAAACAGATCCACAGGGAGGTGTTCAGCTCCGACCTCAAGATACCGGAGGAGCAGAGGGTGCTCATTGCAGACTACATCGGCGAGATACACTTCAGGATGGTGGAGGGGAGCGATGAGGAGATACAGCTCTCTGCCCTCCTGGCGTGGCTCTCCCTGCTCGGCAAGAGGGCAAGGCGATGAGGCGACTCCCCTGGTTCATCAAACACAGGCCTAGGACGGTGGAGGAGGTCATAGACCAGGAGGAGGCGAAGAGAGAAATCAGGGCTTGGCTAGAGGGCTGGCTGAAGGGTAAGCCGCCGGCAGCTAGGGGACTCCTGCTCTACGGCCCCCCGGGGGTCGGGAAGACCAGCCTCGTCGAGGCCTTTGCCAGAGAGCTCGACCTGGAGCTCCTCGAGCTCAACGCCAGCGACAGGAGGAGAAGGGAGGATCTGGAGAGGGTGGTGGCAATTGCTGCTACGCGGAGGCCCCTCAGGAAAAGGCTCATGATAATACTGATGGACGAGGTGGACGGCATAGACCCCCGAACAGATGAGGGCGGGATAGAGGTGCTCTCGAGACTCCTGGAGAGCGCCCTAAACCCCATAATCATGACAGCCAACGACCCTTGGAAGGACTCTTTACGCTCTATTCGCAACAAGTGTAAGCTGGTGCCTTTCAAAGAGCTCACTGAGGCCCAGATAGCGGCGCTCTTGCAGAGGATATGCGAGAGAGAAGGGATCTCGTGCGACGAGAAGGCGCTCAGGCTCATAGCTTCGAGGAACAGGGGAGATGCGAGGGCTGCCGTTAACGATCTCCAGGCGCTGGCAGAGAACGGCAAGGTGAGTCCCGAGGCAGTGGAGAGGCTCTTGGACTGGAGGGAGAAGAGTATGAACATCTGGAGAACCCTGGGGGAGCTGTTCTATGCTGAGGAAGCCTGGAGGGCAAAGAGAGCTGTGACCCAGAGCGAGGAAGACTACGAAACGCTCCTGGCATGGATTAACGACAACATACCGAAGAAGTACAAGGACCCGGAGGACCTGTATAGGGCGTACGATGCTCTGGCAAGGGCTACGCAGATGTTGAGGAGGGCAAAAGCCACTGGCGAGTGGGGTTTCCTGAGGTATATGTTCGACCTGATGGGGCCTGGCGTAGCGCTCGCCAAAAAGGGTGAGGTGAGCAAGGAAAAGTTCAGCTTTCCCGAGAGGATCAGGGCTATGACAGAGTCCAAATCCATGAGGGAGCAGCGAGAGGAGCTGGCTGCCCTCATTGCAAAGAGGATCAAGTCCTCTAGGGCAAGGGTAAAGGCGGAGGTCCTCCCCTACCTCTTCGTCATCTTCAGGGAGGGCAGCCTTGAGGCAGCAGCGGGGCTCTCGCTCGGCTATAGCCTCTCGGAGGAAATGATAACATACCTTGCGGGCAAGAGGGCTGAGCAGGTGGTGAGCACAGCACAAAAGCTAAGGGGAGGTAAGGGGGAGAGGAGGGCCGAGCGGGGGAAAGGGTTAGACGGGTTCCTTCGCTAGAGGAGCCTTGCGCAGCTCTGCGAGAGAGGACAGCCCCCGCACATAGGCCTCTTGGGCTTGCAATAGAGCCTTGCTATTACAGTCAGGGAGGCGTGCAGGAGCTTCAGCTTATACAGGTCTCTCCCCAGAGCCTCCTCTATCTCCCTCGCCTCCCTCCTCCCCACCCTTATGCCGTAACGGGAGAGCACCCTTTTGGCCTGTCTCGAGAGAGGGAAGAGGGGCTGGTTAAGGGCAAAGAGGAGTATCGCCTCCCTCGTCTCGCTCCCTATCGGGGCAACCCTTATCTTCTCCTCTATCGATCCTGGCGAGAGGAAGGCATTTGCCAAGACCTTCAGGTGCCTCGCCTTAGCCCTCCTGAAGATGACGCCCCTAATGGCCTCCTCGAGTTCCTCCTGCGACGCTCTCGCTATGGCCTCTGGGGAGCTCAGGCCCCTCCTGGAGAGCTCCTCAAAGACCTTCTCTGCCTGCTCCCACCTGTTCATCCTGACCAAGACGGCAGTGACTGCGATGTGAAACGGGTCAGCGAAGCCAGCCCACCAGGAGAGGCTCTCGCCGGGAGAGGGGAGCCACTTGTGCTCCCGCAGCTGCTCCTTGAAGGCCTCGAGCGACTCCATGAGCTGAGAGATCAAGTGGACCGGCCGGGATTTGAACCCGGGACCTCCGCCGTGCGAGGGCGGCGCTCTTCCAGGCTGAGCTACCGGCCCGTCCTTCAAGGCAAAAGAACCCTGGGCTAATTAAGCTTCTGTCCTCTTAGGCAAGGCTATCTCTGAGGAGGGAGTGTAGGCTCCTCCAGCCCAAATGTTCCCGCACTTCCTACATCTCCAGATACCCACTGAGACCCTCTCGACCGTGCCCTTTGCCCCGCAGAAGGGACACTCGTGCTCCGCGCTCATCTTCAACAGTATCTCCCTTACCCTCTTCCTCACGCTCACTCCGTACCTAGCGCCGTACTTGCCCACAGGCCCTACTACTTTGGTCCTCCCCACTCTATTTCCCTCCTCCCCTCACCTGCTCCAGTGCTTTAAAGTAGATCTGTGAGGCCTCCTTGGACACCTTTATGGCCTCTTGCAGCTCCTCCGCCCTCATGCCGCCGCTCCCCGTCTTCTGTGCCCCCACTATCCTCAGGTTCTCGTCGAAGGAGAGCACTAGCCTGTAGTCTGAGATCACTTCTTCCTCGAAGTTAGGGTCTACTATTATGTAGTTCCCCACCTTTGCAGTCGTGACAGTCACCACGCTGTGGTCCACCTTGAGCCTCCTCCCCTTCGTTCCCCTCTTCACTACCACCTCGCCGGTCTCCAGCTCCTCAAAGTCTGGAAGCTCGGTAGAGAGGAGGGCTGCCATGGTCGCTAACATGCTAGCGTCGAACAAGTTCCCGTCGTGATCGAGCACATAGACGTCCACCCACACGTTCCAGACCTTCTCCCCCGGCCTGAGGACGAGGGCCTCGAGGTCTACGGCCCTCACCTCCCGCAGGCTCCTGTCGATCACCCTTGCAAGTTCTATTGCGTTCTCATCCGGCGGCCCAGGCTCGAACATGGGAGATGCGAGGGGCACGTTCTCTGCATGAACGACGAGCACCCCCTGGTTAGGTGTGTCCTTGAAGGGACTCGTCGCCTCTACCTTGACCCCTGCAAGCACTTGCGTGTTGCCCAGCCTCACCAGCGCTGAGCCCTCTGCCTTCTCCAGGACCCCCACCTTGATCTCGAGCTGTCTAGGAGCCCTGATGCTCCTGCCGTCCTCCCTCACTCCCCTCTTGTATAGGTTGAGATATGATTGCCTCTTGAGGGCTGGCACTACGGGCAGCTTGAAAGGAGTTACGCTCACTCCTCCACCACCTCGTAGCTCTGCCTGAGCACGCTTTTCTGCATAGCCACCAGCTGCTCTATTGCCTTGAGCGCCATGGAGAGTCCCCTGTTCACCTCCTCTTCAGTGAGGACTCCGTTCAGCTGGAAGAGCGTTATCAGCCCTAGGTCTGGCGCTGCGGCTACCGGCATGTCTGCCTCTCCAGCCGAGTCCTCCGTCTCGTCCACATCGAGCACGAGGGTGCCCGATATCTTCCCTACGGCAACGCTCCCCACGAGGGCCTTCATGGGCAGGCCTGCATCTGCAAGCGCCAGGGAGGCAGCAGTGATCCCTGCAGCCCTAGTGCCCCCGTCAGCCTGGAGTACCTCTACGAACACGTCTATGACAGTTCTCGGGTACTCGGAAGTTATGATCACGTCCTCCAGTGCCTCCCTTATCACTTTCGAGAGCTCCACCTCCCTCCTGGAGGGAGCAGGGTTCTTCCTCTCGGCAGTGGAGAAGGGAGCCATGTGGTACCTGACCCTCAATATGGCCTTCTCTGGCAGCACCATGAACCGCTGGGTGGGCTCCCTAGGGCCGTAAACGGCAGCAAGCACCTTCGTCTTTCCGAACTCAACCATTGCCGAACCAGACGCGTTTGCTAGAACTCCTACCCTCATGCTCACAGGCCTCATCTCATCAGGCCTTCTGCCGTCATGCCTCAGCCCCCTTTCGTCTATTCCCACCTTCGCCTTCATATCCCCTTCCTCCTCCTCTCCTCCTCTATGAAGTTAGCTACCCTCTCCGTCAGGCCGGGGATGTGAGCTTCCCTCTCTATAAGCTTTATGGCCATGATGGCTACTGCTTCCAGCTCAGGGCTGGGACAGTCTACGTGAACTCTTCCGTTGGTTGCGGGGAAGAGGGAGCAGCCCGTCTTCTCCTCCACTAACGCCGTCATGCTCCTCTTCTTCCCTATTATCCTAGGGATCTTGGCAGGGGGGACGTCTATCACGGCTCCTTTGATTAGCTTCCCTAGGCCCTCTCCCTGGACAGTGAGGAGGGGGCTCCTCGTCTTGTCAAAAGCGAATATCCTTGCCTTTAGGTACTCGCCCGGCTTGAGGATCTGGTAGAGATCGTCCGTGGAGGGGTTGAAGGACCTCCCCAGGAAGTCTTGAGCATATAATAAGGCAGAGTAGGGGGAGTTTATGTCCACGTTCCAGCTTGTGGCTGCCACCGCCTCCACTAGCCCTATCACAATGTCCCCCGGCTTGGGTACGTAAATGCTCTTGAGCGGCACAAAGAACCCCTTCCCCTCGCGCTGCGAGATCATGCCCAAGACGGTAGCCACCTTCTCCTGGCCCACCTCTGTCACGAAAGGCCTCTCCGCCTCGACCCTCGAGTCTAGCCTGTCGCCTGGCAGCACTATCTGTCCATAGGTCTTCATCAAGACACCACCTTCACGTTAACGTTAGCCCTCCCCTTGGCTATCTCCTGCACCTTGTTCATAACGTCTACCTGCGCCCCTGCTGGCACCTCCAGCTCAACCTTTAGGCTCCCGTCCTTCAGCCACTCGCTCCTCTTCACCTCCCCCATCCTCTTCGCCTCCGACATCAGCCTCCCTGCCACGTCAGATGGAACGGTGACCTCGAGCAGTGCCCGAGCTATCTTTATGGGCATCAAGCGGGCTAGCTTGGACACGATCTCTATTGCTTGGCTCTCTGCATCTCTGTAGAGATCTACTGAGACCCCAGCCTGCTCCATGGCTGCCTCTATCCTCTGCTCAGGGATGGGGAGCTTGGTCTTAGGGTCTATGGCGTTCCTCACTATGTAAGCAATAACCTTCCTCTTCTTTGCCTCCAGAAGCCTCCTCCTCTCCTCCTCCGTGAGCTGTATCTTGCCCTCCTTGAGTATCCTCTCTGCTATAACCTTCACGTCCTCTGTACCAAAGGCCTTCCTTAGGCTCTCAGGGCTCGCCTTGAGGGCCTTCCTGCTGTCCTTGAAGACTGTGTCCGACCAGAGCACCTCGTCCATCTCCACCTTCTCTCCCTCCTTGTACCTGAAGGCGCTCTCTGGCCTCACGAGCACCTCGAAACGCTCTCCCTTGATCTCTAACCAGGCTACAACGTAGCTCTGCTTTTTAGACAAACTTAACCCCCCAACAGGGGTCAGAGGTTCCTCTCCACTCTCTTGACGAATTCTGCAATCTCTGAGGGGGACAGCTTCGCATAGCTCCTCTCTTTAGCATCCACGTAGCCCACCTCCACCAGCTCGTGGAAGGCAGGCAGCAGCGTCTCCTTCTTCTCATCCCCTCCAGAGAGCCTGCTCCTCACGAGCGCCTCAATGGAGAGCTCTATCATGGCATCTACACTGAGGTCCTCCCTGTAGTTCTTCTCGAAGAAAGCGCTCACATAGCTGTCCCCTATGCCGATGGCTACTGCCTTGTAGCTAAGGTACTGCCCGCCTGGATCTGTCCTGTACAGCTTCACCTGTCCACCAGGGTTAACGCCGCCGAAGATCAGGGCAACTCCGAAAGGCCTTACGCCGCCGTGCTGCGTATAGGCTTGCTTTATGTCCGCCACTGCCTTTGAGAGGTACTCAACGGTGGCCTGCTCGCCGTAAACGAGCCTGTGCCTAACTGCGATCACCCTCACATAGTCTATGAGCACTCTCCCGTCGCTGCCCATACCTGCAAAGGCCACGCCCACGTGGTCGTCCACCTTGTAGATCTTCTCAATGTCAGCCACGTCGAGGAGGATAGAGAGTTTCCTCTTCTCCGCTGCCAAAACCACGCCGTGAAGGCTCTTCACCCCTAGGCTGGTCCAACCCTTCTTAACGGCCTCGAATGCATATCTCACCTGGTAGAGATCTCCCTCTGGCGAAAATATTGTGGCAGCCCTATCATATGCCATTACCTGGGGCGTCGCAAAGGCCAAACGCCTCACCTGACTTTATCACTGCCCTCTAAGGCTTAAATGTGGGATCTAGGAGTGGACCCTATATCTCTAGCCATCAGCGCCCTGCTAGGCTTCATAGGGGGAGTGGTAGGAGGATATGCTGTGAGGAGGGTAGGCCTCCCTCCTCTCCTCCTGCTCTCTGCTAGGAAGGAGAGGAAGAGGTACGTTGTCTTCGAAGCCGTGACGACAGAGAGGCTCACAAAGGAGGAGGTGGGCAAGGCCTTTGTCGGAGCGATGAAGGAACTCTACGGGGAGCTGGGACTCATGGCCAGCAGGGCAAGGCTAGTGGAGTACGATGAGGGGAGGAGGAGAGGGATCGTGAGGGTGAGGCGGGCCTTCAAAGATCACGTTCTCGGAGCGCTTGGCTACGTGAGGGAGGCGGGGGGCAAGAGGGCCCGGCTGGTACCGATAGCCACCACGGGGAGCGTGAGGAGGGCGAGGAGGCTTATCTCCTAGCCCCGCTAGCCACTACCTTGATAACGTCGTTCTCCTTAACCTCGTAAGACTCCCCCACCCTCTGCTTCGTTTTAGCGTTAATCGCATATAGGAAGGTGTCCCCCAGCTCTGTGTGGATCCTGTAGGCTAGCTCCCTCACGCTGGAGCCCTTGGGGATGAGCAGTACATCTGGCAACACCCTCCCCTGCTTGTCAGTGTACTTGTTCTGGTCCTCTACGGGGTACACGGGGATCAGGGAGAGGCTGCTGAAGAGGGCGACGTTAATAGCCTCCTGCACTCCCGTAGAGCCCCACCTACGCATTAGCTCCGCAACTCTTTCCAACACTTTCCTAGCCTCTGGGGGGAGCTGGGAGATCACCTGGAACTCCCTGTCGCCAGGGAGGTAGTCTATCAGTCCCTTCGATGCTGCCCTCCTCAAGGCCAGCTCAGAGAGGGCGCTAGCCGGCACGACGGGGATGCCCTTGTACTCCTCCTTCAGCCTCTTCACGTTCTCCTCTGCAGGGCTAACGTCAACCTTGTTCGCTACTATGACGAGCGGCTTGGAGAGCTCCCTGAGGCGGGAGGCGAAGGCCCTCAGCTCCTCCCTGCTCCAGGAGGAGAACCTCTTGTTGTCCAGGCCGGAGAGCCTAATCGCATCGGCAACTTGCCTCTTCGTCACGCCGAGGCCGGAGAGCCTTTGGGATATGGTGCCGGCGGCATCTGCTGCAACGGCCGTGTCCAGCTGCCTCGCGATCCTCTCCCAGTCCTTGGCTATGATGGAGAAGAGCCACTCCTCGAACTCGAAGGTCATCTGCCTCACCTCCTCCACAGGGTCATAGCTCCCTGGCTTCACAGGCCTCCCCTCCTCGTCCGTAGAGCCGCTGGCATCCACCACCAGGAGGAGGACGTCAGCTCTCCTCACATGGTCGAGGAACCTGTTGCCCAGCCCCCTGCCCTGGTGAGCCCCAGGCACCAGCCCTGCCACATCTATGATCTTCACGGGGATGAACCGTTGGCCTCTCCTACACAGGCTGTTAGCGGCATCGCAGCCTGGAAGGCCTAGCTCTGTGTGTACACAAGGTTTCCTAGCATACGTGACGCCCACGTTAGGATCTATGGTCACAAAGGGCCTGTTCTCTATGGGCACGGCTATCTCGGTGGCTGCGGAGAAGAAGGTAGACTTGCCGGTGTTGGTCTTCCCCACGATCCCCACGAGGACGCTCGTAGGCTCCAAGGTCTCCCCCCTCTCTCATCTCCTCAGGCTAATATTCTGTCCATAACGTAAGAGGGAACGGAGGTGATCCACGACTTAGCCCTCCAGGAGGGGATGCCGAAGGAGGAGAGGAGGCCTATGACGGAGAGGGGGCTCCACAGCTCCTCTGCCGAGGAGGCATCGCTGGAGATCACGAGGTTCAGGTCGAGGGCGTGAGCCTTGTGGCTTACGTTATAGAGGAGGGAGAGTTGCCTCCCCCTCAGCTCGTTCAGGGAGAGCTCAAGGGCGCCCCACCCTCTGCTCTTGAAGAGCCTGGCCTCTGACTTGTCTATGAACTTCTCCACCTCCTGCTCTACTCTTATGATGTGAACGCTCTTGCTTACGGAGGAGTAACGGAGGGCGTCGAGGCTCCTCGGCCTCACCGCCATAATAACTCCCCTCCTATGCGCCCTGTCGAGGGCCCTCCTCACCTCTGCCCTCGTGGAGCCCTCTACGGTAACCCTAGCCACCACCTTCAGCCCCAGATCTTGGGCTGCCCTTGCCAGCTCCTCCCAGCTGAGCCCTTCTGAGAGCTCTAGCGAGAGGCGGGAGAACCTCAGCTCCCTTGCCCTCTTGAAGATCTCGAGGGCTGCATCGCGGTCCTTGGGCCTTACGGAGAGGTCTGCGTAGATTCCAGAGCCACCTCGTAGGCCCTCAGCGCCTCCTCCCTCCTGCCGGAGAAGGAGAAGCGCACCCGCACCACGTCGTCAGACTCGTCCAGCTGGAGCCTCCCCAGGAACGCCCCCTGCTTGCTCAACCTCAGGAACAGGTCCCCTCCCTTGTCGACCCTCGTGGCTAGAGTAGCTTTCAACTTTGCCCTGTCGAGGTCGTCGAGGCGAGAGATGAGGTACTTGAGGGCTACCTCTGCGCTTCCCCTAAGCGTCGCTGTGAAGATCTCTATTGGGTTGCCGTGGTGGCCCTCGAGGGTCTCCGCATTTATGATTACCTTCCCCCTCAGCTCCGGCGGGAAGACCTCGAGGAGCGCCCTCAGCACTCTCTCCCTGTTCTCAGTTGCATGAGCGTAAACCCTAGCCTCTACGGAGGAGATCACGGCAGCCCCCAGGAGAAGAGAGGGTTGAAGTTTATTTCTCTGGCCTTATGAGCCTGGAACCTCTGCTCGCCTCGTGGCGCCTCCTCTCCTCCCTCTCCCTCTGCTTTATCCTCCACTTCTGCCTGTGGGTCCCCTTCAGCCCTCTTGACTTCCTGAGGCCCCTCATCTTCTTCCCAGCGCTCGTGAGGCCCCTCTGAGGCCTCCCCCTGTGCTTCCCGCTTGCAACCCAGTTCAGCTCAGGGTCGCTGATAATGGAGGGGTGATGAGGATCTACGAGGATCACCTCGTACCAAGCGTACCTGCCGTCCTCCCCTACGTAATAGCTGCCGAGAACTACCATGTTCCTGTACTTCACTTGAGCCCTCTCCTCAGCTATGAGCCTGAGGCTCTTCGCAGGGGCAAAGCCGTAGACGCCCATCCTCTTCGGCCGCCTGCCCTTGTTAGGCCTCTGCTTCCTCATGCCCCCCTTCCTTACCCTTACCCTTACCACGACTACTCCCTGCTTTGCCTTGTAGCCCAGCTCGCGGGCCCTCTCAGGCCTAGTGGGTCCCTCTAGCCCCACAACAGAGGGCTGTTTCCTCCACTCTGCCGTCCTCTCTCTCATCAGCAGGCCGTGCTCTCCATCGTAAGGCCTCTTCCAGAGCTGCCTCATGTAGTGGTATGCTGACCTTGCCATCCCTTTTCCCCCCTAGCCTCCCTCTGGAGCCTTATAAGCTAGCCAACAGTTGTACCTCTCCCCCCTCTCCACGTCCCTGTTCACCACGCACCCAGGCCAGATCCAGGCATGAGATCCTATCTTCACTCCCGGCATTATGGAGACGTTTATGCCCGTCTTCGCGTAGCCTCCGATAAATGCGCCGAGCTTCCTGAGATCGCTGCTCACCCTTCCTCCCTTCACGTTCACCTTCACCGCCTCCCCGTCAAAGCGGAAGTTAGCCGTTATCGTCCCCGCTCCCAGGTTCACGTGCTCGCCCACCACGCTGTCCCCCACGTAGTTCAGGTGAGGAGCCTTCGAGCCCTCCATGATGAGGGAGGCCTTTACCTGAGAGAAGGCCCCTACGTGGGCCTCCTCGAGCATAACGGTGTAAGGCCTGATGTGGGAGTGGGGGCCTACCTCAGCCCCTCTCCCTATGAAAGCAGGCCCCTCTACGACTGCAAAGGCCTTCACCTCAGCTCCCTCCTCCACGTAGACCTTCCCCTCTATCTCAGCCCTCGGGCTCACCTCCCCCTTCACCTCTCCCCTCAGCTCGTGCTCCAGGGCCATCCTGTTCACCAACAGCAGGTCCCAGGGCCTGCCCACGTCCCTCCACCCCTTCCCGAGGCTAGCCACTGCAACGCTCTCCCTCTGGGCCAGCAGGTTCAAGGCATCTGTCACCTCGTACTCCCCTCGCGGTGAGGGCCTTAGCTCTCTCAGCAGCTCTAGGACCTCGTAGTCTAGCTTCAGTGCCCCGGCGAAGACCAGGTTGCCCGCCTCCTCCCCCTCCTTCGGTTTCTCCCTGACCCTCCTCAGCTCTCCCCTCTCCACCTCAACAGCGCCGTACTCCCAGGGCTTGTCGACTTCTGCAACGAGGAGGGACGGAGAGGGGAGGTTCGAGAGGATCCTGTAGCCCTCCTCCAGCATGAAGACGTCCGAGTAAACGATGGTATACTCCCCAGGCCCTCCGTGCTCCATTGACCTTGCTATGGCATGTCCTGTCCCCAGCTCCGCCCCCTGATCTACTACTTCCCCTCCCCCACAGCTCCTCACGGCCTTTTCCAGAGCCTCCTTCATGTAGCTGGCCACAACGATGATCCTGTCGAACTCCGCGTGCTGGCGCGCGAGCCTGAGATGTCTGCAGAGGAGAGGCTCCCCCAGAACGGGCATAAGGGGCTTAGGCCTCGTCTCTGAAAGAGGCCTAAGTCTCTCCCCCTTTCCTGCAGCTAGGAGGACTAGGAACCTCAAGCCCCCTACGCTGCCCTCCTCTCCACAGGGGAAATGACCACGGCCCTCTCAGGCCCGTTTGCACCGGGAACCCAGAGGAGCTTGGACTTCACTATCTCTATCTTCCTCATAGGATAGATTCTTCTCACCACCGGCTCTGCCTGATGAGGTAAGCTCCCCTCCTTGTCCCCGTATATCATGCCCACGATCAGCTCGTCCAGGCTCATCTCCTTAGCCCTCTCCACGAGGAGCTCCCTCAGGGCCCTCCTTATGGCCCTCTGCTGGCTCGTCTGACACTTGAAGCGGGTCCAGGCAACGGCGGTGAGCCTGAGGCCATAGCCGTCCTTAGTCCACAGATCTACTATTGCCGTCACCTTAGAGCTCCTCCTCCTAGTGAGGCTCCTCACGTAGTCCCTCAGAAGCTCATGGCCCTTGAACCTTGTCAGGGCAGTGGAGCCGTCCACCTTCACTATCTGGAAGTATAGTTTCACATGGCTGTAGGTGAGGTCGCCCGTTACGTCGAACAGGGTTGTCTCTATGACCCTCCCCACTAGCTTGTCCGGATCATCAGCAGGGGTCACTCCCAGCACTATGTTGCCGAAGAGGGGCGGTGCCTGTACTTGATACCATTTCTTTACCTTCCACTTGTCCCTTACGGCCTTGGACACTAAGACCCCTTCCCCCCCTTCCCTTGCTGAGCCTTATATAGCTCTTTCCTCCAGGGCGTCTAGGGCTGCCCTGAGGGAGAGGAGGAGGTCGTCAAGGGTGTTCCTGAGGCTCAAGATCCTTTGCGGATCTTCACAGCTCATCTCTACAGAGCACTCTAGGGCTCCATTGACGTGAGAGCAGCTTACGCGGAGCCAAGCCGGAGCTTGTGCGTTGTCAGGCTCTACTGCCTCCAGAAGGGCTAGCGCCTTCTCCGTTTCCACCCTGACCCTCCCTATGCACCTCTCCCCAACCACACGAGGCCGTCCCTCCACTCCCCCACCCTCCTAGCTGCCCCGTAGCCCAGCGCCTCCTCCAGCTGAAGAGGGGAAGCAAAGAGGCCGTCCTCCCCTCTGAAAGCTATTATCGAGTCCTGCTCCACTGCTCTCATGGTCCTCAGAGCCCTCCACAGCAAGGTGGGGGAGTCGCCCTTCGAAAGGGGCGCCTCGTAAACCTTCAGCCTTAAGTTAATCTTCCCCTTCGTGACGCCGCCTTTCACGAGCTCCGCTAGCCTCACCGCATAGTCCTCGAGCCTAGCCTCTGCCATGGGGTACTCATACGGGAGATCTGCAACTGTCGCTGCAACCCTCCCCAGATCTCGTGAAGCTTCCGCAACGTAAAGTAAGGCATGAGATGCCTCACGCGGATCGGTAAAGGGGAGAGCCCTGTTCTCCGATATTAGGAGCCCCCCCACTATGTCTTCCGGGTTCAAGTCCAGCTTGAACTTGTTGGCAGTGAACTCCAGCACCGCTACGGCAAGCTCTTGTAGGAGCTTCCCCTCCAACCTTATGAGCTCCCCTCTCAGCCCCTCCCCCGCGCCAAAGGAGGGGAGCTCCCTACACCCCTCCCCTGTGCCAGTTATGCCAGGGTAGTAAGGATCGAGAGTAAGCTTCATGGCCGTGCAGGCATCTCTCTCGTGAGGCTTGTATACCTTGAGCACTGTCTTCATGGAGAGGGCAAGGCTCGGGTTTGACTTGAGCCTCTCCAAAAGCACTTGATCTAGCCCCGAGAACTTGCCCGTCCTCCCTACGTACTTGCTCGCATAAGACCCCGCGAAGGTCAGGAGGAGGAGCTCTGGATCGAGGTCCTCCAGCATGAGGCCCAGCATGGCCGAACTGCTCCCCTCCCCCTCCACATAAGTGGCGCCGTGAACTGGGATGGACTTAAGCTCCCCCGAGGAGAGGGCCACGAGCTTGCTCCTCACTTCCTCTGTCTTGTAGTTCAGCTCCCTGTAGCCTATCAGAAAGCTCTCGCTCTCCACAAGCTTCGGCGGCTCAGGCGCTACCTTCAAAGCCGCCCTTACCCCGAGCCTAGAGGAGTGGTGAAAGAGGACAGCCGAAGCCACTAGGGCGTCAAGCGTAGGATACGAGTATATCCGGAGGAGCTCTGCCTCCTCGAGGAGGGACTCGAGGGACTTCTTGGCAGCTGCTAGATCTCTCTGGAGAGTGATGGGGGAGAGGGTCAGCTTTAGCACTAGCCCTCTCCTGCCACCAGGAGCTTTGCCCTCTCCGGGCTGTACTCCCAGTCCTTGGGGAGCTTGCCCACCCTCTTGTAGTACTTCACTAGCCTCCTGATCCTAGACTCTGTGTCCACGAGGCCTCTCTTGGCATGAGTGTCCTTTGGGTGCTCGTCCAGATGTCTTCTGACGTTAACTGCCTTCTTCATGAGGTTGAGGAGGTCTTCGGGTATCTTGGGCTCCATCCCCTTCTCTGCCAAGACCTGAGTCACGGTCTTGCCCAACACAGGCTTCACCAGCGGTATGCCGAACTGATCCCTTAGTATGACCCCTATCATGCTCGGCCTATAGCCCTTCCTTGCCAGCTCCTCTATTATCAGCTCTACCTCCTCTGGCGTGAAGCTCAGCCAGCTCGGCGGCTGAGGCCGCGCTGGCCTCGTAGAGCCTGATCTCCCCTTCTCCTTCTTCCTGTCCATCTCTCTTCCCTCTGCTCCCTCCTCCCAAGGGTTTAAAGGTTATGGGCCTCTAGCTTCCCTAGGGTTAGATGTGAAGCTAGAGTTAGTCAAGAGGAACGCCGTGGAGATCATTGCCGAGGAGGAACTCGTTGCAGCGCTCCAGGGGAAACCCAAGGGCTACATAGGTTACGAGCCGAGCGGCCTGGTGCACGTGGGCTGGCTCGTCTGGATGTTCAAGGTAGCAGATCTAGTGGAGGCGGGCGTGGACTTCACGGTGCTCGAGGCCAGCTGGCATGCTTACGTAAACGACAAGCTAGGCGGGGACATGGAGCTGATCAGGGAAGCATCGTGGCTGGTTAGGGAATACATGAGCTCCCTCTCCCTGCCTGTCGAGAAGATCAAGTTCGTAGATGCAGAGGAGATAGCCTCTGACAAGAACTACTGGGCGCTTGTGCTAGGCGTGGCAAAAGGCTCGAGCCTTGCCAGGATAAAGAGGGCCCTGACTATAATGGGGAGGAGGGCAGAGGAGGCAGATATAGATGCCTCCAAGCTGATCTACCCTGCTATGCAGGTGGCTGACATGTTCTACCTCGGCATAGACATAGCGCTGGGGGGAATGGATCAGAGGAAGGCCCACATGCTAGCGAGGGATATAGCAGAGAGGGCTGAAGTAAGGAGGCTGCACTCCAGGCTCCTGGGGAGGGAGCTGAAGAAGCCTGTAGCGATCCACACTCCCATAGTCTCTGGGCTGCAGGGAGCCCAGAGGATGGAGGGGGCTGAGGTGGACGAAATTTATGCAGAGGCGAAGATGAGCAAGTCCAGGCCTGAGACTGCCATATTCCTCCACGACCCGCCTGAGCTGATAGAGGAGAAGCTGAGGAAGGCCTACTGCCCCCCGAAGGTCCTGGAGGGGAATCCGGTAATAGAGATAAACAGGTACGTCCTTGCAGCGAGAGGGAGCTACAAGTTAGAGGTAGATAGGCCTGCAAAGTACGGTGGGCCGATCACGTTCACGGATGAGAGGGAAATGGAGGCTGCCTACGCCAGGGGAGAGCTACACCCCCTAGACCTCAAGGTCGCTACGGCAAGGGCCCTATCTGAGCTGCTGAAGCCTGTGAGGGCCGCGGCAGAGAGGGGGAGGGCTAGGGAAGTAATAGAGAGGATCTCGAGAAGGGTGACTAGGTAGACTATATAAAGATCAAAGCCCCCTAGCTCTCGGATAGGGTGCGCGGGCTTGAAGTACCTGATCAAGGCCCGGATAGAGATAGACGGGAAAGTGGACAAGCACGACGTGATCGGGGCTATCTTCGGACAGACCGAGGGGTTGCTGGGACAAGAGTTCGACCTGGAGGACCTGCAGGAGAAGGACAAGATAGGGAGGATGCAGGTGGACCTCAAGCAGGTGGGCAGCAAAACCGTGGGCTCCATTCAGCTGCCCAGCAACCTAGACAGGGTGGAGACTGCTGTGCTCGCGGCGATGTTGGAGGTGATAGATAGAGTAGGCCCTTATGCTGCCCGGGTCGTGGTAGAGGACATAAAGGACCTGAGGACGGAGAAGTTGAAAATAATTATAGAGAGGGCAAAGGAAATCATAAAGAAGATCAGGGAGAGCGAGCCCGACATAAAGGAGGTGCTCCGGCAGGTAGAGGGGGAGGTGGAGAGGGCTCCCAGAGTGATCGAGTACGGCCCCGAGAAGCTCCCCGCTGGCCCTGACGTGGAGGGAGCTGACACGGTCATAGTAGTGGAGGGGAGAGCAGACGTCATAAACCTCCTCAAGTACGGCTACACTAACGTAATAGCAGTTGAAGGCGCCAAGGAGTCCCTGCCAGAGAGCGTGAAGAGGTTAGCACAGAACAAGAAGGTCATCCTGTTCGTCGATGGCGACAGGGGCGGGGAACTCATCGCCACGAGCGCAATAGGTCAGATCAAGGTAGATTACGTGGCCAGGGCGCCGAAGGGGAGGGAGGTGGAGCAGCTCACGGGGAGGGAGATCGCGAAAGCCCTGAGCGAGATGGTGCCTGCTGAGGAGTTCCTGAAGGAGCTGAGGCCCCCGGAACAGAAGCCAGAGCAGGAAGTGAAGGAGCAAAAGGTGGAAGTAAAGGAGGAGCAGAAGGCGGAGGCGAAGCCTCTCACAGTCCCTGAGGCAGAGGTGCCGCAGGAGGAGGAGAAGCCAAAGCCAGCTGAGGTCACCCTGGCGCTGCCAAAGTCGGTGTTGGGGGAGGTAGAGAAGTTGAAGGGGACCCTAGAGGCAGTGCTCCTAGACAGTAAGTGGACCGAAATAGGGAGGGTGAAGGTGAAGGACCTCTTCAATGCCATCCAGTCGCTCGAGCAGGGGAAGGCCTTTGCCGTGATCTTCGACGGCATAATAACGCAGAGGCTGGTTGACCTGGCAGCGGAGAGGGGCGTCACCCTCCTCATAGGGGCGAGGATGGGCACTAAGCTGTCCTACAGGCCTCCAAACGTGCGCGTGCTCACCTTCAGCGACATAACCTAGAAGAAGTCCTTGAGGGTCCTACGGGGGAGGAGCTGGGACTCCTTGACCCCGAAGTACCCCAATATCCTCATAGCCGCAGGGATGAGCTGTTTCTCAACATAGTACTCCCGGTCCACCTCCTCCCAGCTAGCCATGAAATAGGGCCTCGCCCGCGTGTAGAGAGGTCCTGAACCTTTAGCGATGACGTAACCTACCTTCGTCCCCGGCTCCACCTTTATGCCCTGCTTTACCATTATCTTAGCTGCAGTCACATGGGCCTGCTCTGCCTTGTATTCGGAGAGCCTTCTCGTTATGGTCTTCCATATGACGAGCTTGTCAATGCTCACCTTTCCCTCCTTCACCTTCCTCCCCATCTCCTTCACGTACTCCACAGCCTCCTCCACTCTCCCCGTCTTGAGCACCAGCTCTGCAACTGCTGCCTGCGCCTCCTTGGCTAACTCGCTCCAGTCTCCCCTCACAGCCTCAAAGCCTGCTACATCTATCTTCCCGTCCTGAGTGAGCCCCACGTATCTCTTCTTTGCCTCTGTGAAGAACACCTTGCGGTAGACCTTGTCGACCTTTATGTCGAAGCCCAGCTCCTTCTCCACAAAAGCCACTAGCTGAGCCACCCTCTCGCTGTTCCTCACGAACAGGCTGTCCGTGTCCCCATATATCACCTCTATGCCCAGCTCTCTGGCCTTCGCTATGGCTGTCTTTATGAGGTTCCTCCCCCAGGCCGTGACCGCCTCAGCGCACTCCCTGCAGTACCACCTGGCGCTAGGCCAGCCGAGGTAGCCGTAGCTCGCGTTGGCTAGTATCTTTATGGCCTTTTGCCTCTCGTCGAGGAGCCTGTACTCTGGGCTCCCCTTCTGGAGCCCCTCCATGGCTCTCCTGATCTCCCTCCTCCACCGGAGGAACCTCTCGAGCACCTCCTTGAAGAAGCCCGGGGGCTCCCTCCTGAAGGAGTGGCCTACCTCTGGCGCCGTATACCCCTCTCCTCTCGTGTCAGGACCCACGTTGTACTTGACCATTATGCTGGGGTACATGCTCGCAAAGTCTAGCACGGCCACGTTCTCATGCACACCGGGCCTGGGCTCGAGCACTATGGCTCCCTCGTAACTCTCCTCCCCCCTTTCTACTCTGTTCGGCACAAGCTCCCCCCTCTTGAAGGCCTCCCTCATGAGCCTCCACTCCAGCCTGTAGCCTGTGCTGGCGCTCATGACCTGGTCGAGGGGGAGGCCGCTGATCTGGCTCATCTGGGCGCCGAAGGGGAGGAACTTCTGGGCTAGCCCCATGGTGGATATCACGTCATGCTCTAGGTACTTCCTCAGCACCTCCCTCTTGGCCTTGTCCTTCCAGTACTCCCCTATCTGCCACCACTCGAGGAGGACCCTCTTCTCTTTCGGCATCACGCCCAAGTAATCGGCGACCTCGTCCAGGCTCTTCACCTTCACCTCCCCTATGCCGAAGGCGAAGTCCAGCAAGTCTACGTTTAGCCTCCCAGGCACAGAGTAGTGGCCGTAGGCGCCGCTCTGAGGCTCCTCTCCCCTCCTCCCCACCCCCAGCTCCAGCCCCAACACCTTCGCCCTCTCTATGAGGTAGGGCCAGTCGAACCTGTTCTGGTTGTAGCCCACTATTATGTCTGGGTTGAGCCTCCTCACCTCTTCCGCGAAGCCAGCTATGAGCTGCCTGTCGTCCTCTGACTCAAGGATCTTCAGCTCCCCCTCCGAGCTCATGAGTCCTATCATGATGACGGGGTCCCTCTTGGGGTCTGGCGTCCTCTGCTCGTTGAACACCTCTATGTCGAAGGCAAGCACCCTCAGGCCCTCGAGGGGGTCTAAGTTAGCCCTGCTGGCATCCTCCTCTATCTGACCTCTCACGAGGAAGGCTGCATCGGTACCATAGTGGTCTTGTATCTCCTCCACCTTCGCCGTATACCACCTCATGGGATAGAGGTTCATGTCTATGAGGAACCTCATGGAGAACCTTATGTCCGCCTCTAGGACCTCCTGCACTCCGGGTATCTCCTTCACCTCCTCCCTGTAGTCCCTGACGCTCCCTGGCACCAGGGTGGTGACCTTGAGGGGCCTCACGGGCCTCCCGAAGTACCTCCTCTCCACTTCCTCCACGGAGATGATAGGGCTAGAGGCCCTCGAGAGGGCGTATATCTCACTCGCGACCTTCTGGGGCTCCTCTGCTAGCACGTAAAAGTAGGGCTTGAAGCCGTCGTAGCAGATGGTAGCCCTCCTCCCGTCGGAGAGCCTAGAGAGCATGAGTATCCTTGGCTCCTTCCCCACCAGCTCATAGCTAACGTCCAATAACTGGAAAGTGACCTCCACTCTCTCCCCAGCTAGAAGAGGAGTAGGGGTTTTATTGGGATATCTCTTGCACCCTCCTCCTTGCCTCCTCTAGAGCCAGCTGCTCGTTGGGTTTCGCGCTGTGGGGGTCGAAGGGATATCTGCTCAAGATGAGCCTTACGCTCCCGTCCTCCAGCCTAGCGAAGAGCTGAGGGAGCCAAGCCATGCCGAGATCGTCCGTCTCCCCGTGCTCCATGGCGAAGACGTAGTCCTCCGAGATCACTTCCAGCTCCGCGCCCAGCTCCTGGCTCAGAGCCTTCGCAAGTTTCAGCCAGTCCTTGTGGAGGGGGTGATGTTCAGCAGTGTCAAGTATGACCTTAGATATCTTGGGCATTTCGACCACCGCCCTGCCTACCCCTTGAACCCTTTTATCTTGATCTCCTCACATATGCCTTTCATGACCAAGGCGTCCTTGTCCAGGATGGGGCTCTCGCTTATGGTAACAGCACTGTAGCCGAGCTCGAGGTAGGTCTTGCAAACTATGGCCCACTCAGGCCCCCCCTGCTGGGAGAGGGTGAGGTGCTCCCGCTCCCCTCCCCTCCCATACTTGATCTTTGAGAAGTGGGAGTGTATGGGGCTCACTGCCTCCCTCCCCAGCTCCCTCTCCAAGTACTCCAACACCTTGATCACGTCCTCCTGCGTTATCACGTACTTCCCCTCAGCCCTCGCGTATAGGTGGGCCCAGTCTATGCAGGGCTTGCACCTCCCCACGTTCCTGCATATCTCCACCGCCTCCTCCACAGTGCCCACCTGGCTGGCCTTGCCCATGATCTCAGGCGAGATCTTCGCCCTCCTCACATCTACCCTGGAGAGCGCCTCCCTGTAGCCATCTATGACCCTCTTGAGGGCGTCCTCCCTGCTCGCATGCCCCTTGTAGTAGCCAGAATGTATCACCACAGCCTCAGCGCCCATCCACTCCGCGGCCAGGAGGGACTCGACCACCCTCTGGATGCTCCTCTCGAAGACGTCCCTCTCCTTACTGGCCAGGTTGATGTAGTATGGGGCATGAAGGCTCATGACCACATCGTTCCTCTCTGCCTCCTCCCCCAGCCTTCTCGCCCTCGCCTCGCTTATCTTCACCCCGTGCACCGCCTCGTACTCCATCGCGTCCAGCCCGATGGAGCGGAGGTACTGCGGGACCCCCTCTATGGCTCCCTTGTAGTCTAGGGGTACTCCCGCTGGCCCGAACCTAAGCCTCAGTCCTCCCCACCTCCAGCTCCTCCGCAAGCTTCAGGTAGAGCTTTTCCACGTTCATGTTGTTCCTGTACGTCACCGCCCCCGCCAGCTCTCCGTGGTACTTTATCCAACCTGGTAGGCTGGGCCTCAGGACGAGGAGCTTGTAGGCCACGCCCATCCTCTGCAGGAACCTGAAGGCCAGCTCCACCTTGAACCTAGGCCTGACGGCAGCCGACCAGAGTATGAGGGTGCCCCAGGGCTCCTCCTCCAGCTCCACCATCTCCCTCACCTCACGAAGGGCCTCCAGGAGGTCCGCAGACTTGCCCAAGAAAGGGACCTGGTCGAAGGCTTCAGGCAACAGGTCCCATCTATCGGTGGGGTCGATGAGGGGCAACGCTCTCTCTCCGTAGACTACGAGCGATACCCTGTAGCCCTCCGGCTTCCGCAGGGCAGCGGCTGCCTTCAGGAACTCGGTTACCAGCACAGGGTCGATCTCCTTCGTCTTCTCCGCTGCGAGGACCAGCAGGGGCAAGACCCCTTCCCCTGAGAGGAGGAGAGCTATAAGCGTAGGGTCTCGAAGGCCAGGGAGAGGAGCCTCTGCTTCGAGTCTACCATGTGGATCTCTGCGCCCACCTGAGCAGCTGCCCTGAGGTCCTCCGCTACGTCCCCCCTAACCTCCCTGTTCAGGATCAGAAGGGAGAGCCTAGCGTTGCTGAACTTAGCATAGAGCGCAGCAGCCCTCAGGGGGACCCCCTCCGTGACGCCGCCGTCGGTAAACACTATCACCACCTTCTCCCTCTTGCTCGACCTCAACAGCTTCACCGCCTCCACTATGCCATCGCCTAAGGCCGAGCCTTCCCTCACGAAGTTCACCTCGGCAAGAGCCTTCATGAGGGCCCTGTACTCTGCGGTGAGGGGGAGAAGGGGGATAGGCCTTTCGTGGAAGAGGGCAAGGGCTATCCTTGAGCCCGCCTGGAGGGCTCTGCTGCCCGATACGGCAATCACCTCCTTGCTCGCCTCGAGCCTGCTGGGCACTAGCTCGCTGTATCTGTCTCCCATGCTCAGCGATATGTCCAGGGCTATTGCAATGTCCTTAGCGCTCAAGCCTCGTCCACCTCTCCTCTAGCTCCGGCGGCACAAGGGAGGGAACGGCCTTCAGTGACATGAGGAGCTCTCTCACGTCCTTGAGCTCTCCCCTCCTCTCTGCCGTGAGGGCGAGGGAGAGGCTAGCGTATGCCCTCAACCCCTCCCTCCTTGCCCTCTCCCTCACTCTCACGTCATCTGAGAGGACCACCAGTCCCAGCTCCTTTGCTCGCTCGAGAACGCTCCTCTCCAGAGGCGAGAAGTTGTCGTCTCCCTCCTCCTCCAGCTCCACCTCCAACTGCTCCCAGCGGCTCTTCACAGGGATCCCCAGCCTCACCATCTTGGCCTCCATCACCTGTGCCGTTGGGACGAGCTGCTTCGGCAACACCAGCCTAGCTGGGACGGAGGGGAGAAGGCGGTGGAGAAAGCTCCTGTATGTGACGAACAGGGCAGAAGGATCTAGGAGAACCTTCCCCTCTAGGACGGTCAGGTCGTCCTCCCTCAATGCGCCAAGAAGGGGCAAGACGCCTTTGGAGAGCATGTAATCGATCATGCCCTCTATGCTTGTGCCAGCAAGCTCAGCCACATAGTGGAGGCTGGCCTCCCTGGAGAGGTAAGTCTGCAAGGCCAGCTCCCTGAGGTCGTACCTTTCGAGGAAGATCCTGACTGCCTCCCTCACAGCCTCTGCTGCGCTCGGATATGCGCCGAGCTCTACGAGCCTCCTCAGCCTCCTCTCCAGGGGACCGGAGATGTCAATGCTAATGACCATAAATATCCTGAGAAGGAAGAGAAAAGAAACATAAAAAAGTTGTGGTGAGCTGAGGGGGAACCTAAGGCTTCCTGGCCACGAAGATCGAGTAGGCCAGCAGCGCTATTGCTATGACTACGAGCACGGCGTTGATGATGCCCCAGTTCCTGGCGTTCACTGACAGAGAGTCCTGGCTGCTCTGGATCTGGCTCTCCAGAGCAGATCTGGCCTCCCTGACTGCGCTCTCCACCGCTGCAACCCTGCTGTTCAGAGAGCTCTCTGCTGCAGCCACCCTGCTGTTCACCGCATCCCTAGCTCCCGCGAGGTCTGACTTGGTGGCAACGCCTGCCATAGCTGCGTTCACGCTGTCCACAACACTCCTGATGCCCACTACCCTGTCGTTCACCGTGGACAGGGTGGTCCTCACCTCTGCCAGCACGCTCTGTACAGTGGTGACCCCAGCGCCCACTGCTGCTATGTCAGTCCTAGCCCTGCCCACCTCAGAGAGTATGGAGTCCATCCTGCTTGTTGCCTCGCTCCTGAAGGCAGCAAGCGCATCAGAGAGGGACCTAGCAGAGCTCTCGACCCTGCTGTCCACAGCCCTGATCAGGGCTGCGAGAGCGCTCGCGTTAGCCCTCACCACGCCGATTATTGCATCCCTGCCCGCTACTATGGCTGCCCTAACGGCGCCGCTCTCGCTCACCACCAGGTCTCTCAGGCTGGCGTTCATAGCCCTCATGAGGGCGGCCAGGCCTGCTATGTCAGTCCTCACTGCAGCGAAGCCGCTGACGACTGTGGCGTTCATCCTGCTGAGGGAGCTCACGACAGCGCTGATCCTGTCGTTAGCAGTTATGAGGGCAGCTATCTGAGCGTCAGCCTTGTCGTTCACGGTCACCAGCAGGCCCCTTATGGCGGTCAAGTTAGCCCTCACGCCTGCGCTGAAGGCCGAGAGGTCTCCTCTGAGGGCTGACAGGTTTGCAGCTATCTGTGACCTCACGACGGAGAGCTGAGCAGATAGGCTGCTGATGAGGCTCTCAATAGCGCTCAGGTTAGCCCTCAGGGCCAGCCTGAGCTCCTCGCTGAGGCTCCTGGCTGGCACGAATATGCTCGCCACGTTAACAGCGGCGTCCTCTGGCGCTCCAGGCACGAACCTAGCTCTTGCCTCCACCATTACGACGACAGCCCTACCCTTCGCATCGGCTCCGAACACGGCAATGGGATCGAAGGAGGCGAAATAGACTGCAGGAGATGAGGGAGCAGTGCCAAGCGCAGGGCTAACGATTAAGTTAGCTAGCTGAGTAACTGCACCAACTCTCAGGTAGGCGCTGGCCGCAATGCTTGATATCTGACGGAGCTGCGCCAGCGAGCCTCCGTAGAAGCCTATGACCCATATGCTGGCAGGCACCTCAGCTATGGGGGAGCTCTCAGCCACTACATCTATCCTGAAGGACGGAACCGTTCCGATTCTTACAGTTATGTTAGCGGTAGAGGTGCCAGCCCTTAGCCTTATGATGTAGGTGCCTGGTGGTAGGTCAAGCACAGGCAGGTTTATCCATCCCTCGAAGACTCCTCTTGTGTCAGTCGACACCCCGACCGGGGCTGCGGAGGGGCCTCTCTGCAACTCCCTATCTGTAATTCCAACTGCAGGTATATCGTACTTCACCGCCTGGTTAGCAGCAAAAGCTACTCCCCTCACGGTTAAGTTCATGGCTACTGGCAGGAAGACCTCCTTCCTTAAAGCGAGGTCCGCGGGGTCGCGAGCGGCTGCTGTCGGTCTCACCGTTAGCGGGCCAGTTGCATTGGAGACGGCTGAGAGGACATTGGTTGAGTTCACCTGTATTCGATAGTTTCCAGAAGGCACGGTAGGTACTCTGATGTTGCGCAGCTCAAGGGAACCAGTTCCGTTCCTCGGAACGTTGGAGAGCAGTAAAATATTAGAGGGTAGCAGAGACACGTTGAACCTCAGCGCGCCTGGGCTGAAACCGTAAACCAGGAGGTTGAAGACCCTGGAACTCTCAACCTCCCATGCTGCCTCAAACGGGAACTTGATAGCTCCTAGCGACAGGTTCGCCACCGGTGCCTTACTCGTTAGGCTCAAATCTCCTGCGCGAGGTTCGATGAACACTCTAGCGGCACCATAGTTGGTTGTACCGGTCATGTTGTGGTTGTTGAAGCCAACGGGAGAGTCTACATAAACCCTCAGCCTTAGCACATTGTTCTGGTAGAGCCTCAGCGCAGAAGGAATCTGGTACACTCCTACAAAGGAGCCGTTGTCGAAGCTCCTGAAGGCTAGCCTAATTGGCACTATCCTAATGGTCCCGTTCATGAGGTCAACGGTCACGTTAGCCGGCCTGTTATAGCCTACTCCCCTTACGACGAAGATCTCGCCGGGCACTAGCATGAGGCTGGTGAAGTTAGTGGGAACACGGGTGCCGTTGTTGTTGAAGGCGAAGAACTGGGCTGCCGGTAGCACGCGCTGAGCTAGCCGGAAGGCGGGGACGGCAAAGCGATCTCCAGCCACAGTCAAGTTGGCCGTTACCACAGCCTCTCTGCCTCCGAACGGGGCAGCAGGTATAGATACTGTGACGCTCGCTGAGCCATTATCCGTTGTCTTCGCATCTGTTCTCACAGATGTCAACGGAGCGAAGAGGGCGCCCTCTCTCACGTAGATCGACAGGACTAGCAGGCCTCCTCTCCTGAAGTTGCGAACGTCGACAATAAGGTTGTCGCCAGGCGTAATCCTCGCTGTTCCTAATTCAAATTCGTTTGGGTCTCTGTTAGCGAAGCTGAACCTCGTCGTGGGATAGATGCTCACCCTATTCGGCAGCTCTAAGCTGATCACCAGCTTTCTGAAACTTAGAGAGGTCCCTGGGGGCCTAACGACGACGTTGTTCCTCTTCACTTCTGCTATTGTCTCTCCAGATCCTGCGTTTATGGTAACGCTTCCGTTTGTTACCACGAGCCCAAGGTTGAACCTCTGGAACCCTACGGTTATGCCACCTATGTTCCCGGTGCTAGCTGGGCAAGCTAGAGAGAAGTTGCCTATCCTCCCAGTGAAGTTGGCTATCCTACCATCTGGGCTTACTCTGAAGCGTACAGCGTACAGGAAGTTGCTCGATAGCTGGGGACTGGCGGTAGTGACGTTAGAAACGACGAGCACAGGCTGAGCAGGGCATGGCAGGAAGCTCGAGAGGGTTATGTTGATGTTCATCTCACCTGCCGCCACGTTGAGCCTCCCGCTCCCGGGAACTCCGAGGGCCGTCATGTTGATTATGAACTTCGTCCTGTTGTAAGGCCTGAAGTCACCAAATCCGTGAGAGGTTAAGTTGAAGAACGCGAGGTCTTCGATGTCTGCCGGGTTGACCGTCACGTTCTCTGTGAGCCTCAGGGCTCTGCTCAACCTAGCGGCATCCTTGACAAGGATAGTGAAGTTAGCGGAGACTACGGCAGAACTGCCGACCTGATTGGAGTTGGAGACCTTCAGGTAGACTGATCCTTCCGGGAGCGTTACAGTAGCGGGCACTAGGAGCGTCCCTACTACGTATCTGGCTCCCACTACGTTTATCGATGCTATTAGCTCGTCAGCGGGCTCTACTTGCGGAGTAGCATTGCGGGATAGGAAAAAGTGCAGCACCGGTGAAGCAAATAGTTGACCTAGTTGCCTGTCGACATAGAAGGCCAGCTCGGAACCAGGAGATATTGCTCTGTTGTACACAACTACGGGCACTCCTTGGGACTGAGCTATGTATGCATCTAGCAGCGGGACTGCGAGCGGGAACAGCATGAGAGCCAATACGAGAGCTGACGCTACCTTTCTCAACCCATTCACCTTAGTCGAGAAGAGGTGGGAGAAAAGGGTATTTAAGGGAATAGGCACATGGATCCCTTGAACGGAACCCCCTCCTTCCGGGTCAGTCAAGCCTAACCAGCATCTGACGGCCCTGCCTGTCCACCGCGAGGGCTAACCCCCTCCACCCCCTCTCCGCAGGCATGAGCTCGACTACGCCCCCCTTCTCCTCCCACTTCAACGGATAGAAGACAACGGGCTGGGAGAAGGAGTAGCCGGCCTCGGGGAGGAGCCTCGCATAGCCTATGCTCGAGCTCCCCCTACTCTCAACCCTCAGCTCCTGATGAGCACCTAGCAATATAGTGAGGTTACCTGCTCTCACTATGGCAGGCCCGCCCCAGGGCGCAGGAAGGGCGCCCTCCCTCGCGGAACCATAGACCCAAAAGGTGCAAATTCTGTTTTGGTTGAAACCCAAGTTCATCTGCGGCAGCGCTGGAGGGGAGAGCTCTGTAGGATAGTATCTAAGCGTTACCCTCGTCTCCTTGTCGAAGTAGATGGGGAAGCTGAGGTCCCTCACGTAGCTGGGTTCATCGTGAACTACGGCCTCAACGTGAGGTCTCCCGCGTAGGGCGAAGGAAAGGGCCTCTGTGAGCGGTTCTGCGCCAGAGGGACGGAGGGGCAGGAGCTCCAGTCTCGAGCCGGGAGGCATTGTTATGTTGAGCTCTGCTGCGGGCTCGAAAGCCCTCACCGCACGGAGGCGTACGTGGAATGTCATATATATTTCAAGGCGCTCTCTTGGGGGGAAGTGCGCGTGGCTTACCCAGGCTAGTCCTACAACTCTTCGCGAGTCCACGAAATCTACAGTTCCCCTTCCCTCTATGCGACGATCCCAAAACTTGTAATGGAAGCTGTCCTCATAGCAGATGCTGAACTCGTAGGAGCCGCCGGGCGAATATGCGAGGGGTATCACTCCTGCCACTATGTCTCTCGTCTCGTGAGGACCTAGCAGCCGGTACTCGGAGAGCGTCCAAGCCGCGACGAGTACAGTAGCTGTTCCAGAGAAGGACGTCTTGGGGGGCCCTTCTATGGTTAGGTACGTCACCAGAGGTAGCCCGAACGGGGAACCAGGAGACCTTTCGCAGCGAGCCCATAGCTCCACCCTCCCTATCGAGGTGTTCCAAGAGCGGAGGAGCGCCCTTCCTTGGTAGTAATAACCAGAATGTATTATGGTACAGTCGTGGCGAACTGAAAGGTCCTCACGCGTTTCGATGTTGAGGCTAACGGTCCTCGAGCGGACGTCTCCCATGGGCACGACCAGAACGTTGCCTATCTCAGGATCTCGGGAGCTCAGCAATCTCCCAGAGTTATCCAAGAGGCCACAAGAGTGCCACCTGCTCCCCACCACGAGGCCGGAGGAGAGCACTGCGTGGAGCCTCACAGGGGCACAGGAGTAATTCTCGAGGAGCCTTATTCTAGCGTTCTCGAAGGTGCCCCCCTCTAGCCGGAGCAGCGTTCCGTTCTTGAACTCTAGCAGGAAGTACTTTATGCTGACGGGCCTGGCAGAGACTACTAGCGCCGAAAGGCCCTGAGAGTGGTCGAGCCTGATCTCGAGGGAGCTGGAGGAATCTGCGATAATCTGGCTTATCTTAGCAGCGCTGTCCTCGCTGCTCCTCCTTATGCTGGAGCTGAGGGTAAGGGCAGTGGAAAGGGCACTGAGCATTACCAGCGATATTATGAGCACAGCGACCAGCGAGCTCACGGCCTTGCGCATAAGCATCTCCAGTAGCCAGGAGGGGAAGGGGAGGGGGGAGAGGTAAGCGTAAAAGCTCAAGGCTAAGAGTGATTAAGGGGACCATGAGGCTCAGGCTGCCTGAGAGGGCGAGGAGGGACTTCTCTGTAGCGCTCGGTCCTGTGAGGAGGGAGCTGGAAGGGGATCAGCTCGTGTGCGTCGGAGACTACGTTTCCCTCCTGTGCTCAAGGAGAGGGGGGAAGGCGATACTGGTTGTGGACGGGATCACTAGAAGGAGCGAGTCCCTCCCCTCCCCAAACGTCCATAACTTGCCCCAGTATGAGATAGCGAACGAGAGGGGCACGCTCTCCCTGCAGGCCGTTGAGCTGATCTGTAAGCTCCTCTCTGCAGGGGAGGGAGCCTTAGTCAAGGTGGAGGGGGAGGAGGACATGATAGCCCTGGCTGCCATTGCTTGCCTGAGGCCAGGCTGGAAGGTGGTCTATGGCATCCCGGGAAAGGGCTCCTGCATAGTTCCGTATAGCCCCCTAACTGCAAGGATAGCCCAGACTAGGGTGCTCCAGCTAGAGCCCTGAGAGGCCTGATGACAAGCTCCCTCACCGGATCTCCCTCAGCCAGTAGGGCGAAGCGCGGCGGGCTCCAGTAGGGTATCAGCTCCCTTATCTCCTCTAGCGTTACCCTCTCATACCTTACTGGCATCAACACCTCTATCGCCATAGCCCTCCTGGAGCCTGCTATGTACGCTTTTGCATCCCTTCCAATGCCTCTCCTCTCTGCCAGCCGCCACACCTCCTCAGGGCTCCCCACGAAGACCCTCCCCGCAGTGAACTCCCCCACTATGCTCCTCACGTTCTCTGCGGCATACATTATCATTAAGGAGCGGGGCGGGGGCGGTCTAACGCTGTCAGCCCTCCTCAGCTCCAGCCTCTTCTCTCCCCTCAGGATAGCCTCAGCATATCTCGGTTTGATGCTGATCATGTACCATCGCATGGCTAGACCTCGAAGCCTAGCTCTGGAAGCACGACGCTGGGAGGTAGCTTGTACTCCTTAGAGGAGAGCAGCAGGGTCAGGTCTTCGGCCTCGAGCCTCAAGAGAAGGAGGGGGGAGAGGAGGAAGGAGGCCCTGAAGGGGTAGCCTGCCATGGCCGCCAACGACCTCTCCCTCAAGGCGGAACGGGCGCTCCTCTGTGCACTAGTGAGCACCTCCTCCACGCTTTTGCCCTCTGCCTTTATCGAGATCTTCTGCCTGAGCTCCCCTGCGATCCCTAGGGGGTCAGGCTCAGCAGAGTAGAGTTCTAGGGCCTCCTTTGCCTTCAGCCCACAGAGCTCGCCCCAGGAGAAGTCCTCTAGGAGCTTCTGGGGCACTTCCAGAGCCTTTGCAAGTAGAAGAGAGGAGAGGACCTTTTCCTGCAGCTGTGGGCAGAGGAGCCTTTCCGCTTCTTCCCTCTCTCCCCCCGCGGCGCCCAGAACCTCGCTGTAGAGCTTCAGGACGGAGAGGGGAACTGCCCAGAGGGCCACGGGTCCCCCTTTCAGCTCCCTGAAGGACCTTCCGACCCTCTCCACATAGGAGTAAGCCCAGCTCCTCGAGAGAGACTCGATGAACCGCTGAGGGGAGAGAAGGGCTTCCGGGTCCTCGAGCACCTGTTTCGTCAGGGTTCCCTCCACGAGGGAGGAGGGGAGCCTAGACTCTATCCTCTTCTCGAGGAGAGTGGACTGGTACAGGATAAGGAGGTCCCTCAACACCTCCTCCTTCTCCAGCGTCAGGAGGAGCTCCGAAGCGGGGCTGGGGGAGCGAAGGGCAAGACGCCTCACCTGGCGGATATAAGTAGGCCATATAGAGCTGAAGGCTTGCGAGAGGCTCCTCGCCTCCCCGAGCCCAGCATATATCGAGTCCCTCAGGGGCCCCAAGGCCTCTCCGAACTCAGCAGCGAGGGCTGCCTCCCTTATGACCTCCGGCCTCAGAAGCCTCGCCTTTATGGCCCTTGCAATGACAACTGCCTCAGCGTAGTCCCCTGGCTCGGGCAAGCTAGAACTCCCCCAGAAGTCTCTTTAGCTCCTCTGCCACTCTTACCGCAGCTCTCTCGAAGTTAGCGCTCGCCTTCTCCTCAAGCCTCCTGAGCTCCTCCTCTGTCCTCCTCTTGTACTCCTCAGAGAGGGCCTTGGACGCCCTGGCTACCTCCTCCCTAGCCTTCGAGACTATGCCCTCTACGGTCCCCTCCATCTCCCTCCTAAGGTCCTCGATTATCTTCTCATTCTCCTTCAGCAGTTCGTTCGAAAGGTATACGGCCTCCTCATGTGCCCTCTTCAACTCCTCTTCGAACTTGCTCACCGCCTCTGCGAGCCTCGCCACAGCGCTCAAGGTGTGCCCCTGCTGATGGGCCCTTTTCATAGCCTATAAGCTATATTGCCGAGTCCAGGATGAGCATTATGACGAAGCCCAGGAAGAAGCCTACAGTTGCCTGTTTTTCCCTCCCACTCCTGTGGCTTTCTGGAAGCGCTTCGTGGCTGACCACGTAGATCATGGCTCCAGCCGCAGAGGACAAGCCCAGGGAGAGGGCCCAGGAAACGTCGGAAAGCACTGCCGCTGCGAGGACAGAGGTTAGCAGCTCGCTCAAGCCGCTCAGGAAGGCAATTCCAACGGCCTTGACGCCGCTGCCAGTTATGGCAAGGAGCGGCAGCGCTACGGCAAAGCCCTCGGGCATGTCCTGAAGGGTTATTGCCAGTGCTACCTTAATACCGTCGTAGACGTCGTAGGCAGAGGCAACGCCAATGGAGTAGCCCTCGGGAACGTTGTGGATGATTATGGCGAGCGCCACTAGCCAGGCAGCCTTCACCTTCCTCTTCATCTCTGCAGGCCCCTCGAAGCCCTTCACGAGGTGTTCATGAGGCACCACCTCGTTCGCCATAGCTACCGCAGCGGCGCCCAGAATTAGCCCTATGAGGGAGAGCAGAAGGCCCCCCTTCTCGACAGAGGGGAGGAGGAGGCTGACGAAGCTGGCCACTATCATGACGCCGCTCCCGAAGGCGAGGCCCACGTCTATTAGCACCTCCCTCTGCTCCCCTCTTGACAGCCAGGGGATCAGCACCAGCAGGGCTCCGAGAGTGGTACCCAGAGTTGCCAGAAGGCCGCCGGCTAGCGCAGCGAGGAGCTGCTCCACCTGCCCTCCCCCTTCCGCCAAGCCCTAGGGTACAGATGGGGCTCCATCACGACCCTCAGGGGCTCTGCCACAATGCCTCTCTCTGCCTCCAAGATCTCTTCTGCTCCCATCAGTGCCCTAGCTATGGCTACTAGCTCTCCCTTCTGGGTGAACAGAGCGACCTTCTCGCCCCCCCTCACCCTGTTGCTCACTAGGGCCACGCCTGGCGCCGCCAGCTTTGCCCCGTTCACAACGCTCTCCACCGCGGTGTCTCTCAGCGCTATCTTCGGGAGAGAGCAGCAGAGCCTCTCTCCTGGCAGCACAGCCTTTCGCAGGAGGTCCTCCCTCCCCTCTGATCTATATGCATAGACTGCCTCCGAGAGCTCGTGCATCCTCACCAGGTCCCTCTCGTCAAAGGGCCCGCTCCTCGTCCTCCTCAGCTCCCTCATGTGAGCACCAGCGCCGAGGAGAAGGCCTATGTCCCAGCACAGCTTCCTCATGTAGGTGCCCGCATCGGAGACTACCCTCATGAGGACCAGCCGCTCTTCCTGTTCTATGATCTCTATTTCGTGGATCCTTCTCCTCCTCACCGCCCTCTTCACGTTGCTTCTCAGAGGGGGCCTCTGATATATCTCTCCGACAAACTCCCCGACCGCTCTTTTCAGCTCCTCGAACGCTATAGGCTTGTGGAGCTGCATGAGACACACGTATTCTTTCTCAGAGTGCATCACCAACCCCACTACTTTGGTCATCCTCTCCAGCGCGACGGGAAGGACGCCCGTCACGCGGGGGTCCAGGGTGCCCCCATGGCCTGCCTTGCTCACCCCGAGGAGCCTCTTCGCCCAGGCCACAACCTCATGGCTCGTTGGTCCTGCCGGCTTGTCGATGACGACGACGCCGTATTTCAAGTGCTCTTCAAGAGACCTCTGAGAGGGTAGCTTCCCATACTTCTCGCTCGTAGGCTCATCGAACTTCACAAGCATCTTCTCCTCATAGCCGCAGCGTTTTCCCAGCTCCTGGAGGAACTTCCTCCCCTCTGCCGTTACGTCCAAGAGGGCCCTCCGTTATAGGCATAGAAGGAGCCTAAAAGGAGGAGGGCAAAAATGAGGGAGGAGGTAGTCGAGGTAAAGGGAATGAGGATCCTGGCACGGAGGACCGAAGAGGGACTCCTGGCTTGCTCCCTCTGCGGCTCCCTCTTCTACTCGCAGGAGGACTTGGCGAGGCACCTGCTCGCTCATGCAAGGGGTTACGAGAGGAAACTTGTCGGGCCGAGGGGGGAGGAAGAGGAGGAGGAAGAGCTAGAGTGACTCCAGCGCCCTCGCCACCTCCTCAGCCAACTTCTCCTCTAGCCTGACGGAACAGTCCTGCAGGCATCTCTCCCTCTCCAGCTCTTCCTTCCCAGCGCACTCTCCGTAGAGGCAGCTCCTCCTAACCCTGTTGCCATCTACATGGTAAACGACAAAGTGGCCCAGCTCGCTCCTTGCCAGAAGTTGCATCACCCCCGCAGAGCGCAGCAACTCCTCTACCTCCTCTACGCTGCTCACCCTCTTGTCCACGAGGTAAAACCTCATAGACTTGAAGGCCAGCACTAGCCTGTCCTTCAGGCTCACTGTTCCCCCGCTACAGATAAGACTGATATAGCCTTTAGCTCGTATAGGTGGGGGAGAGCTTGAGCTTACAGAAACTGAGGGAGTTCCCCCTTGCCTGCCCCTACTGTGGAGGACAGATGGGGGTCTCTGTGTACCTCTACGAGGTGCCTTACGTGGGGCCAATCTTGATCACTGTCATGTCCTGTCTCAGCTGCGGCTTCAGGCGGAGGGAGGTCAGCATAGCAGAGGCGGGGGAGCCTGTGAAGACAAAAGTGAGAGTCAAAGGGGAGGAGGAGCTGAGGTACTTAGTTGTCAAATCCTCCACTGCTTCTGTCCTCATCCCTGAAATGGGTCTAGAGTACGTTCCAGGCCCCCATGCTCAAGGGGTCATAACGACCGTGGAGGGCATTCTCCACGAGTTCCTAGGGGCCCTAGACGTGATATGTCAAGAGGGGGAGAGATGCGAGAGGGCTAGGAGATGGCTAGAGGAGGCAATAGAGGGTAAGGTCGGCTTCACGCTAATAATGTGTGATCCAGAGGGGAAAAGCGGGGTTTTCGGGCAAGCGGAGAGAGGTCCGATGGACAGCGAATGTCCCTCACTCGACTGATACCTTGTGGCCTCCCTCGCCCTCCTTCTTCTTCATCTTGATCTCCAACACTCCGTTTCTGTAAGCGGCCTTTGCGCTCTTCGGGTCCACCTCGACCGGCAGGTCTACCCTTCTGTAGTACTTCCTCTCTTCGGCATCTGCTTTGATCAAGACCTCCCTCTCCTTCACCTCCACATGTATGTTCTCCTTAGAGACTCCTGGCACGTCAGCTAGCACTACCACCTCGTCCCCTCTCTCCATAACCTCCACAAGGGGCTCTATCTCCTCCCTAATTAGGGGCCTCCCCTCCCTCACGTCAAAGTTACCGAACCTCTCCACCCTTGGCACTCCGTCCGGCCCAATTGTGATCTTCATGCCATAGAAGTAAGGACCTCTCTTAAACCTCCTCTCCCCCGTCCCACGCTCCAGCTCTCTCATCATCTCCCTCATCATTTCCTCCATCATCTGGTCTATCTCGTCGAATATGTCGAAGATTCTCCTCCTCCTGAACGGCCTGGACAAGACGCTCACCTCCCCCTAACAGAAAGAGAGAGAGCCTAATGTCTTTTGTGAGGAAATCTATATAAAATTTATATCCCAAGCTATTACGTGGGCACAGGCGAGCCGAATGAGAGCCAACTACGACGTAGTGGTCGTAGGACTGGGGCCTGCAGGTGCTTCTCTCGTATACATGCTCAGGAACTCCGGATTGAGGGTCGCTGGGATAGATATGGGCGACGAGTCAAAGATCTGGGGCAAGCCGTGTGGAGATGCCATAGGATCGGGCAACTTCGACAAGAACGGTCTGCCCCACCCCTCGGGCGAGGCCCTTAAACAGATAGTGAGGGGAGCTCTCATCTATAGCCCGAGCGAGCAAGGAGTGCTGAGGCTTACCGGAGGACACGGTTACATGATAGACAGGAACAAGTACGGCCTCTCCCTGTTGAGGGAAGCCTCCGGGAAAGTCGACATCTACCTGGAGACAAAAGTGAGCAACCCAATCCTCGAGTCCGGTAAGCTGGCTGGCGTAATGGCTCGCGGAGAGAAAGGAGAAATGGAGCTCCGAGCGAAGGTGGTGGTAGATGCTAGTGGCAGCGTAGGCTCCGTTCGGCGGAAGCTGCCAGCAGAGTGGCCAGTGGCAGTCGAAGCTCCTGAGACCGACTTTTCCGTTGCTTACAGGAAGATAGTGGAGCTAGACTACGACATAGAGGAACCGGACTTCATAAGAATATACTTCAGCACAAAGATCGCGCCCGGAGGCTACTGGTGGTTCTTCCCGAAGGGAAAGAACGTAGCAAACATAGGCCTCGGGGTGCAGCTGGGGAGGGGTTACGAGCACCCTGCGAAGACCTACAGAGAGGTGCTCATGAAGAGGCCTGATATAGGCAGGGAGGTGAGGGTGCTGAGCGAGGCGGGAGCTAGGCTCCCGACGAGGAGGCCTATTGCGACAATGGTCTGGCACAACTTCATTGCCATAGGCGACAGCGCCTTCACCGTGGACCCCGTTCACGGAGGGGGCATGGGTTATGCTATGACTGCTGCAAGGGCCGCTGCCAACGCCATAGTTGCCGCGGCCGAGACAGGGGACTTCAGCGCTAAGGGGTTGTGGGGAGCTAACCTTGAATACATGAGGGCCCTGGGGGCCAAGCAGGCGGCTCTGGACGTGCTGAGGATGTTCCTCCAGACCCTCAGTGACGAGGAGATAGAGTGGGCCATAAGCAAGGGCCTCGTGGGCAAGGAGGAAGTAATAGCTGTCTTCGAGGCAGGTGAGTTCAGCCTCACAAGACATTTCCTCGACACTCTGGACATGGTGGTGAGGCTCATGGGGAAGCCGACCCTCTTCGGGAAGATTCTCAAGGTTAACGATTACATGAAGAAGATCAAGGGGCTGTACATGGATTATCCGGAGAGCCCAGAAGGCCTGCTCAGGTGGAACGCAGAAGTGGAGGAGTTGGTCGCTGAATACAAGAGGGTCATGAATATACCCTTCTGAGCTCGCCGCCTAGCTCCCGCAACCCTAGGTACAAAACCTCTCTGTCCCAGCTCTCCAGCGCTACAGCCACGAACTTCCCTCCCTCAAGCAGGGCCTTGCCGAGCAGGAACTCGAAAGAGATCACGTACCTTTCGTCCTCCGTCCTCACGCAAGGAGGGTACAAGAGGGCTCCCTCCTGCCCTCCCGCAATCTCGAAGGCGGTCCTCACAGGCCTATGTGGAGTGGGAACGTGGAAGTAGCTGCGAAGGGGAGGACAGAGCTCCCCCTCCAGGGGAACCCCTACCCAAGAGACGTAGACTTTTCCCAGCCTGTTCCTCCTCCATCCGCTGTCCATGCGAGGGTAGAGGACTGCGCCTCCCCCGTCCTCGGGGCTCCCCGCTCCCAGAGAGGAGAAGGCCTCAAAAGCCCTCAGGGCAGCTCTCGAGCCATAGACCACGAGGTCCACATCTGACAGGGCTGGGTTCTCTATGCGAAGGGCCAAGGAGCCCGTCAGGCCGAGCTCCCCCAGCGATATGCCCCAAGAGCGGAGCTCTACTAAAACGCTGTAGAGCTCTTCTCCGAGCCACCTCGGCGGGGAGGAGAGAGCTTCATGCAAGGCCTCTGGGGGGCGGAGGAGGAACTCCACCTCTTCGAGAGAGAAGTAAGGCATAGGAGCGCCGTAGAGGCCGTCTAGCCTTGCCTTAGCGAAGGGGATAACGGCGGCGACCCCTTCTGGTCCATAGCTCCATATCAGCCGGCAAAACGGAACGCTCCTCCCCAGCGGGCTCTCTGCGCATAGAGCGTACTTGGGGAGCGCAGTCGTCATGCCGGGAGGGGAGGGGACACCTATAACCTGTGCTACCATGCCTTTTGAGAACAGCAGCGTGCCATGCTCTGGGTATACTGCAGGCCTCATCTCAGCGGCCTCAAATAGCCGTTTATGTCAGGGGAGGCCTTCACCTGCCCTCCCTCCAGGCTGAGCCTTAAGGACGCCCTGTACCTTCCCGGCGGGAGCTCTGCATATCTAGAGTGCCAGCTCTCTAGGATCACCTCCTGCGTTCCAAGTCTAGCCACATAGCGGGCAGGGAGGAAGAAGGAGTCACTAGCGTCTACTAGCTCTACCTCCCCCTCGTATTCTTGCAAATACTCTACTCTCACGCTGCACGGCTCCGGCTCGAGGGTCCTCAGAGCCCTGATAGTGTATGGCTTCCCCTTGTAGCAGGAGTCGAGCAGCCTGTGTCTAGAGAGGTCTGCGTGGTCCTCGGGGGAGAACTTGTCTTTTACCTTCTTGTACCTCTCTTCCACCTGACATGGAGCTATCAGTCCCTCCTCCCTCAGCTCCCGCAGCGCTTCCCTGAAGCGGCCATAGAGGAGCAAATCTACGTCGCTCCCTCCCCTCTCCGAAAACAAGGCCCAGGAGCCCGTAAGGCCTGCCCACTCAGGGCTCAGAACGTCTAGGAGCTCCAGAACCTCAGCCGGTAGCTCCCCCCTCCTCACCTTCAAGGCCCTCTCAGGGTCTAGGAGCTCCGCATCTCTCCAGTCAAGCAGGGGCACGGTCCTCCCTATGCAGTCTACCCACCTCAATGTCCAGGGCGGGGCTAGGGAGAGGTCGTAGGGCGTGAGCCTCCTCGCGCCCCTCAGGTAAGGAGTTGCAACGAGATATCCCTCTGGGTGGCGATAGCCCCTCACCACCCAGACCTCCTCTGTCCCTGCCACCCTCGTCCTGAGAGCCCAGCCCTCTATGGGCATCATAGCTCTATGTTAGCGTGCCTCATTCTCATTTCCTCCTCGTTTATCCCTAGCCTCATCATGAGGGAGTAAACGATGCCGTCGAAGAATATGACCGCCGTGTCCTCGAACAGCGTCCCGAGAGGCGCCAGGGGCTCGTGAATGCCGAGTATCTGCCTGGCGAAGTAGTCGGTCATAGAGCTCATCTTGGTTCGCCCGGGCAGCCTGATCACTAGGTCGGAGATTTTGCCCAGGGGGCTGTCAGGATAGCTCGTCACACTTACCATGTATGCCCCCACCTTTTTCGCTGCTTCTGCCGCCGTCATTATGAGCTGAGTCCTTCCAGAGCCAGAGATTGCCACGACCACGTCCCCTTCTCTTATGCTCGGCACGATCGTGTCGCCCAGCACAAAGGCATTGAAGCCGAGGTGGAGGAGTCGCATAGCAAATGCCCTACCCACCAGGCCGCTCCTGCCGGCTCCCATGACCAGGACCTTGTTCCTCTTATGGTACGCGTTGAGCAAGACGTCCAGAAAAGAGTCTATGGCCATCGTGTCGAGCTCCTCCGAGGCCTTGAGGACGAAGCTAGCTATCTCCCTCATCGCCACCAAAGTAGGGTGGTTCTTACCGCTCCCTTCCATTATCTTTCCCTTGGTATTGCCTTATTGCTATGCTTATAAGCGGGACTACTGGCTCAGGAAATATAAGGAGCGGAAGAGGTTTACGTTGAGGTGTATGGATCATTGTGTACGTGCACAACACTCTTGGGAGAAGGCTAGAGCCCTTCTCCCCAGCTAGACCTCCCTTCGTGAGCATGTATACCTGCGGTCCAACTCCTTACGACTACACGCACATAGGCCATGCCAGGACCTTTGCCTCCTTCGATGCCATAAAGAGGTACCTGAACCTCAGAGGGTACTCGGTGTACCATGTTCAGAACATAACGGACATAGACGACAAGATCATAAACAGGGCGCGTGACGAGGGGAGAGGGTGGCAGGAGGTAGTAGAGGAGTACAGCAAGGATTACTTGGAGATGCTGAGCTCTCTGAGCATTAGGATAGACGTGCATCCGAAGGTGACGGATCATATTCAAGAGATCATAGAGTTCGTGAAGGGGCTCATAGAGAAGGGCCATGCTTACGTAGCTGAGAGCGGCAGCGTCTACTTCGACGTCGACTCCTTCCCAGACTACGGGAGACTCAGCGGCGCCCTCAACAAGGAGGCCTGGAGGCAAGAGGAGCATGTGAAGGAGAAGAAGAACCCATACGACTTCGCCCTCTGGAAGGCGGCTAAGCCGGGAGAGCCCAGCTGGGACAGTCCGTGGGGGAAGGGTAGGCCGGGCTGGCACATAGAGTGCAGCGTTATGAGCAGCAAGTACCTGGGATCTAGCATTGACATTCACGGCGGGGGCATAGACCTAGTTTTCCCCCATCACGAGAACGAGAGGGCCCAAAGTGAGGCGCTCTTCGGCAAGAGGCCTTGGGTGAGGTACTGGATGCACGTCTCCTACCTCACTATCTCCGGGGAGAAGATGAGCAAGAGCCTAGGCAACATAGTGCCCTTCAGGGAAGCAGCAAAGAAGTGGGGGCCAAAAGTGATCAGGCTCTGGCTGCTGAGCTCCCACTACAGGAGCAGCCTGGACTACAGCGAGGGCGGGCTGGAGCAGGCCTCGAGGCTCTACCAGAGGCTGAGAGAGGTGGCCCAGAGGCTCCAGAAAAGGATCTCGGCCCTAGAACCATCTCATTACTTGAGGGAGAGGGAGGCGAGGGTGCTGGAGGAGCTGAAGAGGATCCACGGCTCATGGCATGAGAGCATGAGCAGCGACTTCAACTTCGGCGCAGCCATGAGCAGCGTATGGGAGCTCACGAACCTCTATTACAAAGAGCTGGAGAGCTCGGAGAGCCAGGCAGTTTTGCTCTATGCGTACCGCATGCTAGAGGAGTTTAACAAGGTGTACGCTGTGTTAGACGACATAATGGCAGGAGAGGGGAGCTCCAGGCTCGAGGCAGAGCTCATAGATCTCTTAGTGCAGGTGAGGGCAGAGTTGAGGGCAAGGAAGATGTATGACCTGTCAGATACCATAAGGCAGAGGCTGCAGGAGAGAGGAATAAGGATCTTGGACTACAAGGATAGGACGGAGTGGGTAAGGGAGTGAGTCTAGACAAGATAGACATAGTAAGGTACTCCCGCCAGATGCCCCTTCTCGGCGCAATAGGTCAGATAAAGCTCCTGGAGTCAAGGGTGGCCGTGGTAGGCTTGGGGGGTCTGGGGAGCCTCGTCTCCCTCTACCTCGCATCCCTCGGCGTGGGAAAGCTCTTGCTTATAGATCCAGACAAGGTAGGCGTCGAGAACCTCAACAGGCAAATACTCTACAGCACCGAAGACGTGGGGAGGCCGAAGGCAAAGGCTGCCGCACAGAGGATCTCTGCCCTGAACCCCCTCGTGGACGTGGAGAGCTATGAGGAGAGGATCACGGCAGAGAACGCGGATGACTTGCTATCAGGCACTGAACTGATAGTCGACGGGCTAGACGAGTGGGGAGCCAGGCTGGTGCTGGACAGGCACGCGTGGGAGAGGGGGAAGACTCTGGTCCACGGCGCAGCAGAGAGTTACTACGGTCAGGTCACCACGGTTAGGAGGGGTAAGAGCAGCTGCCTGGCTTGCATTGCTCCGAGGCCTCTGCCGGAAAGGGGCTGTAGGGGCATAGTTGCGCCCACGGTAGGAGTTGTTGCTTCCCTGGAGGTCATGGAGGCCCTCAAGGTAATCACCGGGATAGGGGAGCCCTCCTACAACAAGCTCCTCGTCATAGATTCCCGGCGTCCCTCCATAGATGAGATACCCCTGAAGCTCATGAAGTGTGAGGACTGTCTTGCCAGGCTGAGCTAGAGGCGTATCTTCTTCTTTATCCTGTCGATCACGAAGCCCGATATGCTGATCCTCCTCTGCTTTACTGCCCCCAGGTCCTCGAGCACCGCTCTAGCTGCTAGGTAGCCAGGCATGCCTGTCACGCCGCCTCCTGGATGGGAGCTCGAACCGCCGAGGTACAGACCCTTGATGGGCGTCCTGTAGCGGGAGAGCTCTGGGAGCGGCCTGCTGACCCACAGCTGATCTGGCGTCATGCTGAGGTGGAATATGTGGCCCCCCGGAGCGCCGAACATAGCCTCATAGTCCGCGGGCGTTAGCAGCATGAGCCTCTCTGCCCTAAGGTCAGAGAAGTAGCGAGAGAGCGTCTCGAGCACCCTCTCCTTTAGCTCCTCCCTCCTCTCCTGAGTCCAGCCGCCGGGGAGATCTCGCCTGGTGTACTGCACAAATACGGAGAGGAGGTGCCAGCCCTCAGGAGAGACGCTCCTGTCGAGATAGCTCTGGGTGTTTATGGACATCCAAGGCTCAGAGCTGAGCCCCGTGTAGAGAGCGTCCCTGTAAGCCCTCTCAGCGTACTCTATGCTCTCGAGAACGAGGGCTGAGGACGAGAAGATCCTCTCAGCAGCGCCAGCGTACTCTTCCCTTAATTTGGGGAGGCCCCTTGTGGCTATGAGGAGCTTTGAAGAGGCCCCCGTGGACCTGAGGGCCCTTAGCCTCCTTTGCATGCCTTTCTCCACACCCTCCTTTACCAGGCGGAGTAGGGTCGTCCTCACATCTACCGTGCTCACCACCCTCTGCGTCTCCACGACCTTCCCGTCGACCTTGAGTCCTGCAACCCTCCCGTCCTTCACTATGATCTCCTCTACGGATGCGTTCAGGTGTATCTCCGCTCCTAGCTCCTTACATCTCTGGGCTAGCAGCTCTGAGAGGGCTCCCATGCCGCCTGCCACGTATGCCCACTGGCCCCTCTTGCCCGTAACGTTGCCCATGTAGTGGTGGGCCAGTACGAGGGAAGAGGTCGGGGAGCTGGGGGAGACCAGCTCCCCCACAAGTGCATCTTCAACCAATAAGGCCTTCACTTCCTCGCTCTCGAAGAACTCGTCCAGCAGCTTCGAGGCGGGGGAGAGGAGGAGGCGGGGGAGGTCGTCGACAAGGCCCCCTAGCCCAAAGCTGGACGCAAACCTAGCAGCTTTGCTCGCTAGTTCTAGCGCCTCTGGCAAGCTGGAGGGGGGGCTGGAGTATATATAATCCAACACCTCCGTCACCAGCTCCCACTCCCTGCTCCACCTGACGTAGCTCTCCGCGTCCCTCTGAGAGAAGGCGGAGATCTCCTTCCTCATCTTGTCCTGATCGGACCAGGAAGAGATGGTCCTCCCCCCCGGCAGGAAAACCGTCATACCAGGCTCCTTTGGAATGAGCCTTAGCCCCCTCTCGAAGAGCCCGAGCTCGTCTGCTATGCTCTTGCTGAACAGGCTAAGGGTGTAGGCTCCTAGGGGCACCTTGAAGCCCTCCCAGATCTCTGGGCTAGAGGCCATACCTCCCACGAAGTTGTTCTTCTCGAAGAGGCCAACCCTTAGGCCATGCTTTGCTAGGTAGCAAGCTGCCACAAGGCCGTTGTGGCCGCCGCCGATCACTGCGACATCGTACTTCACGCTGTCCCCTCCTATAACTTTCAAAGCCTTTAGTACTCGCCTCTCGGATAGGAGGTATGGTGAGGACGAGGCTCCTCTTCCAGGAGGATAGCTATCTCAAGACCTTTGAGGCAAGAGTTGTCAGGGTAGAGGGAAATCAGGTGTTCCTCGACGCTACTGCCTTCCACCCCGCTCCGCATGGCGGTCTAGACAGCGATGTGGGCTTCTTGGAGGCAGAGGGGAGAGCCTTCAGAGTGGTGAGGGCGGAGCTCGTGGGGGACGAGGTGGCTCACATAGTGGAGGACCCTTCTGGCCTGAGGGAGGGCGTTACCGCGATCGGGCGCATAGACTGGGAGAGGAGGTACAACATGATGAGACTGCACACTGCAGCCCACGTGCTTGCTGCGGTGCTATACGAGAAGTACGGCGCTTTGATAACCGGGGGCCACATAACGCCAGAGTATTCTAGGGACGACTTCGACCTAGGGACGGAAGAGTGGAGGACGGCTCTCGAGATAGGGGTGAGGAAGACCAACGAGATAATTGCTAGATGTGCAGAAGTGAAGGTGTACTGGCTGGAGAGGGAGAGGGCGTTCTCGATGCCGGGCATGGTAAAGCTAGCAGAGAGGGCACCTCCAGATCAAGAGAGGCTGAGAGTTGTGGAGATAACGGGCGTGGACGTTCAACTAGACGGAGGTCCCCACGTAAAGAACACCTGCGAAATAGGCGAAATAGTTCTGCTCAAGGTGGAAAACAGAGGGAAGAGGAAGAAGAGAGTTTACTATACTCTCAAGGAGCTGGTGGGCAGCGTTAAGTTATGATCAGCGATCAAAGGCCTCCTCATTGCAGAGCTCGGGGCAGGCTACACTCTTCACCAATCTATCTGCTCCATCAGGCCTTAAAGCACTTTTCGTAGAGCTCTTTCAGGTTCACCTCTATGACCTCCCCTCCCGGTGAGAGCTCCCTGAAGGTTCTAGAGCGGATCTTGTAGAGGACAGTGCCCTCTGCCTCCCAGCACCTCTCTTCTAGACCTGCCTTCATGCATGTCATGCTCGCGAAGACCTCCCTGCTCCAGCAGTGGTCGACGGGTACCTCTGGGAGGAGGATGCCGGAGAGGAGCCTCCTACCGTAGAGCCTCTCCACGTACAGGGCGTGCTCCCCGATCACGATCTCCTCCAGGCTCCTCACAGGCTCTTTCCTGCCTAGCACTGTGAGAGTTATGATCACCTCTCCTAGCTCCCTCCTCCTGAGGGGCGGGAACCTGGGGTCCTCAAAGGCAGAGGAGAGGGCAGACTCTACAGTAGCAATCCATATTGGCATGTAGGCCTCCAGCACCCCTACACAGCCCCTGAGCTCCCTACGTCCCTCCCTTTCCTTCTCCAGCGTGACGAAGACTGCTCCGTACCTCTCCATCTCTCTCCCCCTTGGCTCTATCCTCAGCCTCTCCGGGGAGAAGTGGCGCTCTATCGCGATCCTGGCCAGTCTTACCAGATCTCTTGCTAGCTCTAGACTCACCTCTTCTGGCTCTATCCTCTCCAAGCCCTCACTCCCTCTTACGGACCGGCGGGGAGGTATTTGAGATAGTTGAGGAGAGAGAACAGGAAGAGGGCAAGGCCGAGCAGGGAGAAGAACCCGTTCAGCTCCGGGCTGTCGTACCTAAAGCTCGCAAGGCTCACGTTCCTCCCCCCGAAGTAGACGCCGGCCGGAGTGAGGGAGTCAAGGAGGAGGTGGCTGAGGAGGGAGGCCCAAGTGGAGAAGAAGACCACAACCCAGGAGAGGAGGGAGAGGGGTATTGGTAGGACTGCGAGGAGGGCTGTGAGGAGCAGAGAGAGGGCCAGCGAGCCCTCTACGCTGTGGAGGAGGGGACCTCTCCTGATAGTCCCGCCTCTCCACTCGTGGGAGAGCTGATCCACTATTCCGTGCACGGCTCCCCCGAGCACTATGGACAGAGCGAAGCAGAGCATCTCGCAGCCCACAAGGGAGGGGAGGAGGGAGGCTACTCCTACCCCTACGGATATGTGCGTGTTCAGTTTCACCCTTCTCCCCTCCGGAGAGGGGTCTCCCCCACTATTTAAACGTAGTCACTTGCAGGAGCGAAGTCGCTGCTGCAGGAGACGCAAGAGGTGAAGCTCTACTCTGTTCCCTGCAGAGAGGGAGAGATAAGGGTAGCAGAGCCTCCGGAGGGAATAGGGCCTCTCTTTGAGTTCCTGAAGCAGTTCCCTGCAGTCATCCCTCCCCCTTCTATGGAAAGAGCTCTGGCAAGGGCAGGAGTCACGATCTCCAAAGAGGCAGTAAAGGGAGGCGCTATTCTGTTCCCCGAGATTCACGCTAGGGAAGGCTCTAGGCTGGAGGACCTCTTACAGCTCGCTTGCACGCATCAACTCCTTGTGATCTCCAGAGAGCTGAAAGGTGAGGGGAGGGGGAGGCTGAGGATGAGCTCCCCTGCCAGCGAGGAGACGCTCTCAGCCCTCGAGGACGCCCTCGTGGAGACCTTCTCAAAGATGTACGGACTGGTGCCGAACGCAGGGCAGAGGGCCGCCTTCAAGATAGTGCCCTACCTGCTCGAAGGAGGGGGCACGCTTGTCGTGATAATGTCCACCGGCTCTGGTAAGTCAGCAATATTCCAGTCCTCCTCCAAGTTAGCGTCGAGGTTCTTGGGGTCGTACACTCTCGTCATATCTCCCCTCAGAGCCCTCATGAGGGACCAGGTCTACAGGTCCTCTCGCCTAGGGCTGAGGGCCGCCTTCCTCGACTCCTCTGTACCGCAGGAAGAGAGGGAGAGAATCCTAAGGGAGGCGAGGAGGGGAGAGCTGGACCTGTTGTACTCCTCCCCGGAGAGGCTACAGGAGGAGAGGATGAGGAGGACCATCGCGGAAGGCCCTCCCTCCATGATAGTGCTCGACGAGGTGCATACAGTAGTAGAGTGGGGCTACACTTTTAGGCCCTCTTATGCTTATGCAGCAAAGCTCATAGCGTCGTTGAGAAATAACTTCAAGCCCCCCGTGATTGCCCTTACGGCTACCATCTCCAAGAGGTCTCTCGCAGAGGTCCTACGGTTATTGGGACATAGGGAGGAGCCGGGAGAGGATTACGAAGATCCCTCCAAGCCTATAGTGATCAGGACCAGGACCGTAAGGGAGGACATAAGCTTCGAGGTAGTTCCTGCGCCACAAGGTTACGAGAGGTTAGAGGTCCTAGAGAAGGTCGTAAGGAGGAACGTACAGCTGTCTAGAGGGAAATGGGACAGGTGGCTCGGGGTAATCTTCACCAGCTACGTCTCCAGCTCCATTGCTAGATGGGCTAACGTGGACACGATAGCCTCGTTCCTGAAGCGCAGGCTAGACGTGGAGGTGATGAGATACCATGGCGCTATGAGAGATAGGGAGAGGCAGAGGGTAGAGGAAAAGGTTAGGGAGGTACAGGAAGGCGTGCTCGTATCCACGAAGGCCTTCGGTATGGGCATAGACGTCAAGAGCATAAGGTGGGTGATCCATTACATAATGAGCGACTCGGTGGAGGAGTACTACCAGGAAGTAGGGAGAGCCGGGAGGGATGGGGAAGGGGCTATAGCTACTCTACTCTACAGCCCCTTGGACGCGGACCTGAAGTTGGCCCTCTCCTCTGCTCCCAGGCTGAGCTTCGTCATGAGGCTATACAACACCCTTGCCTCCCTTTACGGGCTGCTCAGAGACCCAGGCTACCTTATCTTGCCCGACGACGTCCTCGATGCGCCGAGGCAGACCATGAGGGCTCTGGAAGCCCTCAGGACGGCAGGCATCCTAGACTACCACATGATATCCAGGGCAAAGTTGGGGCTCTCTGAGGAGAAGGGGGACTACTACATGAGGATAGGGGACGGGCTCTACGTTACTGTCTCAGGAGAAGGACAGCTGGAGATCTCGTCCTGTCCCTCCTCTCCCCTGTATTCTTCCCTGAAGATCTCGGGCGTCCCCTCTGTGCTCGTAAAGACGGGCAGGTGTCTCGGCAAGTGGAAGCCCCTAAGTAGCAGTAGGCTCCTGGTCGTGGAGCCCCTCAGAAACATGGAGCTTACCCCCTCTCCTCCATGGGAGCTCTTCCTTTCGCAGACAAGGGAGAGAGCGTTAGAGGAGATGAGAGTAGAAAGACTAAGGGAGCTAGTGGAAAGGGCGATGATAAGTACAGGAGAACAGATAACGCGGGAGATAGAGGGCTATCTGGAGAGGGACCAGGCGTTCTCTACCGCAAGGTTAGAGGAGCTGGTCCGCGGCACGGTTAGGTGCTCCCGCTGTTACGAGGAAGTAGCCAGGCTAGTGGAGGGGGCAGAGAGAGCCCTCGGGAGGAGGGGGGTATCGCTCTACTGCGACAGGAGGGAGACGTGGGAGGAAATATACAAGAGTTACGTAGAGCTCTTCGGTCGCCCCATGAAGGTAAGGGCTAGAAGCCTCTCCAGCCTCTCTGCCCTTGTGGGCGCGTACGGTATAGAAAAGCTGGGGGACAGAGGGCTCATAGTCGTGGCCTCCAGGTCCACCCCCTCTGCAGTAAGGCTGGCAGAGGAGTTGGAGGAGTACGGCTATTTCTCTGCCTTCCTCTGGTGAGACGCTGCTATGCTCCTCGCCAAATCTATGGTCTTCCTTATGTTCTCCCAATGGCTCCCCTCCCAGTAGACGTTGCCACACCTCGTGCAGACATAGAAGGTCTTGTAAGCTCGGAGGGCCTGAGGAGGCACCTTGTCCCTCACCTTCTCCTTTTCCTCCGTCACAGAGAGCTCCCCGTTACACTCGGGACATCTGCTCAGGAAGGGATCGGCCCTCAGCTCGAGCCTCGCCTTGACTGCTACCTCCGCTAGCCTCTCCGCAGTGCCTATGGACTCTACGAGTATCGCCTCTAGCGAGCGTTTCTTCGCTTTCCCGTACAGCCTCCTGTCCCTTGTTATTATGATCCTGTTGCCGAGAGATGCAGACTCGAGGATCTCCTGGTCTCCGTAGCCTTTAGAGTATGCCACATCGTAGCCCATGATCCTCAACCACCTAGCTAGGTCGCCGAGCATGGTGTCAACTATGAACTTCTTCAAGACTATCCCTTAAGAGAGGCGAAAAGCAGGCTATAAGCTAGAGGAGAGCCTTGTGAGAGTAGAGGTGGACGAGGAGGCAGCCAAGAGGTTTGCGCTGATCGTATCGTCAATGGCAAGAGCCGTGAAGCCTAACCCCTTCCTGGAGCCAGAGTTCTATCCGCCAAAAGATGCTAGTAAGAGAGAAGTAACGGCATACTTCCTAGTCATGACGGCCATGGATCACAGGGCCAGCAGGCCGGGGAAGCCTTACGAGGGAGTCATAGAGGGCAGGACGTATCGCGGCGCAGAGCTGTTGTACAGGCTAGGGAGCATGAAGTTCGGAGAGGACAGAGGTTTCTTCGAGGCAGAGAGGTTGGCAAAGGTGAGGATGAACGATATCGAGGAGTGGCTCACATGGAACGGAAGGCTCAGGAAGCCCCCTGACGTAGAGGTGAGGACGGAGCTGTTGAGGGACATCGGCGAGAAGCTGCTCAGGCTATACGATGGAGATCCTTTCAGGCTGGTCCTAGAGGCAAGGGGCAAGCTGAAGGAAGGAGCGAGGGGCTTCATTGTCGATCTGAAAGCCTTCAAGGCCTTTCGAGACCCCGTGGAGAAAAAGGCCTTCCTCCTTGCTAAGTTCCTCGAGAGGAGAGGGGTGCTGCAGATTCTCGACCAGCACAACAAAGAAGTTCCCGTGGACAACCACCTGGTCCGGATCGCCCTGAGGGTGGGGCTGGTGAGGGTCGATGATGAGAGCCTAGAGAAGATCGCTGGAGGGGTGGAGCTCAGCGAGGAGGAGGACGTGATGATAAGATATGCAGTGAGGACTGCCTACAAGGAGGTAGCCGTGAGAGGCTCCATAGACCCTTTCCTTCTTGACGACGTGATCTGGAACTTCGGTAGGAACTGCTGCTCTAGGGAAAGGCCCACCTGCAGGGGGTCCTGCTCGCCTGAGTGTGCGGCAATGGCAGGTTGTAACGGCGGCTGCTCCCTCTCCCCCATATGTGCGGCCTTCAGGGAGCCGAAGTTCATGGTGCCAGAGCACAGGTTCTACTCCTACTGGTACTGAGCTGGGAAGGTCAGCAAACCTTAACCGTAAATATTTTATGAGCCGTCCCCCGCGATTCCACGTTCAAGCAGGCTGTGCAGCTAGCAGAGTAGAAGCGATAGCTGAATCCCTCGAGCTTTAAGCTACAGCCCTTGAGTGCTGGTCTTGAGGCTCCGCGTGGGTCATGACAAGGACAATAATAAGGGCAGAGATAGTAGGAGTCGAGCTGGGCGAGAGGCAGGTAGGGACATGTGGGAGGAGCACGGCCGCTCTAAGCACGAGCAAGAGAGCTTTCTGGGGGGAGCGCGAAAAGTTGTCCATGATCCCTCTCCCAGAGCCGCCATGAGCGGCGCTGAATCCGGAGGTAGAGGTAGCCCGGCAAGAGTCCTGCTCACATGGGGCGCCGGATCAGTGGGGGTAAGCTTCACGAAGCAACTTCTTCTAGAGTTCCGGAACCTCGTGGTTTCGATAGGTGCCTCCTCTCTCACGATCTCCAGAGCCCGAGAGATAAGGGAATATGTTATTGGCGGGAGGAGATACGTGTACTTGGAGCTCCCTCCCCTCGAGCCTCTCGAAAGAAAAGGTTCGCAGAGGAAGGTAGAGATGGGCGCTTTCGAGGTAACGAGCGTCAAGGTAGGCCCGCTTGATTTCCTAGTCGCGAAGCCCCTCCGCAGCACCTCCATTGGGCTCGTAGTAATAGGGCGGGACAGGCTTATGCTAGAAACGTTTCGGGAGAGAGAGGTGAGCCCAACCATAGAGGGGGGAGGGGAGGTCAGGCTCGTAGTCCTATAAAAGTGCTTCGTACACCACTACAATAGGTCCTGCAATGGGAGTTGACATATTGCTGACAGGCTCTGTTATCTTCACCGGCGAGAGGGTCCTGAGAAGAGGTTACGTGTACGTCAAGGACGGGAAGATCGAGGGAGTAGGGGAGGGGGTGGTGCCGGAGGAGTACACATATGCAACTTTGGTGCTCGGGGGGGAGGGGAGGATCATAGCACCGGGCCTCGCGGCCCTGGCGAGCATAGCAACGTACCCTATCAGGCTAAGGAAGCCCAGCATGGCTGAGAGGGTTCGTTTCTACAAGAGCTCTGGCCTGAAGACCTTGATGACTGCCTCCCTCCCTGCGGTGTACGAGCTCCACATGAGTGGGGTTACCGTAGTTATTGTAGAAGGCCTGGACGTAAGCCTTCCCCTGGAGCTTTCCAAGACAGTGGGAGGCTTCTATGGGCTTGCCGTGCCTGTCTGTAGCGGTGTTCAGCCGGACTACGTGCCTGGCCTCGTAGCAGTGGCGACCCTCTCGGGAGAGGGCTGTGAGGGAGAGGGAGAGATCAGGGAAGTGGAGGGGAAGGGCATGACAAAGTTGGGCTCCGTGCTCAGCTTCTTCAACTCTATATCGTTCTCCCTGGGTTCCTCACCCGATCCCTGGGAGGAGAACGTAGCGCTGAGAAAAGCCCTCTCCCTCCCGCCCCCAGTCATAAAGCCAGGGAGAATTGCTGAGATAGCCGTGTTCGACGCCAGCAGGCCGCCTGCAATGCTCCTCGACCTCGCAGATGACAGAGACATAGTAAAGGTCTATTCTAGCGGCGCAAGGCTGGAGAGCCTTATAGCAGGGGAGGATATCCTGGTGGACACTGGAGAGCACCTATACATAACGGAGAAACAGTTCCGCGAGACGAGGAACCTTGCAGAGAGGTTGAAGAAATAAGCCTTCTCCCCGTCTCTCACCAGGGGCACATGTGTCAGGCACGCTTTACGTTGCAGATCATGACGTAGTGCTGGACGGCAGCCTGATAAGCATGGCCGAGAGGGGGGAAATAAGGGGGAGGCTGTTCATACTAAAGGCGCTGGTCGACTATTTCAGCTCCGAGGCGTGGGCGGGCAGGGGCATAGGCTTCGCGGGGCTGGAGGAGCTAAAGAAGCTGCAGGAGCTCCGCCTTGACTCACTCGAGATAGCTATAGTCGATGAGGAGAGGAAAATCAAGGAGCTAGACGCGAACTCTGTCAGATGGCTGGTGAGGGACTACGCGTGGAAAGTGGGAGCAATTCTGATCACCTCTGACCGCGCGCAGGCTGCAGCCGCCCAAGCAATGGGAGTGAGAGTCATGCTCTCCTCGAGGGGCAGCTCTGGAAGGCTTAAGATCGAGACCTTCTTCGATGCCAAGACAATGAGCGTTCACCTGAAGGAGGGCGCGCCCCCCCTCGCAAAGGTCGGGAGTCCAGGGAGGTGGCTCTTCGTCAGGCTAAGGGAGGAGCCAATGGGAAGAGGGGAACTAGAGGAGATGTCTAGGGAGATAGTGGAGGAGGCGAGCAGAGGAGGGGGATACGTTGAGATAGACAGGCTCGGCTCTACCATAGTGCAGTTAGGGGACTACAGGATCATCATAGCTAGGCCCCCCTTCAGCAACGGCTGGGAGATCACGGCCGTGAAGCCTCTAGTAAAGCTCAAGCTTGAGGACTACGGATTACCGGAGAAGCTGTTGAAAAGGTTGATGGAGAGGGCAGAGGGCATCCTGATAGCGGGAGCTCCGGGCATGGGTAAAACCACCTTTGCCCAGGCCCTTGCAGAGTTCTACTCTAGGCAGGGAAAGATAGTGAAGACCGTTGAGTCTCCGAGGGACATGAAGTTGCCCCCCGTCATAACTCAATACTCAAAGACCTATGCAGATGCGGGAGAGCTCCACGACATCCTGCTGCTCTCGAGGCCCGACTACACCGTGTTCGACGAGCTCAGGAGCGATGAGGACTTCAAGCTCTATATGGACCTGAGGCTGGCAGGCATAGGTATGGTCGGCGTCCTCCACGCCACTACTCCTATCGACGGGGTGCAGAGGTTCATCAGGAGGGTAGAGTTAGGCATGATACCCAGCATCATAGACACAGTGATCTTCATAAACGAGGGGAGAGTGGAGAAAGTTTATGAGGTATCTATGACCGTAAAGCTCCCCTCGGGACTGAGGGAAGCAGAGCTTACTAGGCCGGTCGTGGAGGTAAGGGACTACCTCACGGGAGAGCTGGAGTTCGAGATCTACACGTTTGGAGAACAAACCATGGTGGTCCCGGTAAAGAGCGCAAGGAGGGCTCCAGGAGTGGAAGAGAGCGTGAGGAGGGTCTTGCCGGAGGCTAGAGCAGAGGTGAGGGAGGGCACCCTGATAGTGAGGATTCCAAGGTTGGCGAGCAAAGTAACCGCAAGGAAGATAAAGAGGTTGAAGAGCATAGCAGAGGACCACGGGCTGGAGCTGAGGATACTCCCGGAGTGATAAAATGCCGAGCCGGAACTCTGCGAAGGCGGAGAACGAGCTTGCCAACGTGCTCTGGAGGAAGGGGTATCTCGTCGTAAGGGCTGCGGCTAGCGGTAGGGGAGTGAGGGAGAGGTTTCAGCCAGACCTAGTAGCAGCTAAGAACGGAGTGATCTTAATAATAGAGGTGAAGAGCACGAACAGCGAAACCATCTATCTAAGAGCTGAGCAGGTGAATGGCTTGAGGGAGTTGAGGGATAGATCGAGAGGACATGTTTTCATCGCCGTGAGGCTGAGAGGAGGGGAGTGGAGGTTCCATTCACTGGATGACCTGAAAGAGGTTTCAGAGAAAAGTTACAGGCTCGACAACGTTGAGGAAGGGCTTAGATTGAGGGATGTGGAAGAACTCCTCTTCAAGAGGAGCAAAAAGATTCCGGAGTTCTTCTAAATTATTAAGGTCTAGTAAGTCAAACTTATCGGGGGTAAGGCTCAGTAATGGAAAGGTTCCTCCATAGCGAGCTGTTCTTGTTCCAAGCTGTAGGAGATCTCTTGTCCCTGCTAGTCCTCCTGGTCCTTCTTGCGATATTCCTTATCGCCCTTTCAGTTAGAGTAGTGAAAGAGTACGAGAGGGCCGTCATATTCAGGCTCGGGAGGCTCCTGGGGGTCAAGGGGCCAGGCTTGTTCCTCCTCATTCCCTTCGTAGACTCAATGATAAAGGTTGATCTGAGGATAGTGACCATAGATGTGCCGGAGCAGAAGGTCATTACGAAGGATAACGTAACGGTAGGAGTGGACGCTGTTGTCTATTACAAGGTCTTCGATGCAGAGAAGGCTATAACAAAGATCGAGAACTACGCATATGCTGTACTCATGCTAGCGCAGACCACGTTGAGAGATATAATAGGACAGCTGGAGTTAGATGAGCTCCTCACGAGGAGGGATGAGATAAACAAGAGGCTGCAAGAGATATTGGACCAGCTCACAGATCCTTGGGGCATCAAGGTCACTGCAGTGACGCTGAAAGAGGTGAAGTTGCCCGAGACCATGCTTAGGGCGATGGCAAAACAGGCTGAGGCAGAGAGGCAGAGGAGGTCCAGGGTAATCGAGGCGGAAGGAGAGAGGCAGGCAGCGGCCATAATGGCAGAGGCAGCCACCATGTACGAGAAGCATCCCGTGGCGGTCAGATTGAGGGAATTGCAGACCCTCATAGAGATAGCAAGGGAGAAGAACATGGTCATCGTCACTCCTACCTCTGTGGGCGGGGACACTGTAGCTCTCACTACTGCCGTTCTCAGGCAGCAGATGCAGCCAAGGGACGAGAGGTAGGGGCATGAGGATCTTCCTTCTTTTCCTCCTTCTTCTCACCCTATCCTTTGGAGCTAATGGAGGGGACCTCGGCAAGCAGTACTGCGGTGAAGTAAACAAAACAGTTGGCATTGTAGAGGGCGAGGGCTTCGACAGGAAGGCAGGCCCTTCAGTCCTAGTGATAAAGGTAGAGGGGGTCATAAATGAGTGGACAAAGCAATACGTCACAAGGGCCATAGGGGAAGCGGAGAAGAGGAACGTGCCGCTTATCATAGAGCTGAACACTCCAGGCGGTCTGGCAGACGCTGCGACCGATATTGTAGTAGCGATAAGCAGGAGCAGAGTTCCCGTGATAGGCTTCGTGGTGGATAAGTGGGCAGAGAGCGCAGGCACTCTTATCCTCATGTCTACTCATGTGGCTGCGATGCAACCGGGCACCATCATAGGCTCCCTGCAGCCTGTCAGCTATGACCCTGCGACGGGCAGATACTCCCCTGTGAACGAGAGCAAAATACTTAACCCCATAATAAAGAGTCTATGCGAGCACGGAGGCACGAAAGGGAGAAACCTCACTGCCATGGTTAGGTTTGTTCTCTTCAACGATAACTATGGCGCCAACGAGGCTCTCCAGAAAGGCGTAATAGACGTAGTTGCCACGACCAGGGAGGAGCTCATCAGAAAGCTCAACGGCCTCACGATAGCTGTTTTCACCGGAGAGAGGGTTAGGCTAGAGCTCGAGGGCTCTTATGAATTTTTGGACCTCACCCTTTCAGAGCGAACTCTGAGCATCCTCTCAGACCCCTTGATATCTGGCTTGCTGCTCTCGGTAGGCATTCTTGCGCTGGTTTTCAGTATAGCCTCGGTGAACATACCCGGAATGGCCCTGGGGGCTCTCCTCATAATAGTTGGTCTCCTGGGTAGCGGTCTCAACCCAAACGTGGCATCGCTTGCCCTCATAGGACTGGGAGCCATCCTAATCTTTATAGAGCTGAACACTCCTGGCTTCGGCATTATAGGCGGGCTGGGCATAATCATGATAGCCCTCGGCATCGTGATCTTGCCAGCGGTCCCCGGCGTGGAAGGCTTCACCGCTTCTGCTGAGTACTTGAACAGATTGCTCCTTTACTTGTACGCTATTGGCCTTGCTGCAGGAGTCTTCACGGCCTTCGTCTCCTACAAGATACTGAAGGCAAGGAGCGCTAAGCCCTACTTGTGGAGACTCGAAGGGGCAAGGGGGGACGCTATAGATGACATTTCCCCAGGCAAGCCTGGCTTTGTGATAGTAGAGGGAGAGTATTGGAAAGCGATCAGCGATGAAGAGATAAAGAAGGGGGAGGAGGTAGAGGTCGTGCAGAAGGTTGGAGCTAGCCTTAAGGTAAGGAAGGTCAGAAAATAGTTCCTCCCGTCTACGTCTTCCCACGGAGAGGTCCCTCCCTTGCTAATCCTAAGTATTGGGAGGGCTCTTGATGATAGAGTCAGTGCCTTGGCCGCTGAGGCTTCTGCCAGGGCTCCTGGGCGTGCTCATCGCCCTATATGCACTCGGACTTCTGGAGCTCTGGACCCTTCTCGTCGTTCTCGGCGTCGCCGCGATGCCCTTTGCCTTTCTCCTCCTGAAGGACAAGATCAAGATCCCGAGAAGAGTAGGGAAAGACGTAGAGAACAACTACAGGGTGATGGAAATAGAGGTGAGAGGAGCGAAGAGTGAGGAGACAGGCAGAGAGCTGGCAAAGGTGATAATCGATAGAGCCCAGAAGAGTAATGTGAGGTTTGCCCTCCTCTCAGTTGCAGAGGGAGACATGAAGAGATCTTTTCTGATTCTCGTTTCAAGGGAGAGAGAGGCTCTCCAAATAGAAGGAGAGGTCTTGAGGACCCTTCTCTCGAGCCTTGTGGAGGGCGTTAGGGTGAGTGAGGTAAAGGAAGAGCAGTTCTGGTCCATTGCGTCAGCCCTTTCCCGCCTTAGCCTTCACTCGCGGGGAGCACTCCTCCTCTCCAGCAACTCGCTTGGGGAGAGGTCCTTTCGCCGCGAGGGCGGAGAGGGGTTCTCCATAGGCGAAATAGTGGACTCTCCTGAGCCTAAAAAGTTAGAGCTAACGCACAGAGATCTGGAAGGACACATAGGCATTTTTGGATCTACTGGCTCGGGCAAGTCGACAACCCTCTCGCTGATAGCGGAGGGAACCTGGCGGGTCCTAGGCATCCCCGTGATCTTGCTGGATTGGACAGGAGAACACTCCGCCCTCCTACGAGAGAGAGGAGTACAGTTCGTCGAGAAAGATCCCTCAAGGGGGGAAATAGCCATAAACCCCCTCGACGTGAGGAAAGATCTCGACTTTTTGGTAAGCGTGATGATGAAGGCCCTTTCCCTTACGCCCCCTCAGGCATATATGTTGATGAAGGCACTGGAGTGGAGGAACCCAAGCGCTCTAAGGGAGTTGGAGAAGGCAATAGAGGAGCTGGCAGAGGAGTCCAAGTGGGACAGGGAGGTCAAGAGAGCCCTCCTGAGGAAGATATCCATGCTGACTCGCGGCTCCTACGGAGCCTTTAGGGAGACGAGGCCGCTCGATATGAGAGGAATAGTCGTCATAAGGCTAGACAGGATAAGCAACGTTATAGCCAGAAAGTCCTTTGCCCTCTTCCTCCTGTCGAAGTTGTTCATGGAGAGGTCATCTCAAGGAGTCGAAGAGCCAAAGGTTCTCGTTGCGCTCGACGAGGCTCACAACGTCTTCGGCGGCGAGGAGTCGCCCTTCGTAGAGCAGCTCTTCTCGGAATGTAGGAAGTACGGGATCATGCTAGCGATATCGACCCAGTCTCCGGCTCAAGTGCCCAACGGGGTTCTGCTGAACACCAACAACAAAATAGTCCATGCCCTCAGAAGCTCAAGGGACAAGGAGATCATTGCAGAGACTATGAGCCTGAAGGGGGACCTCATCGAGGCGCTGGACAAGCTTAGCCCAGGGGAGGCCGTAGTGCAGACTGTCTCAAGCCCAGAGCCCACCCTCGTCCTCGTCCAGCTCTCTCACAAGGCGAGAGGTGAACTCCAAGATCTCGGGCACGGAGAGCCAATCCACCCTCACTCCTACTTCCCAGAGGGAGAGCTTGAGGAAGACTTCAGAGAGGTCGGGAGAACTCCAACTCGTACTGTCTAGCTCTACAGTATATTCATTTAGCCCAGCCCTTACTACCTCCTCAGCTATGACGTTAAACGCTTCGGCCAAGACGTTCTCTATCACTTTCCTCCTTGCCCACCCCCTTTCCTGAAGCCTCCTCTCGAGCACCCTCGGATCTGTGCGAAGCAGAAGCACTACTGCAATGTCTTCTGAACATACCCCCGCCCAAAGATCTGGATGTATTGTGCTGACGACGGCGCAGCCATCCAGGTTGCTTGCGAAAGATCTGATAAGCTCATAGGCCCTCCCTTCTATAATGACTTTACTGTTCCTCCCCGTCTCGTCCTCTTCGAGGGCTCCAGCAATAATGTCCTTCTCCTCTACTGCCCTACAGCCCAACTCCTCAGCGAGCAGAGGAGCTAGGCTACTCTTGCCGGTACCTGGGGTCCCCGCAAGTAGCACAATGTATTTTCTGCTCATGCGTCTCATCGCTAACATGAAACGTAAAGCTTATATAGAAGCGGGATCACGATAAATATGTGGTGCGCTAAGGAGGAGAGGTGATATGGCTTCCAGGCTCCCCACTACAGAGTCTGTGGGCATCCCGGTCATAGTGTTGAAGGAGGGTACCAGCAGGACTTACGGAAGGGAAGCATTCAGAGCCAACGCAATGGCAGTGAGGGCAATATCTGAGATCCTCAAGACTACTTATGGGCCAAAGGGAATGGACAAGATGCTCGTCGACAGCCTAGGCGACATTACGACCACGAACGATGGAGCAACTATCTTGGACAAAATGGACCTTCAGCACCCCGCTGGCAAAATGTTGGTGCAGATAGCAAAAGGGCAAGATGAGGAGGCTGGAGATGGAACTAAAACTGCCGTCATATTTGCAGGAGAACTCGTGAAAGAGGCAGAGAAGCTCCTCGAGAAGAACATTCACCCCACCATAATCATAGAGGGATACAAGCTAGCTCTAGAGAGAGCCGTCAGCCAGATCGAGAGGATAGCCAAGAGGATCTCCATAGACGATGTGGACGTGTTGAGAAAAGTAGCCAACACTAGTCTTAACAGCAAGGCGGTAAAGGAGGCAAAGGAACACTTCGCTAACCTGGCAGTAGAGGCAGTGAGAGCGGTAGCAGAGCAGAGAGGTGACAAATGGTATGTCGACTTGGGCAACGTGCAGATAATCAAGAAGCATGGCGGTAGCCTCCTCGACACTCAGCTCATCAAGGGCATCGTGCTGGACAAGGAGGTTGTACACCCTGATATGCCGAAGAGGGTGGAGAGCGCAAAGATCGCCCTTCTCGATGCGCCTCTAGAGATAGAGAAGCCGGAAATAGATCTAGAGATTAGTATCTCCAGCCCCGATCTCATGAGGAAGCTAATGGAGAAGCAGGAGAAGATCCTAGCGTCCAAGGTAGAGAAGATAGCTGCAACTGGTGCCAACGTAGTCATAACCCAGAAGGGGATCGACGATGTGGCCCAGCACTTCCTAGCGAAGAAGGGCATACTTGCAGTGAGGAGGGTAAAGAGGAGCGACATAGAGAAGCTGGCAAGGGCTACGGGAGCAAAGATAGTCACCGACATAGAGGACCTGAGTGCCGACGACCTTGGCTTCGCAGAACTAGTCGAGGAGAGGAGAGTCGGAGAGGACAAGATGGTGTTCGTGGAGGGCGCAAAGAACCTTAGGAGCGTGACCATTGTGGTGAGAGGAGGATTTGAGAGGCTGGTAGATGAAGCTGACAGGGCACTCCACGACGCCCTGAGCGCGGTAGCAGATGCGGTTATGGACGGCATGGTGGTAGGGGGAGCTGGTGCCACTGAGGCGGAGTTGGCAAAGAACATATACGAGTTCGCTAGGACGCAGCCTGGCAAGACTCAGCTGGCCGTAGAGGCCTTCGCTAGAGCCCTGGAAGCGATACCTCAGATACTCGCCTTCAACGCGGGCCATGACCCAATAAACGTGCTGGTGAAGCTCAGGAGTGCTCATGAGAGGCCCGACGGGACTTTCCTAGGGATAGATGTGGAGACAGGGGAGCTGCTGAACACCTGGGAGGCTGGCATAGTGGACCCAGCCAGAGTAAAGGCTAACGCGCTGAAGGCTGGTACCGAAGCGGCTTCCCTCATACTCAGGATAGATGACATGATAGCAGCAAAGAGGTCAGAGGAGAAGGAGAAGAAGGAAAAGGGCGGAGCTGAGAAGGAAGACTAGACGAGATCGTCTTTTTAGGGCTTTTTCCCTCTCCACCTTCCTGGGTTCAGAAGTGGGAAGAGTCAGGAGCTCCCTCGTCAAGAGGACTGCTAGGAAGCTCTTGGAGAGCTATCCGGATATATTCACGGGCGGCTTCGAGCACAACAAGGTGGTGGTAGGGCAGCTGTTGGAGCTGAAGAGCAAGAAGCTGAGGAACCAGATAGCCGGCTACATAACGCATAAAGTGAACGCTGCCCTCAAGAGGAAGGGCAGCACGCAGAAGGAGGAGCCGGAGGAGCTATAGCGGTGTCCTCGCTTTGTCGAAAATAACTATCAGGTTCCTCGGTCACCTCTCAGAAGTCCTAGGGAAGGAGAGCATAGAGATAGAAGCAGAGGGGTGGAAGGAGGCATTACTGAAGCTGAGGGGTATGAGTGAGCGGCTGGCAGATGTGATAGAGCCCTCCGGAGAGCCCTCTCCTGCATATATGGTCTTCGTCGATGGGGTTGACTATAGGATAGCCGAGAGCTCCCAGGCAAGGGAAATCGTGCTGTTCCCAGTGGTCCATGGAGGCAGCGTGAGGCTACTCTCCTGGGAAGAGATAGCAACGACGTCACAGGCAGTAGCAGACAAGATCTTGAAGTCAGGCTTCATGCCAGACGTTGTAGTGGGTATACTCAGAGGGGGCATTGTGCCGGCCCTCCTTGTTGCTGACCTGTTGGGCGTTGACGACGTGGGGACCATAGAGGTCAAGCTATATCAAGCTCCTAGGGAGAGGAGGGAGAGGCCTTTCCTCAGACAGCCCCTCCTGCTTGACGTGAGGGAGAAAAAAGTCCTCCTCGTAGACGATGTGAGCGACAGTGGCCTCACGCTAGAGCTCGCCATAGATTACTTAAAGCATCACTCGCCTGCTATGGTGAAGACTGCGACCCTCTACGTGAAACCTTGGACTCGATTCGTGCCCGACTACTATGCAGAGACTACAGAGAGCTGGCTCGTCTTCCCTTGGGGGAGAGGGGAATTCCGCAGGGCCTCCAACGCTTGACAGGTCGCAGGGTTCTCGTGAACGTGGGTCAGAGGAGGCTCGAAGTAGTTAGACTGTTCCTAGAGAGGCCCATCCCTCCGCGACCTCTCCGTTCCTCTATGGACCACGTGCTCATTGCAGGCCTCCCGCGAGAGGTCGACCCCTGCTCCGCGATCCTCGCTTATATGTATGTGACTGAGGACGTTCTGTTAGGGACTAAAGTGAAGAACAAATCCCTTCTTTTCGCGATGAACATCCTAGGCCTGAAGCAGACTAAGGAGGTCGTAGAGGGGGTAACGGAGTTTCTCTCAGTAGTCGTCGCAGGGCCAGAAGGAAAGGCAAGTGAGGCCCTGGAGGAGGTGAGGCAGCAGCTGGGAGCGGATTTCATAGACGTAAGATACGACAGCTTCTCCTGCTCCCCAGAGGAACTGGAGAGAATAACGAGAGAAAGAGTGGAGAGGCTATAGAACCCCAGAGTTAAAGGATTTAGTTATCTGTTGAAAAGAGGAGCAACTTTGAAAGAGGTCTACATAGTAGATGGGATCAGGACCCCAATCGGTAAGTTCGGCAAGAGCCTGAAGGATTACTCTGCAGTTGACCTGGCAGCTTTTGCTATGAGGAAACTTTTCGAGAAGGCAAGGGTTTCCCCAGAGAGCGTAGAGCTTGTGATTATGGGTCATGTGATAAGGGCGGGCACGGGCATGAACACGGCTCGCCAGGCAGCAATAAGAGCTGGAGTGCCCGCGGCAGTGGATGCATTCAACGTTGATATGGTCTGTGCCAGCGGGATGAGCTCAATAGTGACAGGTGCTATGTACATAAAGAGCGGTCAATATGATGTGATCTTAGCAGGCGGTATGGAGTCCATGAGCAATGCTCCCTTCATCCTGCACCAGAAACACAGGTGGGGGGTGAGGCACTTCGTGCTCAGTAGAGGGAAGGGAGAAATATATGATGCAATGGTGCACGACGGTCTCTACGATCCCCTTCTCGGCTACGTCATGGGAGAGGAAGCGGACATAACGGCAAAGAGATACGGAGCGCAGAAGGAGGAGCTCGACTGGATCGGCTATGAGAGCCACAGGAGGGCGGCCAAAGCATGGGAGGGGGCCATGGAGAGGTACGTCGCTCCTTTCCCAAGCAGTCCCCCTCTCGAGAAGGACGAGGGGATCAAGTGGGACATAACGCTCGAGGAGGCGAGGGCTCAGCAGCCGGTTTTCAGCAAAGACGGTTTACACACTGTTTACACCTCTAGCCAGCTCAGCGACGGGGCCAGCGTTGTTCTCCTCGCTTCGAAGGAGGGGCTCAAGAAGTTGGGAGTAGAGGGGAAGGCAGTGATAAGCGGTCACGCCTATGCTGCCACAGATCCCGTGGAGTTCCCCATAGCTCCAGTATACGCGGTGAGAAAGCTCCTCTCGCAGCTTGGCTGGAGCGTAGACAAGGTAGACTTCTGGGAGAACAACGAGGCCTTCGCTGTTAACAGCTATCTGATGAACAGGCAGCTAGGAGTCCCTTACGAGAGGTTAAACGTCCATGGCGGAGCGATAGCCCTAGGCCACCCGCTGGGGGCAAGCGGGGCTCGAATCACCATAGAGCTCCTCAATGTGCTGGAAACGAGAGGGGGGAGGAAGGGGATCGCGTCGATCTGCCATGGCCTAGGCGGAGCTGCTGCTCTGGCCCTAGAGCTCCCCTAGCGCCTCCTCCAGTCCTGCCATTGACCTACCTGAGCCGGAGGGGCGAGAAAGACTCTTTCGTACTCTCTCCTCACGTCCTCCGAAGTCAGGTGGAGGTAGAGCTGTGTTACTTTCAGGTCGCTGTGCCCCAGAAGCCTCTGGAGAGCAGAGAGGCTCATGCCCCTTCTCAGCGCTTCGGTAGCAAAAGTGTGCCTCAGGATGTGGGGCCTCACAGAAGCCGGATCGAGGCCTGCCCTCTCTGCTAGCCTCTTGATCCTTTTGTACAGCGCCTGGTATGAAATGTCTATTAGCCTATCTCTGGCACTCTTCCTCACGATACTCAGGTACTCGCTCAACGCCGCCCGCGAGGCTGGGCCGAGGACGACAACTCTCTGCTTGCCGTACTTACCCACCACCCTTACCACTCCGCTGTTCACATCTACGTCGCCAACCCTCAACGAGAGGAGCTCTGATGCGCGGAGGCCTGACTCTGCCATCATGGACACGCAGAGGAGGTCGACGAGATCTCGGGACGAGTTCAGCATCCTCTCCACCTCCTCCCAGCTGAGCGTGCCGCTATACCCCCTCTTGGAGCTCGGGACTGTGGGCACCTCCTCTATACCGAGCCACTTCAGAAACCTCCTCACAAAGACAGAATAGTAGTGGATCGTGCTCTGCTGCCTCTTTCCTGACCTCAGTCGACTGAGCCACTCCATGTAGTCCTTCACGGTTATGCTACTTACCGGCCTCTCCTCCCCAACTAAAGAGACGAAACTCTTTATTGCAGCCCAATATGCCTTCACTGTCTTTTGGCTTAGCCCAAGGCCCTCGAGGCTCGACCTGAAGAGCTCTGCCGCATCCTTCACGCTCTGGGAACTCGTCCTCAGCTGGGGGAGGCTCACGCGCGGCAAGGTCTTCCCATATCGTCCTATGAGTTGGGGGGCTATTCGAGCAAAAGCTAAATAATACTTTTGCTGCCCTGAACGTCAACGCCTATAAAAACTCACAGAGGCGTTTTCGCCGAGGGCCCTGTTGAGCAAGCGGCTAGGGTTTCCCAAAAAGAGAGAGGACATAGAAAAAATAGTAGAAGAAGTGAGTTCGGAGCATGAACACGAGCACGAACATCATCACCACCACCATCACGAAGAGAGCCCAGAGCTAAGGATGGTGATAGACTCGCTTAGCGCAAAGCTCACTCTCATGGAGGAGAGGCTAGAGGCGCAGAGCGCAGAGATAGCAAGACTTTACAAGGTCTTAGCGCACCTCGTGGAGGCGCTGGCTGCCGACTCTGAGGAGGAGAAAAGGAGAGCTCTGAATGGGGCTCTTGCTGCGCTAGAGTGATCTAGATGAGCAGCGAAAGAAAAGCTCCCCCTATAAAGCCTTCAAAAGTAGTTCCGGTGAGCTCAAAGCTCACAGAATATGAGAACTCAATTTTAGAGGCAATAGCTCAGGCATGCGGTGTCACGAAGAGCTCGATCGTTAGGGTTGCAGTGCTGAGGTTGCTGGAAGAGGCCATAGAGAACGATCGGCTTGAGATAAAAAAGAGATTGGTGCCGGGCTACATAACCATGTTCGAGCTGTTGAAGGAGGAAGCCTTGGAGAGCTATAGGAAGTGTCTCGCGAGGATGAGAGGCGACGGAACTGAGCAGGCGCGATGAGGTAAGGCACCTCTCTGAGAATGTGCCCTGCCTGACCGGTGCGCCCTCATCGTCATCCCCTCCTTAGGGTCTCAGGCGACGTGAGACCGGCAGGGCGCTTTGTAGAGTAGAGACGAAGGCTATAAAGAGCAGATGTCCCCCTCAAGATTAAAGGCTATGGAGAACCCCTGGGGGAGAGACGTGAGTGGGGAGAAGGACCACATAGACTATGCCCACGAGCTGGACGTGGCTATAAAACCAGATTCCACTGTGCCCCTCATAGGAAAAGAGTACGGCTACTTTTCCGGCCCCGGAGTCCCACTGTTCAGCATAGGAGGCGGTTTCCTCAGGCAGGCATTGCAGCAGATACTCGTAAGCTTCCATGCCAGGAGGGGTTACTTCATAGCGGAAACGCCTACCCTGGCCAGCAGCGAGCTCTTCAAGCTGTCGGGCCACATGGACTTCTACCGGGAAAACATGTACGTTTTCAACATAGAGGACAGGGAGTTCACAGTCAAACCCATGAACTGTCCCTATCACTTACTCATCTTCCTGAGCCACCTAGCTCGCTTCAGGAACAGAGTGAAGCTCCCCTTCAAGATATTCGAGATGGGTAGAGTTCACAGGTATGAGCCGAGCGGGAGCCTCTACGGCCTCCTCAGGGTGAGGGGGTTTACGCAGGACGATGCGCACATCATAACTCCAGAGGGAGAGGCAGCAAGAGTCATCTCAGACGTTTTCGAAGAGATGAGGTCTCTGATGGAGCTCGTCTTCGGCCTGCCCATAGATGAGGGTAACGTGAGGCTAAGGCTGAGCCTCTCCGACAGATCGCAGATAGGCACTCATTTCATGGGTAGCTGGGAGGAGTGGTCGGCAGCTGAGAGCGCACTAGAGGAGATAGCAAGCAAGATAGCAGAAAAATACAAGGTGAAGGTGAGCAGAGGCGTGGGAGAGGCAGCCTTCTATGGGCCGAAAATAGATCTGATGATGTCTCTCAGGGGGAGCAGTGGAGTGAAGGAGTGGCAGATGGGAACCATCCAGTTCGACTTCAACTTGCCTCGGAGGTTCAAGATCTACGATTACGTGAAGGAGATCTATGGAGACATGAACGTTTTCATCATCCATAGGGCCCTCCTCGGCTCGATAGAGAGGTTCATCGGAGGCTACCTTGAACATTACAAGGGCAGGCTCCCCTTCTCTATGGCCCCTCTTCAGGTGGCTATTATTGCCATAAAGGCAGGGGGAGAGCTAGACGTAAAGGTAGAGGAGGTCTCAGAGAGAGTGAAGAGGGAGCTCCTCAGCAGGGGGCTGAGGGTGGCAGTGAAGGAGAGCTCTAGGACCGGCCTCTCTGGAGATGTGAGGCTGCTGGAGTCTTCTATCAAGCCGCCGCTGATCGTTTACATAGGCCCAAAGGAGGTGAGAGAGTCAACGCTTGCTGTTGCCGTTTATGATCAGAGGACAGGGAGGAGGAGCAACATGAGCGTGAAGTACGGAGAAACCCTAGAGGAGCTGATGAAGATAATAGAAGAGCAGGAGAAGAGCGTGAGAGAGGCGAGTGGGGTATCGCCAAGGATACCCGCGGACCTATCCCACATGGTCTAGCTACAGGTGCACGTAATGAGGGACCTCGCAGCTCACTCCCATCATTTCTTCCACGTGCTCGTGATCTAGCTTCTCGTACCTTTCGCTGCTCCCCACATCGTACCAAGGCCCGGGATGAACCATAGCCCTCACCTTCATTCCTGCCTTTATCATGGCTGGCACAAGGTCTCCGGTGATGTCGAAAGAGTGACCGAGCGAGTATTCTTTTATGATCCTCGTGGCGCTTTTCACCTCTATCGCCATAACCCCAATGCTAACCTTCATGTCCACCTCCGGCTTCTCCTCTACGCTCTTCACGCTCCCATCTCTTTCCATCTGAACTACGCCCACTGGCACTCTGTAGCCGGAGGAGACGACTATGGTCGCATCTGCGCCCTCCTCCTCATGTCTGCTCAACAGCTCCCTTATGTTCACTGGCGCCAGTATGTCTCCGTACCATATCAACGCAAGGGTCGGCTCGCTCAGTAGCCCTTCATCGATAGCCCTCTTGAGCGCTCCCCCCGTGCTAGAGTACGGCGCCTTGTCCACCAGGTACTTCATGTTAACTCCGAAGCGGGAGCCGTCGCCGAAATAGTTGACTATTTGCCTCCACCTGTATCCTACTAGCACCAAGATGTCCCTTATTTCGGCCATATGAAGCCAGATCACAATATATTCCAAGAGAGGCCTCTCGCTCCTGCCCACTGGTACCATCGACTTAGGGATGTAGTAGGTCAGCGGCCGAAACCTCTTCCCCTCTCCTCCTGCCAGGACTACCCCTACGGTCCTCAACGCGAACCCCCATGATCACCGAGAGCCAGGATCAGATCCGTTAACCGTTTTAGGTTCTATCTGTTCTTCAATAAGGGAGGGGCATTGGAGAGAGTAAGAGGTCTGGTGACCTCGTGGAGGAGAATAGTAGCGCTGTCAAGAAAGCCGGACAGCGAAGAGTATACTCTGCTGTTGAAGCTTGTGCTCATAGCCTTCGGCCTTGTCGGCCTCATGGGCTATACCATTCACATGATCTACGTTCTCCTCACGTCTTCCGGGTGATTTCATGGAGAGGAAGTCCAAGTTCTACTCCCTCTACGTCACCGGTGGAATGGAGGTGAGGACTGCGCTAGTCATAGCAGAGAGAGCTAGGAACATGAACCTGGACCTGCGGAGCATAGTAATACCACCTGAAGCCAAAGGGTTCATCTTCCTAGAGGTGGGAGACCCGGGAGCGCTCGTGTTGGTCCTAAGAGGCCTGAGGCACGTGAAGAGGAAAAGGCCTATCCAAGTAAAGGAGGAGGACGTCATGAAGATCGCAAAGCCCGTCGTAGAAGTGCCTACCATATCCAAAGGGCAAGTTATAGAGGTCATAGGGGGCCCCTTCAAAGGCATGAAGGGGAGGGTAGTAGAGGTATACGAGGCAAGAAAGGAGGCAGATGTAACTCTATTGGAGACCGACTACAGGATGGTCGTTACTATCTCCCTAGACCTCCTCAAGCCAGCTACATAGGCTACTTGCCGAAGTTCCTCTTCCTGGAATAGAACCAAGCAAGGGCCTCCTCCAACTCCCTCTGAGTGAAGTCAGGCCAGAGGGATTGAGTGAAGTAGAACTCTGCATACCTCACAAGGGAGGGGAAGAAATCGCTCAGCCTCTGCATCCCTCCCGTCCTTATAACTAGATCGATTTGTGGTATCCCCTCTAATGGCCTTATGCCTTTCCTCATTACCTCCTCCTCCCACTCCTTCCCGTAACATAGCCCCACGTTGAGGGAGAGCTCTCCCTCGAGCCCCTTGACAGACTCGACCGCCTCCCTAACCCTTGGCGTGCTCATCTGGAGGTCTCCTACGACCCTCACAGAAAAAGTATACCCCCTCAAGTACCTGCCGCTCTTGAGGTCGCTGAGCGCCTTATCCACCAGCTTGAACAGTATTTCTCTCTCAAAGCTCTCCCTCCTGGCACAGTTGTCCCTGCTCATAGCAAACACAGTTATGTGCCTTACTCCCTCATCAGCTAGTCTTTCAACAGTAGACCTCATGACTTCATAACCTCTGCTATATGCCTCAGCCAGGGCCAGCCCCCTTCTCCTAGCCCATCTCCTGTTGCCATCCGGTATTATGCCGACGTGCAGCAGCGATTTCATGGCTCCCCCTGGTACTCCCTCCCGAACTAAAAAGTAGCGCTTATCTCTTCATTCTACCGATCATTTCGAAAAGCATGCCGAGAGCTGTTCCTGTTATGACTATAGGGATGAAGTTGCTATCGAGAGTCGCCCTGTAGAGGGCCTCCGCTGGCTGTATGTCGCCTACAGTAAGGGAACTTGCGAAGTGAGTGCCGAGATTGTGAAAGGCCAGCGCAGAGGCTAGAAACACAGAGATTATGGCAAGGTGCTTGAAGACCCTAAAGCTCCAGCTGATCATAGACTCAAGAGCATGAGCCACCGCAACGTACATGACCACGCCTATGAGCATGAGGGGAATGCTCGTAGTAAGGGAGCGCGCAACGGCTTCATAGAACCCTTCTGTCACGTAGGCATGATACGCCGCTGAGACTCCACTTGCAGTGAGAGCCAACATGAGGATCATGCCAGCTAACTTGATATGCGGCGTCTCCCTGATGTTCTCGAGGATCCTACCCGCAAGGCTAGCGATAGGCTTCTCGAGGGCAAAGCCCTTAATCGTCATGGCAACGCCAAGGATGAGGAGCATGAAAGTAACTGCCTCTAAGAGGAGTCCAAACATCGAGAAGGCAGCAAGTACAAATATCATGATGCCAGGAATGCCAAGAGTATACTTGGAAAACCTGGGGTCCGTTAGAGCCTTCCGCGCATACCTCGCGATGAGAGCATAGCTAGTCTCTATTGACTCCTGCTGCTCTACTATGACCCTCTTCACGGCTGCTACCGGCGCAAGATCTCCTAGGACCTCTGCCACCAGCACCTCATCAAGCCCGTCGCCAACGATGTAGAGCTCCCGTTTTCCCTCCATCTCCTCTAGGACCTTCCTCACCCGCTCCCTCACTTTGATCTGCGCGTCCACCTCGTCCCTCTTCGAGCCTCCTACTATTGCTATTTCTGGCTCTAGCCCTTTGGACTTGAGCTTCCTGTAGAGGCTGAGGCCCGTGAAGATGGCATTCAGGTCTGCGTCCTCCGGTCTTTCCATAGCGTAAGAGAGGGCAACATCGAGGACCATCTCCTCCCCTACCGCAAGGCTTTGACCTATGACTTCAGAGATGTCGTCATCGAGATCTACGACAATAACTAAAGGCTTGAGGTTCATGCCTTTGGACCCCAGCCCCTCACCTCCATAAGGAGGGAGGAGTTATAAGGCGAGTGAGCTCAGCCCGTCTTTTCCTGTACCTTCAGCGTGTTTATTATCGTAGAGGCAAGGTGCTGGGGCTTTGTATACCACTTGTCATAGCTGTACTTCTTCCCTTTATACGACAACTCTACATAGTCCTTCAGGTCCCTTATAGTCATGACGACGTCCTTCGCCCTCATGATGTTCAAGGCCTCTTTCGAGAGGCTCGGAGTGAGGCCGTACTTTGAGAGCTCCTCCTTTATGAGGTCTCTTAGCTGCTCCAGATACTCCGTCAATTCTTTCACCGCAAGTGAGGGAGAGCTTAACGCCTTAATACCTTTATACAGCTGGAGCCAGTACATACCTCAGCTTCGTGCCGTCCAGACTACTCATAACTATTTCCAGAGGCCCTCCAGAAGAGAGGGACAGCGTCAACGACTGCGTAAGCCTTGCGAGGCCCAAGATCTTCTTAATGTACCCGATGTCGTAGACTCCCTTCGCCGTTTTCTCTACCTCCAACAAAATTAGGGCCGCAGAGCCCCTGCCTATCGTGATCGTGGCTCTCCCCTTGCTCTCTGGTGCTCTGATCGTGAGCCCTCCCTCTCCTGCCTCTAGCTCTACTAGGTCAGAGATAACCTCTACGTCCTTCAGGGCCTTCACTAGCACGTCTCCCATTATACCCACCTTCGCGCTGTAAGAGGCCTTCGGGGCAACGGTCTCCTGCTGGACCTCTAGGTTTGGCATAACGTACTTCCTCCTCGTCTCCTCCTCCCATTCCAGCTCTACCTCCTCATGGGACACCCTTATCAGTATAGGCCTCCCAGCCTTTCCCTTCAGTATTTCTCTTAGAACATTCAGGTTGACACCCGCCGCTGCTTCCTGCTCCAGTGAGAAGTGTCTCGTAGCGCTCTTCGGTATCTCAAGCTCTATATATGCCATTCTTGCCGGATCGAGACCGCCTGCCGTAATGCCGCTCTCGGTGAAACGTAGGAGAACCTCATCTAGGACGTTTGAGAGCGCTGAGAACAGATCTGAGAACCTCTTCGCGTCTGGATATTCTACCTCTGCTAGATATGTCATAGCGATAACCCCCTATTTCTCCCCGTACAGGGGAAATAAGAGGGAAGGCCTAGCGTTGGGCCAGGAGGACCTTCTCCCTCATGAAGTCTTCGAGGCCGCTCTCCTTTATGGCCTTGAGGACTTCCTCGTCGCTAGCCCCTTTCTGCACGTTTACTTTCTTGCCAATGGGCTCTATGTGTCTTATGTTCACCTTCCTCCTCCTAACTCCCGTGAGGCTCTTTGGACCGGTTACGAGGACGTTGTTCTCGTCTACTATGTCAACTATCACGCACTTCCTGCCCGCCTCTCTTCCCCTGCTCTTGACGCATATGCTGCCTATCTCCAGTACTTTCATGCTCCGTCCCCCTCCCCCTCTCATCCTATCTCCTAAAAGCTTTTCCTCTTCCTGATGGTCAGAAGCGCTGCCTCTCTTATTATGTGGTAGACCTCTTCAACGCCGTAGATGGAGGTGTCTACCACCAGGTGGAACACTGTGAGATCCCTCAGGTCAACCCCATAGTAGCGTAGGAACCTCTGCCAGTGACTCCTCTCCCTCACTAATATCTCCCTCAGTGCCTCCGAGTACTCCTTTCGATCTCTCTCTGCTATCCTCCTCGCCCTTACCTGCAGGGGCGCCTTTACGTATACGAGGAGATCGGCCAGCCCCACAAGCAGCCAGGCAGCAAGGTGGCTGTCTATCACGACGTTACCTTCTTTGGCAATCTCCATAGTCTTCGCTTCAATTTTCGCATCTATCTCTGCACTGCCCTCGGCCCTCTTGTTGAGCTCTTCAAGGCTAATCCCCATCTCTGCTGCCAGCCTCCGGAAAAGGGTCCCTGTGCTGTAGTACTTTAGTCCCAGCTCGCTAGCTAGCCTAGCTGCATAGGTCGACTTGCCAGAGCCAGGAGGGCCAGAGATCACTATCACTGGGCCCCTCTCTACTCCTTCCCCCAAAGCTCTCTCCGCTGTCCCCGCTCGACTCAAGCTTATTAGGAAATGTCAAAGGATGAGCTCCCTAAAGAGGAGCATGGCATATATGAAGGAAAAGAAGTTTATGTAGAGCATAGGCATGTAGAAGGAGCCCTCGTATTCCACTACTATGAATGGAATGTAAAACGGAACCTTTGCGACGGGGAAGGCAAGAGTAGAGAGGAGGGCAACTCCTACGTAGGCTATAGTGATCATTATGAACTTAGCCAACAACCCTCTCAGGAGGAAACTCCTGGCCTTCTTATACTCGGGTCCTATGCTCCTCAGCTTCCTTAGCCCCCTCTTGCTCCTTATGAACTCGGACAAGGACCTATACTCTGTTGCCAACTCGAGAGCCCTCTTGGTCTCCTCGTAAGGGAACAGGAACCGGTACGCAAGTCCAGAAAGATAGAGCGAAAGGATAGAGGCGATCATCACCAGGGCCGGCGCTATGTCCATCGACTCCCCCCTATATTGACTCGGCTATCTTCAGGATCTCGGCAGCCGCGGCCCAGGGCTCCCCCTCCCTGTTGTATACCACAGCAACGGTTGAAGCATACCAAACTGCACTAGCCATGGCCGTAGCCCTCGCCAGCTCCATCATCCTCCTAACGCCCTCCACGCCACCTATATCTCCTCTCTGCCTTCCCTTGTCTCTCACCTGCCTCTCGACCACCAGTTCTGGCTCTGCCTCTACCACAACTATCGCGTCAGGCTTCAACCTCCTCAGCACGTGCTCCGGAAGACCGGGCCAATAGCCCGCAGGAGTCTTCACCAGAGCATGAGTGTCCACTACAAGGATACCCCCTTCCTGTAGGGATTCTTCGGCTCTCTCTACAATTTTTGCCGCAGCGAGTGCCTGGAGCTCTAGCTGTTTCCTAAGCGGGAGCTTCCTCAGCTCGTCCCTGCTCTTAACTATGCCCTCCTTTATGGCGTTCTCTACCATGAAGTCCCCGAAGTTAACCGTCAGGACCCTCATGCCCTTCTCCTCAGCCATCTTCGAGAGGTGCTGAAGCAGGGTTGTCTTCCCTACTCCAGGCACGCCGGTGACTACGAGCACCTTGAACTTGTTCCTCACTACTCCTCACCCAGTATCCTCTTGATGAGCGGGTATGCCTCGAGAGCTCTCTCCCTCAAGATCAGAGCATAGTATTGGTTCACTATTCCCACTGAGAGGAGGAGACCCGTACCGGTCCCATAAACTCCAAGTATGTCTGAAGTGATAACTATAAAGGCCACTATTATGCTGCTGAGAACAGCAAGCGGGTATATGTACTGAGACAGCTCCATCTCGACCGCTTTCGGGTTCCTCCTGAAACCCGGTATCTCCAGCCCACTCTTCACCAGCTTCTCAGCCTGCTCCTTTGGCCCAAGGCCTGCTATCTCGACCCACAGGAGCCCAAAGGCTATAGACAGGACTAGCCATGAAATAGCAAAGGTGAGGGTCCTAATCGGGTCGAGGGATGCCTCAATGATCCCCCTCGGAGGCGTCAGGTAGTACAGAACGTCAGAGTACACCTTGTAGAACGCGTTGTCCCTGCCTAGGAAGTCTGCGAGGAGTCCCTGGATCAGCTGGAGGTCTGCGATGAGGATGCCTACTAGGAGGATGGGGATGTTGGTGACGTAAAGGAACTGGAGAGGAACCCTGCTCCTAATCCCCCTGAACCGCTGAGATGCTACAGGTATCTCGACCCTCATTGACTGGAGATACGCAAGGAGCAGTACCATTGAGACGGTGGCGAGAGCTCCCGTTATGTCTGGGTAGGCGTTTGGCCTAGCGAACATCAATAAGTTTCCCTCCTCTATCATAGAGGGGAGGAGACCGAAGGCAACCACTCCTGGCACGTAGCCGAAGAAGCTCCACGCAACGCCCTGCGCTACGCCCGCAAGGATGAAGAGGCTTATGGCACTACCTATGCCCCACCCTTTCTGGACAAGCTCGTCCAGGTACAGTACTATGATGGCACCGAAGGCTAGCTGGAGCGCAACTATGGCAAGATCATAGTATGTCGGCTCTATTCCGGTGCCTGCCCAGTACCTCTTTCCGAGAGCAAAGGCCGTAGCCTCAAGGAAGGCAAAGACTATAGCCAGCGTCTTCTGAGCCCCCGTGAACTTCTTCCTGTTCTCAGGAACTGTGAGGTCGAGGTCGATGATCTTGGCGCCTACCAAGATCTGTAGGATAAGGCTTGCAGTAACTATCGGGCCTATGCCCAACTCCATGATAGTTCCAGCGCTGCTGGCAAAGATGATCCTCAGGAGGTTAAGCTCCCCTCCTATTTGCTGCTCGGGGATCCCGTATAGAGGTATGTTGGCCATCACAAAGTAGGTGAGGAGCGCGAGGCCCGTTATGAGGAGCCTCCTGTAGAGAGTCGGTCGAGGAGCAGGTTTTGCGACGCTGGGCAACTTCTCTGCTACTCCTGCTAGCGCGCCGATGAAATCTACCATACTATGGGCCACCGACCAAGGGCAAAGGGGTATAGAAAACTTATAATCTTATTTTGAGCTCAAAAAAGAGGCGCGGGGGTGCCCGAGCCTGGTCAAAGGGGTCGGGCTCAGGACCCGATGGCGTAGGCCTGCGTGGGTTCAAATCCCACCCCCCGCACTAGCTTGAGGTGAGAGCAGTGCACGACGCGCCGGGTATCCCTGGACATGCGAGCCATAACCGCCACCTGCTCAGGCTACAGAGGGCCCTGAAAGAGCTCGGCTATAGCTATGAAGCAGAAGGGGACGTGACGAGAGTCCACGTCGAGGGAGCCCTGGTCGAGGTGAGGGACGAGCCTGGCATCGGTTTGGCCCTCCTCCTCACAGCAGCCCTTCCGTACAGCTGTAGGGAAGACTGCGCCTCGTCAATAGTTCCCTTCTCTTTCCTCCTCTCTTCCATGGGGAGAGAGGTAGAATACGAGCTGGACAAGAGCATCCCCGGCTACCCTATGCTCAGGGCCAGAGTGGTCTTCGAAAACACAGAAAGTCTTGTAGAAACTCTCATCAAGTCGCTTGACGAATTTAGAAAGAAAACTACTCATTAATAAACTTTCGCCTATATATTATGTAGTGGTGATCTTGGCTGAGTTCAAAGGACTGGTTCAAGGCCTCCCTCGAAATGCACAAGTTCTACAGGGGCAAGCTCGAGGTCATGGCAAAAGTGCCCGTCAGGGGCATGAAGGACTTTTCTATCTGGTACACTCCCGGCGTGGCAGAGCCTTCAAGAGCAATAGGAAAAGACCCGGACCTCAGCTTCGAGTACACATATCGATGGAACCTTGTGGCCGTGGTGAGCGATGGGACAAGGGTTCTGGGCCTTGGGAACATAGGGCCGGAAGGAGCCCTGCCAGTAATGGAAGGCAAAGGTCTCCTGTTCAAGTTCCTCGGAGGTGTAGACGCGATAGCCCTTGTGCACAGGGCGAAGAGCGTGGAGTCCTTCCTTACTCTTCTGGAGTGGGTGGAGCCCAGCTTTGGAGGAATTAACCTGGAAGACATAGAGAGTCCAAAGTGCTTCACCATTCTAGAGGAGGCACAGAAGAGGCTGAAGATACCCATCTGGCACGATGATCAGCAAGGTACCGCAGGAGCCACGCTTGCCGCTCTGATCAACGCTCTCAAGATCACCGGCAGGAACATGAAGAGTAGTAGGATAGTCCTCTTCGGCGCAGGAGCTTCCAATATACCGCTATATAGGATCTTGAGAAAGTTAGGGGTGCCTGCAGAAAACATGGTCATGCTGGACTCGAAGGGAACCCTCCACCCAGATCGAGAGGATATAGACAAACTCTTCCTGACCCACCCTTGGAAGTATAGGATTGCTGTGGAGACGAGGGGAGGCGGGCTGAAACCAGGTGCAGGGCTAGGAGAAGCGCTGAAGGGAGCAGATGTGCTGATAGCTGCAAGCACTCCTGGACCGGGAATAGTGAAGAAGGAGTGGGTGGCCCAAATGAACAAGGATGCCGTAGTCTTCGCAATAGCCAACCCAGTGCCAGAGATCTGGCCGTGGGAGGCCAAGGAGGCGGGGGCGAGGATAGTTGCGACGGGCAGGAGCGACCTACCAAACCAAGTGAACAACAGCCTTGTCTTCCCAGCCATGTTTAGGGGCCTCCTCGACGTGGGAGCGAAGGCGGTGGTGGACGAGACCATAATCAGCGCTGCAATGGAGCTGGCCAAGTATGCTGAGGAGAAAGGGCTAAGGGAGGACTACATCATCCCGACAATGGAGGAGTGGGAGGTCTTCGCCAGAGAGGCCGCAGCAGTGGCCGTGAAGACAATGGAGCTAGGGTTGGCCAGGAGGAACACCACTTTCAAGGAGGAGCAGGAGAGGGCGCTGACTATAATATCTCAGACGAGAGAGAAGTGGCGGAAGCTGTGGGAGGCGGGACTTATCCAGAGGCCTCCGGGTGAGGCATGATGTACGAGGTCAACTACATAGTTAGGAGGGCCGTAGAGGAGGACGCAAAGGAGCTGGCAAAGCTCATACTGAGGTTCTACATGTTCAACGAGGAGTTCGACAAAGCGATGGAGGTATCGAGCGAGGCAGAGGAGGTTTCGCTTAGGATAGCGGAGGAGAGGATAAGAGGGAATAACCTCCTCATGGTAGCTGCCATAGACAGCAAGGTCGTAGGCTACGTCTATGGAGCAGTGCTCGAGAACCCCCTGTTGGTGAGGAAGGAGATAGGCGTCCTTAAGGAGCTCTACGTTGCCCCCGGCTTTAGAGGTATGGGCATCGCGAGGGCGCTTGTCGAAAATGCTTCGCGAGAGCTCATGAAAATGGGCGTGAAATACATTGCTGCAGAGTTCCCATCTATGAACTTGGTTGCAGAGAAGTTCTACGAGAAGCTGGGCTTCAGGAGGTTCGTAAGCATATATTTGAGGGAGGTGTGAGGGATGAGGTTGGAGGTCAGGCTTGCAGGTCAAGGCGATGCGGAGCAACTCTCCTACCTCATAGCTCGGCTCAAGTCCCTGAACGAGGAGCTTGATCCGCTGTTCAAAACAGTGAACAATCTACATGAAGTGGTGCAAGAATACGTAAGGGAAAGCGTGGAGAGCGACAGGGTGTTCATCCTCATAGCGCAGAACGGAGAGAACGGAGAGATAGCAGGCATCGTGAGAGTAGAGATGGAGGACAGGCTGTTCTACGTCCCACGCATAGTAGCAGTGATCTCAGACATCTACGTGAAGCCAAAGTACAGGAGGAGGAAAGTGGCGACTCTGCTCCTCGAGAGGGCAAAAGAGGAGGCAAAGAAGAGGGGAGCAGGCATGCTCATTGCAGTATACCCAGCCAACAACATGATAGCGGAGAGCTTCTACAGCAGAGCCGGCTTCAAGTTGCTGCAGGTAGAGAAGTACGTTCCCCTCTAGAATTCTTTTTCTTATAAGCCTTAGCTATTCCTTTCGAGAGGGAGCTCTGTGTGTCCTCAGACTATAGAGATCCTCGGGGAGAGGCAATCAAGCTTCTGAAAGTCCTCTCCTACCACTACAGCTTTAGAGACCTGGAAAAGCTCCTAGGAATTCACTTCCAAAGCCTGTGGCGTTATGCAACGCTTAACAGCGTCCCGGAAAAGGAAACGGCTGAAAAGATATTGGTGAGGGCTACAGATGCAGACCTCGTAAAGTCCATGATAGATAGCTTCTTGAGCAAGAACGGCAACGAGTACCATGTCCTCCTCAGGTTTCCCGGCTTCGTGAGCGCCTTTGCCCACATATCTATAAACGCTCTCGGCGAGAATGATCTTGATGCCGTTGTGGCCCTCTCCCCCGAGGCTCTCACGGTAGCTACCGCAATAGCCATGGACAGGGAAGCCCTCATATGTCATCTAAGGCAGGAAGCGAGGCTAGAAAGGGGAGGGCTCCTCGCCTTCCATTACAAGTCCAAGAGAGAGGGGAGCATCAAGTCGCTCGTAATACCCAAAGAATGTCTCGAGGAATCTTCCGTCGCCCTGGTGGACGTGATCCTCGACCCCGACAAGGTCTTCGCCCTCGAGTATCTAGCGAGGAAGAACAGATCAAAGATATCCCTCGTCTCTGTGATATCGAGCGACAAAGAGAGCATAGAGGACCTAAAGCGTAGGCTGAACGGGACAAAAATAGTGGTGATGAAGGTAGAGGCTTAGCCTACGATCCTCTCGTAGGAGCTCGTTATGTCAGTGAGGTAGCGGGAGAGCGGGAAGGGCCTGCCCAACCTCTTGAGGACATCTGGGGTTATGTCGCCGAAAAGCCTCTGCTTGGCCTTCTCGCTCACCTTATCCATGACGTAAGTACCGTCTATGCCTGGGTACCAGTTGTACTTCTCCACTATCACCTTCGCCTGCACCTCGGGGCTCGTTATGAACTCGATTAGCTTGATCGACTCCTTTACGTTACATGCCTTTGCAGGGATGACCAGGTACATGGGCTGTCCGGGGAGACCTGGCTCAGGTATGAAGAGCCTAATGTGTTCAGGGATCTTGCCCTCGTTCATCCATGTGTAGAACATGTCCACCCACACTGGTCCCATCCATATCTCTTCCCTTGCCAGCATGTCGAGGGTTCCCACGTTACCTGCAGTTATCCTGACGTTCTTGTTGAACTCCTTCAGCTCCTGCAGGGCGGCCTCTATCTTGCCCTTGAGGGCCTCGTCATATGGGCCTTTAGTGAGCCTCTCGAACTCTCCGGTCTTCCAGTAGACCCAGCCCACCACAAAGCCTACTCCAGACATACCGCCCTTCACTCCGTTGTAGCCGAACTTGCCCGGGTTCTGCCTCACCCACTCCACGAGCTCAGCGTAGCTCTTGGGTGGGTTCTTGACGTACTTGGTGTTGTATGCAATGGCGATCTGGCTGTGGAAGAGGGGTATGCCGTAGCCCTCCATAGGAGTGCCAAGGGCGTTGAAAGCATGGTGAGAGGTGACGAACTTCCACGTAGAGGCGTTCTTTGCATAAGGAAGCAGGAGGTTCTCAGGCAGCGCCCAAGACATGAAGATCTGGTGTACAACAGCTACGTCTATGTCCCAGCAGGCCTTGCCTGCCTCCTTTGCTACCTTCAGCTTCTCGAATATGAGCCTGCTGCCTGACTCTCCAGGGCCTGTGTGGATCGTGTTGATCATGACGTTAGGCGTCTTGTTTTCATACATAGGAGCTATGAGGTTCTGCATCAAGGCTAGCATGTTTACGTCGCCCGCAGTAGCATATATTAGCCTGATCTTCTCCTGCTTAGCCGGAGCAGGGCTTGGCTGGTTAAGGTAAGAGGGGAGGACCAGAGCTCCTATAACCACGATCGCTAGCAGGGCTCCCACGCCTATGAGCATCAGGCTTCTAGAGCTGTCCATCCAGTTCACCGGGAGAACTGGGGGGTTCGTCCCCCTAAATCTTCTCAAACCTTAGTGAAAAATTTCTATATAGAACTCTACAAAAAAGAGAGGGGCGCAGTTATCCTACGATCCTCTCGTACATGGAGATTATCTCGGAGTAGTACTGCAGTATGGGGAAGAGCCTCCTGTACTTCCTCAGCATCTCAGGCGTTATGTCGCCGAAGAGCCTCTGCTTGGCCTTCTCGCTCACCTTATCCATGATGTAATCGCTGTCTATGCCGGGATGCCAGTTGTACTTCTCCACTACTACCTTCGCCTGCACCTCAGGGCTGGTGATGTACTCAGCAAACTTCAGAGCCTCCTTCACGTTGCAGGCCTTGGCTGGGATAACTACAAGTAGAACGAGTCCGGGCAGGCCGGGCTCAATCATGGTAAGCCTTATGTGCTCCGGCATCTTGCCCTCTGCGACCCATGTGTAGAAGAGGTCTATCCAGACGGGGCCCATCCATATCTCTTCCCTCGCCAACATGTCCAAGGTCCCTATGTTACCTGCCGTTATCTTCACGTTCTTGTTGAACTCCTTCAGCTCCAACAGGGCGGCCTCTATCTTGCCCCTCAGAGCCTCGTCGTAAGGGCCTTTAGTGAGCTTCTCGTACTCTCCAGTCTTCCAGTAGATCCAGCCCATTATGAAGGCCGGGCCAGAGAGACCTCCCTTCACTCCGTTGTAGCCGAACTTGCCCGGGTTCTGCTTCACCCACTCTGCGACCTCGGCATAGCTCTTGGGCGGGTTCTTGACGTACTTGGTGTTGTATGCAATAGCGATCTGTGAATGGGAGAACGGTATCACGTAACCCTCTATGTTGCGGCCCATAGCTGTCTTCGCATACTCTGAAGTTACGAACTTCGATGTGGAGACGTTCCTCGCGTATGGCAGCAGGTACTCCTCGGGAGAGGCCCAAGCGAAGAAGAGGGGATTAATTATGGCAACGTCTATGTCCCAGCAGGCCTTGCCCGCGTCTTTCGCTGCCTTCAACTTCTCGAATATGAGCCTGCTGCCAGGCTCCCCAGGGCCTGTGTGGATGGTAACGATTGAGACGTGAGGGTTCTTCTCCTCATATGCGGGAGCCACGACGTTCTGCATAAGAGATATCATAGTTAGGTCTCCTGCGGCAGCCCAAACCAACCTCGTCTTCTCCTGCACCACTCCCTGTTCCCTTGCTGGCTGAGTCGGTAGCAGGAAGAGGGCGATGGCTATGAGGGCTACGAGAGCCCCTCCGCCGAGAAGCAAGAGTTGCCTACTGTCCATACGAGGCACCGGGCTAGAAACCTCAGATGATGTTCATATCTCATACATCGCTAGAACGTCTTTTCTATATAGATCTCCTAGCAAAGGTGTCTAGGGTAAGCATATTAACGCCTTCGAACCTCCCCAGCGGGGGTGCCCTATTAGGTGTGCGGTATCATAGGGGTGAGCGCCAGCACGAAGAACGTCTCGCCGATCATATCGCTTGGGCTGAGAAGACTAGAATACAGGGGATATGACAGCGTAGGAGCAGCGCTGATCTCTGACGGGAAGATCATGGTCTGGAAGGCTAAGGGAGACGTGCAGAGCTTCCTCAGGAGGTTCAAGCTAGAGGAGAAGGAGGGTAAGACGGGCATAGGGCATACGAGGTGGGCAACCCACGGTGCTCCTAGTGATGTGAACGCTCATCCTCATTTGGACTGCAGTGGGAAGATAGCAGTAGTACACAACGGCGTGATCAGAAACTTTGCAATGATAAAGAAGGTGCTAGAGGCGCGAGGGCATAGGATAGTGAGCGAGACCGACACGGAGCTGATCGCCCATCTCATAGAGGACGAACTCCCCTTCTCCTCGAGCTTCTTCGAGGCCTTCTACAGAGCAGTCTCCAGGCTCGACGGGAGCTTTGCCATAGTGGCGCTTTACGGGGAGGAACCCAACAGGGTATACTTCGCTAGGATGAAGAGCCCCCTCGTCCTCGGGCTGGGAGAGGGCCTTAACATAGTTGCAAGCGACATACCTGCGATCATTGACCACACGAGGAGGGTAGCAACTCTAGAGGACGGGGAGTTAGGTTGGCTCGATGATAAGGAGGTGAGGGTGTTCTCTCTCACCGAGCAGGGAGTAGTGGAGGTGAGCAGAGAGGAGATCAGGAACAGGATCATTACCGTGGACTGGAGCTTCGAGGAGGCCAACAGGCTAGGCTACCCGCACTTCATGCTAAAGGAGATAGTAGAACAGCCCTTGGCTGTCAAGAACACTTACGATGGCAACGTAGATGAGCCTATGCTCTCCTTCGCTGCTTCCCTCCTGCTAGATGCTAAGCGAATAATAGTTGTGGGCGCTGGCACTAGCTATCATGCTGCGTTGGCGCTCTCCTACTATCTGGCGAGGACCTCGCGACTGCCCTCGCTCCCAGTTATATCCTCTGAACACAAGAGCGCTGAGAGATTCGTGGAAGAAGGCGACGTTGTGGTAGCAATAAGCCAAAGCGGGGAGACCTACGACACTCTCGAAGCTGTAAGGGCCTTCAAAAGGCAGGGGGCTAAAGCGATAGGGATCACGAACGTGGTGGGCAGCGCTCTGAGCAGGGAGACAGATGTAGTGATCTACATGAGGAGCGGGCCAGAGATAGGAGTAGCTGCCACGAAGACCTACACTTCTCAGCTGATGGTGGCATCCCTCCTCTCTTTGAGGGCAGCCCAGGCCAGGGGTTTGCTCCTAGAGGGAGAGGTGCAGGAATTGTTAAGAAGGCTCTCCCTCTCCCCAGAGATCCTAAAGGCGGCCGTGAGCGCCTCTATGAAGATTGTAGGAAAGGCTCCCCTGGTAGGGGTGAGGAGCATGTATGTCCTGGGCAGAGGTCTCGGGCACATCATATCGAAGGAAGCAGCTCTTAAAATAAAGGAGATAGCCTATGTGCATGCAGAGTCCTATCCTGCAGGAGAGAGCAAGCACGGCCCCATAGCCCTTGTGGAGCCCGGCTTCCCCGTGTTCTTTGTTGCCACAAGCGACAGTCCTGAGATCGAGGGGAACATCATGGAGATGGCAGCAAGGGGGGCACGCGTAGTTGTAGTAAGGCCTGAGGACTTGGATGTCCACGCGCCAGAGGGAACAGAGTTAATCGACATGCCCCCCGCTGGCAACGACGTCATGCTAGAGCCCTACTCCATGATGCCATACTTCCAGGTCTTGGCATACGTAGAGGCCGTTGCAAGAGGCTATGATCCAGACAAGCCGAGGAACCTGGCAAAGACGGTAACGGTGGAGTAGGTGGGCATAGGTCTAGGCTTCTTCTGCTCGACGAGCGATAACCGCCTCTCCACCAACCACAAGTTCGTCCTAAAGAACCTATCGAAGGAGAGGGTGATGCAGACTTTCGCGAGGAACTACGAGGACCTCCTAAAGCTCCTCGAGCTGTCCCGTTCCATGGACCTCACCGTCTTCAGGTTGGGCTCAGACTTCGTCCCATTCGCTTCTCACCAGCGTTTCGAGAGGGCGTGGATGGAGGAGATACTAGGTTTCCTCAAGAGGGAGGGGGAGGCGGTCAGGTCCTTTGGGGTTAGGCTCACTATGCACCCAGGCCAGTTCGTGGTGCTTAACAGCAAGGAGCAGAGAGTCATCGAGAACTCGCTCAGAGAGCTGAAATACCACTACGATGTGCTTGACGCGCTAGGCCTAGGGAAGGAAGCCGTTGTAGTGGTGCACGTAGGCGGAGTCTTCGGAGACAAGAGGAGAGCCATGAAAAGGCTGGAGGAGGTGATAGATGAGAACGAGTGGCTCAAAGAGAGGCTTGCATTAGAGAACGATGAGAGACATTATAGCGCAGAGGAGGTCCTAGAACTCTCGGAGAGCCTAGGCCTCCCTATGGTGTTTGACTACTACCATCATGTACTGAACCCCTCGAGGTTAGACTTAGGGAGGCTTATCTCTACGTGGCAGGGGAGAGTCCCAGAGGTTCACCTCTCCTCTCCGCAGGCGGGAGGGAGGTTCGGGGAGCACGGCGATTACGTGAGACCAGAGGACTTTGAGGCATTAGCATCTCTCTTCGAGGGGGAGAGAGTTGATGTAATCATAGAGGCCAAGAAGAAGGAGAAGGCCATAGATAGGCTGCTGAGGGAGCTGAGAGAGAAGAACAGTCCCTCGCTGCGGAAGATTGTGGGACTGCGGGGCTAGCTTATTTTAACACAACTCGACGTCCTTCGCGTGGGGTTTCGTCGTGAGCTTACGGGACAAGGTGCTCGTGTGGCTAGCGGAGGAGGGGCTGGAGACAAGGATAGAGAACGTGCCTCCGGGAGTGCCTGTGGAGTGGGCAGTCTCGGCGTTCCTGCCAGGCCCCATCAGGATAGGGGTCATAATACAACAGCCGAAAGACAGGAAGGACATCATCATGCTGACGCTCGGAGTCATGGTAGGGAGCGAGCATAGGGACGGGCTCATGAAGCTCGGGGTCGGGGAGAGGGTTCAAATAGCTCACGATATGTTGAAGTCCCTCCTCTATTTGTGTCCTGACTGCTCAATTTTCATGCAGCCCTCCTTGGAAGACTTACAGTATATCAATGTGTCAAAAATACACTACGTGAATAGCCTTACTAGAGAAGACCTAATGTACTCCGTGAGGGTTCTCGGCAACACCTTCATCCTCATAGTGTCAGAACTCAACACTTCGCTGACAGTGAAGGGGGTTCTAAAGAAGCGGGATGGGGAGGGGATATCGATATGAGGGTCAGGCCTTCAATCGTTTTGGCTAAGGGAGAGTGCCTCTCAGTCTCCGCCTCCCTCGACGATGACAGGTTGCCAGTACTGGAGGAGGTGGAGAAAGCCGCTGTTGCAGCCTTCTCAGGGGATGAGGGGATAGAGAGGCTCGAGGGGCTGAAAAGGGTGTTAGCATACAACGCTGTTTACGGAGGCCTCCTCCTCTCCTACATCTGTGGCCCTATAGTTCCCATATCGAGAGCTCACATAGACGCGACCATAGAGCTGACAGAGAAAGGGGAGGAGAGGGGGCTTAGCGATGGGGAAATACTCAGGGCTTGGGCGTTCATCTATGCAGGAGAGGAGGAGAGGGGGCTTAGCCTTCTCGAGGGCATGACCGTGTTCCCAGTTAAGCTTGGCTGGAGAGTCGGAAAGGGGGCTCAAGTTCTACCTGTGGGCGTGGAGGTCAATCTTTCAGAAGATCTTCCCAGAAGCTCTTCTCCCTGACCAGCCCTATCACTATTGCCTTTATCTGGTCACCAGATATAACGACAGTGTGGGGAACTCCGTATACCTCAGGCGATGCGCCTGCCTGGAGCTCTGCATCTACGAGCTCCATGAAAGTAGCGCGCGCGGTCTCGTTCACGTTCACCCAGAGGGGCTTGTACAAGTCCTTGAACTGCTGGGTGAACATCTCGTCTTGTGCCTTACAGTAGGGACACGTGGTAGTACCAAACATCACTATGACTTTTGAGCCATTTATGCCATGCCTCTCCCTTATCATCTTCACGACCTCCTTCATCTTGTTGGGCTGGAGGTTCAACTTCTGCCCAGAGCTCTTGCCAAAGTAGAGGCTCACCTCTCCCTGCTTCTCCCCATCGCTCCCCATCATATACCTAATGGCTATGATGGAGCCGAGGGCTAGGAAGAGCGCGACTATTAGAACGAGAGCTATCCCTACGTTCCTACCTGCCACCTGCAAATCCCTCTAAGGGTAATAGTAGGTCCACAGTATATAAAGCGACACCAGTATCGCTATGACGCCTCCTAGCACCTTCACCTGCTCTGTTCTAGATATTATGAAGAGGCTCACGGTTGGGATGGAGGCTGTGAGGACGAAGATCGCAGAGATCAGAATAAGGGGGAGCACGAAGACAAAGTTGTAAATAAACGTATATAATATCCAGAGCATCAAACCCACCTCTTGCATCAAGACGTTGTATACTACATACATGCCAGAGGTACACGGTAGCAGAGTTATTGCTGTCACGAAGCCGAGGATCCCCGCAACGAGGGAGTTGCGCGGAGAGGCTCCATACAATCCCATAGCGCTCGCCAGCCTACATGGCAAGTCGTCCTGCCTGCACTCGAGGCGGGCCTCTCTCGGCCTGATAGCCCTCGGTAGGCTGGTGTATATAACGAGCAAACCATAAAGCATTAGCACAAGAGCAAGGAAGCGCCTGTCTATAGACAGTAAGGTCAGCACGTTCTTTAGCAGGAGACCAAAGGAGAAATAGCCGACGAAAACCCCTAGGATGAAGGAGGCAGAAATCGTTAGCACAGCCCTTATCCCCGTCGTGGCAAGGGAGGCCAGGATGCCCAAATACAGGGCGAATATGCATGGATCTACGGAGTCTATCAGTGCCAACATTATTACGGTAAAGATGTCCATTGCGTTCCCTCCCCTTTCCGAAATCCTGGCAAAATATCCTCGTATAGAGCTAAAACCCTATCTCTTGAGAGGAGGGGAGGGCGTTTAGAGTTGAGCTACGGAAGGTTGCTACTGCTCGTGTTGGCAATAACCCCCAGCGGCGCCCTGAGCCCGGGACCTCTCTCTGCCTCAGCAGTGGCAGTCGGAGCGGCGCTGGGGGCGCTCGGAGGTCTCATGGTAGCAGTCGGACACATGATGGTAGAGCTGCCCTACATCCTGCTTATACATAGGTTCATGCAAAACTTCAAGGAGCTGCTAGAAAGAGCACGGCGTATCTTGAACGTCCTCATTTTCTTCCTCCTCCTCTACTTCTCCTACCTCCTGATATCGGATTCTGTGGCGATACTGAGGGGCGAGGACGTGAGCAGTGCAGGCATTACTGCCAACAGCTACCTAGAGGCCATTCTTGTCGGCGCGTTGTTCACAGGATTCAACGCTCATTTCTTGGCTTGGTGGCTTACCATAGGATATCCGCTCCTAGAGTCTGCATCAAAGCTGGGAGCTAGGGGCATAGGCGTCATGTACGTTAGTCATGTCTCCATTGATTACCTATGGCTCACGCTGCTGGCAGCAGGGGGAGGAGCATCGAAACTGATAGGGGACTTTGCCTATGCTCTTCTCCTTATAGCGCTGGCGCTGGTGCTCCTCTTTTTCGCCTTCAATGTGGCACGAGAGATAGTGAGGAACATCAGACCCTGAGGGATTTCTCCCTGAAGTACATGACTATAGTTACTGCAGCAAGGGTAATGATAACCGTAACGAGAACGATGGAAAGGCCCCTACTCAGGCTTCCCTCGAACTCTTTGAGCATCAATATGGGCAGCGTCTCTGTCCTGTAAGGGATCTGGCCAGAAACTATCAGGGTAGCCCCGAACTCTCCAAAGGCGCGGAAGTACGCTACGATAAAGGTCGCGATCAGGCCGGGAAGGGCTGCTGGCAACACCGCATCTATGAAGGTACGGAGCCTAGTAGCCCCCATGGTCATAAAGATGTCCTCTGTTTCTCTCTCTACATAGTCGAAGACCTCCCTCGTAAGCCTCAGGACTACCGGTATCTCCACAGTGAACTGGGCAAGGATGATGCCAGGTAAATTATACAGTATCCCGATTCCCCTCTCCACCTCCCTCAGAGGCTCGAGGCTGAGGGTCGCGAGTATGAGGATTCCTATGCTTATGGGGGGCAGGGCAAGGAGGACGAGGGAGGCGCTGTCAACCAGAAGCTTGCCGGGGATGAGTCCCCTAGAGAGCATGTAACCGAGAGGGACGGAGACAGACATGCTCAGGAGAGAGGCAAACAGGGCGGTGAGAGCGCTCACGAAGAGGGCGCTCCTGAACCTCTGGCTAGAGAGCAAAGAGAGCATGTCCTCTGAGCTCACGTTAACGGTCAGGGAGAAGAGGAGGAGGGAAACGTAGATCAGCATCGTTATTGCAACAGATATTCCCGCGATCCTGAACAGGTCCAAAGCGCTCACCTATGGCTTGTAGCTTATAGGAGAGGCAAAGGGCGCTGCAGAGTTCAGTTCTTCGGGCAATATGTACCCCAGCTCCCGGAGCCTCGACCTCACGCCAGGGCTTTCAAAGATGGAAATGAAGGCCTCTGCCCTTTCCCTATTGTTGCTATATCTCAGGACAGCCGCCGTAACAGGGTTCACCCGTAAGTTGAGCTCGTCCTCTATCTTCACCATATCTGCCCCTTGCGGGTCCAATTTGTAGTACACCTCATATGTCAGGCCTGCATCCACTAGGCCCAGCTTTACTGAGTTGAAAACGTCGGGGGCTGACCTCTTAAACACGACTTCATGGCTCTCCAGTATGAGCTCCCAATATGTCTTGTTCCCTAGCCTTAGGGAGGAGAGCAGTTCCCTTGCAAGCTGCCCGGCAGCCACGCTCTCAGGTTCAGCCAAGGCGAGCCTCAAGCCCTTCCTCTCTACTAGGTCTCTCAACCCCTTGATCCCTAACGGGTTGCCCTTCTGAACTACTATGTCCAGCTTTAGATACGCTATAACCCTGACGTCCTCGCTCCTCACATGTCCTTCCAGTATGGCTTGCCTCATGGATAACGCAGAGACAGAGGCGTAGACATCGCCCTTCCTCTGTAGCCTTATGGAGCTAAGCACCGCGCCGGTCGGTCCGCTGTTTATCACTTGGTTCACGCAGCTCCCATGATTACTCTCGGCAGCTAGCTCGAGTATAGGCCTAAAGGCTATGTCGGCATATATAATGAGTTCCTCGCACTCTCTATCCCTCACGACCAAGAAACTCAACGCTATTAAGATCGCTACAGCAATCCCTGCTGCCCAGATGACCCTCACTTCCTTCTCCCCTCTCTGTCATAGCATATAGCTCCCCTCACAGTCACCCTTAGCCTCTTCCCCCCTATATCTCTCATGAGAGCCTCTAGTTTCCTCTCTGCCACTCTCAGCACTGCCGTGATCCCAAGGGGGCCTGAGGCGTAGGATTCCAGCTCTACCTCTACTCCTCCTGTACCGTCGCGATCGAACATCCAAGGGGGTATCCAGGCTCTGGTCGAGTCCTCCTCACATCTCACGCCGAGGGAGCGAGCGAGGCCGTCGTTGAGGGGGAGGAGGTTCCTCGAATATACGTCTAGAGTCTCTATTACGGCGACGTGAGGCGGTTTATGAACGAGTTCTTCAACAGTGGACTCTACTATTAGCTCTCCCTCATAGATCACCCCTGCCCTGAGCTCCATGCCTAGCACTATAGCGTCGTCAAGTCTTGGAGTGGCCACGACGGCAGGGAGCCCGAGCTCTCTTACTGCCCTTCTCAGCTCCTTCGCCACCTCCAGGGTCCACTCCCTGGTCAAATGGTTGAAAGGTTCGTCAACCAACAGTGCCCTCGGCCTAGAGAGCACGACTGTTGCGAGACCCACCTTTTGCCTCTCGCCCATGCTGAGCTCCCTTGGCCGCCTGTTCAAAAGGTGCTCTATGCCGAAATCCAGGGCAACTCTCCTTACCTCTCCCTGCGCATCTTTCTCCGAGAGGCCTGCCAGCCTAGCAGAGATCAGCATGTTCTCCCTCACGCTCCTAGCCCTCACTAGGGGGAAGGGGGAGGTGAACAGAGCAAACCTCCTCCTCCAAGCGGGCAAACTCGAGTAGTCCTCACAGGAGTAAAGCACCTTACCCTCCGCCTCTAGGAGTCCTGCAACGGCGCGGAGGAGGGTAGACTTCCCAGACCCGTTCCTCCCAACCAGCACATACGTCTCTCCCCCCTTCACCGAGAAGGATACCCCCTTGATCACTCTTCTGTTACCATAGCTCACCCCAATGTCTACTACCTTCAGGGCTCCCTGGCAGTCCGATCTCTCCAGCAGTACTCCCCATGAGCGATCGTATAGTTTCCAGCCCATTATATACCATTACGTAAAACTCTTGGCGTGAGGGGGAGGACGATGAGCTCCAGGAGGGTCTTCCTAACCAAGAGGCAGCTAGAGGTGTTGAGGCTTAGACTTCAGGGACACACCCAGGCAGCGGTAGCCTCCAGCCTCAAGACCACGCGGGAAAACGTCGCTGTGGTAGAAAGGAGGGCGAGGAGGAACGTCCAAAGGGCTGTCTACACGCTCCTCACATACCTAGAGCTGTCCTGCAAGACAAAGGTGGAGCTGAAGAAGGGCGAGAGCCCGACTCTGGCGGCGAAGAAGGTCCTCAGGGAGGCCTCCAGCCTCGGCATAAAGCTGAAGGATCACCTTCCGGAGCTGGCCCAGCTGCTCCTAAAGGTAAGCGGAGAGGAGAACGGGAAGTTGAAGAGGGACGTGGTCGTCTACATCTCCGCCAGGGGTTCTGTCTCCATGATTTCGTTAGGTGGAGACGAAGAATTCACATTATTTGCTACTTTTGGCTGAGGTTCATATTTACCTCACTCTATTAACTTATCTCTCGTTCTTGATCCGGTGGCTTCTTTGGCCCATCACTTCGAAGCCCACAAAGTAGAGGAGGTCTTACCGTTCATAGATGCAGCAGTCAGCCTCCGCAGGTTCATAGACGAGGAGGGCAATCCCGTAGAGGAGACGAAGGTCCAGCTGAGCTCAGAGCTGTTGTTGAAGATGTACGTAACTATGGTGAGAGCCAGGATACTGGACGAGTGGTTGCTCAAGATGCAGAGGGTAGGAAGGGTCGCCATTCATGCTCCGAACGCCGGCCAGGAGGCCATTGCTGGCGCTGTGATGGCCTTGAGGGAAGAGGACTGGCTCTTCCCTAGCTACAGGGAGCTCTCTGCCTACATAGCTAGAGGGATGAGCGAAGAGGAAATAATAGACAGAGCCATGGCAAACGCCGATGACCCGCTCAGGGGGAGCGAGTTCGCTGTTTACGGGAACGAGAAGTATAACATAGTGCCAGCGCCGGTGCCGGTGGGGGCTCAAATACCCCTAGCTGTGGGCGCTGCCATAGCAGCAAAGATCCTTGGTCACAAGGTGGTCGCTATGACTATATTCGGCGATGGTGCTACGTCGAGAGGAGACTTCCACTCTGGCATGAACTTTGCAGGAGTGTTCAAGGCCCCCGTGGTGCTAGTGATCCAGAACAACGGTTGGGCCATATCTCTCCCCTCCAGGCGACAGACTGCGGCAAAGACCCTGGCGATCAGGGGAGTAGGTTACGGCGTGCCGGGCATCAGAGTTGACGGAAATGACATCGTAGCAATGTACATTACAGCCCTCGAGGCAGCGGAGAGGGCGAGGGCTGGAGAGGGGCCTACGCTGATAGAGGCTCTGACTTACAGGCTAGGGCCCCACACCACGGCAGATGACCCAGATAGGTACAGGTCAAAGGAGGAGGTAAAGCTGATGGAGAGGCTCGACCCGATAGTTAGGTTCGGCAAGTACTTGAAAGGGAGGGGCGTGATGACGGAGAGGGAGGAAAGGGATATCTGGAAAGAGTGGGGGGAGAAAATAGAGAGCATTGTGAAGAAGTGTTACGAAAAGCCCTCCCTGCCAGTAAGCGTGATCTTTGAAAACGTGTACTCAGAGCCTACCTGGAACCTGAAAGAGCAAATGGAGGAACTCGAGGAGTCCTTGAGGATCATGAAGGAGTTGGGTGTGAAGGTGGAGTGAGATGGTCGTCATGAACATGGTGCAGGCCCTGAACAGCGCCCTGAGGGAGGAGATGAGGAGGGACAGGAGAGTGGTGGTGCTCGGGGAGGACGTGGGGAGGAGGGGCGGCGTCTTTCTGGTAACGGAAGGACTCATCGACGAGTTCGGGCACGAGAGGGTTATGGACACGCCTCTGACGGAAGGAGGTATAGTGGGCGTCGCGATAGGGATGGCCCTCTACGGTCTCAGGCCAGTGGCGGAGATACAGTTCATAGACTTCGTTTACGAAGCCTTTGACCAGATCGTGACGAACCTGTCGAAGGTGAGGCGGAGGACTGGCGGGATGTACTCTGCTCCAGTTGTGGTCAGAGGTCCTTGTTGCGGAGGAGTGAAGGGAGGCATGTTCCACAGCCAGAGCAACGAGTCATACTTCGTTCACACAGCAGGGCTGAAGGTCGTCATGCCCTCAAGGCCTTACGATGCAAAAGGGCTCCTAAAGGCCGCCATAAGAGGAGAAGATCCTGTGATCTTCCTTGAGCCCAAGATCCTCTACAGGTCGATAAGGGAGGAGGTCCCTGAGCATGATTACACTGTGCCCATAGGGGAGGCCAGGGTGGTCCAGGAGGGCTCTGACGTCACTCTCGTAACTTGGGGGGCAATGGTACACAAATCTCTGGAGGCAAGCAAGATAGCTAGGGCAAAGTATGGTTGGGAGGTAGAGGTCATAGACCTGAGGACCCTCTTCCCGTTCGACAAGGAGGCCATATTGAAGAGCTTAGAAAAGACTGGGAGACTGGTAGTGGTGCACGAGGCCCCCAAAACCCTTGGTCTCGGGGCGGAGATAGCAGCGTATGTAGCAGAGAACGCCATAGAGCTCCTAAAGGCTCCCATCGCGAGGGTGACGGGCTTCGATGTGCCGTATCCTCTGGCTCACGAGAAGTTGTACTTGCCTAATGAGGCGCGCATAATTATGGCCCTTTCCAAGGTGATGAACTACTAGGTGATCGAGATGGAGGTCCGGTTACCTGACATAGGGGAGGGGCTGACAGAAGGAGAGATAGTAGAGTGGCTCGTCAAAGAGGGAGATAGAGTCAAGCAGTTCCAACCCCTCGTGAAGGTCCTCACAGCCAAGGCAACTGTGGAGATACCGTCCCCCTTCGAGGGAGTGGTTACTAAGCTCCTTGCAAAGCCAGGCGACGTGGTGAAGGTAGGCGAAGTCATAGCGGAGATCTCGAAAGAAGGGGAGGCAAAGCCTGCCGTGGGAACGGGCGAGGAGGGAGCGCAGGCAGCTGTGATCAGGGCTCCGCCGCGGGTCAGAAAGCTGGCTAGGGAGCTGGGAGTAGATCTTGCATCTGTAAGGGGTACTGGGCCAGGAGGAGTAATCACCGAGAGCGACGTCATGAGGGCAGCAGAGGAGATGAGAAGAGCCGTCGTAAAGGCGGAGAAACCGGTAACAGTGCCCCAGCAAAGCTTGCAGAGGGAGGAGAGGATAGCCCTCAGGGGGATAAAGAGGCTTATGGCCTCGAAGATGGTGGAGGCAAAGGCAAAGATACCTCATGCATATATCGCGGAGGAGGTGGACTTCACAGAGCTGGTGAAACTTCGCGAAAGCCTGAAGGAGGAGGCTGAGAAGAAGGGGGCGAGGCTTACGCTCCTTGCCTTCATTGTTAAGGCTTTGACGAAGGCACTGAAGAGCTACCCCCTCATGAACGCTAGCCTTGATGAGGGGAAGGGAGAGATAGTCATCAAGAGGTTCTACAACATAGGTATAGCGGTGGACACAGAGGAAGGCCTGGTGGTGCCGAACATAAAGGACGCGGACAAGAAGGGGTTGTTCCAGATAGCTAGGGAGATACAGGAGCTCTCCCAGAAGGCAAGGGAGGGGAAGCTCTCCCTAGAGGATGTGAGTAACGGGACGTTCAGCATAACCAACATAGGCTCGATAGGCACGGTCTTCGGCATGGCCGTCATAAACTATCCAGAGGCAGCTATTCTGGGAGTACATAGGATACAAGAGCTGCCTAGGGCCGTTGACGGTAAGGTAGAGCTAAGGAAGGTGGGTATAGTCACCCTTAGCTTCGACCACAGGTTTATAGAGGGAGCATATGCTACCAGATTCTTGCTCCACCTCAAGCGGTTGCTAGAGAACCCTGTGCTGATAATGGCACCGGAGGAGGAATTCAAGTAGGTGATCCAGGTGGAGAAGTACGATTTGGTCGTGATAGGAGGAGGGCCCGGAGGCTACCCCGCGGCTATCCGCGCTTCACAGCTGGGACTGAGAGTGGCACTAGTGGAGGAGAGGAGGCTAGGGGGAGAGTGCACGAACTACGGCTGTATTCCCAGCAAGTCCATGCTGAAACCCGTTAACGCGCTTTACGATCTGTCTAAGATGGCTTTTGTGAGAGGAAAGCTGGAACTAGACTTTGGAGAGTACATGAGCTGGGTAGACTCTATCAAGACTAGGATTTCTGAGAGCCTCGAGTCCCTCTTGAAGAGATACGACGTTGACATATTCGAGTCAAGAGCTAGGTTGAGCGACGGAGCGGTGGAGCTCAACTCAGGCCCCTCCCTCAGAGCAGGCAAGTTGGTCATCGCTACAGGCACAGAACCTGCATCTCTGCAGGGACTGGAGGCAGATGGGACAGTTGTTCACGACAACAGGACCATATTTAACCTGAGGAGGAAGCCCTCTAGGGTGCTCATAGTAGGGGCTGGCTACATAGGCGTGGAGTTCGCAGGCCTTTTTGCAAAGCTGGGCGCGGAGGTCCACGTTGTGGAGGCTCTCGAGAGGGTTCTCCCCACCATGGACGAGGACTTTTCCAAGCTTATCTCGAGGAGGCTCTCCAGGCTCGGCGTGAAGATCTACACTTCAACTTACGTAAAGGAGGTAGAGAGGAGGGAGGGCTACCTGAGGGCAGGCCTCACTAGTGGCGTGAGCATTGAAGCAGACATAGCCCTTGTGGCGGTGGGGAGGAAGCCTAGCTCTGTGGGCCTTGGATTGGAAAAGGTTGGGGTGAGGACCGACGGGAAAGGGTATGTGGTAGTGGACGAGACTATGAGGACTAGCAATCCAGAGGTGTTCGCTGCAGGAGACATAGCTGGGCCCCCGCTCCTAGCCCACAAAGCATATGTGCAGGGCATTGTGGCAGCGGAGAACGCAGCAGGCCTGAAATCGTTCTATGAGCCGAAGGTTGTCCCCTCTGTCATATTCTCAGACCCTGAGATCCTCAGCGTAGGCTTGACGGAGGCAGAGGCAAAGAAGGCTGGTTACGACGTAGGGGTCACGAAGCTGCCCATAGGGGGAGTGGCGAGGGCACTAATAGAGGATTCCATAGACGGCTTCGTGAAGCTAGTTTACGAAAACTCTAGCAAGGCTATCTTGGGCATTCACATGGCAGGCCCCCACGCCTCGGAGCTGGCAGGAGAGGCATCGCTAGCGATAGAGATGGGGGCTACGCTCGAGGACCTTGCTCTCACCATCCACCCCCATCCCACCGTTTCAGAGGCGCTACAAGAGGCAGCGGAGCTGGCGCTAGGGAAGCCAAAACACTATTACAAAAAATAGAGGAGGTTTACTCTCCCCCTATCTCCTCTAGGTGCTCTAGGTACTTCTTGTACGCAGCAGCTATGTCCCTCACAGAGAGCATGCCCTTTACCTTGCCCTCCTCGTCCACTACCGGTATATGCCTGATCTTTTTCTCCGTCATGAGTATGACAGCTTTGGAGAGGGGCTCTCCCTCATGTATCGTTAAGGGCTCCTTCGTCATGACCTCCCCGATCATGGTGTGGAGGGACTTCCCCTCCGCTATTATCCTCACCACGTCCCTCTCGGTGAAGATGCCGATCACTTTGCCCTCTGGACTCGTCACGATCACGCTGCTTATGCCCTCCTTGTGCATGATCTTAACGGCGTCCAGCACAGAAGAGGTGGGCTGAACGGTAATGGGGGGCTTCTTCATAACGTCCACAATCTTCACGGCTGCATAACTCATGTTCTACACCTGACTGATTATACAGATCTAGACTAATATTTTTTCCCAACTACTCCACTGGGATAAAATATAGAATGTCGCTCAGCACTCCCCTCCTCTCCTCCCTTGGCTTGAAGACAGGCCTCGCCTTGAGCCCCACAAAAACTTTCTCAGCTTTCAGATAGTGAATTAGACCCCCCTGAGCCCCTTCAGGCTTGAGGAGCGCTATTACCTGCGGCTCCTTCAGCCTCTCCCCCCTCATGTCTTTATAGATAATGGTGTAGGACTCTACCGTCCAAGGTCCCTGAACTTCTACGAGCTCTCCTCTGCCGTAATCAGGACAGTACGGGCGCGCTGGAACAAGCAAGTCGTTTCCGCACTTAATCCCCAACAATTTGCCTTCTAGCAATGCTTCTGCAACTCTTTCGCCAAGGGTGCCAGGTGGGTAAACGTACTTCTCTACCTCCATCTCCCCTTCCACATGTGCTACTTCCCCGTGGCTGCCCCTCTTGTTCACCTTCACCACCTCTCAAAGCACTCTATGTCTGTTATGCTACCCCTCCTCTCCCCCTCTGGCCTCCAGCGAGGCCTAACCCTCGCGCCGAAGACCTTTCCCCCCTTTACCTCCTCCTCAGTTACTCCGCATAGCCTGTGGAAGATGCCCGGGAAGTCCGGCTCGTCCCCTCTATAGCCGGGGGCGTCCAGCCTGATTATGGCGACCACTTCAGGCTCCCTTAGCTTAGCTCTCCTAGCTGAGATGTAGCTGACAGAGGCCGTTTCCACCCGTCCCGTTCCTGGCAGCTCCACCCACTCTCCGGCTGGGGAGTGACAGTACTCACAGAACTCGCGGGGCGGCACCATGATCCTCCTACAGGAGTTACAAGTTCTCCCCACGATTTTCCCCTCTCTGAGTCCCTTGAGGAAGACGGAGAGAGCCTGCCCTGCGCTGTAAGCATACTTTGCTGTGGGCTTGTACTCGATTACCCCTGCCATCCTCTTGAGCTCTTCCTCCTTTACGTATCTGCCTGGGATCCCCATTTCTATCACCTCGACAGCACTATGACAGTACCTGCCTGCATGAGGTCTCCCCAGGAGTTAGCTACCGCCTTGTGTAGAGACTTCTTCACCTGCCTTGCGCCAGCCTCGTATCTCAGCTGCCAGAAGAGCTCTGCCGTCTTCATGACCCCGGAGGCCGCTATAGGGTTACCCATGCCCAGCAACCCTCCGCTGGGGGACACTGGTAGCTCTCCGCTCCTCTCGAAATATCCCTCCCTCAACAGCTTCGGGGCCTCACATCTCCTAGCTAGCATAAGCCCCTCTAGGTTGTGAAGCTCCTTGTAATCGAAGGGGTCATGGGGCTCTGCCACGTCTATCTCCTTCCACGGCCTCTCTATGCCGGCCATCTTGTAGGCCATCCTTGCTGCCTGCTCCACATACCTCGGGTAAGAGAGGTCCCTGTTGTACCAGAAAGAGCTGTCCAAGGCGAAGCCTACGCCCTCTACCCACACTGGAGTGTCCGTGATCTTCCTAGCCACGCTTTCCCTTGCCAGCACGAGGGCCGCAGCTCCGTCGCTGACTGGACTTATGTCGAGCAGCTGGACCGGCCACACTAGCGTCTCGCTCTTTAGCACATCCTCCACAGTTATGTTTGCCGGAGCCTGTGCATGGGGGTTGTCTAGGGCGTTCCTCTTGTTCTTCACGGAGACCAGCGCTATGTCTTCCTTACTCACTCTACACTCGTGCATGTACTTGGCCATCTCCAACGCGAATATCCAAATGAGGTTAGGCCCCAGAGGCCTTTCCAGAATGGGATGCCATATGTAGGCGAAGACCCCTTGGGGATGGGGGTAAGCGTGGCTCATCTTCTCCTCCCCCACGGCGAGCACTGTCTTGCATAAACCGCTGGCTGCATGCCACCATGCAGTTATGGGAACCATCACTCCAGTGCCTCCTCCCACCGCGACTCGGATCACAGGCTTGGAGAAGCCTCCTGCTCCGTCAGCTAGGTACTCCCCTTTCATGTGCACGCCATCGAATGCGTCAACGGCAGAGCCGATCACTACACAATCTATGTCCCTCAGCGTGAGGCCCGCAGAGTCGAGGGCCCTACTAGCAGCCTCCCAGGCGAGCTCCTGCGGAGTCTCCAGGAGCCTCCTGGCGAAGAGGGTAAGGCCTGCTCCGACAATTGCCACCCTGTCCTTTACGTGGACGTTAGCCCTCACAGCCCTCACCTAGAGAGGACAGCGACTATAGAAGTGTAGGTGGGAACCCCCCTCCAGCTCGCCACTATGGCTCTCTCCCCCTCTACCTGCGTCCCCCCTGCCTTCCCCCTGAGCTGTAACACCGCTTCCAGAAGCCTCACCAGTCCTGTGGCCTCGAAAGAGGTGCCGAGGGAGAGAGAGCCCCCGCTGGGGTTCACTGGGTAGCCCCCTTTCGCATCGAAGTGTCCTGCTTCGAGCAGCCTATGAGCACCTTCGGGGGCCAAGCCTAGCTCCTCTAGCGAGAGGAGCTCCATGAAACTGAACCTGTCCTCCACCTCTGCGAAGTCCGTTTGCCTCCGCGGATCGCTAATGCCTGCCTGCCTATACGCCTCCCTAGCCGCTGCCTTCATGGACGGCATCCTTCCCCACTCGTGCCACTCCATAGTGCCGCTCCCTACCTCAGTTGACCACCAGATCCCCTCCAGCCAGACGGGCTCCCCCTTTAGCTCCCGCGCCTTCCTCTCAGATGCGATAACAACGTTCACAGCAACGTCAGTGTAGCCGGCTATCTCGTAGGCGGTGAGCGGGTATACTACCGGCTCTGAAGCCATCACGTCCTCTATGGTTATCCTAGCAGCGTGAGGGGCTCTCGCGTTCCTGAGGCCCCTGTTCCTGTTCTTTACTGCTACAAGAGCCAAGTGCTCCCTCTCCGCGCCGCTCCTCTTCATGTATGCCACCGCGTCGAGTCCTGCAGGGAAGAGGGGGTTGCCGGGCCCAAGAGTCCGGAGCTGGGGGTCGAGAGCTAGCTCGTAAACCCCTTGAAGGGTCTTGACGTCACTGGGCTTTGCATGGGTCTCTACCGCGACCACCTCTGCTAGACCACTCCTTATCATCATGAAAGCTTGACCTACGCACTGGAGACCGTCGCCGGCAACAGTCATGGTCGGCCTCATGACGCCTCCGATCGGATCGGGAGCGAACTCGTCGCTTATGGCAATGCCCTCCCAGAAGTCCTCCTGGCAGGAGACGAAGACGTCTATGTCCTCCCGCGCCTCGACTCCTGCGTCCTCGTAGGCCCTAACGGCAGCCTCGTACATCATCTCTGCGAACGAGAGCTCCGGGACGGAAGGCCTAAAACCGTGCCACCCTATGCCGAGAACGGCCGCCCTCAACGGCCTCTCCTCGTGGGTTCAGTCTAGGAAGTTATATACGCTACACTGAGTATGAGGGGCATGCTATGGCTAGAGAGTATCCGAGGAGCCCCCAGGTAGGAGTGGGCTGCGTTTTAGTCAGGAGAGGGGAGGTGTTGTTGGTTAAGAGGAAGTATCCGCCTGGAAGGGGGAAATGGAGCGTACCAGGGGGACATGTAGAGCTGGGGGAGGACCTGCTAGAAACTGCGGTCAGGGAGCTAGAGGAGGAAACGGGCCTAAGGGCTAAAGCCGTAGGGGTCATCAATGTGGACACGCTGATCGTGAGGGACCTAGAGGGGAGGATCAAGTACCATTACGTTCTCGTAGATGTGCTCATGAAAGAGCCGAAGGGAGAGCTGAGGCCCTCGGAAGAGGTGGCAGAGGCGAGGTTCTTCCCGCTGGGGGAGGTCCTCCAGCTGGACCTCACCAGGTCCTCGAGGGGACTACTGGAGAAGTTGTCCAAGGGAGGACTACCCATAGAAAGCCCTTTACCCCAAGATAAGTACGAATACGTGGAGGGGTAAAGAGTGAGCGTGATCGTGAGGGTCTACGGAGATCTCAGGGAGGTACTGGGTTGGAGCCAAAAGGAGGTGGAGAGAGGGAGGAACCTGGGGGAGACCCTCAGGAAAGTCCCCCTCCTTTGGGAATCCATAAGCAAGTACCCCTTTGACACCTTGATAATACTGATAAACGGTCGAAACGCCCGGCTCTCAGGAGGTTTGGAAGCAGAGGTAAAGGAGGGGGATGTTATAGACGTCTTCCCGCCTGCGGCAGGCGGCTAGAACTCCCTCACGATCTCGCCCATGAGAGGATCTGCCCGGTAACCGCCTAGCCTCCCTAGCTCCTCCCTGAAGCGCTCGCTCCGCAGGTGGGAGAGGAACCTCTTCACCGCCCCTTTCTCTAACTTCTCCCTCGGCACAAGGAAATCATACCTCTCCCACCCAAGACTTACGAAATCTAGCCCGTAGATCTCAGCAGCTGCCCGTATAGCGACCCCTACGTCAGCCTTACCTTGGGACACGGCTGCAGCCACTGCAGTGTGAGTCCGGACCTCATAGCTATAGCCTTCTATGGAGGAGGTCAGCTCCTCTAGACTCGCCCCCCTCTTCCTTGCCAGCTCTTTCAGCTTGGAGTCGAGCAGGAACCTAGTGCCAGAGCCCTTGTTCCTGTTCACAATCCTCAGCCTGAGGAGGTCCTCTATGCCTTTGATTTCCATCGGGTTCCCTCTAGGCACCAGTAGCCCCTGCTCGCGCAGGTAGCCCCTCACGAGCACCACGCCCTTTGCCCCGTACTTCTCCAGAATGGGCACATTGTATTCGCCGCTCTCCTCATCTACTATATGTAACCCAGCGACGTCTGCCTCACCTCTTACTGCAGACCTCATCCCCTCGAGGGAACCCACGTTAATCGTCTTTGCACGAATGCCTGACAGCGAGACGAGCCTGTCTAGAGCTACGTCGTGGCTCCCTACTATGTAGAGTTCTGCAGGGGAGTACTCATGGGAGAAGAGCGTTACCTCCACCTCCTCCCCTTCTGGCAAGTACTCCGTCGTCTCTGGCACCTGAAGGAAACCGTCAGCTTGGGCTAGCACCTTTATGGCGCCTGACTCTGCAGAGAGCGGATATGCTACCACGCCTTTCCCAGTGTCTATGAGGCTGACCGGGTAGAGCCCCCTCCTCCCCCTCGCCCCCTCTGCCCTCACCGCAAGCCTGGCCTTTAGCCTCTGCTCCCTCTCCTCCTGGCAGAGCATCTTGAGGACTATGGGCTTCACGATGAGGCTGAATATCATGAGGGCAGAGCTGGGGTAGCCTGGGAGGCCTACGAGCGCCTTGCCGCTCCTCGAAACAGCCAGGACGGTCGGCTTGCCCGGCTTTACCTTCAGCCCGTGGACTATCACGCCCGGAGGCCCCATCTCAGCAAATACCTTGTATATCATGTCAGTAGGCCCAGCAGAGGTGCCGCCGGAAACTATCACCATGTCATACTGAGCCTCCGCCTCTCTCACCTTTCTCCTCATCTCATCCATGTCGTCCTTCACTATCCCTAGCAGGTGAGGCTCCGCCCCTAGCTTGAGGAGAGAGGAATATATTGAGTAGCTGTTTATGTCGTATATCTTCCCTATGCTGAGGGGTTCGCCCGGCGGCACCAGCTCGTCGCCAGTAGAGATCACGGCTACCCTTGGCTTCCTGAAGACCTGCACCTCCCTGACTCCGAGGGCTGCGAGCACGCCCACCTCCCTCTCTCCTAGCTTCGTACACCTCCTCAGGACCAGCTCTCCTGCCGCAATGTCCCCTCCGGCGCTGAGCACGTTCTCGCCCGGCACCGTCGGCCTGTACAGCATCACCTTCTCTCCTATCCTCTTGGTAAACTCCACCATGGCCACTGCGTTCGCTCCCGCAGGAAGGAAGGCGCCTGTAGAGATCTCTACTGCCTCTCCCCTCCCCACCCTGATCTCTGCCCTCCTGCCAGGAGAAACGGAACCCACTACCCTCAGCTCCACTGGGGAGAGCTCGCTTGCGCCGAAGGTATCCTCTGCCCTCAGGGCGTACCCGTCTACCGTGGACCTATCGAAGTGGGGCACGTCTATCGAGGCATAGACGTCCTCCGCAAGGACCCTGCCGAAGGCCCTATCCAAGCTGACCTTCTCAACGCCGAGAGTTTGAATGCTAAGCGATTTCTCGAGAGCTCCGAGTGCCTCTTCTGGGGTGAGGAGCTTGTGGTAGATCACTCTCTCCTTCATAGCTCCACCCTCTCTGGATACGTTAACACCCTGACCTCTCCTCCTCTTATCAGAACGAGCGTGAGGCCGAGGAGAGCAGCGTTCCTAAAGCCTCCATATAGCAAGCTCTTGAAGCCTGCTAGGATGGGGATGCCGCAATTAGCGACCATGGCGACGAGGTCAGCAGAGATCCTACCAGAGGCTATAGCAACAGACGAGCTAAGATCGGCGCCAGAGAGAAGCGACGTTCCTATCGCCTTTGCAACAGAGGAGAAACGGCTTACGTCAAAAGATACGAAGGCTCTCCTAGAGCTAGTGTCATATATACCCGCTGCCTGCAAGCCGTGGAACCTGTTCCTCTCCTCGAAGTCTCCCACCACCTCCCAGAAGACCTGCCTGTTTATCTTCAGCTTAGACCTCACGGGCGCCCCTCCCTCCACTAGTCCCACGCAGTCGTCCACGAAGAGCCTGGGCCTCTTGAGCTCCCCCCTAAGCCTCACGTCTACCCTCCTGTCGCTTCTGGAGATGCCCACAATGTCCCCCAGGGAGCTCACTGCGCGAGAGCCCACCAGAAAGCCCACCACTGCTTCCTCTACATGGCTGGGACTCATGACGAGCGTTGTAACGTAGGAGTCGTTAACGTAGAGGTCAAAGGCCTCGTCGATCGGCATTCTGATGTCCATCTCTTCCCTGAACTCTGCCCTTGCTTCGCTGACCTGGAACAAGGCGTCCTCCCCCTGATATGATACGGAGAGCTATTATTGATGAGGAGCCCGTGGGGCTATGTGGTGGGCCCGGAGGGATTCGAACCCCCGACCTACGGGTCTGGAGCCACAGCCCACGCCCCGGCGTGGTCCGCCGCTCTGCCTGGCTGAGCTACGGGCCCTTGCCCCCTCTGGAGAAGCTCCTGAGGACTATAAACCTTTCAGGCTCCCGAGCAGTTTCTTCATAGCCCTGAGGGTAAAGCCCCACAGAACTAGATCTCCCTCTAGCGCTATACCCATAACCTTCCCCCTCCTCGGATGCATCACCTCTGCGGGTTCCTCCTTCGCGATCGAGAGAGGTATCCAGCCGACGAAGTCTATCTCCCTGCTCCTGGGCCTGGGCTCTATGGGGCCTGTGGGAGTACCAACTACGATCATGACCTTCCTCCTCCCCTTCCCCGCTGCCTCCACGCCTAGGTCCCCGAGAACCCTCACCGCAAAGGGCGGCACGTTCGCCTCTTCCCACGCCTCCCTCAGGGCTGCCTGGAGGGGGGTTTCTCCTCTCTCTATGGAGCCCCCCGGAAAGGCTACGTCACAGGCCCAATAGCTCTCTATGTCGCAGGACTTCCTCACTGCTAGCACCTTAGGCTCCCTTCCCCAGATGAGCGCTAGGACGGCCGAATCTGCCTCCATGGTTCCCCAATAAGGGAGCTGCTAGGTTAATATGGATTTGACGTCCTCCGCTCTAGCACTCAAATAGGCATAGAGGTTGTGAGGATGAATGCTCTCGTAGCTCTCAGCCTCCACCTCGAGCCACGCGTCGCCCCTCAGCCTGACCTCCTCTACCACGTTCTTGGCTGCTTCCCTTACCACGTCCTCGAGAAGCTTGGGCCTTCTGAAGGCCTCCCTCACGAGCTTTGCCTCCTCTGCCCTCTTCAGGAGGGATATGGAGGGGGCAGAGAGGCTCGCGAAGAGTGCCTTTGCAAGCTTCTCTATTCTCACCTGCTCCCCTCCTGTAACGACCCTGGCTCTAAGGTTGACCCTCTGCATGTGACTGACCCTCTCTCCATAGGTCGTCTCTGCATACTCGAGGGCGCTGGGACAGACGGTCATCCCCGTGACCTCTACTGAGACCTTCCAGTTTCTCCCTTCCTCTCTCTTCATTTGGACCTCCGCCTCCACATGGATGGGCTCAATGCCTCTGATGCCCTCGAATTCCACAGGAACGTAGTAGATGGTCTTGGCCCTCGTAACGACCTTTCTAGCATACGAATGTTTCTCCAGCAGCTTCCTGGCCACCTCTTCTAGATATTCCTCCAGACTTCTCCCCTCTCCTGAGAGCACTCCCAAGGCCTCCATGTTTCTAGAGAGGTGAGCGCCCCTCCTGTCTCCTGAGATCTCTACGTATAGCTCCAAGACAACGTCTAGGGCTATCTCGCCCTCTGGCGTGTGGAGCCTTATTCTCCTCTTTACGTCCTTGAACCCCACTTTTTCTATTACTAGGGAGATCTCGGGCGCCCTGTCCTGGAGCTCCACTCCTGCTCCCAGCAAGGGCTTCTCCCGAGCCCAAATATTCAAGTCAGTTTGGAGAGGAGGGTAAGGTTGAGTTCTGCCACTGCAACTGGATATTCAAGGCCCACGGAGATTAAGATCTCAGGCCTTACCTCCCCTAGGAAGCCTATCACCTCTCCCCTTACGAGGAGTTCCCCGGTCCTGCCGACCATGGTTATGGAGCTCTCCCCGGGCCTTGCGGAGAACTCTATTCCCAGGACCCTGAGGGCGCTGTAGAGGGGCGCCTGGATCTGCTCATAGCTTACCTCTTCGTCCATTATTGCCATAGCGAGGTGTTCCTCGTCCACTACCTTGCCCGACCTCGACCTGAACGCCACAGGCCCTATCTCGAAGACCTTCACCGGCTTGCTGACGTGGGAAGCCTCTGAGAACATTCTTAGCATAGTGCTAGCAATGTTAGGCCTGAGCACGCTGTACTCTATCTGTACAGGGTTCAGGACCTCAACAGCCGCCTCCCTAAGTCCCATGGCCTCGAGCAGAGATGGACTAGTGAGGGAGAGCTGCATCACCTCTGTGAAGCCCATGCCCACGAGGAGAGAGCGGAGCCTCCTCTCAAGTAGGGAGAGCCTGTCATAGCTACCCCTAAGGGCGTAGAGCTCCCTTGGCCTCTCGGGGCCTAAGTTCTCATAACCTACGTATATGGCTATGTCCTCTGCCAAATCTATGGGCTTGAACACGTCCACGCGGAATGGCGGTACCTTCACGACCAACTGCTCCCCTGCCACGTCAACGTTGTACCTCATCCTCCTCAGCACTGCCGCTGCCTCCTCCAGCGACATCTTGGCCCCGAGCGATCCCACAACTTCCCTCTCGCTAACCCTGATCTCCTTCTGCTCCAAGAGCGGGTACTCTGCTCCTGCTACCAGAACCTTTCCGATCCTCCCTCCCCTCTCTGCCAGGTTAGATGTCAGCACATCTAAGATTACAGAGGCCGTCTCTAGGTTAGTAGCCGTCACGTCTATGAAAAGGTCCCTCGTCCCCACCTCCACCCTTGTCAGCTCCGAGTTAAGGACCGGAGGAACTGCTATGATCTCGTGACCTGCCTCTAGGACCGGATGTAGTTCCCCATACCTGGCTATTGCGCCATACTGAAATCCCTTTTCAGTCTCCTCTAGCACCTCCTTGATGCTCTTCCTCCCCCCGCCGAGGGGCTGGAACTCCCTATCTATCCTGTCCATCTTGTACACTATCTCCCTGGAGGGGAGCTTGGAAAGGTCGTGGAAGCCTATGGCCGCCTTCTTCCTCCTCCTGCCCAACCCCTCGTTCAGTTTCTCCTGGAACTGGATCAGCTCCTCCAGGAAGTCCTCGCTGTCCACGTTCACGCCGTAGACCACTGCTGCTACTATGTAAGGCCTAGTGGGCACCTGCTCCGCCTCCACCTTCACGCCGCTCCTCTCTGACAAAGGCTCCCTCCAGCCCTCCTCTCCCATGATGCCCCTCACTGCCCTTGCCAGCCCTTCTCCAATGAACATGTCGGGCCTATCGGCGTTGACCTCTACCACAAAGTACCCTTCCGCCTCCTCCGACTCGCTCTTGAGCCTGAAGAGGGCCTCCTTGAGCTCCTCAGGGCTAAGGCCGGTGAGGTCGCTCAGCCTCCACTGCTTGAACCTCAGGACTGGCACTCCTCACCACCTCGCCCTGAACTTCCTAATGAAGTCCACATCGCTAGTGTACAAGATCCTTATGTCCGGAATGCCGAAGCTGGCTGCAGCAAGCCTCTCGATCCCGAAGCCCCAAGCTCCTACCGGATAGTCCAGCCCTGCCATCTCCAGCACCTCTGGCCTGAACAGTCCTGCACCGTATAGCTCCAGCCACTTCCCGTTGGGGAGCCTCACATAACCCTCTACGCTGGGCTCTGTGAAGGGGAAGTAGGCCGGCTTGAACTTCACCTCCAGGCCGAGCCTTTCGGAAACGTCCTTTAGCGTGCCGAGGAGCTCCCTGAAAGTGTAACCAGGATACCCCTCTATGCCATCAAGCTGGTGGAACTCGGGGAGGTGAGTTGCGTCCACTGCATCCCTCCTGTACACTCTCCCTATGGTGAAGAACCTCATCGGAGGTCTGGGCCTAGCGATGAGGGTGCGGGCGGAGACTGCAGTGGTCTGGCTCCGGAGCACTAGTCTAGCTGCTACCTGCGGGTCCCACTTGTACCTCCAGCTCCTCTCATGTACCTGGGCGACCCTCCCGATCAGCTCCCCGTATTCCGATAGGTCGGCAGCCTCCCCCTTCAGCCAGAGGGAGTCGTGGATCTCTCTAGCAGGATGATCTTGAGCCTGGAAGAGGAGGTCGAAGTTGAACAGCTCTAGCTCCACAACGTTACCCCTTACCTCCTTGAACCCCATCTCCTTGAAGAGGTCGCGAAGGCGCTCGATGAACTCTGCCAAGAAGTGCGCCCTTGCAGGGAGCACCTCTGGCGGTTCTGCCCTCACGTCATATGACCTGAACTTGAAGGACCGCCAGGCCCCGCTCTTCAGCATGGAGGACGTGAGCCGGGACATCTCTACCCTTGCATCCTTGAGGACTTCCTCGAGGTCCCTCGTAACGGTGACTAACAGCTCCTTCTCTTCTACCTCTTCGACGAGTCCTCTACTCCTCAGCTCCTCTAGCAGCTCCCTCTGCGGTAGCCTTCCCTCCCTGCACTCCTCTAGGGCCCTCCTCAAGTGAGCTACCCTCTCCAAGGCCTCCTCTCTTGGAAGGGAGAGCCTCACGACGCCTCCTGCTATAGATACTAGACCCTTCCTCCTTGCCTGCCCTACTGCTATGCCTGCTTCCTCCCCCAGCATTTCAGATAGCTCTTTAAGCGGTGTCCCTCCCTCGTCTATGCTCCTAATGAGCCTCTCCTCTGGCAGTCCCCTCCGGAGCGCGTCCTCTCCTCTCGAGGTGAGCCTAGGCCTCCAGATCGAGCTCTCCCTGACCTCTACTATCCCCTTCTCTTTCAGCAACATCAGTATGCTGGCTAACTTTGACCTCTCGAGCCCAAGGACTGCGGATGCTTTGGAGAGGGAGCCCGAGGAGAACCCCCTCTCCCTCATCAGCCTCACTACTTCGTACTCCCCCTCGCTGAAGACATAAACAATAGCAGATCCCGTCCTCAGGGGAGCGCTGGGGCTTATAGGCTACATGGGTCAGGCCTCACACGGTCTCTCACTGGCAGTGCCTCGACCCGGAGTCGCTCCTCATCCCGCATACCTTACTCATGTGAGCCTAATATCTTGTCCAAGCTCCTCTGGCCCGTGATCTCCTCCCACTCCAGTCCGAAGGATTCCAACATCTGCTCGAAGGTTGTCCTCATGTGCTCCACATACTTACTAACGTCAACCTCAGAAAGCTTTGCAAGGCTTACAGGCTTGACCCCTACGGAGTCCTTCGTCTTTACGTAGGAGATTATGTTACCCCTAGTGACATTTATCCCTTCTGCCTGTAACATACGTGCAGCTTTCACGTGCTGGGGAGTGGTCTTCTTGTACTTCTCAGGATCTTTTGAGAGCATGACCCTAATGGCTAGCTCGTCGAGAGTGTAACCCCTGTTCTTTACCTTCTTGTACATTTCGAGCAACCTCTCCCTGATCTTCTCTAGCACCCTGTAGGCACTTTCCGGGTCCTCCAGCTCCCCCAGCACCTGTACCACCTTCTTGAACTCGTTCTTTATGAACTCTGGGGTGCTGCTCTTCTTGCCCACCATGCCCTTTATGACTACCTCGCCCTTCTCCGTCACGCCTATGTAGTTCTTCTTTAGCCCTCCGAACAGAACTACCTTGAACTTCTTGTCGAGCTCTAGCTCCAAGCCGTACATGTCTGCGACATATTTTACTAGGAACTCCAGGTCCTCCTTCTTCGGGTCCCACACGAAGATGCTGTCCGTGTCTCCATATATTATGTATAAAGATCTCTCGCTGGCTACCCTCAATGTGTCTGTGAGCACCGTCCTACCTATCGCAGTTACACTCTCTGCCACTGGGAGGCTGTAGAACGGGAAGGCCTCGTTGCCAAAGACTCCATAGCTTGCATTGATGTATACCTTAAGGGCGGACTGAACCGTATCGTACCACCTCCTCTGCTCCTCTGGCAGGCTGCTGTCCTTTGCCCTCTTCTTGTAGATCTTCACCCTGAACTCCCTGAGGAGGCCCACTATTTCGCTGGTGATCCCTCTGATGTCCGTACAAACCTCGTAGCCTACCTCGGGGATCTTCTTTCTCTCCCCGCACCTCGGGTTCTCTATTGTCTCATAACTTAGGTTCCAGTTCTTCACTATCGAGGGGTACAGGCTAGCGTAGTCGAGGACTGCTACGTTGAAGAACAGTCCAGTAGGCGGGTTGAGCACTATGGCTCCCCTATACCTCTTGTCCTTTATCATGGCCCTGCTCCTAGCCTCTCCTGCGCTCAGCTCCTCCCTGCTAGGGATAAGCCACCCCCTCCTCCTGTGCTCCCAGTTCATGAGCCCCCTGATCCAGGCAGATACCTGATGCCTCGTGACGTCCTCCAGCCCGAGCTTGCTTATCCTCATGACCATTATTATGAGGTTCCAGACCAGGTCGTTAGAGAAGGTGGTTAGGTCCCTCGTGATCATGGCGTCGCGAGCGTTATACTCTATCAACTTGCTCAGGCTCACCCTCGAGACTATCTCGTCGAGCTTCACCTTCCCCACGCCGAGCAGAACCTCCGCCACGCTGTCCAGCCTGAGCTCCCTGTAGCTCCCGCCAAAAGCGTATACCTGGAGGGCCTTTATGCTGAAGAACTTGTGTAAGTCTACGTGAAGGGAGTGTCGGAAAGTGATCATGTCTTCGTGGACTTCTATCGGTATGTAAAGATCCTCTATCCCGAGGCTTAACATCCTGTTATATAGATAGGGCAGGTCGAAGGCGTCTCCATTGAAAGTCAAGACGACTGGGTATCTCTCTAGCTCTCTCATGAGCTCGAGGAGCATAGCCCTCTCAGAATCGAAGATCTCCACCTCCGTAACTTCCTTCGGTATCTCCCCTCCTAGCTTGACCTTCTCTCTGTACAGCGCTAGTACCTTCACTCTGCCCTCGTTATCTGCCAGAGCTATGCTGACGACAGGGTACGGCGCTTTTGCAGGATCTGGAACCTTCCCCGCCTCAGGGGTGTATACCTCCACGTCTATGGCGGCCCTCTTGACCCTCGGAGGCCTCTGCTCGAAGAGGAAGGCGAGCTCCTTCGCCATATCGGAGTACTCTTTCGACTCGCCTGCTGTGATACTCATCACGCTCGAGAGGAACGTCGGATCTATGTCCCAACCGACCCTTTCCATCCTCTTCCCTGCCCTGTATCGCATGCCCGGCACGAGCAAGTTGTCGAATATGTAGTTGTGGTGGTATCTTATGTCTGCCTCCCAGAACTTGAAGCCCTTGTCTCCCAAGATGCTCCTGAGCCTCCTAACTGCGAGGGGGTCGTTTACTATGATCTTAGTGAGCCTTACCTTCTCTCTCCTGATGGAGTGGAACTTGCTTACTATGTCCATCTGCAATATGCGCTCGCTGTCCTCCGAGCTCAAGCCAAGTCTCTGGAGGTCCTCTGGGGTCGCGCTGGTGAGGAAGTAAGGTCTATGATCTGTCCTGTCTATCCATCTCGCCATCCTACCGTCTTCGCGAACTATGAAGGCTACTGCCCTGTTCAGTCTCCCGTCATACCTAACGTCTAGTAGGTAGCCCTCTACCTCCTCGTTGTTGTTCACGACCTCTCCCATGGTCCAAGAGCGGAGGGCCTTCTCTACCTTCGTGCTCCTCAACCTGTCCTCTGACGGAAAGCTCTCCACTATGCTCTTCACTTTCTCCCTCACGTCGTATCTCATGTACTCATCCAGAGTCCTGACGTTCCTCTCCTTTGACACTCCGCGCCCTAGTCACTAGTTCTGAGGACTACGGTCTATTAGGTATCTTGCCAAAGCTACTCGTAACTGAATATATATACACCAATATTTATGCCATACTGTATGGTTGCTAGCGGTGCAAGGAGATGGCAATAGGGCAGATACTCGGCTACCTTGGCGGTGCTCTTGCCGTAGTGTCTGGCCTTGTGAGCATAGCGTTGCAGAAGCCCCTCATATCTATATTGACTGGCATTGAGCTCGGCTTCATTCCTGCCAGCCTCCTCCCCATATTGGGGGGCATAGGCATTATAGGAGGGCTAGTGGCCCTTTACTTCTCCTACACTAGAGTTCCTATGTACGTTATTATAGGAGGAATCCTCGGCCTAGCTCCGCCATGTGCTCTCTCGCTGCTCGCCATCATTGGCGGCTACCTCATGATGCAGGAGAAATCAGGTTAAGCAGAGCTGTCAAAAACACTTTTTCATGCTCATCATAATCCACCTCTTTGAGGAGCAGGTCTGCCCTCGCCAGGGAGGCCAGAGATATCATTAATCCCATAGCCTTGCTCCCCAACAGAATCCGTGCCAAGGCGTATTGTCTTCTCAGCCTGCTTGCCACGTACTTTAGAGAGAGAGACAGGGAACTGTTGAGGTCTCCGCTCTTCTCGAGAGTCCTCATGGCCAGCTCTGCTGCCAACGAGTTGGGATATAGACCTCCCCCAGTAAGGGGCTTGGTGAGCCCCGCTGCATCTCCCACCACATGTACCGAGCCGATGCTCAGTTTCTCTCCAGGCGGTCCCGTGAGGACGGGCCCTCCATAAACCCTCCTCCTCCCTGTCAGCCCTAACGCCCTCTCGAGTCTCAGCAGAGAGTGTTTAAGGGTCTCCGCTTTCGTCGTAGCGAGGCCTGCTACAATAGTGTTGTCCGCCCCCAGCGCCCACGAGAAGAAGCCCGGAGATATGCGCTCATCAAATATAACAAAAATCTCTCTGAGTCCGTGGTAGTTGGGGTATTCTGCGTTCAAGCCCCTCATGGGTTTCCCCGTAAAGCCGATAGAGAGTCCCCTCCTGAGCGAACCCCCATATCCCTCTGCCAGGATCACTGCGTCGTACTGAAGGCGTGAGCTCCCCACCTCTACGACGCCGCTGCTCGACACGCGGCTCACCCTCTCTGGCCTGAACCTCAGGCCAAGGGAGAGGGCCTCCTCTAGCATGAGTTCCTCTAACATCGTCCTCTCTAGCTTGTATATCCTCCCCTTCACGTCGACCTTCAGCCGCCTCCCCCCTCCCTGCAGGAAGAGTCCAAGGTAGGAGCTGATCACGCTGCGCCAGGCAGGCTTGCCGATGAGGTTCATTACCCTCTCTGAGACTATTCCTGTGCAGTGCGGGGGATATCCGACTCTACCATGCTCTTCGTACAGAGTAACGTCTACCCCCGACTGTAGCAGCTTCAGGGAGAAAATCAGGCCTGCGAATCCCCCTCCGACCACTGCTGCCTTCAGACTGCTCACCTTCCATGCTATCTTTTTTAAGTATTCTTAATTAATAAAATCAGAGGCGAGCTGGATGAAGGACATAGCCGTACTCGTCAAGGCCTCCCTCAACCCAGAAATCGTTAGGCAAGGTTCCGATGGGAGGTTCGACATAGACTACACTCCCCTGAAGATCTCAGACATAGACAGGAACGCGCTAGAAGAGGCGGCAAGGCTGAAAGGCCTGCTGGGCGGAAAGGTCTACGCGATCTCTGTCCTCAGCTGGGGCCCAGTGAGGGCAAGGGACAAGGACGTGAAGTTGGCCGTACAAGAGGCCCTTGCTAAGGCAGCCGACGAGGCGTATCTGATAGAGGAAGAGGAGATCCTCCCCACAGACCAGGCTATTGTAGCAAGCGCAATTGCTGCCCTCATGAAGAGCAAGGGGCTAAGGCCCGCAATAGTGCTCGCCGGGGAGGCCAGCGTGGACGAGTCAACCTCACAGGTCCCCGCTAGAGTGGCAGCTAAGCTCGGCTATTCTTTCGTAGGCCATGTCAACAAAATAATCGAAGTGAAGGGGGACAAGGTAGTGGTGGAGAGGGATGTGGAGGAGTACACAGAGATTTTGGAGGTGCCGCTCCCTCTAGTGATAAGCGTAACCCAGAGCATCAACGAGCCGAAGCCGCCCACCCTGATCCAGATAAGGATGGCTTCGAAGAAGCCCCTCCATGTGCTCAGCGCTAAGGACATAGGCTTCACTTCCCGACCGGCCAGGAGCATTGAGGAGATGAAGGTCGTCACGACTAGCAGGAAGCAATTGATAATAGAGGAGGCAAACGTGGAGAAGGCTGTGGAGAAGCTTCTCGAGCTCCTTCATAAGGAGGGCGTCTTGAGGTGATCCCCATGATTATGGTAGTCTCGCAGGCCCCTGAGGACGTAGGGGAGCTCCTGGCAGTAGCAAGGAAGTTGGGGGAGCCCTTCGTCCTGGCATTCCAGACCTCTGCAGAGAAGGTAGACGAAGTAGCAGCATATGGTCACAAGGTGTTCAGGCTGAGGAGCGACAGGCCTGAGGCCCTCTTCTCTGCAGCCAACCGTCTCTACGGCGAGCTCAGGCCTCAGCTCATCTTGGGTCCCTCGACGAAGAACGTAAGGGACGGCCTGGCGCTCCTGGCAGGACTTCACGATCTACCGCTAGCCTCTGAAGTGACCCAAGTGAGCGACGAGGGCTCCTACGTAAGATACTCAAGGGGTTTCATGAGCGAGAGGGTCATCATGACGGCCAAGGTTCCCAAGCCCGCTGTCCTCCTCCTGAAGCAGAAGGCGGTAGAGCCTGTAGGGAAAGGAGGAAAGGGAGAGGTAGTGGAGGTGAGCTCCGAGCAACAGGGCGTGAAACTGCTTGAGAGGAGGCCTAAGCAGTTCTCAGGCGTGAGGATCGAGGACGCAGAGGTTGTGATCGGGGTAGGGAGGGGGTTCAAGAGCAAGGAGGACATACAGCTAGCCTTCGAACTAGCGAAGGCCCTAGGAGGACAGGTAGGGGCTACTAGACCTATTGCAACAGACCTGAAGTGGTTACCAGAAGACGTGTGGATAGGCATAAGCGGCAAGAGGATAGCTCCTAAGTTGTACTTTGCCATTGGGGTGAGCGGCGCTCCCCAGCACATGGCAGGAGTGTCGGATGCAAAGGTGATCGTGGCCATCAACAAGGACAAGGCTGCCCCCATATTCAAGTACGCTGATTATGGCATAGTCGGAGACCTGTACAAGACTTTGCCAGTGCTCATTGCGAAGCTCAAGAGGCAGTGACGTTATAAACCTTTCTTTCCTAAGCCTACAACATAGGCGAGGACCATTGAGGCTGTTCTACGACAGGGCAGAGAGGTTCAAGCACTTGACTCATGCTCTCTCGAGGCTTAACGATGAAGTGTTCATGGAGGTTAACAAGGACGGGGCAAGGTTCTGGCTGATGAGTCCGGACAAGACATCTATGGCATACATATACCTGCCTTACCACTCCTTCTCTGAGTTCGAGGTACCCGTCGAGACGGCGTTCTCTCTTTCCACAGACGAGTTGGACAAGGTGATGAGAAGGGCAGCTAGGAACGACCAGCTCTTAGTCGAGGACAGAGAAGATGCCCTTGACTTTGTCCTGGTGAGCAAAAGGGAAGGGATAGAGAGACGCTTCTCTCTCCCGGCCTCCAGGAGAGAGGAGAGGTTCAGAGACCTCAAGATAAGGCCGACGGTTGAGTTCACCATGACCTCTGAGGACTTCAAGGTACTCCTGAGCGACGTGAAGTTAGTGAGCGACAGCGTTACTTTCAGGGCAGAGGAGGGGCAAGTGATCGCAACGGCTAGGGGGGAGGAGAAGAGCTACGAGTGGGTGCTGAAAGAGAACGACCCACTACTTAGCTTGAGTGTCCGCGAGCCAGCTGAAGCTTCATACTCTACAAGTGCCCTCGAGGTAGCAATGAGACCCATTTTGGCATCTCAAGAGATCAGAATAAGCTACGCAACAGAGCATCCCATGAAGATGAGCTTTGCTGTCGAGGGAGAGGAAATAATGGTGATATATATAGCCCCGCTGGCTGAGTAGCCATGAACAAGGTAGTAAACGTAGAGGAGGCGTTGGCAAGCATAAAGGATGGAGCAGTAGTAGCCATCTCCGGCTTTAATGTGGCGGTACTGCCAGAGTACCTCCTGCTGAATCTGTACAACAAGTACAAGAAAACAGGCCATCCCAAGGACCTGTTCCTCATAGCAGAGGCCTTCCCTGGAGCGCCGGGTAGGGGAATAGACTACATAGCTAGGGACATGATGAACACGGGCGACTTCGGCTTCATAAGAGGCCTGCTCTTCCCGTTCTACGGCTTCAGTGAAGTCCTCCAGAAAATGATCCTAGAGAACGTAGTAGAGGCCTATTCTTGGGGTCTCGGCATACTGTCCTACTGGTTCAGGGAAGTAGGGAGCGGTAGGCCTGGGGTGCTGACGAAGGTAGGGCTGGGCACCATATTTGATCCGAGGAAGGAGGGAGGGGCTCTTAACGAGCTAGCAAAGAAGAGGAGGAGTGCAACGGTGGAGATCGTCTACGTGGGGGACGAAAAGTACCTCCTGTACAGGGCTCCGAAGCCTGAAGTGGCCTTGGTGAGGGGAACTACCGCAGACGAGATCGGGAACCTCACCATGGAGGACGAGGCGGTCTACGGGACTGCCCTCAACATAGTGCAGGCTGCAAAGGCCTTACCCAACAAGGGTATTGCCATAGCTCAGGTGCTGAGGCTAGCCAGGTTCGGCAGCCTGCGGCCTCAGTACGTAGTGATCCCCGGTCCCCTCATAGACTATGTAGTTGTAGCTCCAAAAGAGTATCACAAGCAGACTGCAAGCATAGACTACGACCCCGTCGTATCGGGTAGGATCATTCCTCCAGAGTGGCAGGCGCAGGAGCCCACTCCCCTGGACGTCAGGAAGGTCATTGCAAGGAGGGTGCTCCTAGAGCTAGCAGAGATAGTTAAAGAGTGTAAGAGGCCCATCATAATAAACCTCGGTATAGGGATACCGGCAGAGGTATCTAACATAATAGCTGAGGAGAGGCTCTCCGAGTACATTTACTCTACTGTCGAGTCCGGCCCGTGGGGAGGGACATCGCTCCACGGCGCTGACTTCGGAGCGGTGAGAGGGCCTTTTGCCATACTTTCCATGCCAGATCAGTTTAGCCTTTACGAGGGCGGCATCATAGATGCTGCCTCGCTCGGTTTCCTACAGGTAGACGAGGAGGGCAACGTTAACCCTTCCATGTTACCGGGCAGGATGCCTGGGCCTGGAGGTTTCCCTGTGATAGCCGATGGGGCGCCCAGGCTCATATTTGCTGGGGAATTCAGTGCCGGCAGCAGGGATATAATAGTAAAAGACGGGCAGCTCAAGATAGAGAAGGACGGTAACATAACAAAGTTCGTGAAGAGGGTATACAAGATCATATGGAATGGCCGGGAGGGGTTGAAGAGGGGGCAGAAGGTGCTCTACGTCACGGAGAGGGCCGTCTTCAGGCTCACGCAAGAAGGCCTTGAGTTAGTAGAGGTGGCCCCCGGGGTCGATGTGGAGAAGCACATATTGAATAGGATGGAGTTCAAGCCAGTAGTGAAAAGATATGAGATAATGGACGAGAGGCTCTTCGACGAGGAGCCCATGAAGCTTTTGGCAGATCTGAGGGGGAGCCTCTGAAGGGAGTCTATGCTCTCCTCTTCTTTCTTTGCGACTCCTCTCCGAGAGTAGGCTCCCTCGGCACCCTTCGCTTCTCCTCAGGCCTCTATTTGTACATAGGGAGCGCCAGGGGGCAAGGGGGAGTAAGGGCCAGGATTTCACGTCATTTGAGGAAAGAGAAGGTCTTGCGGTGGCACATAGACTATCTGACATCTCTAGAGTGCTCACGCCCTCTCTTTCTGGCAGCTGCAGAGAGCCCTCTAGACGCAGAGGAGAGAGTGGCCTCGGAGCTGGAGAACTCGCTCTGCTTTTCTCCATCCTACAGGGGGTTTGGTTCCAGTGACAAGAGCAGCAGGACTCACCTGTTCCGCTGCGACTGTAGCGTTGAAGATTGCGCTAGGGAGGTCCTGATAGCTATGAGTAGAGCGGGACTGAGGGGTGAGCTCCACCTATTTAGCCGCTGACATCCTCTATGCGGGCGAAACCCTTGATCTCAGAGGAGAAGCTAGAGCTCCTCTGGAAGGACCTTCTTCATAAGCAAGAGGAGAGGACTAGGAAGAGCAAGGCCGTTTTCGAGAGAGCCAAGAAGGTGTTGCCAGCCGGAGTTACGTATCATACTCGGTTCTTCAGCCCCTACCCAGTGTACGTTGAGAGGGCCAAAGGCTCTAGAGTCTGGGACGTGGACGGCAACGAGTACATAGACCTCTGGATGGGCCATGGAACTCACATCCTAGGACATCTGCCAGATGTGGTCCTGGACTCCATGAAAGAGATCGCTGGCGTGGGCACCCATCTAGGCTTCGAAAACCCCTACGCTGTAGAATATGCAGAGCTCCTCACGAAGGTGGTACCTAACGTGGAGATGGTGAGGTTCTCAAACAGCGGCACGGAGGCAAACATGTATGTGGTGAGGCTAGTAAGAGCGTACACGGGCAGGAAGCACCTGATCAAAATAGAGGGAGGATGGCACGGGGGCTATGATGTGCTCCACACAGGCGTGACGCCTCCCTTCACAGGACCTGACTCAGCAGGCCTCCCAGAGGAAACGATCATGTACACGATATCGGTGCCCTACAACGACCTGAGTGCCCTAGAGGGAGCACTGAGAAGGTATCCTGCTGCTGCCATCATACTGGAACCCGTGCTGGGCGCGGGCGGGTGCATAGAGCCAGTAGAGGGGTACCTCAAGGGAGTGAGGGAGCTGGCAGACAAGTATGGAGCCCTCCTCGTCCTGGACGAGGTCATCACCGGCTTCAGGCTCTCTCCCGGGGGCGGTCAGGAGTACTTCAACGTAGATGCAGATCTCGTAGTTATGGGTAAAATAGTAGGAGGAGGGTATCCAGGAGCGGGAGCTTTCGGCGGAAGGAGCGAGATAATGGAGATGCTAGATCATCTGAAGCGCCCCGACCCCAGGTCGAGGCCCTTCCATGGTGGCACCTTCACTGGTAACCCGGTCTCCATGATCGCCGGGATGGCTATGGTGAGCTACCTACACAAAAACAGAGGCCTTTACGAGAGGGCAAAGGAGACGTGGGAGTGGGCAAAGAGGGAGATAGAGGGTATATGTGAAGAGCACGATAGGGCCTGCTGGACCACTGGTACAGCCACTATGTTAGGTGTTCACTTCACGCGCATAAGGCCTAGGAACGTAAGGGAGGCGTACGAGCTGAGGTGGAGCAGGAGGGCAGAGCAGGCCCTTCACCTCTACTCCAGGCTGAGGGGTATTCTGTATATGTCTGAGAAGATGCCTCACTTCCTCCCCTCCCTTGTCCACACGCAGGAGGAGGCGAAGGCTACCGTAGATGCGGTGAGGGAGTTCCTCTCCCTCCTAAGATAGGAGCTTGGGCAGGCTCTCTGAATAAGGCTTCGTCGCTATTCCCCTTTCTGTTACTATCCCTGATATGAGCTCCGGCGGCGTTACGTCGAATGCAGGGTTGTAGACCTCTATGTCCTTCAGAGTTAGCTGAGCCCTCCCCATCACGGTGATCACCTCATCTTTTCCTCTCTCCTCTATGACTATGGACTCTGCATCCCACGACCTCTGGACGGTGCTGGTCGGAGCTGCCACGTAGAAAGGTTTGCCCGCATAGTTCGCCGCGAGTGCCACCTGTAAGGTTCCTATCTTGTTTGCCACATGTCCAGTTAGGACTATTCTGTCTGCTCCCACTATGGCAAGGTCAACTAGACCCCTCTTCATGACTATGGCAACAGCGCTGTCCACTATCAGCTTGAAAGGTATCCCCTCCTTCTTCAACTCCCAGACGTTGAGCCTAGCTCCTTGTAGCACAGGCCTGGTCTCCGTAGTTATAACCTCCACGCTCTTCCCCTCGTACCATGCGTACCTTACTATCCCGAGTGCTGTGCCAAAGCCTGCAGTGGCAAGGGCCCCGGTGTTGCAGTGGGTGAGCACCCTCGAGCCGTTCTCTATAAGCTTTGAGCCTATTCTCCCTATCTCCACGTTGGTCTTTACGTCCTCCACATATATCTTCATAGCCTCATCGACCACCCCCTCCGACACCTTACCCGGATCTCCAGAGAGAGCATCCCTGCTCGCCCTCCCCATCACCCTGTCCAGAGCCCAGAAGAGGTTGTACGCCGTAGGCCGGGTCGAGGCCAGGACCCTCTTCGCCTCCTCTAGCTCCCTTAACAGCTCCTCTACACTCCTTGCCTTGCTCTCCAGGGCGGCCAACGCCATGCCGAAGGCAGCAGAGACCCCTATCGCGGGCGCTCCTCTTATCTCCAAGCTCCTGATCGCCTCAGCCACCCTCCTGTAGTCCCTCGTCCTCCTGTACACCTCCTCGAAGGGGAGCAGCCTCGTGTCCAGCCAGATGAACTCTTTGGTCTCCTCATCAAAGTACAGAGGCCTTATCTTGAGAAACCTCTCCAGCTTTGCTAGCTCTGAGTTCAAGAGCGAATCCCAGCAAAAGCAGAGCTAAGGCTAAATAAGATCGGGGAGGGAGAGATGGAGCCCTGCTCTGCCGTCCCCGCCCTCTCCTTTGGACTATACTACGAGCCCTCGCTGCATCCCAAGCCTGGCGCTGTGACCCCTCTGGCTCCTCACCGCGACAAGGACTTCCAGGACTTCCTCCTCAGCGCCTCTCTCGCGGAGCTTTCCCTCATGGAGTCTTGCAAGAAAGCCTCCCTATCTGCAGGGTTGAAGAAGTACAGGGAGCTTTCTATTGCCCTAGGGCTTACGACGAATGTGTCTATAGGTTCTGCCCTCCTCCATATGCCGCTCTCGACTGCCCTGGGAGACGGCCTCGCATCTCCTGAACAGCTCGCCCGCAGGGCTCATCACATAGTTACCAAGAGCGGGGAGGAGGAGGCGAGGGAGTACTACATGTTGCTCGAGGCCTTCAAGCCATCTCACCTGGGCAGATACGAAGGCCCTGTGCCCTCAGTAGGATCTGGCTATCCGTCCTCCTTCATAGAAGTGTTGAAGGTAGCCTCCTGGGATATGGTGCATAGAGAGCTCCTTACCGGCTACCCGCTGTCGCTAGGAGTGCTAAGAGAGCTGAGAGGGGAGGGGCCGCTGAAGTCCAAGGCTCTGAGGGCTCTCCTCCTTCTTCTCTCCGAAAACGGGGACACGCTGATAGGGAGCAAGTACGGCTTCTCAGCGTATAAGAGAGCAAAGGAGGAGGCAAGAGAGGCTCTGCTCCTATCTGAGAGGGTAGGCGTGGAAAAAGCAATGAGCTGGCTAGATGACCTCTGGAGGCCGAGGGGCTGGAACCCGGGCGCTGCTCTGGACGTTCTGAGCGTCTCGATCAGCTTTTACAACTACGAAAGAGTCTTGCCCTTCATCTCCTAGCTGTCATCGGCTGATATTTCAGCCCCACAGGCCCTACGTACTTCTCCGTAGGCCTGATGAGCTTGTTGTCAAGAGACTGCTCTATGTAGTGCGAGGTCCAGCCCACTACCCTCCCCATGGCAAAGACCGGCGTGTACATAGGTACGGGTATATGGAGCTGGTAATACAGTATGGCAGTGTATAGGTCTATGTTCGCAGGTATCCTCTTCGCCTCCCACATGACCTTCTCGGCAGCCTTGATCACTTTGTACCAGGTCTCCCCGTCCTTCAGCTTCCTCACGAACTCTGCAGCCACATCGGTCCTCGGGTCCTTGAGCTTGTACACCCTATGACCGAAGCCCATGACCCTCTCCTTCCTCGCCAGCTTCTCTTTGATGTACTCCACTATGTACTCCTCCATTGGCACTCCCTTCTCGCTAGCCTTCTTCTTCACCTCCAGGAACATCTTCATGGCCTCTTCGTTAGCCCCCCCGTGGAGCGGGCCCTTGAGCGCGGCAATACCCGCAGCGACAGCACTGTACATGTCGCTAAGGGTGCTCCCCACCACCCTCACAGCGAAGGTAGAGGCATTGAAACCGTGATCCATATATAGGATGAGCGAAGACTCGAAGGCCCTCACCTCCAGCTCGCTGTGATCTCTCATCGTTATCATCCTCAGCAAGTCATGAGCGTGGCTGAGCTCCCCTTCTGGCCTAAGGAAGGTGCCGTGGTAAGCAAGGTTGTACGCTGCGGCAAAAATCACCGGTAGCTGAGCGATCAACCTTATCTGGTGCTCGTACAGGTAGTCCTTGTCTAGCCTCCACTCCGGGGCGTATATCTGACCCAAGAGCAAGGCTCCGTAAGCGCCATAGTACATAGGATGGGTCTGGGGGAGGAGCTTCAGGGCATCGTAGACCTTCTCTGGCACCCTTGTCCTCCAGTAGTCCACCTTCTTCCTGTACTCCTTGTACTCCTCCTCTGTGGGCAGGGTGCCGTAAGATATGAGGTAGGCAGCCTCGTAGAAGTCAGCGTTCATCCCCAGGTCCTCTATCGTGTACCCCCTGTAGAGAGTGTTCTCCCCTCTGGGGTCAACTCCGCTGATGCTAGTAGTGTCGGTTATGACCTGCTCTAGCCCCTTCGGCACCACGATAAAGGAGCCAAGCCCAGGGATCTCCTCGATGCTAACGTTAACCTTCTTCAGGAGCTCACTCAAAGCCTACACCTGGGTCAAATGACGAATTTGGCTTAATAAATAATATCTTCATATTAGAATTAGGCCTCTGCAAGGAGCTCCATGGGCTCTATGCCGAGCTCCTCTGCAAGGCCTGAGTAGGAAAGGATGCCGGAGACCATGAGCCTTTCTGCATCCTCCCTACTGAGCCCCCTCGAGCGCAGGTAGAAGAGGTGATCATGCGCTATGTGAGATATCCCTGCCGAATGGTTACCCTTCGCGACGTCGCCGGAGTGGATCTCTAGCACTGGCACAGCAAAGCCTCTAGCCTCTTCGCCTATCATGACCACCTGCAGCTCTATCTCAGAGGAGGCTTGGTATGCGCTCTCTTCGACTATTGCAGAGCCGCGGAAGGAGAGGTAGCCCTTGTTCAAGGCCGCTCCTCTGCCGTTAACGGCTACGTCGCTGTATGCTCCTACGTTGTATGAGTTTAGGATGAAGTCCGCCCTAGTGTCTTTCCTTGCCACAGAGCTGGCGAGGGCCTTCAGCTTTGCCTCTTTGCCTTTCACAACGTAGTCTACCTGCACTCTGCTCATCTTCCCGCCTGCCAACAAGCTCCTCGACTCGACCTCAGCTTCGTCGTGAACTAGGAGCTTCCCTGCCGTGAAGGCCACGCTCTCGTGGGAGTGAACAGAAAGGAGGTGGACTCCGACCTTTGCCCTCTCCTCAACCACTCCCTCAAAGAGGAAGGTCTTCATGTTGCGGCCGAGGGGTAGGACGTCAAGTATGTAAATGTTGCCCAAAGATCCCTGGGCTACTCTCAGAGTGACGTGATGTCCCATGTATGATTCCCCTCCTATGCTGAGGATGAACAGGTTGCCGAAGTCTCCCCTCAGCTCCAGATGGGCGCCTGCGCCCCACCTCGCTGCGTGGTAAGCAGTCATTTTGTCGCTCACCTGAATGAAACTGAAGGGATCCTTGGGAGACTCTGACACCTCTACGCCTTCTGCTCTGGCGTAGGACACTCCCTTCCCTAGTTTCACGTGAGCCTTCAGGTGGGAGAGGTAGTGCGGTAGTTCTAGCTCCCTCTCAGAGTAGGGCAGTCCCAGCCTCTCCTCAAAGGCCTTCCAGTCGGTATAGTACTTCACTGTGGGCGTGTCTGCGATATGTTGGAAGGGGAGGGAGCGAGAGAGCTCTAGGTACTTCTCCCTGTTCATCTAACCATAACCACCCAGTTTCTTGAACTCTAGCTGGACTACCCTTGCTAGCACCTGAGCATACTCGAACGGGAGATCTACCATGATCTCGTCCAGGAAGCCTAGCACAATGAGGCTCTTGGCCTCGTCCTCCTCTATGCCCTTGCTCTGCATGTAGAAGAGCTGTGCCTCGCTCAGCCTGCCAGTCCTCGCCTCGTGACTAACCGTGGCAGTGGGCTCATCGACCTGGTTGTGTGGATAGGTGTATGCCTTGCTCTTGCTGTCGAATATCATTGCCTCACACTCCACGTTCGAGGTAGCTTCCTTTGCTCCCTTCGCTATCCTTATGATGCCTCTGTAGGTGTTGATGCCTCCCTCAGCGCTCACTGACTTGTTTATTATTTTGCTCTTCGTGTTTCTGCCCACATGTATGGCCTTACTCCCCGTATCCTTGATCACAGGCCCCTTAGCTAGCTGGATCACAGTGTTCCGGGTAGCGCTGTTGTCCCCCTTCAGCACCGTGCTCGGGTAAGTGTAGGTGATCTTGCTCCCAATGCTCCCCTCCACCCAATCGACCCTCGCGTTGTCCTCCGCTATCCCCCTCTTGTTGTTCAGGTTCACTACATCTCTGCTCCAGTTCTGCACGGTCACTATCTTCACCTTCGCTCCCCTGTGCGCATATGCCTCCACCATGCCGTCGTGGAAGCTGAACCTGCTTAGCCTAGGCGCACTGCAGCCCTCGATCCAGGTGATCTCTGCGCCCTCGTCAGCTACGATGAGAGAGTGCTCGAACTGGCCCTCTGCGGACTTGCCTATCAAGAAGAAGGACTCGATGGGCTCAGGTATCCTAACTCCCTTAGGGACGTAGATGAACACGCCCCCGCTCCAGAGGGCTCCGTGGAGGGCTGCGAACTTGTGCTCTGTGTACGGGTAGACCTTGAGGAAGTACTCTTTCACCAAATCTGGGTACTTCTTCACGGCCTCCTCTATGGGCATCACTATAACTCCCTTCTCGCTCAGATGCTTCTTGACCTTTGCGTAAATGGTCTCACTGTCATATATCGTGGTCAGTCCAGCCAGGAGCTTCTTCTCCAGCTCTGGCAGGCCGAGCTTGTCGTAGTACTCCCTCAGCTCTCTAGGCAGATCTTCCCAGCTGCTCACCAGCTGGGCCTCAGGTTTAGAGTAAACCACTAGTTCCTCCAAATCTATGCTCTCAATGCCCGTCACCCACTTAGGCATGGGGAGCTTGTGGAAGAACTCGAGGCTCTTGAGCCTGAGCCTCTTCATCCACTCGGGCTCCCCCTTTATTCTGCTTATCTCCTCTACAGTGCTGGGGCTTATGTCCCCCTTGAGCTCCACCTCGCTCTTGTAGGGCCTCTCGTGACCTAGAAGCTCCACCGCTGCCTCGGTGCTCCTGAAGATCTCCTCCCTCAGCTCCACTGGCTTGCCCATTCAACCCACCTCCTTTAACGCTGTTAACGAAGAGTTATAAAGGGAGATAATAGCGCTCATTTCCTCCACTCCTTTGCAGCTGCGTATCCCTTCTCCTCTATTGCATATGCAAGCTCAGCCCCTCCCCTTGCCACTACCTCTCCCCCGATGAGGACGGTCACCTCATCTGGCGCCACGTGTTTCAGGAGCCTTGCATAGTGGGTAATGAGCATGACTGCCTTCCCCTCCTCTCTGAAACGCCTTACATATTCTGCCACCTTCTTGATCCCGTCCACATCGAGGCCCGAGTCCGGCTCGTCAAGGATGACTACCTTGGGCTTCAGGAGGACTGCCTGGAGGAGCTCGCTCCTCTTCTTCTCCCCGCCGCTGAAGCCCACGTTGGTCTCCCTCTGGAGGAGCTCTAGACTTAGCCCCAGCTCCGATGCCGTGGTCCTCATGTTCCTCATAATGCTCGGATCTTTTACCTTGGTGAGCTCTGCCTCCCCGAGCCTCTTGTTGGCAGCAGCCAGAATCAAGGTGCTAAGCCTCACGCCAGGGAGAGCTGGCGGGTCCTGCATCCCCAGGTAGATCCCTTTGAGGGTCCTCTCATGCGTCTCCAAGCCCAGTATACTTTCTCCGTCCAGCAAGATGTCGCCTTCAACGACCTCGTAACCCTCTCTGCCCATAATAGTGTATGCAAGGGAGGACTTGCCGCTGCCGTTTGGTCCCATTATTGCATGTATTGTCCCGTACTTCACGTTAAGACTTACTCCCCTTAGAACCATCTTGTCCCCTATCTTCACCGTCAGGTTCTTGACCTCTAGCATCTCTGTTCCCTTTAACACTGTTAAAGGAAGCTATTAAACCTGATCAAGACTCTTCACGTACTCTAAATACTCTCTGTCCCCGTAAATGGTGGACTGTTCCCTCGCTACCCTCTCCATCAGCCTCTCCCCTTCCCCCTCTATGATGCTGAGCACTAGCCCTATTCCCCTCTCGTTCCTCTCCCTCGGATCTATGGGTAGCCCCGCCCTCCCTATGCTCGCCTTTGCTAACAGCCAAGAGTAGAAAGCTACCTTGTCAGCCCTCGCCTCCCTTGCCCCTGCCCAGTACAACTCCCTCACATATGCCATACTAACCGTCTTGGCTATCTTCTGCTCAGCGTTCTCGTAGAGAGCCCTGGAGGACCTCAGCAAGTCCTCCATGATTTCTCTCTCATCGAGGCCAGAGAAAGGAGTCCTGAGGGCAGCCATTACGAAGGCACGAGATATAGCTGGGACGATGTCTCCGTGGAGGAGCGAGAGGGCGGCAGAGAAAGAGCTGCTTAGCAGAGCCTTCATGAAGGCTTCCTCTGGCTTTCCAACGCTCGGAGCGTACTTCCCAGATGCCATCTGCTCCACCTCCTCCGCAGAAACAGGATCTGTGGCAGCCGGACTCCCCCCTACCTCTACCCAAGGAACGCTCACAATGCCTCTAGTGAGGGAGAGCTGAGGGCTCCTGAGCACCTTGAACTCGAGGCCCCTCAGAGATTTCCCCTTGAGCTCCTTAACGAGATGGTAGCTAGAGTAGCAAGTGGGGTGAACGTATATGGTTATCATGCTTCTGACCCGCTGAAACGCCTCTGCTCGGTTAAATAGGCTATGAACTTCTCCACCTCTCTGAAAGCTCTCAAAGAACACTCTGCCTTATACCTTCTTAGCAACTCCCTCAAGTCTTCTCCTACGGCCACGCCCATCCTGGGCAAGAGGCCTCCTATTAGGGAGGGAACGTTAGAGCAGCCCTCCGAAGAGGACTCGTAATCCACTATAAGGGCCTTAGCCCCCCTATGAGCTCCGCTGAACATCACGCTCCTCCAAGGCCTGTTGATTTCGAGGTGCTCCACGTTCGTCACATCGAGCGCCCTGGCTGCCCACAGGGCCTCCGCTATAGCCCAACTCTCCAATCCCTCCTCCATCAACTCCCTTAACTCAGGCCCCAGAACCGCTTCCATTATCACTATCTCGTCGTCCCAATATAGAGGTCTGGGAGCAGCCCCTGCCCTGCTGGTCAGCTGGAGCAACTCCCCCTCCCTGAACAAGCTCCTCCTCTTGCTGTCCGCTCTCCTGACCTTCACTGCCACAACCCTCTCCTCGAGGAGAGCCGCAAGGACGACGCTGGAGTGTCCCTTCCCCAAAACTCTGATGCCCGCAAGGGGGAGCTCAGAGCGGCCGAAGCTCAACACTTTCTCCACTCCTATGCGCGAGAGCCTCGAGGCCTTCTCCGAGCAGCCCTCGCCGCTCGGGTAGCACAGGGCTAGGAGCACTTGTGGAGAGCTCAGATCGTATTCAAGGGAAGCAAGAGGGGTAACCCTATGAGAGACCAAGGTTTAACGCCCTCCCTCTCTAGGCACTCTATGCCCTCATCGCATTCCTCTATTGCACAACTCGTCGCCTTGAGGACCCTTGCCACCTCCTCGCCAGAGAGCACCTCCCTAGCTCTAGTGATCTTCCTCCTCCTCAGCCCTACTAGATGTCCTTCCTCTCCTACCCACACTATCCCCTCCTCCTCGGCCCTCTTCGCCACGAAGTCATGCGATCCCTTGATGCTATCCCACGGCCTCGGCCCTTTCCTTACCTCCAGCTCTGGTAGGGAGAGGGACTCGAGGCCTAGGAGCAGGAGGGCCCTGGAGGAATAGTCGGACCAGAAGGCCTTCCAGGAGCTGACGAAACCCCTCTCCTCCAGGCGGGAGCTGGCTAGGCTGAGCGCCCTCCTGAGCATACCTATGAGGTTCTCCTTAGGGAGATCGTCATAGTTGCCCCGGCACATCATGAGCAAGGAGGGACCGACCCTTTGCGGAGACCTCAAGTGGGGGAGGAGGAGCTTCTCTGTAGGGCGCGATAAGTATAGCCCTGCCATTACGATGAAGGCAGAGAGGCTCGAGAGCGTCACGGAGGCAGCAGCATTTCTTGCCGGATCTACAGGATCTACAACTATCATAGGCGAGTCCTTATACTTCTCCCTCAAGGACCTCTCGTTACCAATCCCTTCTATGTCTATGTACACCTGGGGCTTCCAGGAGAGAGCGGTCTCCAGAGTCCTCCTGAAGCTCCCGTAGTTGATCACCAGGAGCTCTGCCAAATAGCCAGAGAACCCTCCTACCTCTGCCCCATATACTCCTATGGCTTCCATGAAAGACTTGAGGAGCCTTATCTCATCTGCTATACAGGGGTTCTCCTTCACCTTCCTTGCCACGTAACGGGTGTGGAAGGGGGTCCTCCCCACGCCTAGCCTGCTAGGGCTCTCTGCCATAGTAGCAGGGACCACCTCTGCCTCGAGCCCCATCAGGTTGACCGTGACGTAAGGGTGCTCAGCATATTTCACAAAGAAAGGTAGGGGGGAGAGGCAGTCCTTAAGGACGTCAAGGCTCCTCTCCTTCACCCAGCTCTCCGACATCTCGAAGAGTACGAACACATCTATCTCCCACTTCCTGTTCAAGATAGTGCCCTTTGCGAAACTCCCCTCCACCTCCACCTCTGCCGATATGCCCTTCTTCTCTAGACAGGAGCTAACCCTCTGCCTCAAATACTGATAGAGGGAGCCCAAGAGCTTGAGCTGAAGGGCTGAGGGCCTTAGGGTCTCTAGAGCCCTCTCCTCCGCCTCAGCCCTCCCGCAGCTCATCTCGCCTTTACCTCGAAAATGGTCTCGTATATAGGCCCCTTTCGAGTGAGGGTGCTCTTCTTGAGTCTCACGCTGTCCACGACCATGGACCCGAGCTCCAGATCGGAGAGCTCCTGCAACATCTTGACGAGGGCCGGGCTCGGCCTGCCCTTCATCCTTGCCAGCGTGAGGTGGGGGACGAACTTCTCCCTCTCCGCCGGTACCCCTGCCGATCGCAGCAACCTCTCTACCCTTTCCCTCAGCGCTGTCATCTCCTCCGCCCCCTTCCCCACTCCCACCCATATGACCCTCGGGTCTAGGGTGCTCGGGAAGGCGCCGAGGCCCCTGAGCTCTATGGAGAACTTCTTGAACTCAAGGGTAGCCAGAGCCCTCGAGATCTCTGCCACAAGCGATTGGGGTACCTCGCCTATGAAGCGTAGAGTGAAGTGCATGTTCTGCTGCTCCACCGGCTTCATGGGAGCACCGCTGGAGAGAAGGGAGCTTTTGGTTCTCTCAAGGGCAGAGAGTAGCAGAGGGTCCTCTACGTCCACTGCCACGAAAGTCCTGAGGAAGCTCATTCTAGCCCTCTCTGAGGAGGGAAGTTAGGGCTTTAATTTATGGGAACAGCTCTAGGTCGTACTCCCCCGGCCCTACCTTCTCTTGCATCTTGAGGCCCTCTGGGCACCCCTTCCCTAGCCTTATGGGCTCTGGGATAGAGCTCAGCAGCGTCACTCTGCTTACCATGCTCTCGCCTATAAGAGGATATCCGGTGAGCTCGGAGAGTTTCATGCTCACCTTCTTCAGGTAGTCAAAGGGAGCCTGATCTTCCTTGGAGAGCCTCTGCCTGCTGGTACCGAGCCACATGTAAGACTTTATCTCGACATAGGTAGGTCTTGCCAAATCTATGAGCCTTGCAAAGCCTCTGAGGGCCTCCTCCGTGTCGTTGAACCCCTTTATGAGGGTTATCCTTATGGCAGTCGGGTTGGTGAAGCTGGGGAGCAGCCCAAGGGTCTCGAGGGTGAGCTCCCAAGCCCTTGGGACTAACGGCCTCGTGAAGTAGTCGTAACTCTTCTTGTCCCAAGCCTCTAGACTGACATAGAGCTGGCTAGGTTCCTCCTCCAAGTTAGCGAGCACATCTGGCCTCACGCCTCTTGTGACAACGAAGGTGGTCATTCCCCTCTTGTGGATTTCCTTGATGAGGTCGCCTAGCAGGGGGTAGAGGGTGGGCTCCCCTGTGAGGCTCATGGTCACGTGCGCAGGGTTGAGGGCCTCTTCCACCATCTTCGGATCTATGCCCGGCATCCCCTTGTAGCCGCTCATGAGCCTCCTGTGCTCCCTGATGAGTCCGTCCACGAGCTCCTTTGGGTCGTCATAGAAGGGGAGCCTCGTCTCGTCAAGCTCCACGCCTACGTCCTGCGGCCTTATCCTCCAGCAATGCATGCAGGCGTTCCAGCACCAGAAGGCAGAGGGGCTCATCTGGATGTCCCTGTGGCTCTCTATTCCGTAGAACTTGCACTTGTAGCAATGTCTCCCCTCCATCATAGCCATGTGAGTCCAGTGACACTTCTTCACCACAGTATGCCTGCCCACGAAGTGGTACTTCTGCCTCGCCAACCTCTCCACGAGAGGAGCCCACTTCTCAGGCAGGTCCTTCCTTATCAGTCCCTTCCCTCTCATCTCTTCCCACCGATTAGGCCTTTCTCCAGGAGGTATTGATATGCGCTATATGCAGCCACAGAGCCCATCGCTGCGGCCGTCACCACCTGCCTGAAGCCCCTCCAGAGGCTCGTTGCATCTCCTGCAGCAAATATGCCTGGAATGTTCGTCTCCATCCATTCTCCTACCTTAACATAACCCTGCTCGTCCGTCTCCAACCCTGTCCGCCGGAACAGCTCCACTGGGGGCTCCTGGCCTATCTCCACGAAGACGCCATCTACCTCTAGCGTGGCCTCTCCCTTTGGCCCCCTGACCTTTACAGCCTTCACCTCGTCCTCCCCTAAGATCTCTGTCACCACACTGTTCAGGACGAACTCTACGTTCTCCCTGCTCTTGGCATCCTCTACTAGAAGAGGTTTTGCCCTGAAGCTGTCCCTCCTGTGTATCAGGTATACCTTGCCCACATATCCGCTGAGCAGTATCGCTCCCTCTAGAGCTGCATCTCCTCCTCCTACCACAGCTACTGCCCTCTTACCTCTGTAGAGAGGCCCGTCGCAAATGCTACAGTAGCTCACGCCTCTTCCCTGGAACCTGTCCTCTCCCGGCACTCCCAGCTTCCTCCTTCTACTCCCCACTGCCAAGATGACTGCCTTGGCGAATATCTCGTTCCCCCCGCTGCTGATTATCCTGAACTCCTCTCCCTCTTTCTTTATGTCCACTACCTCGAACCCTGTCACCACCCTCACCCCGGAGCCCTCTGCATGTTCCCTGAACTTGCTGGTGAGCTCCGAGGCCTTGATCTTGCTGAAACCAGGATAGTCGTCTATCCACTCTGTCCAGTTCAGCTGACCTCCCACATCTATCGTCACGACCACAGACTTCAGGAGGAACCTAGCCACGTAAACTGCTGCAGACAGCCCTGCAGGCCCACCGCCAACTATTACTAGATCGAACCTCTCTCCCTTCTCCAACTTAGGCTTCCTTGAAATCCTCAGGGACATGTCTTCCCCCGCTAACGCAGTTAATAGAGGTTAAGAGGGTTTTACTATATGGGCATATCTTTCTCTTCGTATATAGCGGCGGCAACGAAGAGCGCCACAGCAGAGAGCAGCGTGAGCACTCCCACATCTAGCGCAGAGACCGTCCCCTCTACTGCGACCTCGAGCGCTGGGTAATATCTGGAGGCAGTTAAGTAGCCCAGAAACTCTAGGTCCGTGCCCATGCTCATAGTGTCCACAGCGTAGTCCAGCACCACTAGTCCAGCTGCGACCGGCTTCGCTAAGGTGAAGGGGAGCACGGTGCCCAACAACATACCCACTGAAACACAGAGGGCAAGGTAGGGTATGCTGTGCAGGTGTAGCAGAAGGACGTTGCTGCCCAGCAGCTCCTCTGCCCCGAAGAGGAGGGAGGTAAGGTAAGTGATGATCAGGGAGGACAAGCTAGCACCGCCCACGATCGTCATTATGGACAAGAACCTGGAGAGGAGGAGCCTTCGCCTGGAGATCGGCAAAGAGAGGTACAGCGGTCCCGTCCTCTCCAACACGTCGTCAACCACAGCTCCTGCGCCTGCATAGGCTGAGTAAGCACCTAAGAGCACTATGTGCACCAGGACGAAGTAGTTGATCACGTAATAGGACTCTAGGTTCAGCGTCTCTGGCACTCCCTTGCCGAAGAGCTTGATGAAGTCCTCTGGGAGCTGTCTGAAGAGCTCCTCGTATACCTTCTGCAGCTCCTCCCCCTCCCCGGCTCCCCATGACCATACTGTGATCGCTATGAAAAGGAACATCACAAAGGCCCATCCTAGAAGTGCCCTCCTTCTGAGCCTGAGCTCGAGGGAGATGTAGCTAAGCACTCCCCTCACCTCCTGTATATGTGAAGGAACGCCTCCTCGAGGGTCATGTTCCTCACCTCTATGTCCTCTATTCCGTACTCTGCGAGCAAGGTCAAGATCTCGGAGTACTTGCCCTCGGCCACGATTGTGACCTCCCTCCCGCCCTCCGTAAGCTCTGCCCTCCCGAGGCCCTCCAGCTTCTTCAGATCTAGAGGCTTGCTGAGCCTTGCCCTGACTATCTTCCCGAGCTTGGAGAGGAGGGAGGGGAGATCCTCCAGAGATACTACCTTTCCCCCCTTTATGAGGCACACCCTATCCGCTACCTTCTGCACCTCCCCCAGGACGTGGGATGAGAAGAAGACCGTCTTGCCCCTCCTCACCTCCTCCCGGAGGAAGCCGAGCAACCTGTCCCTCATAAGGGGGTCCAGGCCTGTGGTGGGCTCGTCGAGTATGAGCAGATCTGGGTCGTGGGAGAGGGCCAGGGCTATGGCTAGTATCTGCCTCATCCCCTTCGAGTACTCTTCCACCCTCTTCTCTAGGTCCAGAGGGAGGATGGAGAAGATTTCCTCTGCCCTACTGCGCACCCCTCTTATCTCGGCAAAGTGCCTGAGCACCTCCTTGCCCTTGAGGCCTCGGGGGAGCGTGAAGTCCTCTGCCAAATAACCAATCTCTGCTTTCACCTTCGTCATCAGCCTGTCCTCCCTCGTATCTACGCCCATCACGATGGCTCTCCCTCTCGTAGGCCTCATGAAGCCAAGGAGGAGCCTTATGGTGGTGGTCTTCCCTGCACCGTTAGGGCCCAAGTAGGCAAACGCTTCTCCCCTTCTGACGCTGAAGCTAACGTCCTCTATCCCTACCCTCCCGTCATAGTACTTCGTCAGGCCTTCAGCTACGATAACCTCTGTCACAGCTCTCCCAATAATAGATTAGTAGAGAATATATAGAAATTAGATGCGATGTACGAACTCCACCTCTACCTCGTCTACTCCCTCCACTCCCCTGAGCGTGTTCTCCAACTCGTCCGTGCCTCCCTCAGTCTCTTCTGGCATAGTGACGAGGATCCTCAAGGCCTTGTAGCCGAAGGCAATAGGGATCTCGCTGCTCCCCACGAGCGAGTAGTCCTGCGGGAGGCTAGCTTTGATCCTCTCCAGAAGCCCATTGTGATCTACCTCAACTCCAGAGGGGAAGACCCTCACCGCCACCACGACCCTCGCCACCGCGCTCACCTCATGGGCCCTCGAAGCCGCAGTTGGGACACCTATACGTAGCGCCCTGTATCCTGTCCTTCTCACATCTCCATATGAGGAAAACGCCGCAGTTGGGGCAGAAGAACGAGACTGCTTTCTCTGCCGGGTTTATCACCTTGCCAGAGCTACACGTGGGCGGCTTCACGTTGTCGTAAACGTCTATCTTCCTCACGACCTCTGCCTTCGACATATTCTCACCCTCTTCTGCCCCGCCTCTCGAGTTTAAAAGCTCGCTAGAGGAGCCTGCTGACCAGCCTAGGTATGTCGAAGGGGGTCCTAGCCACTGCTATGCCTGCCCTCTCGAGAGCCTCTACCTTCCCTGCATAGTCTCCCTGTCCCATCATTATTATAGCGCCAGCGTGCCCCATCCTCTTGCCTGGCGGCGCCGTCCTCCCAGCAATGAAGGCCACTACCGGCTTCGTGAACTTGCCCTCCATCACCATCTTTGCTGCCCTCTCCTCCATATCTCCTCCTATCTCCCCTAGCATCACTACTGCCCTCGTCTCCCTGTCCTTCTCCAAGAGCTCTAGCGCTTCTGGGAACGTGAGCCCCACTATGGGGTCTCCCCCTATCCCTATGACCGTGGACTGGCCTATGCCCTCTCTGGTCAGCGCATAGCTCACCTCGTAGGTGAGGGTTCCGCTACGAGATATGACCGCTACAGGTCCCCTGGAGAACACGTGACCTGGCATGATGCCGACCTTAGCCTCTCCTGGCGTGATGATGCCTGGGCAGTTAGGCCCGATAACTGTGACTCCCTTGCTCCTAGCGTAGTTTACAGCCCTGAGCGTCTCGTGAACCGGTATACCCTCTGTGATCACCACTACTAGCTTCACGCCCGAGTCCACGGCCTCGTACATGGCATCTGCAGCAAACCTTGCAGGCACAAATATGATGGAGGCGTTGGCGTCCCTCTCCTTCACTGCCTCAGCCATAGATTCGTACACTGGCACGCCGTGAACCTCTGTGCCCCCCTTCCCAGGCGTTACGCCTGCGACTACCTTGGTGCCGTACTCTAGCATGAGCTTTGTGTGGAACGAGCCCTCCCTGCCCGTTATGCCCTGAACGACTACCCTCGTGTCCTTGCCCACCAGGATGGCCATCTCACTTCCCCTCCATCACTGCAGCCATTGCCGCTTCCCTCGGATCGCTGAACACCCTTATCCCGGCCTCCTCCAGGATCTTCCTCCCCTCCTCCTCTCTCGTGCCGGAGAGCCTCACGAATATTTTCTTGTTCAGACCTCCGTGCTCCTTTATCGCCTCCACTATCCCCCTCGCTACCTCGTCTCCCCTCGTTATCCCGCCGAAGACGTTGATGAAGACGCTCTTCGCCTTCGGGTATTCCAGCAGGAGCAGCAAGGCCTTCTTGACCCTCTCCATGCTCGCCCCCCCGCCTATGTCGAGGAAGTTAGCTGGAGCTCCCCCGTACTCGTACACAAGGTCCATGCTAGTCATGGTAAGCCCAGCTCCGTTACCTATTATCCCCACGCTCCCCTCCAGCTCTACAAAGGCCATCCCCGCCTTCTTGCCCTTGGACTCCCAGATGCTCACCTCCCCCCCTTCTAGCCTCTCCACTGCCAGCTCCGGGTGCTTGTAGGCAGCGTTGTCGTCCACTATGATACGGGCGTCTAGCGCCATAACCCTATCCCCCAGCACCGTGAGAGGGTTGGTTTCCACCAGGTCTGCGTCATAGCTAGTGAAGACCTCGTACATTGCCTGGATCATGGCGGCAAAGCTGTTGAGGGCCCCTCCCGAAAGGCCTAGGCTCCTTGCTATAGCCCTTGCCTCGTACGCCCTGAGGCCAGCGTACAGGTCTACATATCTCCTCACTATGCTCTCGGGCCTCTCTTTGGCTATCTGCTCTATGTCCATTCCCCCGAACTTGCTGGCCAAGATCACCGGCTTCCTCTCGCTCCTGTCCAGAGTGATGGAGGCATAGAGCTCAACGTCGTGTTTCACTGCCCTCTCGACCAAGATGTAGGCAGGCTTCAGCCCCTTGATGGGGTACTCGAAGAGGAGCTCCACGAGCTTTGCAGCCTCCTCCATGCTGTTAGCAAGCCTTATCCCCCCCGCCTTCCCCCTGCCTGCCACCAGCACCTGGCTCTTGACTACGACAGGAGGCTCGAGCCCGGAGGCATCCAGCTTTGCCCTTACGTCCTCTCCCTTTGCTATAACTACGCCCGGCGGCACTTCTACCCCGTGCTTTCTGAGGATCTCTTTGGCCTCGAACTCGTATAACTTCAACTTCTACACCTCTCTCGAGGCCCACGCAAGATCCTTAAAACTTCCTCTACGGCTCTACAGGAGGGATCATGCCTAGGGTGGAGAGCGGCCAGAAGGTGTTGGACAGCTCCCAGCTGCTGAAAATGGGAGAAGGGGAGCTCAGGGAGATAAGAGAATGGGCCTTGAGGAACTCCCCCATACTAGTCACCTCCCCTTCGATAGTGTACGTGGGCCTCTCTCTGCCCATTGTTGTGGGAGTGGGGAGCATCATATCCTCTGAGAGACCTCCCGTGGGGAATTTCCGCGAGATCTCTAGGACTGGCTGGGTCGACGGCTGCAGGGTCGGGGAGAGGGAGCCGTCCTTCGAGAGGGCGCAGGGCGAAGCGTTGAAGGTGGAAGGGGTCGCAGTGGCCCTAGATCCTAGGGACCCCGTCTCCCTCTTCCTGAACGGTTCCCGAGGACTTCATGAGCTCGTCGTGGGAGAGGAAGTGGGGGCTGTGGTGACCATAGCAGGAAGGCCCGCCATATTGAAGCTCAGAGGGTACAGGTCTCTGCTGCTGTCGGGGGAGGCGTTCAAGAGGGCAGAGTACATAGGCCCTCTCGCCTCATCTTGCAAGGGTGAGCACGACTTTGAAGATCAGTAAGAGGGAACTCTCTGCCTCCTTCCTCCTCTACAGGTCCTTCGGGGGGAGGGAGGTTAACCTAGAGGAGGCGCTCTCCCTGCTCAGGAAGGAGATGTGTCTCACGAGGTCCTCAGCTCTTAACGTGGTGAGGAGGCTCCAGAAGCTCGGCTTCCTCGATGTTAGGAAGAAGGACGAGTCCATAGTTATGCTCCCCCACGACCCCCTCAGGCCTCTAGAGGCCATTTCTCTCTCGTACCTCTCCTCGCGGAAAGAGAGGTGTAGGACAAAAAATGATCTTTTAAACTTCTAGCTCACTCCCACTTAGGGACTTGGACGTTGTCAAAGGAGAAGGCGAGAGAGGTAACGCTGCGGGTAGCAGAGGCAAAGCCCAAGGACTCAGGGAAGAAACGCGTAAGGATAGATGTAGACACAATGAAGTACCTAGGCCTAGAGTCTGGCGACGTAGTTGAGATAGAGGGGAAGAAGAAGACGGTTGCCACCGTTTGGCCTGCTCTGCCAGAGGATACAGGCCTAGAAGTCATCAGGATGGACGGACTCATCAGGAAGAACGCTGGGGTCAACATAGGCGAGAGAGTAGTGGTGAGGAAGGCCAACACGAGGCCTGCTACGAGGGTGAAGCTAGCGCCAACTACCTACATAGGCAACGACGAGTCTCTGAAGAGGCATGTGAAGAAGAGGCTCGTGGGAACTCCCGTAATGGAGGGAGATATAGTCATCGTACAGGTCATAGGGCAGGCCATCCAGCTCCAGGTAGTAGACGTGAGGCCCAGAGGGGCAGTGATAGTAATGGAGGACACGAACGTTGACGTTCTAGACAAGCCCGTCTCCCTCTCCTCTATGCCCAAGGTCACTTATGAGGACATAGGAGGTCTCTCCCATGTGGTAGCAAAGGTAAGGGAGCTAGTGGAGCTACCGCTGAGGTACCCTGAGCTGTTCAAGAGGCTGGGCATAGACCCGCCGAAGGGCATATTGCTCTACGGCCCTCCTGGCACTGGCAAGACTCTGCTGGCTAAGGCAGTAGCTAATGAGGTAGATGCCCACTTCATTGCAGTCAACGGCCCTGAGATCATGAGCAAGTTCTACGGCGAGAGCGAGCAGAGGCTGAGGGAGATATTCAAGGAGGCTGAAGAGAACGCCCCCTCCATCATCTTCTTTGACGAGATAGACGCAATAGCCCCCAAGAGGGAGGAGGTGACAGGGGAGGTGGAGAAGAGAGTAGTGGCGCAGCTGCTCACCCTCATGGACGGGCTGAAGGAGAGGGGCAAAGTAATAGTAATAGGAGCGACCAACAGGCCTGACGCAGTAGATCCTGCGCTCCGGAGGCCGGGGAGGTTTGACAGGGAGATAGAAGTCCCCATGCCGGACAAGCAGGGGAGACTGGAAATACTGCAGATCCACACAAGACACATGCCTTTGGCAGAGGACGTGGACCTGGAGAAGCTGGCGGACATAACCAAGGGGTATACCGGCGCAGACCTTGCAGCGCTCGCGAGGGAGGCAGCCATGCAGGCCCTCAGGAGGTATCTGCCAGAGATAGACCTCAGCCAGAGGACGCTCCCGCCAGAGCTGCTTGAAAAGATAGTGGTGAAGATGAGCGACTTCATGGAGGTGTACAAGGAGATAACGCCCAGCGGCTTGAGGGAGGTGCAGATAGAGATGCCTGACGTGAGGTGGAGCGACATAGGTGGGTTGGAGGAGGTGAAGAAAGAGCTAATAGACATGGTGGAGAAGCCCATGAAGTTCCCTGAGGTCTACATAAAGGCAGGCATAAGGCCTCCAAAGGGCGTCCTTCTCTTCGGGCCGCCTGGGACGGGCAAGACACTGCTGGCAAAGGCCGTGGCTACGGAGAGCGGAGCTAACTTCATAGCAGTGAGGGGGCCGGAGATCATGAGCAAGTGGGTGGGGGAGAGCGAGAAGCTGATCAGAGACATATTCAAGAAGGCCAGGCAGTACGCCCCAGCAATCATCTTCTTCGACGAAATAGATGCCATAGCTTATGCAAGAGGCATAGATGAGGGGAGCAAGGTGGTGGAGAGGATAGTGAGCCAGCTGCTAACAGAGATAGACTGGATCTCGGAGATCCAGAACGTAATAGTGATGGCAGCTACGAACAGGCCTGACATGATAGATCCAGCTCTCCTCAGGCCTGGAAGGCTGGGCAAGCTGATCTACGTTCCCCCACCGGACGAGCAGGCAAGGCTGCAGATACTCAGGATCCACACGAGGAAGACGCCGCTGGCGAGCGATGTAGATTTGGAGGAGATTGCAAAGATGACTGACGGCTACACGGGCGCAGACCTTGAGGCCCTGCTGAAGGAGGCCACGATGTTGGCAGTCAGGGAGAGCATAACGGCCCCCATCATAAGGTGGGCCCACATAGAGGAAGCAATGAAGAAGGTGAGACCCAGTGTGACAAAACAGATGGTGGAGTTCTACAGCAGATGGCTCGAGACAGCTAGGCAGGTAAGGGCAGAGAGGAGGAGGGAGACGACCACCATAACCTTTTAGGTGAGAGCCATGACAACGTGGTCCAGGACTCCCGACGTCAACCTGGTGCTCGAGGCTATTAAGAGGCTCTCGGAGGAGAACAAGGGTTCCGACGTAGAGGAGAGCGCTGTGCTCCATAGGCTGGAGAGGGAGGACAAGAAACTCTCCCCTGCGGATCTCTCCAAGATCCTCATAACTCTGGAAGCCCTCGGCTACATAAGGGTGCAGCTCAGCACGAAAGAGGAGAAGATAATAAGGCTCCTGAGCAAGTAACAGGCGGCCGATGAGATGTTTGACCGCTTATGAGGTCGCCGATGATTAGGGGCCAAAGCTTCGAGGTTCTAGAAATGGTGCGGCGGCCGGGATTTGAACCCGGGACCTCCGGCTTGGCAGGCCGGCGTCCTAGTCCAGGCTAGACTACCGCCGCTTACCTTATGTTAAGCTCCTCCTGGGCTTTTTAACGTTTCCGCAGCAACATGATGCCTGCCTCAGTAGGTATGACCTTACTCTTCCAAGGCTCTCTGCTCGCCAAGGAGAAGAACTCATCCGGGGGCCTAGGCTGGAGGGCGTTGTGGAACAGCGCGACCCCTCCAGGCCTCAGCTTGTTCTGCAATATGGAGAGCATCTTGGGGTAGTCCGGCTTCTCTATGTCTACGAAGGCGTAGTCCAAGAACTCGATCCTCTCCGCGTGATGTAAGGCATCTCCGTGGAGGGGAACTACCTCTGCCTCCAGGGCTAGCTCTCTTGCAACCCTGCTCAGGTTTACCTTTAGCCTCTCATACCTCTGCCTATCGTGCTCGATAGCTATGACCTTACAGCCCTCGCAAACGCCTGCCATCCCTCCCATGATCCAGAGCGTGGAGTAACCTACCCCTGCCCCTGCGTCCAGGAAGACCTTTCCGCCCATGCTGGAGACGCTGAAGGCCTCTGCCATGAGCACGAAGCCGTCCTCCATGGATATGGGAGGGATGCCCAGGGACCTGGACTCCTCCAAGAGCTGTATAGCGAGGGACTTCATGCGTCCTTCCAGCATACAATATTAAAAACATAGATATAAGTTTCTAGGACCTTTTGTCGCGCGGGAAGCCTAGTTGGAATACATAATTGACAGGGGTCCAGACTTCTCAGTCCTAAAGGTGAAGCTCTCTGCAGGGGAGAGCATAACGGCAGAACCGGGAGCCTATATGCTCCACAGAGGAGAGATAGACATCAGCACAGGGTTGGGAGGACAGGGCATGATGTCAGCCCTCGGTAGGATGTTCCTCGGCGGGGAGAGCATATTCCTGAACACCTTCAGGGCTCGAGGGCCCTCCGAGATATGGTTCGTCCCTCCCATACCCGGCGACATCAAGCCCATGGCGTTGAGAGGGACGGACGTGTTGATCCAAGATACCAGCTACCTGGCCCACGTGGGCGATGTGAAGTTGGGTATTGCCTTCAGGGGCTTCAGGGGATTCATTGCAGAGGGAGAGATAATATGGCTAAGGGCAAGCGGAACGGGTACAGTCTTCATCAACTCCTTCGGGGCAATAGAGGAGATAGAGCTCGGAAGGGGGGAGAGGATGACCGTAGATAATGGACACGCTGTAGCCATGGAGGCCAGCCTTAGGTGGAACATCAGGAAGCTGGGAGGCATAAAGACCCTCCTGGCAGGGGGAGAGGGGCTGGTCATAGAAGTGGAGGGCCCTGGGAGGATGTGGCTACAGACTAGGACGCTGGCATCCTTAGGGCAGGCTCTGACCAAGTTCATATTGAAAGGAGAGAAGAAGTGAGGAACACCCTTTCTTGGGTGCGCTGCAGCCTGTGCGGGAGGAGGGCTCCCCTCAGCCCCTGCAGGGAGCTGGAGCTCTGTCCTTACTGCATGGAAGCAATGGGCTGCGGAGGCACGAGGAGGAGAGAGCTCCTAGAGCCTGACGAGAGCGTGATAGAGGGCATAAGGAGGAGGACTACCTGAAGATCATGGATAAAGCCACGAAGATCAGCACGACTCCCACTACCTTCCTCAGAGCCCTCGGGCTGGTCTTGGAGGCGACATAACTCCCTAACTGCCCCCCTACCACTGCCCCGAGCGCGAAGGGTATAGCTAGAGAGTACACTATGTTCCCGTTGTATGCATGTACCGCAGAGCCGAAGAAGGAGGAGAGCACTATGGACATCATGCTAGCTGCCACAGCCTCGTGAACAGGTATGTTCAGCACCGACACGAGCACCGGCATGAGCACGGCGCCTCCTCCCACACCAGCTAACCCAGCGATGAAGCCGGCCGTGAGGCCTGCAATAGGTATGAGGAGGGGGTTCCTCCTCCCTTTGCCCCTCTCCTGACCATCGGGCCTTAGCAATATGTTCAAGCTGAACATGAGGAGGACTGCAGCTACTATGATCACGAGCAGCCTCCTCGGGAAGAAGGCCACTGCCTGTGCTCCAAGGACGCTGGAGGGCACCATGAGTATAGCCATGACTATCCAGGAGCCCGGCCTAAGCCTCCCCCTCCTCCAATAACTTATCGTGGCAGACACGCTGTTGAAGATAATGATGAAGAGGCTAGTGCCAACGGCCTGGTTTATGGGGTAGCCCATGTAGTAGAAGAGGGGAACCATGAAGACCCCTCCGCCTATGCCGCTCATGCTCCCTATCATGGCAATCAACGTTCCTAATGCCGCGTAAAGTAGAGCTTCCAACTCCGTCCTCTAGAGGAGAGGGGTCTGATAGTTATATGTCAACGCCGAGATCTTCGAGGAAGTCCTTCAGTTCCCTCAGCTTCCTCAGCGTCTCTAGCCCTTTCCTCGTTATGTGCACCCTCCTAGCCCTCTCCCCCGTCTCCAGCCTTACCAGCCCCTTGTCGTTCAACTCCTCGAGGAGCTCGACCAACCTGTCGTAGGCAAGTCCTGTGGCCTGGGCTACCCTCGTGGCAGGGACGGGGCTCTCCTCAGCAACGTAGGAGAGCACTTCCATGATTATCCTTATCCTCCCCCTCTTCTTCATATCAACTTCCTGTACCTCACTGCTAGAATAAGCGCTGCAAGAGCCCTCAAAAACTCTGCCCATATGAGCATGGAGATCTCAAGGCCTGGCAGCAGTCGCAGGTCTGCAGCGAGAGGTCCCACAGAGCGCCCCAGATGAGATATAGCTAGGAGGAGGAAGGCAGCCCTCACGAAGCCGTGGGAGGTGTAGGAAACGTAAGAGGAGGACAAGGAGGCCAACATGTCTATGCCAGATGGTATGAGGATGAGGGGGGAGAGGAGGGCTAGGGCCTGTCGCGCCCTGATCATGGAGAGGTAGCCAGAGACCGCGAAAGCGGTTGAGGAAGTGTACAGGGCGAAGGAGAGGTCCTCTGAGGAGAGGAGAGATAGCAACATGAGCACCTGGCCTGTGCCGAGGAGCGCGAAAGAGAGGGTAAGCCTCAGGAAGGCCTCCTCGCCCACAACTCTGTGGAGCGTAAAGAGGGAGAGGGAGGAGAGGAAGTAGAACGCGGCTGAAGCTGATACCAGCAGCCCTAGCAGAGCCTCCACCATAACTCCCTCAGGCACTGCTTCTCGAAAAATATAAGGCTAGATTGCTTTTATTCCAGAGGTCAGGGTGTCCAAGTTGTCAGAAGCTATAGTTATGATAAACGTTGAGACGGGGAAGGAGGACGAGATCTTCAACAAGCTCATGGAGCTACCAGAGGTGCAGGAAATATACATGATCTACGGAGTCCACGACATAATGGCTGTACTGAGGTCTAGCGATATGGATAGCATGAGGAACGTCATAACGCAGAAGATCAGGAAGATGAACGGCGTGAAGAGCACCATAACCAGCATAGTCATAAAGAAACAGGTCAAAGGACAGCAAGCCTAGCATGAGGGTAAGCCTGGCTATAGACAGCGCAGACACCTTTGGCGGGGGGTGCACAACCCACTTTTCTGCCCTCCTCCTCAAGAGCCTAGCCGGGAGAGTAGAGCTCCTCGACTACCCCCTCCTCGTCAGGCTAAACCCCTCCATCCCCTGGAAGACGAGGGGCAACGCAGCGGTAGTCCTTAGGTTCTCTTACGAAGGGAGCCTGCCCTCGCTCGTGGAGGAGGTATACGAGCTTGCGAAGAGCTATGGCGGGGACCCTGGGGTAGCGGCGATAAGCGGCGAGCCCTGGCGCCCTGAGCTCGCAGGCCTGTACAAGAAGGCCCTCACAGAGGTGGTGCCCAAGGATCTGGCTACGGGAGTTCTGGAGTCCCTAGGCGGGGAGTGGATGGGGGGGAGAGGAGCGGTGGGAGCCATTGCGTCCCTCGGCGCCCTAGGGCCGGGAGAGGACCACACCTACGAGCTCCTCTTCTACAGGAGGGCAGAGAACTTGGGGAGAGAGAGGTGTGTAGACAGCAGGAGGCTGCTTGAGGCGGAGGGCAGCACTGCAGCTGGCACTATCTTCAACTACGATCCCGTCACGCTAGAGGAGACAGCTAGCCCCGGAGGCCCTGACCCTGTGCTGGCAGGCTTCAGGGGCGATTCGCCGCAGCACCTGTTCCCCCTCTCCTCAGCTATATGTGAGGACTACGAGTTCTGGATCCTGTTCAGAAGCAACCAGCACACTGATGCTCATGCACTGCCGTTAACCGGGGAGTTAAAGCCCTACAGAGCTGGGACGCTGGAGCTGGAGCTTGTCGAAGACCCCGAAGTCATCCCCGGAGGCCACGTAATAGTTAGGGGGGAGGGAGTGGAGGCAGCTTTCTATGCTGAGACGGGTTCCCTGAACGAGGCGGCCCGCCTCCTGGCCAGGGGAGACAAGATCAGGGTGTTGGGCACAATAAGGAAGAGGAGGAGGGGGGTTCCAGTGATCAACGCAGAGAAGTTGTGGTTGATAAAGGTAGCAGAGAAGGGCATAGAGCTCAACCCCCGCTGCCCTAAGTGTGGGGAGAGAGGGGAGAGCCTAGGGAAGGACAAGGGGTTCAGGTGTAGCAGCTGTAACTACAGGTGGAGTGGGGAGAAGGTGAAGGTGAGGCTCAGGAGGTCGTTAACCGGGGAGTTTACGCCCACGAGACCCCCTAACCTGGTGAGGCCTCCATGGAGGAGGCCCCAGAACCTTCATGAGATGGGGAGGATAGGCATGGAGCAAGTCATGGGCCTGCGTTAACCCCCCGGTTAACACCCCTTTGTTTCCTATGGAGCCCACTCCCAAGATCTAGCCTCCTCTCCTTCGTTAACCCCTACCCCTCTCTTTCTACTGGAGCTCCGAATCCTCAACCTCTCCCAATCTTGCGCTCATCAACTCACTAGTTTGTATAAAGTAAGAACGGAGAGAGAAAGCTCTCCCCTAACTCTACTCTCCACAGGAAACAGAGGGGTCTCCCTCTGAACAAACGGGCCTCTCGGAGGCCCTGAAGACACCCCTTCCATGGACCCCTCGATTTCTTATGGAGCCCACCACACTTATTTCTTCCCCTTACTTTTCCCCCTTGAGTCAGGATGAGCTGTGATCCGGTAGAGGAGGCGGTCAGGGGGGCTCTAGAGCTCCTGGACTCCCTAGGGCCTTTCAAGCTAGTAGGCATGGGGACGGGCTCCACCGTCTCGAGGTTACTAGAGCGTGCTAAGGGGAGGGAGTGGTCCCTGCTGCCCTCCAGCCTCGACACCTTGCTCAGGGCTAGAGAGATGGGTTTCAGGACAGAGCATGTGGGGGAGATGGAGGTCTACGTGGACAGCGCCGATGAGGTGAACAGGGAGGGCTCCATGATAAAAGGAGGAGGGGGCGCTATGCTCGGGGAGAAGGTTCTAGCGTTCAACAGCCCCCTCAACGTCTTCGTGGTCTCAGAGAACAAGCTGGTGGAGACCCTTTCCCGCCCAGTTCCTGTGGAGGTAGTGAGGGACTTCTTCTGGTTCGTGAAGAGGGCTCTGGAGAGGAGGGGCTATGGGGTAGCTGTGAGGGAGGGGAGCGGCAAGAGGGGCGCTGTGGTGAGCGATTGGGGCGGGGTAATACTTGACGTAACCCTTGGCCCCATAAGGGAGCCTGAGAGGGCGGAACTGGAGCTTAAGTCCATCCCAGGCGTGGTGGAAACGGGGATCTTCCACGGCCTCACGGATTACCTTGTGGTGGGACACAGGAGCTGCAGCTACTCGGTGCTGAGGTTTGGGAGACGTAAAGGAGGAAATAGAGGAGAGCTGTAGGGAGGACGAGGAGAAGAGGGGCGACAGGCTCAGGGCTATAGCGAGAAGGCTAGTGGCAATAGATCTGGAGAAGGGCTTCTGGGCATATGTGGGGAGGGAGAGGGATCACTTCCTCATAGAAGGCCTCTACTGCAGCTGCAGCTCCTTCGCCCTCTCCCTCACCAAGAGGGCAGGGTGCGAGCACCTCTCTGCGCTGAGGGTGGCCAAGAGGTCTGGAGCGGTGAGGGAGCTCAAGGTCGACGTGGCTTCGGTGGTGTGGGAGATAGTCTCAGTAGGCCTAAGCCCCACCCTGCGGAAGGCTTTGTTAGAACAGCAGATGGGCGAGGATTATGAGAAGGGAGAAGGCAGCCGCTATGATGAAGACTGAGGCGGGGCTTAGCTTTATAGCGCTGTCGAGCTCCTCGTAGTACGAGATCAGGCCTGCTGCGCTCGCAGGTCCTGCCTGCCTCCTCTTAGCTGACATATCCTCTCCCCGCAGAAAAGTTCGGCAGAGTTTATTAGGATGATGTGCAGCCTACAGCTCGCAGCTCCTCCCCGTACTTCTTGATCATGGCGCTCTTCACCTCCACTCCCAGCATGTTAGCTAGGCTTAGGGTCCAAGCTATCACATCTGCTATCTCCTCCTCCACCCTCTCCTTCTTGCCCTCTAGCAAGGCCTCTGCCAGCTCCCCCACCTCCTCCACTAGCCACGTAAATGTGGCATAAACTCCCCGGTTAACGTCCCTCTCCATGTAGGCTTTCCTCATGGCCTCCTGGAGGCACTCTACGCTCAAAGCTCAGACCTCTTTGAAGGTTTTGACTATCTCTCTCAAGGCTTCCGGGTTCTGCTCCACTATGGTGCCAGTAACTATTCCATCTGCCCCCGCAAGGGCTAAGTCCCTTGCTATCTCAGCGCTCCTTATGCCCCCTCCCACTATGAGCAGGGCCTCCATCTCCGCGGCCTTCAGGAACTCCTTCGAGAGGAGCACTGCTTCCGGCGGAACGGGCCTGGGGGCTCCGCTCCCGGCCTCGAGGTAGATCACTTTAGAGCCCATCATGGCGCAGGCGAGGCTGTGGGCTGCCACCAGCTCTGGCTTCTCATATGGCACAGGCCTCGCCCTGGCCATGTAGCCGGCTGTTCCGCCGTAGCCTACTATAACGTAACATGTGGGTATAGGCTCTAGGCCGTGTCGGAGAACTATAAGAGAACCCTGCACCTGGGCTATACCATGGTAGTAGGGGTCGTCGCTGTTGATTATGTTCAGGAAGAACGCTGCATCAGCCTTTGAGGAAACGTTGTTCAGAGCCCCAGGGAATATTATGACGGGCACGTCGAACTTCTTGACTGCCTCCACTATGGCATCTGTGGCCTGGGGCGAGACCCCCAGGCTGCCCCCTACCAGCACGTAGTCAGTGCCGTACTCGTAAGCAGTCCTCGCTATCTTCTCTGCCTCCCACGGCTCTGTCTTGTCCGGGTCTATGAGGGTGAAGTGGAGCCTACTCCCCTTCCTCTTCTCCAACATGCTCCTCCATATCCTCTGGCCCAACCTTTCTCTCCTCACACCTACTCTCGAGGCTCCCCTCATAAGCCATATCGCTCACGGCGTTGAAGACGTCTATCCTCTCAGCCCTCGTGGGGACTTTCACCTCACAGTACAGCCCGCAGGTGCCGCACGTGGCTATGCCGATCTTCTCCTCCTCTGAGATCTTCTCGAAGCTCACCGTGAGGGTTAGGGAGCCGCAGCGAGGACACTGGAAGTACTTGCCCGGCCTTATGACCTTTCTCTTCAGCTTTACTCTCTTCTTCCTCCTCCCCAACAGTGGCACCAATTAGCGTCTTCTGGAGCAATTATTAAGCTCTCCCGATCTAGGCGGCGAGCAGCTGTGGAGTACAAGGTAAGGGACATAGGCCTGGCAGAGAGAGGGGAGGCCCAGATAAGGTGGGCAGAGAGGAACATGCCAGTCCTGATGAGGCTGAGGGAGATGTACTCGAGCAGGAGGCCTCTCGAGGGGCTGAGGCTCTCGGTATGTCTGCACGTTACAAAAGAGACTGCAGTGCTCGTGGAGACGCTCAGGGCATGGGGCGCAGAGGTCTTCCTGGCCCCCTCCAACCCTCTCTCCACCCAGGACGAGGTGGCTGCTGCCCTAGCCCAGAGGGGGATAGGAGTTATCGCTTGGAGAGGGATGAGCACGGAGGAGTACTTCTGGGCCCTCAGGACCATAGCGTCCAAGGCCCCACATATAGTCATTGACGACGGGGCAGACCTCCATGTGATCTTGCATGAGGAGATGGGCAATCTGGCAAGGGGAGTGATGGGAGGGACAGAGGAGACGACGACGGGAGTTATGAGGCTGAAGGCTCTGGAGAGGGAGAACAGGTTGGCATACCCTGTGATAGCCGTTAACAATGCTAGGACCAAGTTCCTCTTCGATAACAGGTACGGCACTGGCCAGAGCACCATAGACGGGATCCTAAGGGCGACCAATGTCATGCTGGCAGGAAAAGTGGTGGTAGTAGCAGGCTACGGCTGGGTGGGCAGAGGGATTGCCATGAGGGCGAAGGGGATGGGGGCTAGGGTGATAGTGACTGAGGTAGATCCTGTGAGGGGCCTCGAAGCCCTCATGGACGGCTTCGAGGTCACCTCCATGAGGAGGGCAGCCAGCATGGGGGACATCTTCATCACCGCCACGGGGAACAAGAGGGTCATAGGAGAGGAGCACATGAGGCTCATGAAGGACGGGGCTATTCTAGCAAACGCGGGCCACTTCAACGTAGAGGTGAGCGTGGAGGAGTTAGAGAGGATGGCCGTGTCCAAGAGGAAGGTCAGGGATCACGTTGAGGAGTACACGCTGCCAGATGGGAGGAGGCTCTACCTGCTAGCAGAGGGGAGGCTGGTGAACCTGGTGGCAGCAGAGGGCCACCCGAGCGAGGTGATGGACATGAGCTTTGCAAACCAAGCCCTCTCTACCCTGAGGATAAAGGAGGGAGGGCTGGAGAGGAAGGTCCTGCAAGTAAGCGAGGAGCAGGACGAGCTCGTTGCGAGGCTGAAGCTGCAGACCATGGGAGTAGAAATAGACGAGTTGACGGAGGAGCAGAGGCTATACATAACCAGCTGGAAAGGATAGCAAAGTTAAAAGCTCTAGGCGCCCTCTCTTACGTTAAGGGCCCGTAGCTCAGCCCGGTAGAGCGCCCGGCTCATAACCGGGTGGTCCGGGGTTCAAATCCCCGCGGGCCCACATCAAAGTTCTAGGCCCTTGGGCTTCCTATCTGCCTCAGCCCTTACCTTAGCTATGCCATAGAAGACAGCACAGCTGACGCAGTAGCACTTCTTTATGGGGTACCTCATTATTATGGCTCCCTTCTTCTCTAGCTCACTTGCCAGGGCCGGATCCACAGGGCTGTACATCCTGGTAACGCATATTATCTTGTCAGCCGGAGTTATCCTCCCGCAGTTGTCACATGGTACCGCGCCGCTCTTGCCCTTGTCTCCCTTTCTCCTACCTCTGCTCTCTCTCTTCTTGGGCATGGATTTCTCCTCGAGGAAAACGAGCCTGATCCTTAATATGTTTTAGCATACCTCATCCAGGCAACGGACTCCCTTCCACAGATGCAGCTCCCCTCAGGCCTCTCCCCAGGCCACACGGTGCCCAAGGCCTTCGCGTCAAGCTTCTCTTCCAGCTTCCTGGCACACTCCTCCCTGCCGCACCAGGGCAATTCCAGTATACCTTTCTTCTCCTTTGCCCACTCCTCTGCCTCTCCCTCGCTCCTGACCCTCTTGATCAGCGACCTATGCCTAGAGTGGGCCCTCGCGTATAGGCTGGAGTCTATGTCCTTCATTAGGGCTTGAACTTCCCTCTCCAAGGACTCCTCGCTCACCTTGTACCTCTCCAACGTGTCCCTCCTCACCACCGTGTAAACTTTGGAGTTCAGCTCCTCCGGGCCCACGTCGATCCTGACGGGAACTCCTCGTGCCTCCCAGTAGTAGTACTTAGCCCCAGGCCTCAAGTCTTCCCTGTCGTCAACCTTTACCCTTATCCCTGCCCTCTCCAGCTTCCCTGCTATCCTCTTCGCCTCCTCTAGAACGGCCCTCTTCTCCTCCTCCCCTCCTGCAGGGATCGGGATGATGACTACTTGGATGGGCGCTATGCGGTGGGGGAGCACCATTCCCCTGTCGTCGCCGTGGAGAGAGATTATTGAAGCTATCACCCTGTCGCTCACGCCGTAGCTGGTCTGCCAGGGGAAGTCCAAGGTCCCGTCAGGCATGTTTATTCTGAAGTCGAACACCCTAGTGAAGTTCTGCCCCAGGTGATGGGCCGTCCCTATCTGCATGACCTTTCCGTCAGGCATTATTGTGTCGAAGGCGATGGTGTACAGGGCTCCAGCGAACTTGTCCCACTCAGGCCTCCTGGAGATAACGTAGGGAATGGCAAGCGAGTCGAAGAACTCCTTGTATATCTCTATGGCCTCCAGCAACTGCCTCTCCGCGTCCTCAAAGCTAGAGTGAACCGTATGCGCTTCCTTGAACGTAGTGATCTCCCTCACCCTCACCATCGGCCTGGTGGTCTTTGTCTCGTAACGGAAGACGCTCACTATCTGGTAGTACTTCTTTGGGAGCTGCTTGTAGCTCTTGAGCCAGAGGGACTCGTAGTACGTTATGTTCGTCTCGCTAGTAGGCCTGAGGGCAAGCTTCACGTCAAGGGGATCGAGGCCCCCGTGAGTTACCCAGTATACCTCGTCCTCGAAGCCCTTGATGTGCTCCGACTCCTTCTTCAGCAGGCTCTCGGGGATCAGTATGGGGAAGAGGACCTCCTCATGGCCCCTCCTATCGTGGAGCTCCCTCAGGATCTCCGTCACTCTCCTCCTTATCTGGAAGCCATAGGGCATCCAGACGCCCATGCCCTTCACTGGATACCTGCCGTAATCGTAGACTTCTGCCTCCTCCAGGATCCACTCGAACCACCTTGAGAAGTCGCTGCTCCACCTGTCCCTGCTTATCACCAGCCTCACCGACAAGGCAATGGGGAGAGGGGCTTTAAAGTTTGGAGAAGAACTTGGGGAGCTTCACGCCCGTTTGCCCCTGGTACTCGCCCCTGTAAGGTCTCATGGAAGGGGTTCCCAGCTTCACTAGCAGCAGGTGGAGGAAGCGGTCGCCAGCATACAATTTTACGGGGAAGCTGGAGCCAATGACCTCTATGGTGAGCTGGCCCTCGAAGCCCGCATCTGCGGCAGTTGAGGGGACATAGATGCCCGTCCTTGCCCATGTGCTCCTCAGGTTGACCAGCCCAGCGACGTAATCGGGCAGCTTCACCAGCTCCAAGGTGTGCAGCAATATGTGCTCCTTGGGCATGACGATTATCTCGTCTGCTTCCCCGCACTCGTAGAACTCTGACGGATCTCCCGGATTCCTGGGGTCCAGGACCTTTGTTGTGGGCCTGAACCTGCAGTAACCCCTCCCCAGCCTGAGGTCCAGCCCGTTTTCCCTCACTATCTCCTCGCTGAAGGGCTCTACCCTCAGCTCTCCCGCTCTCATCAACAGGAAGATGTCCCTATCGCTCAGGATCAACTCCTACCCTATCGAGCTAAGAGCTCTTGGGATATTATGGGAGGAGGGGGTAGTACTAAAAGATATATTACCTGAAGTATCACTAGGCGCGGTGTGAAACTTTGTCCCAGGAGATAACGGGCGGGGATGTCCTCCTATCGCTCATATACCAAGGAGGCGGGGGCTTTGCTCTGGGCTTTGCGGCAGGCTATTTCTTGAAAAAGGCAATGAGGATCCTCGCGTTTCTGTCGGGAGCCCTTGCTGTCCTCCTGCTTCTCCTGGCCTACTCGGGCATAATAACTGTCAACTGGGACAAGCTGGCGCTGCTCGTAGAGAGGGCCCTCTTCAGCGCTCAAGCTGCCTCTGCCTCTTTGCAGTCCTGGATCCTAGCTTCATTGCCCTTTGGAGGAGCCTTCCTGGCAGGAGCTGCCATTGGTTTCAAGTATGGGTAGTGGTAGCCGGGCGGGGATTCGAACCCCGGTCACGGGGGCCAGAGCCCCGCATCCTTGGCCGCTAGACGACCCGGCTACCCGCGTTTTCTCCCCCCTCAGTCTTAATAAAGTTAACACCGGCTAATAGCTAGGAAGCGCCTTGGGGCTCCGCTATGCTCTACTCGCCGCCTCCCACCCATCGCTAGCTCTGGAAGAGCTGAGGGCTATAGTGGAGGCAGAGGACATAGAGTACAGGGAGTTGGCAGTGCTCGACTCCCTGGTGATCTTCGAGTCCACCGGGAGGGCGGAGGAAATAGTGAGGAGGGGGAGCCTCGTGAGGGAGGTGGGAGAGCTGATCTCGATAAGCGACTCGGGCATGAGCCCAGAGTGGGCGGCAGAGGTGGGAGCAGCCCTCGACGGCAGGGAGGTTAGGGTGGAGGTGACGAGGGTGAGGGGAGTAGGGAGCGTTTCCGAGCAGGAGGCCGTGAAGCTCCTCTGCAGCAGGGTCAGCTGCAGGCTCAAGGGGGAGCCCCTGCACCTCATAGCTGTCGAGGGCGCGCTCATAGCAGGCCTTGTTACGGCTAGGGCGAGCAGGAAGGAGATGGAGCTCAGGAGGCCTAGGAGGAGGCCTTTCTTCAAGCCAGGCACTCTAGATCCTCAGGTCTCTAGGCTCTTCGTCAACCTGTCCAGGACTAAGAGGGGCTCCCTCTTCCTCGACCCCTTTTGTGGCGCCGGCGGCTTTGTCATCGAGGCCTGTTCTTTGGGCGCGAGGACCATCTGCGGAGACCTGGACTGGAGGTCGAGCCTGGGCGCAAGGGAGAACTTGGACTACTTCAAGTGTTGGGACTCCCTTACCATCATATCAGATGCCACCTCCCTCCCCCTCTTGGATGGGAGCGTGGAGGCGGTGGCAACTGATCCTCCCTACGGCAGGTCGAGCTCTACGATGAAGAGGAAATACGAAGAACTGGTGTCTAGCTTCCTCCAGGAGGTCGCGAGCGTTGCCAAGAGGGGCTCTTACGTGACCTTTGCCGGCCCTTACGAGGCCCGTCCTTGGGAGATAGCTATAAGGAGGGGCCTGGAGGTGAGAGGCCGTTTCCACATGTTCGTCCATGGGGCCCTCGTGAGGGAGATAGTGGTGGCGAGGGTCTAGGGATGCCCCACAGGATAGAGCTCATAGCCCTGGGAACGGGCGCAACGCTCCCCACTCCGGAGAGGTTTATGCCCTCCTTCTTCCTGAGGGACTCCTTTGGTCTCAAGATCTTGCTAGACGCTGGGGAGGGGGTGCAGGTCAGGATGTCGCAGGCAGAGATCTCCCCCCTCTCCATAGACGTGATAGCTATAACCCATGATCATGGGGACCACGTGAACGGCCTCCCAGGGCTTCTCCAATCGATGCAGGTGAACAGGAGGGAGGAGAGGCTGAAGGTTATTGCCCCAGCTGCGGTAGCAGAGGCGCTTGAGAGGGTAGAGCTGGGCTTCCCGCTAGAGATAGTGAGGCTCAGTGGAAGGGGAGAGCTGCTCCTAAGGGAGCAGGGCGGCGACAAGGTCTCGATCCGCTGGTTCCCCGTTTGCCACACAGTGGAGGCCTACGGCTTCTCCCTCGAGTGGTCCTTCAGGCCCCGGGTAGATGCGGAGAAGCTGAGCTCGCTGGGGCTCAGGCCGGGCGCCTGGCTAAGGAAGCTGTTCGAGGAGGGGAAAGTTAGAGTGGGGGAGCTAGAGGTGACCCTCGAGGAGGTAGCAGAGGGGCAAGGGGGTCTTGTGAAGGTGGTGTATACTGGAGACACTTCCCCCTGCAGATCGGTGGTGGAGGAGGGGAGGGGGGCTCGCGTCCTCATCCATGACTCTACCTTCTCCTCTGAGCTGGCAGAGGAGGCCAGGGAGAGGGGACACAGCACCTCGGAACAAGCGGCGGAGGTGGCGAAGGAGGCCCAAGCAGAGCTCCTCCTCCTCACTCACGTGAGCTCCAGATACAGGGGGTTGGAGGAGAGGAGGTTGTTGTTAGAGGCCAGGAGGGTCTTCTACAGGACGGTTTTGGCACGGGATCTGATGAAATTGACTCTATCTAACCATAAAGTATAAATATTCTCGACCTTTCAGCAAAGAGGGCCCTAGGAGGTAATTGACGGAGGTGGCGTGAATGAAGTTCTGCCCCAAATGCGGCAGCGTCATGGTTCCCGTGAAGAGGGAGAACGAGGTAATCTCTAAATGTAATAGATGCGGGTATGAGGAGAAGATGGAGGGAAAGGAGGAGTACAAGACCACCGTCAAGGGGAGCGAGAAGGTGATCACCACAAAGGTGATCTCGAAGAAGAAGGGGATAGAGGTCAAGAGGGACGAGGAGCTGGAGCAGGCAAAGGACTCATATTACGAGATAGTCCTCGATCAGATAGGAGAGTATGGAGAATAAAACCTCTCTCACCCCTTTCTCTTGGGTTAGCCCGTTGATCAGGTTCGCTAAGGAGCTCTCCGTCCCGGAGGGCTCTGGGAGGGTCAAGATCATAGGTGGGGTTCCCGTAATGGTCCTTAGACACAAGGGACAGCTGCACGCCTATGTAGCGATCTGCGACCACAAGTACTATGTGCTCTGCGAGCGCTCCGTGAGGGACAAAATAGTCTGCCCAGGTCACGGCGAGATGTTCTCATCGGAGACGGGTGAGCCAAGTCAGGGGAAAGCCAAATCTCCTCTGAGGAGGCTGAGGCTGGAGGTAAGGGAAGGGGAGATCTGGGTCGAGGTCCCGAGCAGGGAAGTTTTGGAGGAGCTGATCAAGAACACCTCTGGCGAGTAGGTGCCCCCCCTATTAATGCTCTTAGCAAAGCACTGAGGGGGTTCCCGGTTTTGAGTACGAAGGCTGAGTTCAGAGAACTGGGCCTCTGCCAGAAGTGCTCTGCTCCGTTAGAGTACACCTACGTGATCTCTGGACCTGAAGGAGAGGGGGCGAGGGTGAGCGTTTACGCAGACTGCTCCATCTGCGGCCACAAGGAGTCGAAGAGCCTCGTCTTCCCCATATACGCCCTCTACTCTCTTAGGCACCTTTTCCGGCCCAACGTGAAGCTGTTCGTGGAGAGGTTAAGACTTGCATACGAGCTTAATAGAGTAGAGGAGATGGAGATAAGAGGACAACCTTGACTAAGTGGAGGCTCAAGTGCGAGGAGTGTAGTAGGGAGTGGGAGCTCGAGGTAAGCTTTGACCTCTCCGAGTTCAGCAGGCTTTACCACTATTGCAGGTTCTGCAGGAAGAACACCTATCATGCTATCCTTGCAAAGATAGATTCGTAGAGAGAGCCCTAAGTCTCAGGCCTCCCCCTGTGGAGCAGGTCGCTCTTAAAGCATATACGTTTAGCTCTCCCCTTCTTTCTCGGTGAGCTCTGATCAGCGAGAAGCCCATAAGGGACCTCACGGACCTGCCGGGAGTGGGACCTAGCACTGCCCAGAAGCTCATAGAGGCTGGCTACACGACCATAGAGTCGATAGCTGTAGCTACTCCTCACGAGCTCTCGGCAGCCACGAACCTGCCCCTGCCTACTGTGCAAAAGATAATAGAGGCGGCCCGCGAGGCTCTTGACATAAAGTTCAAGACAGCGCTGGAGCTGAAGCGAGAGAGGTTTAAGGCGAAGAAGATAACCACGAGCAGCAAGAGCCTCGACGAGCTGCTGGGAGGGGGCGTGGAGACGAGGACCATAACTGAGTTCTTCGGCGAGTACGGAACGGGGAAGACGCAGGTGTGCCACCAGCTATCCGTTAACGTTCAGCTCCCCGAGGACAGGGGAGGCCTTGCTGCAAAGGCAGTGTACATTGACACGGAGGGCACCTTCAGGTGGGAGAGGATAGATCAGATGGCAAGGGCAGTGGGGCTGGATCCGGACAAGGCCATGGAGAACATATTCTGGATCAGGGCCATAAACAGCCATCACCAGATGGCTGTTGTTGAGAAGCTCTTCGACATGCTGGCGAAGGACAACATAAAGTTAGTGGTGGTCGACTCCCTCACAGGCCATTTCAGAGCAGAGTTCCCTGGGAGGGAGAGCCTTGCCCTGAGGCAGCAGCTCCTGAACAGGCACCTCCACCAGCTCATGAGGCTGGCTGAGATTTACGACGCCGCAGTCGTCGTCACGAACCAGGTCATGGCGAGGCCTGACGTGTTCTTCGGAGACCCGACTGCAGCAGTAGGAGGTCACGTGGTAGGTCACGCTCCGGGCATAAGGGTACAGCTCAGGAAGAGTAGGGGGAACAAGAGGATAGCAAAGGTCGTAGATGCTCCTCACATACCAGAAGGGGAGACCGTGTTCGCCATTACAGAGTACGGCGTGAGGGACGCAGAACAATAAAAAGTTAGGTTGCCCCGAACCTGGAGGCCCACTCCTCGAACCTGATAGTGAGAGCTGCGTCTACGCTCGGCTTCCTCTTCTCCAACACCCTCTTGAAGTCGTCCATGCTCACTGGCCTCGGCTCCCCAGAGCCTCCCCTCTCGAAGACCTCCCTCACCGTTATCATGTACGCGTCCTGTACTACGTCTCTTATGTCGCTGCCCGAGTAGCCCTCTAGCATCTCTGCCAGCTCGTCCAGATCTACGTTCTGGAGCCTCAGCTTCTCGGTGAGCTTCCTCAACAGCTCCTTCCTCGCCTCCTTGGATGGCAGGGGAACGTATACCCTCTTCTGGAACCTCCTGAGGAAGGCCTCGTCCAGCTTCCACGGCTTGTTAGTTGCTGCTATTACGTAGAGGTGTACTTTGAGCATCTTGTCCAGCACGCCGTCCATCTCCTTCAGGAACTGGTTCCTCACCCTCACCTCCCCCCCAATCTCTGTGCTATGATAGCCTAGCAGAGCATCTACCTCGTCTATGAACACCACCACGGGAACCTGGGAGGCCCTCTCCCTAGCGTAGCTGAACAGTCTCTTCACGTTCTTCTCCCCCTCCCCCAGCCACTTGCTCATGATGCTGGCAGCGTCTACGTAGAGGAACTCTGCCTTCGCCTCGTTAGCAGCCGCTATCCCCAACATAGTTTTGCCTGTGCCTGGAGGGCCGTATAGGAGTACTCCCCTGTGCCACCCTAGCGGGAACAGGTCGGGCCTCTTGACAGGGTATATTATGACCTCCCTTATGGCTTCCTTTGCCTCCTCCAGGCCCGCTATGTCGTTGAAAGTTATGCTGGGCTTCTCCCTCATCACGAAGGGAGGCGCCTCCTCCTTGTTCTCCACAACGTAGACTTCATCATCGCCTCCCGAGGCCGGCTCCATGCGCTTCCTCTCCAGATCCTCCAACTTCCTCTTGTACTGACCTATGAGCCTCCTGTAGATCATTGCCATGGGATGGTCGGGGTAGTTCTTCACCAGGTCCTCCAGCAGCTCTACGGCCTTCCTCAGGTTAGTTATGGCGCTCTCGTAGTTCCCCTCCCCCTCTGCCTTCGCTGCGGCGAGGGCGTACTTCCTTGCAGAGCCCTCGAGATAGACTGCGGGGCTGCTCATTACCCCCTTTCCCTCTATGTAGCCTCAGCCTGCTTCCTGAAGACCCTGATGACCCCCTTGTTCTCCAGGGCCTCCAGGGCCTTCCTCACTTCTGCAGGCGTGACGCCGAGCTCCTTTGCAGCTGCGCTTATGCTTATGTGACCTCCCCTGCTCCGCACGTAGTTCAGCACCCTCTCCTCTAGGTCCTTCTGGTAGACCTGGGGCACCTTCACTATCTCCTCGCTCTCCCTGCTCGCTTCAGCCATAGCCCTCGCTATCTCCTGCTTTGTCTCCGCGTCTATCTCGCCCAGGTTAGCAACGGGGAGGTAGGAGGCAGTGGCCTCCACCCTCTTGGAGACACTGCTGGTGAGCTCTATCACGCTGGTAAGGCTTGCCACTATCTGCGGGCTCACTGCGGATAGGTACTCATCGCTGGCCTTGAGCACTAAAGTTAGCGGCGCCAGCGCTCTGGCAATGCTCTCTATGTTCCTCGCATCGTTTATCCTCCTGATGGCCAGCTCCAAGAGCTTGCTGTAGGCTATGACCGTGGTGAGCACTTTCCTCTTCAGCACCAGCTCAGATGCCATGAGTTGGAGGTTGTCCTTGTCCTTCGACTTCGCTGCATTTATCATCCTATCGTACTGCTTCCCTATCTCATCTATGAGCTGTCCCTTGATCCTGTCAACCTCCAGCTTAGCCATCTCCAGCCTCGTCACTATCTCGTCGTAATCTAGCTCGTTCCTCTCCTCCCCGCGGAACCCGAACACCTTTCTGATAGAGTCCAGCACGAAAGACATCATCACACCCCCTCCCGACTTCCTCCCTGAGATCCCGGACGTATCTCGTCCCCCAGAAGGATTAGAGGGTCAGCGAGAGTGTTACCTGCTCTAGACCAGGGGAACACTGGGGAGATAGGCTTAAAGGTCTCAGAAGCCTACTCTCAGCGGTCCCAGCCCGGCCATAGCAGCCGGGCAACACCCGGACTCATTTCGAACCCGGCAGTTAAGCCGGCTGCGTTGAGGGCTCAGTGGGGTCCGCGAGGCCCCGCAGGGCCCTCAAGCTGGGGCTGGGACCTTCAAAACTCTACCCTCCACAACTTCCTCACAGCCTCCTTCGCCCCAGCTCCGAGGCCGTCGAGAACCTTCGGCTCCAACCCCTCCTTCCTAAAGTGGGAGCTGAGCTCCTCCGCGAGCCTCAGCAGCCCTACCATGAACGTCCAGGAGCCCCTCGCCTCGCGGCTCATCACCACATCGAACAGAGGGACCATTCGCCTCAGGTCCTTCGCCCTCCTGGACGTTATCAGGAAACCCCCGACCACAGGCCCTACCTCTGGCTTCAGGAGCACCCTCTGGGAGACAATACCCTTCTTCTCTGCCTCCACGTAACCTCTCTCTTTCAGGACTTCGACCATGTGCCTGAATAGCTCCTCAGTGCCCCTCCCCCTGAGCTTGAGCAGCGTTACCTCGTCTCTCTCCCCATCTTTCGTCCGGAGCTGGACAGAGCTCCCTTTAGCCGTTCTCCTCAGTACTAGCTTATACCTCCTCTCCACCTCTCATCTCTTGCTTAAATATGCCCCGAGCCCTTATGTGGTGGGGAGCATATGGTCTCGCCGAAAGCCTTGGGACTGTTGATGACAGCCTCGGGAATAGTGGGAGGGGTGGGCTACTCCTACTTGGTCCTATATACCGACGAGAGCACGGCCATGACGATCATAAAACTCTCCGCAGCTGGCATAGCTCTCATAATGGGCTCTGTGCTTGCAGGCGTGGGTATAGCCCTCCTCCTCGGCTGGAGGGAGCTTGAAGAGGCAAAGAGGAAGATGAAGGAGAAAGATTTTATATAGGCCACTCCTCCATGTTGTAGGAGGCGCTCCAGAACAAGTACTCGTACTTGGTCCCCAGCTCGAAGAAGGGGAGGAGCCTCTCAGCCCTCTGGCCAGAGTCGTCGAGCGCCCTCCTGAGGACGGAAACGAGGGCAGAGTACTCCTCGCTCAGGTAGACAGAGGCCCACTTCTTGTAGATCTCTACCCTGTTCCCCTTCAGCCTCTCCCTGTGCCTCTCCGCTATCTCCCTGTAAGACCAGAAGCAGGGGAGGACGCTGGCAAGGCCCGCGTAGAAGTCCTCTGAGAGGGCCGTAGAGAGGAGGAAGTTCATGTAGGCCACGTTCGTGGGGTTAGGCCTGGTCCTTACGGCCTGCTCTAGGGTCAGCCCGAGGGAGTTGAGCAGGGACTCGTAGTTCTTCATTTCCCCCGTTACAGTGCCATATGCCAGCTCCAGCGCAGTTCTGGATAGCTCGAGGCTAGGGGCCTTGGATGCCAGGACGCTGAGGACCTTGACCATGTAGACGAGGTAGTTGTAGTCCTGGAGCAAGTAGTATTTGAACTTCTCCAGGGGCAGCCTCCCGTCGTAGAGCTCCACCACGAAGGGGTGCTCGAGGTCCTTCTCCCAGACTTCCCTTATGCTCTCCCTCAGCTGGACTGTGACGCTCATCCCTTCTCGCCCCCGATCTCAACGCAGCAAGGATTAAAAAGAGAAAACTATTTTCACCAGATCCCCTTCCATGCTGATGGAAGCGCCGAACTTCCTTGCTATCCTTATGGCAGGGACGTTGTCTGGGTCTGTGTAGGCAACGAACCTCCTCACCCCATGGCTCCTGCAGAGCTCGAGCATCCCCTTTGCCATGGCGGTCCCCAGCCCCCTCCCCCTGAGCTCCCTGGCAACGACCACCCCCACCTCCACCGCGTCCTCCCCTATGGGCACCGCCTCCCCAGCGCCGACCACCTTCCCCTCAAGCTCAGCGATGGACACGAAAGCGCCGGCCCTCCTGAGGCCCTCCACGTAGGCCCTGAAGTCTCCCACAAACCCGTGGAACCTCCTGAGCAAGCTCTCTGCATCGAGGGACTCGTAGAAGGGGAGCAGGCGCTCCAGATCTTCTGCGCAAGCCCCCCTTATGGTGACTTCGCCGAGGGAGCCCATGAAAACGCCGCAGGAGGGGAGCTCTCTCATGAGGACTCTTCTTGCCTCTCAGGCATGCAGCAGTCGCAGGCGTGGCCCCTGAAGACCTCCCTGATCCTCAGCCTTCTCTTCACTTTATAGACCACCTGTCAGATATTGGTGTATCTTCACCGCTGCATCTATGCCGGACTTGTAGGCAGGCCCTATTAGGCTGGGCCCTGTCTTCACGTCTCCCGCAGCGAAGACCCCCCTCCTGGTCGTCATGAAGTTCTCGTCAACCTTTATGGTACCGTCAGGGTTCAGCTCTATGCCGTAAGCCCCCTTCTCGAAGGGAGGGGTGGGGAGCTCCCCTATGGCCTTGAACACCACATCTGCTCCCAGGTCGAACTCGGAGCCCTCTATTGGCACAGGCCTAGGCCTCTTCTCCCCGGGAGCGCTCTCCAGCCTCATCTTCACAAGCCTCACGTACCTCTTGCCCCCCTCCTCGTATATCTTCACGGGCTGGGTGAGCTCCATGATCTCCACGCCCATCTTCTCTAGCTGCTCGAACTCAGATGGCCTCATGGGCGCAAGGTCCCTCGTCCTCCTGTAGCTGAGCACCACCCTCTTCACGCCCCCCTTGATCTCCGGGTAGGTGAGGAGGAGGGTAGCTACGTCTACTGCAGTCAGCCCGGCGCCCACTATGAGGGCCGTGCCAGAAGGCTTGTACACGTGGTTCCACGACAGGTAGCCGTAGCGGGCCATGTGGACTTCCACTATCCACTCTGCCGCCGGGAGCACCCAGGGGAGGTGTTCTCCCTCCACCCCCAGCTCCCTTGTCTTCCAGGTCCCTGTAGCTATTAGCACAGCATCAGAAGAGGCCATGAGCTCGTCCAACTTGACGTCCTTCCCTACTTTGACGTTGAAGAGGAACCTCACCCCAGCCCTCATCAACTCCTTTACGGACTCCCTTATCCTGTCCTTTGGCAGCCTGTCGTCGGGGATGCCGAACATCATCATCCCGCCTGCCTCTGGCATCATGTCGTAGATCACCACCTCATGGCCGTAGCACCTCAACACGCCGGCAGCTGCAAGGCCTGCAGGGCCAGCCCCTACTATGACAACCCTCTTCCCCGTGCCCTTCGGCACCTCCTTACAGCGCAGGAACTTCACCCTTAGTCCCCCCTTAACAATCATGTTAACTCTATTATAGCTTAGCGCTGAGGGCCAGCCTCCTCCTCTCCCCCTCGCCGGCCGGCTTCCTGAACACGAAGAGCTTCTCGTGGTATATGAGCAGGAAGTCCCTCCTCGCCCTCTCCCAGAACGCCTTCGTGGCCCTCATGTTGTGCTGGACCTTGATCACCTCCTCCCTCAGCAGGAAGCCCTCGGAGAGGAAGGCCTTGAGCACGTGGTAGGAGAGGGGGACGTAGTGCTTCCTCACCCTCGTGTCCCCTACCAGCAGGGCAGCGTGCTTCCCAGGCCTCAGGACCCTGTAGATCTCCCTAGCTACTTCCCTCACCATGCTAACGTACTCCTCAAGGCTCCTAGCGCACGAGAGGTCTCCCTCCTTGCACTGGCGGCCGTACTTTATGATCCTCCAGTAGGGCGGGTGGGCAGCCACGAGGTCCACCGAGGAGCTCTCCAAGCTTAGCTTCCTCGCGTCCCCCAGCTCAGCCCTGCTCCAGGAGGAGAGGACGCCCCTCGCCTCCTCTCCCCCTAGCTCTGCAGCCCTCTCCAGCTCCTCTAGCCTGCTCGAGGCTAGCTTCACCGCCTCCTCAGAGATGTCCAGACAAATGCAGTTCCTCCCCAGCAGCCTGGCCTCTATGCATGTGGTACCGGAGCCGCACATGGGATCTAGCACCAGCTCCCCCGGGGAGGTGTACATGGAGATCAGGGCCCTAGGGATCTGGGGCGCCCAGTTGCCGCGGTAGTCCCCCCTATGCGTTGCCCACCTCCCGCGGCGCGGGAAGCTCCAGACGGTGGTGTGGACGGGCGGTAGCTCCTTAGGCGTGGGGGAGAGCCTCACTATTCCGACCCCGCCTTTCAATCTATTCGTGATAATATTTTCAACTCCATGCGATGGATTCCTAGAGGGCTGAGGCTTAGCATCCCCTGCCTGGGCCGCCTCTTTCAACTCCATGCGACGGATTCTACCTTAGCTATCACATGCGATAGTCCGCCTATGTCTTCGTCTTTCAACTCCATGCGATGGATTCAGGGGTGAGCAGGGAAGGCCTCCACTTTTCTTCTAAAGTGGAGCAAGGGAGGTGGTGGTACATGAAGCTCAGGGAGTATAAGGCCCTGAATCTTACGAGGCTCTCCCAGCTTCGCAGAAAACTGTTGCAAAAGTACGGCCATGAGGCCAAGGAGGTGGTGGATAGGCTGATCGTCAAAACCCACGACCTCAACGTCCACAATCTCGCTCAATATCTAACATCCCTCCTTTTGCTTGCTCGCCAGTACCCTGAACTCAATGCGCTGCTACCTAGTCCTAGCGACGTCGACGAGATGCTGAGGGAGGGGGAGAAGGGGGGTTAGCATGGCCAAGTGGGGCAAGAGGGGGGAGCCCATAGCCATCCGGCTGCCGGCCAAGGTCCTCAGCCGGGTGGACGAGCTGGTCCAGGCCGGTAAGTTTAGGAGTAGGACTCATGCGATCGAGGATGCCGTCTTTCAACTCCATGCGACGGATTCTGCACCCATGCGCCCTCATCATTTCTCGGGCATTCTCCACTCTACTTACATCGCCAGAGCTTAAATATTGCGCGTAATTTTTGCAAGCTTGCAGCCCATGGCCATGGCTGATGGATCTGGGCTAGATCTCGAGCCGATGGACTTTCCCTGCAAAAGCCGGGAAAGGAATATTTATGGCTATAAACATAACAGCCCGGGCTCCATCAGCCCATATGAGAGCACTGAAGCGAAAAGCTTAAATGTATCCCGGAGTTTTCAGGGAAACAGGGGGCAGCCTGAGGGCAGCCAGAGGGCCGGGCTTTGCAGTAGAGCTCTCCGACAGCCTCTTCCCCCCGCACTTCGAGGGGAACGCCTTCAAGGTCCCGAGGGCGCTCCTCGAGGCGGACATGCTCTACGGCCTCGCTGGGGACTCCCTGGCTGGCGTGTTCCTAGCTCCCCTCGAGGAGGTCTCGCCCGAGCTCGAGGGGCTCGTGAGCTCTTACAGGGCGGCAGTCGTTGCCGAGGAGAGGGCTGCAGCGAGGGAGGTCCTGGGGCCCCTGGAGGAGCTGGTGGAGGTAGAGCAGGAGCTGTACGTAGCTGCCAGGATGGCTAGGCTCTGGGAGCACTTCGGGCCCCTCTACTCCAGGGCCCTCTCCTCCACTGGCAAAGAGGGGCTCTCATATGCAAGGTCGCTCTCCGGGAGGGAGAGGCCCCTCGCCCCCCTGTCCCTCCCGGAGCCCTCTGAGAGGGGCATGGAGGAGCTCCTCTCCCTCCTCGGCCCGCTAGCTAGGGCGGAGCTGGTCGGCAGGGTGAGCCTCTACTCTGATCCTATGACTTCTGTGAGGAGGGAGCTGGGGGAGGCAGAGTGCGAGAGGTCCCGCTTCTTCTACTCAGCCACTGTCTGCAGGGGGAGCAGGGGGGCGCTGGTGGTGAAGGACTACTCTGCCTCTGCCTACAAGTGGTTCCTGGTCCTCCTCCCCTCTGCCCTTGCCTCCCCCTACAGGACAGATCACAGGGAGAGGGCCGCGGCTGAGCTGGCCTACTCCAGGGCGCTCCGCAAGGTAGTGAGGACGCCGGAGTTCTACGAGCTAGTGGCGCGGAAGGGGAGCGTGGTGGCTGTGAGGGAGTTCGTGGAGGGGAGCCCCGTGCTGACCGATCCCAGGCCCTCCCTCTGGAGGGCCGCAGGGGAAGCCCTAGCTAGGGTTCACGAGGAGGGCTACAGCCTCGGCGACGCCAACCCGGGGAACTTCGTGGTAGGGGACGAGGTGGCGGTGGTGGACCTGGAGCAGGCCAGGAGGGCTAGCGAGAAGGACAAGGCCTGGGATCTCGCCACAGCTATAGTCTACTCCCAGCTCATGGGAGTGAGCTGTAGGCTCGTGGGGGAGATGGTGAGATCTTACGTGGAGAGCTCTCCCAGTTCCCCCCTGGCGCAGGGGTTGAGGGAGCATGACCTCTTAGACCCGTGCTCTTTCCCGCTCAAGATAGCTGAGGTCCTGGGGCTCTTGAGAAGAGTTGGGCTAATCTGACGAAGCGTTCCTCGGGCACCCTGTCTCCGTCGAGGGCCCCCTCTAGGGAGAGGAGCTTCTTCTTCATCTCCTGCCCCAGCACATAGCCTCCTAGCCCTCCGCCCTCCCTCACCACCCTGTGGCAGGGCACAATGATAGGCTGAGGGTTCTTCGAGAGGAGCCTCCCCACGGCCCTCGGGCTAATCCCCAAGACCCTCGAGAGCTCCCCGTAGCTGGTGACCTTGCCAGCCGGGACGAGATGGAGGAGGAGGGTCAAGGCCTCTAGGTAGTCCTCCTCCCTTGCCCTCCTAATCCTCTCCCCCTCTACGACGAGGATGGCCTCTCCCTCTGGACCTGCGACCTCACTACCTGGAGCTTCTTGTCGCTCACCCTCACGCCGTGCTTCCCTGATGCTTCCAACACTCTGTTCAAGTACTCCTCAAGGGTGAGGGACTCCCTCACTGTGCCTAGATCCACCACTATGACCTTCCCGCTCGTGGGGTCGTAGAGCCTCACTACCTCCTTCTCCCTTCCGCCCTCCCTGCTCCTGTACACGTCCACCTGCCTGAGCCCCAGGGTTTCCACCAGGGCCTTGTACTTGTTGAGCCCCTTTACCATGACGATCCTACGGGGAGGAGGGCAGCTAGACCTTTATGCGTTTAGATCCGAACATCCCTCCCCCTCCCCTATCCCCAGCGTCCCTGTGGGAAGAGGGATGAAGGTGAAGGTGAGCCTGGAGGAGATAGCGGACAGGCTGCAGGCAGCGGGCGTTAACTATGTAACTCCCAAGAGGGTGAGCAGCATGCTCGGCATCTCTACCAGGAGCGCTGGGAAGATCCTGGCAAGGCTGGAGGAGAGGGGAGCTCTGAGGAGGTACTCCAACAGGGCCTACAGGATAGTTCGGGGCAGGGTGTAAGGGGCTAAGGGGGATTGTCCCTGGCTGTGAGCTCTACTCCCTCCCTACCTCTCTTATGGTCTTGACGACTATCTCCAGCCCAGTGAACAGGAGCTCCTCCTCTATCGTGAGGGGAGGCGCTATCCTGACTGTGGACATGCCAGCGCCAATAGGCAGGACGCCTCTCCTGAAGGACTCCATGAGCACAGCCTCGAGCTCTTTCCTTGCAGGCTCCTTCGTCCTCCTGTTCTTGACCAACTCCACGCCTATCATGAAGCCCTTCCCCCTAACCTCCCCTACCATTTCTACATCGCTCAGCTCCCTCTCAAGGTAATCTATTGCCTCCTTGCCCAGCTTGTAGGCCCTCTCCACGTAGCCCTCGCTGAGCACCTGCACCGAGGCCTTGAAGGCTGCCAGGGCCACTGGGTTCCCTCCGAACGTGTTCGCGTGCGCTCCCTTGGGGAGAGACATAACCTCAGCCCTCCCAACGATGGCCCCTGCCGGTAGGCCAGCAGAGATCCCCTTCGCAAGAGCCACAACGTCGGGAGAGATGCCCCAGTGCTCAGAGGCGAACCATTTGCCCGTCCTACCGAAGCCGGACTGTACCTCATCAGTCACGAGCAAGATCCCATGCTTCCTGGCCAGCCTCTCCAGCCCTGGCAGGAAGTTGTCCGGAGGGACTACGTAGCCTCCCTCCCCCAGGATGGGCTCGATGAATATGCCAGAGACCTCGCTGGGGTCCACCAGCCTGGCAAAGACCCAGTCCTCCATGTAACTGAGGGCCATCTCTGCGCACTCCTCTGGGCTGGAGGCCTTGAAGGGGCAGCGGTACGGGTAGGGGTAGGGCACGTGTATTATGCCTGGCACGAGGGGGCTGAAGTACTTCTTGTGGACGGTCTTGCTTGCAGAGAGGCTCATGGAGCCATAGGTCCTCCCGTGGAAGGAGCCAATGAAGGAGATCACGTACGGCCTTGTGCCCTTGAAGTAGCCCCTCACCACCTTCAGGGCTGCCTCGTTGCTCTCCGTTCCGCTGTTGGTGTAGAAGACTTTCCCGTCCTTTACAGGCACTATTCTGGTCAAGATCTCCGCTGCCTCTACGGCGAGCTCGTAATAGAAGTCGGTGAGGGAGTAGTGGAGGAACTTCTCCGCCTGGGCCTTTATCGCCTCCACCACCTTTGGGTGGGAGTGGCCTACGTTCGTCACAGCAATGCCCGAGTTGAAGTCTATGTAGAAGTTCCCATCCACGTCCTCCAGGACAGCGTTGTAGCCTCTTTTCACGACAAGAGGATACCATCGGGCAAATGACTGCATGAGGAGCTTCTCGTCCTTTTCCACTATCTCCCTTGCCCTAGGACCGGGGGGCGTGACCTTTATGAGAGGAGCCTTCATTCCCATCTACCCAGTGGCTATTAGCTGGGGGGAACTAAAATAATAGGACCGTAGCTAGTCTCGCGGGAAGACCATGGAGATGGAGATAGTTGAGGAGTACGTTCAGCACGACACGAAGAGGTTCAAGGTGAGGGTGAAGGGAACGAAAGTGATCATTAACGTCTCAGCCGAGGACGCAAAGGAGGCGCTGGAGAAGGCCAGGGCAATATGGGCTAAGCTGTCTCAACCCTAAGGACCTTGTCTCCCAATATGTAGTATTTTCCAGACTCCCTGTGCTCCACCTTCCATATAGGAGCCTCGTGCTTAACCCTCTCCACTATTCGAGCTAAGGCTGGCAACACCTCTGTCCTTGACCCGCCTGCGACTGCCACAGCGATGGTCATCTCCCCCACCTTCCTCCAGCCCACGTAATGGTATATAGCCACACCGCTGAGTCCCCATCTCTCGCTCTCCTCCTCCGCTATCCTCCTCAGCACCTTGTGGAGCAGCTCATCAGAATGCTCGTAGAACAGCCCCTCTACTCTCTCCCCCGCATTCTGAGCCTTTACGTGGCCTATGAAGGTAGCGACGGCGCCTCGAGAAACAGAGGAGAGCCTGGCTATCACTGTTCCGAAGTCCAGCTCCGCGTTCGAGAGCACTCCGACCTCTATATGTGCTCCTCCCGCGGGCGGGGGCATTAGGTGCACGGTGCCCACGACTCTGTCCTCTAGCTCTAGCCTGCTGCCCTCCTCGTCCAGGACAAGCAAGGAGCCGTTGAGAGTTCTGTAGGCCCTATCGAACCTCTCCTCTTTCCTGAGCCTCTCCACCAGGTCTCTGACAGAAGAGTCGGGAGGCATGTCAAGGACGACCTCTGGAGTTCCCAGAGCGTCCCTGAAGAGGGAGTACAGCTTCACCCTCACCATCAACTCTGCTCCCTCTCAAGGGAGATGAGGGGGCTTAACTTGCTTTCTATATTCTCTTCTTCACTGCCATCTCCTCCAGCTTCTTCTCCATCTCCTTCGCTAACTTCTCCATCTCCTCTAGAGAGGAGCTGCCGGCCCTGTCGAGGAAGATCTTGAAGAACTTGGCAGCGCACCTGCTGCTGTGGAACCTCAGGGCCACGCTACCTTTCGAGAGGACGATGCCCTGTCCCTCTGGGAAGGGACGACCGCACATAATACATTTGTGCTTCATTCTCACACCTCCAGCTCCTCCCCGTACAAAGCCCTGTAGGCCTCCAACAGCTCTTCTCTCTTCGGCATGTTACTGCTCCCTCTCCGGAGGGACTTGAGGGCGCCCGCTACCACTGCAGCCCTCAAGGACAGCTCCGGGTCCCTCGTCTTGAGGTACGCCACGTTGAAAGTTGCATCAAAGGCATCCCCCGTGCCTGTCACATCCACTGGCCCTCCCAGCCTTGGGGCAGAGGCCTCTACTAGCTTCCCGTCAGCCGTCACGAGGGCAGCGCCATGGGGGCCGCGCTTTATTATCACCATCTCGTTCCTCCCCCGCAGGAGATCCCTTGGCTCGGAGGACAAGGCCCTCAGCTCCCTCTCGTTCAGGAACGACCAATTGACGTTGCTGACGGCCTCCTTCACTCCCTTGGGGTCCATGAGGGCTTCGGCGCCAGGGTCGTAGCTAGAGAGCCGGGGACCCACAGCCGTGCGGAGGACCACCTCTGCCCTCACGCTGGCAAAGTGCAGGTGATCTCCTCCTCCTGGCACCATCTCCCCGCTCAGCCCCCTCGTGGACCCTCTGTACGATATCACAGTTCTGGAAGAGTCCCTCCTGCTAGTAAGCACCACTGCTACGTTCGGCTCCCCCTCCACTACCCTTACGTAAGACGCGTCTATTCCAGCCCTCCTCAGCTCCTCTAGGAAGCCCAGCCTTACTGCTAGGGGGCTGACCAGGGCGATGAGGCTTACCCTGTACCCGAGGGAGGCGATCATGAAAGAGTAGTTCGTAGCAGCGCCACCTGCCCCTATCCACAGCTCTTCTGCCAGAACGTTCTCCCCGGCCTCAGGGTACTCTCTTAGGAACAGGTTCAAGTCCATGTTCAGGTTACCAATGCTCAGGAACCACAAAGCAAGCCCCGGGAGAGTTCTGTCGGGTTATTATATTTGTCAATGATATAGACCTAACATATAGGTTTTAGACTATTGGCGAAGGGAGGAGGGCTGTTCAACTTGAGCAAGTTCGACGTTGTGGTAGTCGGCGCAGGGCCAAGCGGTTCTACCGCTGCATACCTACTTGCTAAGGCCGGTTTCAAGGTACTCCTGCTGGAGAGGGGGAGAGGCGCTGGGAGCAAGTTGTTGTGGGGCGGAAAGGCATATGCTGAACCCCTTCGCAAGGTTTGGCCTGAGCTCGACAAGGAGGCTCCCATTCACAGGTGGGTGACTAAGGAGAGGATAAGCATTGTCTGGGGGGAGAGGGCTCTCACGCTAGAGTACAAGCTGGGCCGCAAGGTCGCCTTCACCTCTCCCCTCCCTGAGCTAGCAGGCTGGATGGCAAAGAAGGCAGAGAGCGCCGGGGCCTTGCTGCTCGACGAGGTGCCCGTGGATGAGATAGTGGTGAAGGAGGGCAGAGCAGTGGGGGTGAGGAGCGGTAACGACTTCGTAAGCGCCGACGTTGTGATAGATGCAGAGGGGGCCAACAGGATCTTGCTGGAGAAGTTGGGGCTGGCAGATAGGCCTAGTCCATACGACATGGCATTGGGGGTGAAGGAGGTGCTCAGCCTCGATCCTCGCCTAATAGAGGAGAGGTTCGGGCTGGAGAGGGACGAAGGCCTCTCCTGGCTGATCCTGGGCGACATAACTGCTGGCATACCCGGCGGAGGCTTTGTGTACACCATGAGGGAGACCATAGGCATAGGGCTCGTCCTCAACATTGGTCACGCGGCGGTAGCTGCAGAGAAGGGGATCCTCCGCGACCACGTTTCCAGGCTAGTGGAGGGGTTGAGAACGCACCCGTACTTCAGGAACTACTGGAGGGAGGCTGACGTGATCGAGTACGGCGGCAGGATGACCATAGAGGGGGGCCTCCGCTTTGTCCCGAAGAGGCTCTACTCCAACGGTTTGCTGGTGGTGGGAGATGCAGCTGGAATGCTGGTGAACACTGGCTACACGATCCGCGGCGTAGACACCGCTGTAACTAGCGCAAGGTTAGCAGCTGAGGCAATAATCGAGGCTAGAGATAGGGGAGGCTTTACGGAGGAGAACCTGAGGGCCTACGAGGAGAAAGTGAGAGAGAGCTATATCTACAGGGACCTGGTAGAGCACAGCGGGATAGCTGAGATATTCGACGATCCGTTCTTCTTCTCGAAAGTCCCCTCCCTGGCTACGAGGGCTGCTTCAAAACTCTTTGAGGCAGACTACGGCGAGCCCTCCTTGCTAGAAGCGATCAAGAGATCAGCAGAGGAGGAAGAGATAAGTTTACTCAGGCTCATGCTTAAGGTGGGGAGGGTGGTGAGGAGGATATGAGTCAGGCTCCCTCTAGGCTCAAAGTCATGAAGCTTGAGGAGCTCCTCAGGAGAGACGTGTGGGACGTGGACGAGGAGAGACACATAGAGGTTCTGAAACAGGAGGGCTTGCCTCTCAAGGCCCTTCAGCTCCTCTGCCCCATGGGCTGTTACTCCATGGCCGGCGAGAGGTTGCTGATGAGCTACGAGGGCTGTGTAGAGTGCGGCACGTGTAGGGTGCTCAGCAAGCCGGAACAGATAAGGTGGGAGTTCCCCAGGAGCGGCAGAGGCATCCAGTACAGGTACACGTAGGTGGTTTAAGTGAGGATAGTCGTCGGGGTGAAGTGGGTCCCCAACACCCAAGCTGTGAGGATAGACCCTGAGACGGGAACCCTCATCAGGAAAGGGGTGCCCTCTATTGTCAACCCCCACGACCTCCCTGCTGTAGAGGCCGCGCTCAGATTAAGGGAGAGGGTGGGAGGGGAGGTCATTGTAGTCTCCATGGCTCCTCCGCCTGCAGTGAAGGGCTTGGAGCTAGTCTTGGGCATGGGGGCAGACAGGGCAGTCCTAGTGACTGACAGAGTTTTCGCCGGAGCCGACACCTGGGCTACTAGCTATGTCCTCTCACGTGCTATCCAGAAGATCTCTGCCGAGATAGGGAGGGTGGATCTAGTGCTTTTCGGTCACGAGACCATCGACTCCAGCACCTCCCATGTACAAGCACAGGTGGCCAGCTGGCTCGACTGGCCCTACGTGTACTATGTTAGCTCCATCGAGCCCCTGGGGGACAACGCAGTGAGGGTAGAGAGAGAGCTAGAAGAGTACGAGGAGGAGTACGTGGTGGAGCTCCCTGCCGTCGTGAGCATAGCCATAAAGGCAATGAAACCGAGGCCAGTTAGCCTTCAGTCCAAGCTCAGGGCGAAGCTGGAGAGGAGGATAATCACCTGGACTAACGCTGACCTCAAGCTAGATCCTAGGTGCGTGGGCCTCAAGGGATCTCCCACAGTTGTCGCAAAGACCGTGGACATGCCGGAGGTGCCGAGGAAGAAAGAGGTCTACAGGCCAAGGGATCCGAAAGACGCGGCCAGGTGGATCATTCGCAAAATGGTGGAGGACGAGAAGCTGAGGGAGGTCATGAAAGGGATAGTGGGGGACGAGCTATGATGAAGATGGACTGCGAGAAGCTCTGTCCTGAGTGGCCCTGTGAGCCGCCAGAGGAGTACAAGGACGTGTGGGTGGTCGTAGAGGCAGAGGAGGGGAAGCTCAGCGAGGCCAGCCTCCAGATGCTCACGCCGGGGAGAGCTATTGCAGACAAGCTGAAGGAGAACCTGGTGGGAGTTCTGCTGGGCTACGGGGTCTCGCAGCTGGCAGAGGAGGTCATAAAGTATGGGGCAGACAGGGTAATAGTGGTGGATGACGAGAGGCTCTCCACCTACTATCCGAGGGTCTACGGGAGTGCCGTAGTAGAGTTGGCAAAGAAGTACAAGCCCTCCGTTATCCTAGTGGCGGGCACGAGGAGGGGGAGGGAGTTCGCGCCATACGTGGCGAACTCCCTCAAGGCAGGCATAACGGCCGACTGTACGGACTTTGACGTTGATGAGACCACAAGGGACGTGCTCCTCATCAGGCCTCCCTTCGCTGCCATCCTGCTGGCCTACATCAAGACTCCCTTCAGAAGGCCCCAGATAGGGACGGCCAGGCCTAACGTGTTCCCTGTGCCGAAGAGGGACGAGGGGAGGAGGGGGGAGGTAGTGCTGGAGAGGGTGGAGATAGGACAGGAGAGCAGGATGAAACTAATCTCGAGGAGGAAGGTGGAGAAGGCTAGAGCGGGCGTGGAGAAGGCTAGCGTTATAGTGTCAGGAGGTCGAGGGATCGGAGGGCCGGAGGGAATGGAGATGTTGAGGAGGTTGGCGGAACTGCTGGGAGGGACCGTTGGGGCGTCGCGGAAGGCCGTGGATGCGGGCTGGGCTGATCATGAGATGCAGGTAGGGCAGACGGGCAAGTCGGTGAAGCCCATTCTGTACCTGGCAGTAGGAATAAGCGGGTCTGCGCAACATATGTTGGGAGTAAGGGAAGCGCAGAGGATAGTAGCCATCAACATAGACCCAGAGGCGTCCATCTTCTCCCAGGCGGACTACTCTGTGGTAGGTGACTATAGGGAGGTAGTGCCGGCGCTGATCGAGGAGTTAGAGAAGATAAGAAAGGGCGGGGTAAAGGCTCTGAGAGAGATTCTAGAGAGCTAGACCTGAATAACTTTCTCCTTGAACACCTGGAACGGGTGAGCTATGGGCCTCTTGCCCAAGGGCCTTTTGCCAGGCGGGGAAGAGAGGTAGCCGTTCATTATCTTCTCGAACCTCTCCTCGAGGGTCTCCTTGTAGGTGTTCTGGTAGAAGATCCCTAGGGGTATCCTCTCGTCGAACTCCATCATCTTCTCCAACATCTTGGGCGCTTTCTCTTTGTGTTCCTGAGGACTCCTTACTACGGGGTCCCAGCTGGGGTCCTCTGAGAGGTAGTATATCCTTTTCTCGTACCACTCGTTCGTCATGAAGTCGTTATACGTCGGGCAGGGCTGGAGTATGTCGACGAGCGCTGCCCCTTTGTGCTGGATGGCAGCCTTTATCAGGTCTTTGAGCTGGTTCAGGTGGTAGGCATAACCTCTCGCTATGAAAGTGTAGCCTGCCGCAAAGGCTAGGAGCAGGGGATTAAGGCTTCCCTGAACGTTCGGATGGGGGAGAGATTTGGTCTGGATCCACGCAGGGAGCGTGGGCCCAGCTTGTCCCTTCGTGAGGCCGTAGACAGCGTTATCGTAAACTAGTATCGGGATGTCTATGTTTCTCCTCCCTAGGGCTACGAAGTGGCCCCCGCCTATGCCCAGCAGGTCTCCGTCTCCGCCCGTCACGATCACCGTGAGCTCTGGGTTGGCTAGCTTTACCCCAGATGCCACGGGTATTGCCCTTCCGTGGATCGTGTGGATGGCGTTGCCCTTGATGTAGTATACAGATCGGGAAGAGCACCCTATTCCGCCCACCACCACTAGATTGCTAGGATCTATGTCCAGCTCAGCGAGAGCTCTGTATATGGCGTTGAGGATGCCGAAGTCGCCGCAGCCGGGACACCACTGAACCCACGAATCGGTCTTGTAGTCAAGCCACTTACGCGCCACCGCTCACTACCACCTCCTTAGCTCCCTCCCTGACTATTTTTTCTACTGCATATACCACCTCGGTATCGTACAGGGGTCTCGCGTTCACCTTCCTCACCCTGTGGGGCACATATATCCCAGTATGGGCCCTGAGGAGGAAGGAGAGCTGGTCCTGGAAGTTCATCTCCACTCCGATGAGCACCTCGCTCCTGCTCAGCAACTTCTTTGCCGTCTCTGCTGGGAAGGGGCTAAGGACTCTGAACTGGACGAAGTTTGTCAATATGCCCCTCCTCTCGAGCTCCTCCATGGCGCTCAAGATGATCTGTTTAGTGGAGCCGAAGGAGATGATAGTTACCCTAGCCTCAGGATCTCCGTGAAGCACGAGCTTCTCCTCCTCTGGGATCGACCTTGCTATTGTTTCCCACTTCCTTGCCCTCTTTGCTACCATCTCCTCCCTGTCCACGGGGTCCTCCGTCACGTGACCGTGCTCGTCGTGCTCGAGGCTGCTTATTAGCATCGGGACCTTACCCAGAGGCGCCATGGGGCTTATGCCGTCCTCTGTGATCTCGTATCTCATGTACTCGCTACCTGGCGAATCTTCCCTCTTCCCTCTTGACAGCTCAACGTTGCTTACGTCAAGCTCCCATTCGTCCAGCACAGCTACAGTAGAGGCCAAGTACTTGTCCAGAAGGTGCACCACAGGGGTCTGGAACTCCTCTGCCCAGTTCATGGCCTTGATGGCATCGAAGAAGGCCTCCCTGTGATCGCCAGATGCCACCACTATCTTAGGCGTATCGCCGTGGCCTGAGAAGATAGCGTGGAGGAGATCTTGCTGACCTTGCCTCGTAGCAATTCCTGTGCTGGGTCCAGCCCTCATCCAGAGGGATATCACGACTGGTATCTCTGCCATAACTCCCATGCTTATCGCCTCGTTCATAAGGCTGAACCCAGGGCCGCTAGTGGAGGTGGAGGCCCTAGCGCCTGCCGCCGCAGCCCCGAGAGCTAGGTTGATGGCTGCCAGCTCGTCCTCTGCCTGCAGCACCAATATGGATATCTTCGACCCGTTTACGTCCTCCTTGTACATGTTCTCCTCTACGTAGAACGCCTCATCTGACGAGGGGGTGATTGGATAGAAGGTCTGGAAGGTAAGGCCTCCTAGCACCTTACCCATAGCCACTACGTCGTTCCCGCTTGCCAACATTCTGCTCCTCCCCCTGTGAGGCCCGTTAGGCAGGGCCTTCTGCTTCCCGAAGCTTGACTCCACGTACTCCATGGCTATCCTTGCAGCCACGAGGTTTGGCTTCAACACTTTCGGCCTGTTGCCGAACTGGAGCTCTATACCTTTCGCAATGTAATCGTACTCAACTCCGGCAAGATAGAGGCCTGCTGCAAGGCCTATGATGTTCACGGTCTTTGCGATAGCAGAGAGAGGCGAGGCTGTCTCATCGGAGACCTTCTTGAGTATGGACTTTAACGGCAGACCTACCGGCACAGCTCCCTTCTCCTCTACAAACTTGACTGCACTCCCTACCGTAGCTCCACCTTTCGGTGCAAGAGCCTCCTTCACTCGTCTCTTCAGGGAGCTCTCCATAGAGGGTATCTTGCTCACTTCCTGGTCTTGGGAGTCTGCATCGTAGACGAAGTAGCTCTTTGTAGAGATGTCCCACATGTGAGTGAAGGCGCTCTCGGCATCCAGAGCGATGACGAGATCGACGGGGATCCTGAGGGCCCTCGCAGGCTTCTCTGTGAACCTGAGGTGGAAGTAGCTGTGAGCCCCCATTATGTTACTATGGTACTCTCTGGTGCCGATGACGTTGAAGCCCTTGACGACTACTGTCTTGAGAGCCACTTGGCCCGCGGACTCTATGCCTCCTCCCTGGGGCCCTCCGATGATCATGCAGACATCTGTCATTATTTATCCCTCATATATCTCTTCCTTTACGTCGGGTTCTACGTATGCAGACCTAAATATTCTATGCCCATAGCTCCAGTGTAGCATAGCCTCCTCCCTCCCCAACCTAGTCTTGCAGGTGGAGCACCAGTAAAGGCGTTCCGCCTTGAGCTCCATCACAGAATAGCTGGCGCAGTAATAGTCGTCAAACGTCGCTTCTAGCCACATCGTACAGTAACCTATGAAAGGATAGTGGACGTGGGGGAGCCAGTTCCAGCAGGAAGCGCAAGAAACCCGAGTCGAGGACCTCGGGAGCTGAGCCATAACTTATCTCCACGCTCGGAGGGGACTCCAAAACTTAAGTTTTACAGATATACGACGGTCAGGAGAAAGATGACCTTTGGCGTGCCATTCGAGGAGCTAGAGGTCGGCGGTTATAGGCTGAGGGTGAAGAGGGCAGAGGACGGCATAGCGCTCTACTCGCGATTCGATGGGGAGAAAGAGGTCGTTAAGATAGCCGTTGACCCTAATCTTTCCCTTACCGTAGTGCCGGTGGAACCGTTTCTTAACCCGAGGAGGGACGTGGTAGAGTGCGTCTACTTGAGGCTAGATCCTCCGATAACGGTGAGGGCAGGAGGAAACATTGAGCACAACACGTATATTCCCATAGACTTTGCAGTGGTTGCCCAGAAGAGCGGGGAAGACTTCAGGGTAGTGGACTCTTTCGTGAACAAGGGCGTCGTTCCCAAGATGGCATTGTACGGAGTTCCGACTAACGGCTACATCTGCAGGTATTTCCTTGCCACGCCCTTGCAGGAGCCGAAGGTTCACCTCTCGCCTGTGAAGTTGATAATAAATAACAACACGGAGAAGGTGGCGACTGTGAGGAACGTAGTAGTGCCGTTACAGGAGCTGGCAGTCTTTTACAAGCCGGGTACTTGGATCTCTTATGCGGCGCCCATAATCATGAACATAGAGTCCGAGACGGTGGCAGAGATATCCATGGCGACTCCTGAGCCTCCTAGTGCTGATTTCGAAAGGTCGCCAGAACTTCCCAAGAGAGGCATAGACATAGTGGAGTTCGGGAGGGATTTCATAGGACTAAAGGAACTCGTTAAGTTCAAGATGATATGGGGGTACTAGATGGTCGAGGCCTTGATATCTCAGGTGCTTAACTTACTTCATGCATATGGCATAGACAGGTTCGCCAATGCTTTCTTAATAGTAACCTTCTCCCTGATTGTTGGGTATGTCCTGAGTAGGTACCTGAGGCTTTGGGCTGTAGCTCGGCTACCTATAGAGATAGCCGTGCCCCTTTCTCGCGTGGTCTTCCTCTCCGTTATAGTGCTAGGAGCTCTGATAGCCCTAAGGCATCTAGGCGTTGACATCTCCGTGCTGCTCGTAGCAGGCGGTGTGGCAGGGCTGGCCCTCGGCTTTGCCGCTCAGACGGTCGTCTCTAACTTGCTTTCTGGCATATTCCTCTATTTCGACAGGCCCTTCAAGGTGGGAGACGCCATAGCCATAGGCGACAGGTTCGGAATAGTGGAGGACATCACCATCTTCAGCACGAGGATCAGGCTTTTTGACGGGAGGCTTCTGAGGGTCTCCAACGAGGAGGTGTTCAAGAGTAACATAATAAACCTGGCCAACATAAAAGCAAGGAGGGTAGAGTACCAGATCGTCCTTGCCCATGGTGCAGATGCTACCAAAGCAACAGAGGTGATAAAAAGAGTTCTGGACGAAGATCCTCTCGTCCTCGTAGAACCGGCGCCTCTCATATTCTCTCCCCAGGTAACTCTAGACGGCATCGTCGTCACGGTGTGGGCCTGGACTACTGCAGGGCTCTACTTCGACGTTTGGACGGCTCTCTTGTCGAAGATAAGGGAGGAGCTCACTAAGGAGGGCATCAAGTTAGCAGTACCCCAACGGATCATAAGGCTGAGGGAAGGAGAAGGTCTATAATCTTTTGTCGCAACTATATACTTAGGGGTATACGATGGCCCTGCTCAGGACAGGTCTGGTTCTGGCAGGAGGTTATGCAGAGAGACTGAAGAGGGTTTTCTTTGCTCAGGTGAAAGACTCAGTAAAGAGAGGGGAACTGAAAAAGGAGGAAGCTGTGAGATCTGTTGTAGAGCTGAACAAGGCTCTCTACAAAATAATAGTAGAGGAGCTAAAGGTGGACAAGGGCGACGTGGTCCGCATATCTCTCGAGTACGAGATCAAGGACGGCACCGTTCACTGGAAGATGGACAGCCTGAGCGTGGAGGTCTGGCCGCGCTGCCCTCCTCCAAAGGTTTACAAGTCGACAGAGAAGGGAGGAGAAGCTATAATCTCTGAGGAAGGAAAGGCGCAAGGTGTGCAAGGTGGCCATACTTAGGAGCGGGCTGATCTTAGCAGGAGGCTATGCTTTGAAGATAAGGAGGGTTTTGTTCGCGCAAACAAAGGAGCAAGTGAAGAGAGGCGAGCTGTCCCAACAGGAGGTCGCGAGGGCAGCAGGACAGCTAAACAGTGCACTATACGAGCTGTTGGTAGAAGAGCTCAGGCTAAACAAAGGCGACGTGGTCCGCATATCTCTCGAGTACGAGATCAAGGACGGCACCGTTCACTGGAAGATGGACAGTCTTGTCGTAGAGGTTTGGAAAAAGGTGGATGACGAGTTCGTAGCCGACAAGGTTAGCAAGCTCAAAAGCAAAACTGTAGCTGGAGAGGGCTAATTTTATCGCTCGGTTACCCCAGAGAATCTCATTGGCTTACGCCTCGTTAGGCACGACTTTCCTCATCGCGGAGAGAAGATGGGAGCCCTCCTGTTACCGCCAGCTCTGACCAGGACCTCCTCGCCCGCTAGTATCTTCAGCAGCCTCTTAGCAGTTGAGATCTTGATACCGTATTTTTGAGCTACCTTGAAGGGCGTGACGTATTTTTCCTTCGGGAGCTCTGCCTTTGCCTTCACCAGGATCTCCTGGGAGAGGTTGGTCTCAAGCTGTGCCTGAACGTACTCAGGCTTCAGCTCTACTTTCTCCTGCTTCTTTGCTCTTTTTGGAGCTTTCTCCTTTGACAACCTTCTCGCCTCTCAGAAAAGACTCTCTCGTGCTTTTATAGTTTGAGAAGATTATGCCTCCTCTACCTTCACCATCATAGGCTCTTCCTGCTTGGGCTGCTCCTTCTTCACCTCTATAGGGGCACTCACTGCCTCTATGGTTTTCTCGAGCCTCTCCAGCACTCTCTTTGCGTCGTTCTTCTCCTCTATTAACTTCTCTCTCAGCTTCCTGAGGTGGTTTATGCTCTGGGTGAAGTTCTTCTCAAAGAGCTCTCCGCTGAAGTAAAGAGTCTGCACGCTCACGATGGCCCTCGAAATGTGGAGGCTCTCGTCATCTATGGCACTGATCCTGTCTTTGATCATGTTCTTCACGTTCTCTGCCCTCGCCTTCAGGTTCTTGATCTCTTCGCTAAGGCTCCTCCTCAGCTCCTCTACGATCTCCGCTGGTATGTCCCCTTGGGCGAGCGACTCTGTTGCCTTCCTTCTCCTGTAAGCCCTGTCTAGAGCCTCGATTGTCTTGTTGGCCTCGAACCTCCACTCGGGAGTTACGACGAGCTTCCCGTCCCTGAAGCTGAGCCTCTCGCCCGGCACCTCCTCTATTCCCCTATCTGCGATCTTGATCTGTATTGCCTTCACGTTTCCGTCCACATCGCTGTTTACGCCCACGAGCACGCCTAGAACTCTGCCATAATGATCCTCCACATCGCTCCCTACTACTTTTGCCACGCTCTCGATTTTCAAGCTCAAAACCCCCGCACCGCCTATGGGTAAATCCCTCCCCCTATTTAGGGTGTTATGCTGGTCTTACGATCTCTCCCCCCAAAAAGGAAGGTAAGGGCTACTTATTTCACGGTGGACTACATGAGCAAAGTAGAGGACTGGGCAAGGAGATGGACAGGACCAGAAGAGGAGATCGGTCTGGGCAGGAGGATAAAAGAGTGGGTCAGCCCTCCGCCGCCTGCTAAGCAGCAGATAGTGAACGCCCTATACAAGATAGGCTCCCAGATAAACAAGCTAGACTACAGCCTCTCCAGACTGCAGTCATACGACAAGATGCTCTTCGACAAGACCGTGGGGGCTCTGGTGGAGGGCGACAAGAGCAGGGCAGTGATGTACGCCAACGAGGTGGCCGAGGTCAGGAAGATGGCAAGGACCATAATGACTGTGAAGTACACCCTCGAGAGGGTGAAGCTGAGGCTGGAGACCGCTGTGATCTTCGGCGACGTGCAGGCCAACCTGGCTCCGGCGATAGTGGCCCTGAAGCAGGCCACAGGGTACATCAAGGGCATGCTGCCCGACGTGTTCGCAGAGCTCATGGAGGTGGATGAGAACCTGCAGGTGGCAATGATGAGCGTGACCGCGCAGGCACCGATAGCTCTGGAGTCATCTTACGTGACAGAGGAGGCCCAGAGGATACTGAGGGATGCGAGCATAGTCGCAGAGCAGAGGCTGAAGGAGGCATTCCCAGAGCTCCCCAGCTTCGAGAAGGTCACCGCTGGGAAGGCTGCTGCGGGCTCAGAGGAGCACAAGTAGCTACTTCCTGAGCCCGCAGCACTCAAGTAACCATTTTATGAACTCTTTTACGTTGCCACTCTCAGATATAGTAACGTAATCTTTTAAACAGCCGGGCGTCTCTCCTGCACACTTCCAGAGCTTCAGCACTGCCTGGGGACTTAGGTTGAAGCACATCACATCCGATACGTGCTCTATCTCGCCCGCGGGGATCTCAAGGAACTTCATAGTGCTCTCTATGACCGCCCTCTTCCAACAGTTCTCTGCAAGAAACTCGATTCCCCTCCACGTTAGCGCTACCCCTTTCCCCGTCTCCACCACCACCAACCCCCTGCTCTCGAGCCTTCTCGTCATTATGCTCACGGTCGGAAGCGACAGGTTCAGCTCTCTGGAGAGCTCAGACATCCTAACAAAGTTGTTGCTATCCGGATGCCCTCCTAGGCTGAATATGGTCCTCAGGTATCTGAAGGCTGTCCTGTGTACTTGACCGTTCCTCAAGTCTCATCCACCTATTTAGATAGATAAAAACCTATATTTTGAACATGTATATATAGTTCTAACAGTTCAGCTCCCTCCTGACCAACTCCCATGCCTTTTCTCCTACCCTCTCGCCCCGGTAGCAGGCAACGACGAGCTCTCCTACCTCCCCCTCCATGTTCCCCCTTCTCAAGATCTCTTTTGCAGCCTCGAGCTTGCCCTCTTGTGCTTTTGAGAGAGCTGCGACTACCTTTATCGCTCTCTCCAGCTTCTCCCTCCTCCCCCTTTCAGCGACCTTCCAGAGGCCTTCGAGCAGTTCATGAGCCTCCCAGAACCTCTCAGAGGTGACGAGGGTCTCCAAGTCCTCTCTGCTCTCTCCTTTGCCTAGTTCCCTGACGATCAATGGAGTACCGGAGAACGGGAGGTTTCCTAGGTGTCCTCCCGTTATTATGGCGATTTCTATGTGCCTCGAGGCGATCCTGACCGTGGCAGAAGGAAAGCGGGAGCGGATCGACGTTGCAATCCTCTCTGCGTCCTCCGGACTAAGGTCCTCGCTCTTCTCGAATATCATCAAAAGCCTCATCGCTATACCCTCCTCCCGATAGCGAATAGGACGACAGGTATCTCCTCTTCGCAGTCTAAATCTAGCAGCTCGCAGACTAGCTCATCGTAGAACCCTCCGACGGCAACGGTAGCTAGGCCCAGAGCTTCCGCGACAAGATATATGTTCTGCCCCGCGAACCCAGCATCGAGATGGACATACCTATACCCTCTGAGACCGTATTTCGAGGCAGTTCTCCTGTACACCGCTGTCATCATTATGACCGCTGCTGCGCTCCCCACGTGCTCTTGCCCTATGGCTGCCTTCATCACCTCTTTGCTGTGGTCTCCCTTCTTGAGCTCCTCCAGCGCCATCTCTGCTGGGTTATAGTGATATATTCCCGCCTCCACGCCCTCCACAGACCTTACTGAGACGTATCCCTCGACAGGCTGGAGAGCGCCAGAGCTAGGATAAGCTCTCTTCGGTCCTCCCCACCAAGCTCTCCCCGTTATACCAAGGGAGTAAAAGAGGAGGGCTGACAGCTCCGTAGCTAGCAAAGGGGACTGGGCGTATCTCCTTCTGCTCCTACGCGACAAGATCACCTCGAATAAGTCCTTGCCGGAGAGCTTCGGCGGGGGCGGTAGATGCACTTTTCTCACGCCAGGGTAGCTCTTGTAGTAACCGTCGTGGACGTAAGGGAGCTCGGCGCCGTAATGGTCGGGGGAGTTCATGGAGAGGTAATGGTAGATCATGGTAGGGTCTCTCTTCGCAATCGCCCTCTGTGCTCCAATCTTAGCCCTCTGCGCTACGCTCTTCGGCATAGCAGAGAGGACGTCATCGAAAGTTGCCGAGCCCATAGGCCCCCAGAAATCTGGCGTCGAGGAGAGACTATTATAGTGATGGGCCCGCCGGGATTTGAACCCGGGACCACGGGGACCCGAGTCGGGCGCCCCAGGACTTACCCGGCGCGTACCCCGCATCCTAGCCAGGCTAGACTACGGGCCCACATTACTCCTACTTCTCGTGCCTAAAAAATAATCGCGAGCGAAGTACGACTTTTGCTATATTAGTCTCTCCCACTACTTATTTTCCTAGGTGTACGTTGGAAGAAGATTACGTAGTGACCATAGTGGCAAAGAGGATAGCCGGTGATATAGTGTATGGTGAGGACCCGGGGGCCTCTTTACGAAAGTGGAGGGACTACTTCGAGGTGAGCCAGGCTGAGCTGGCAAGGGTTGTGAGGGTTTCCACTAGCGTCATAAGCGATTACGAGAAGGGAAGAAGGGTTCCTGGTATCAAGTTCGTGAAAAGGTACGTTAACGGCCTGCTAGAGTTAGACAGGCTGAAAGGTTGGAGGAAGCTGACGGCGATAGTCTCTAGCATGGGCATAGTGCCAGGGGTGGTGATAGACATGATGGAGTTCTCGAGGCCCCTAGCTCTGGACGAACTCACAGAGGCAGTGAAGGGCGTGAAGCTTAACCCTGAGGTGGGGAGCGACAAGGTGGTCTACGGCTACACTATAGTTGACAGCATAAATGCTATCCTCTCTCTCACAGGGATCCAGTTCTCTGTTCTCTTCGGCATGACGCCAGAGAGGGTCATAGTGTTCACGAAGGTGCAAGCAGGGAGGAGCCCCATGGTGGCAGTGAGAGTTTCGCCCGTGAAGCCCGGCGTAGTAGTTATCCATGGCCCAAAGGGCAGTATAGATCCGCTCGCTATTGAACTCGCTCGAAGGGACGGGGTCCCCCTCATCCTGAGCCTTGCAGAGAACATAGAGGAGCTGAAGTCAAGGCTGAGGGCGCTGACCGCAGGGGGCTCTACTTCCCACCAGTTAATTTAAGGATAGCTGCTGCCACATCCCCCCCAACCTCCTCGAGCGCCCTCCTAGCCTCGTCGTAGCTCACCCCGGCTTGCTCTGCCACAAACTGAACGTCCTCCTCTGAGAACTTCTTTGCAGGCACCTCCTCCTTGATCTTCTTGTACTCTCCTACTATCATGATGACGGGCGGCTGGTCCTTCGACTTCATTATGACGCAGCCTTTCGGATCTTCCACCAACAGCTTGTGGCCATCCTCTAGCTCAATCACGATCCGGGAGGCCCTCTCCTCCTCCAACGTTATGCCCAACCTCTTCATTGCTCTCGCTATGTCCTCTGGCTTACCGAAGGGGAAGGCCATCTTGACCACCGCGGGAGAGAAATTTGTGGATGTAATAAAGCTATCTAAATGAACCTAGGCCTGAAGGGGAGGAGGTCTATCATTGTGAGGAGCCCTGGGCCGTAGTCTCCTATTCTCTCGGCGAGGTTGACTATGACTGACGCAGTACCCATGTCGCCCGGCGTTCCTGTGCTTCTCCACCGCACAGAGTAACTGTTCCCTTCTATGGTTATTTCCTCGAACTCCTCTGCCCCGAGACTAGCAATGAACTCTACTCTCACCAACTCCCTGTTGCCGCTGCTCACAGACCCATGACCTCTCACGCCCATAACGCGACCCCTCTCTACCCTGATCCCTGCGCTCTCCCTGTCCTCCTCTGCTACTATTACCTCCTGAGCCTCCTCCACGGAGTCTACGCTGGCCCCTAGGGCGCTCGCTACGAGGAGGGCTGACTCTGCATAGCCCACATGGCCTGAGAGCTCGCCGCTCTCTATCTTCCTCCTCGCCTCCTCCACTTCTAACCCTAGCCCAATCTTTTTCCTGAACGGCTCTCTCCTCTTCGCTGCATCAAGGGACCTCACGGCATGTATTCTCTTCACGCCGTCAAAAGGAGCGGAAAGAACTACGAGAAGGGCGTCGAGGAGGAAGCCGGGATTTATGCCAGAGCCCAGGACGGTAACGTTCCTCCTGAGGGCCTTCTCGTCCAGCCTCTTTGCAAGCGTGGGGTACCTGTAGTAGGGGAACGAGAGGGTCTCGCATGTAGATAGCACGTTCACCTCGAGATCGATCAGCTTCACGAGCTGGTCGTAGACTTTGTCTAGGTAAGAGCCTGTGGAGTGAACGACCACGTCACTATATGCTAGCTCACCGGGATCGCTTGTGACATGGACGCCGAGCTTCTCCCCTATGCCGAGCACCTCTCCCACATCTCTCCCTATGAGCTTAGGATCTATGTCTACCACGCCGCTGAGCTCGTAGCCCCTTTCGAGTGCTACTTTCGCTACAAGCCTCCCTATGTGCCCGAACCCGTATATTCCTATTGCGGTCATTTGACTGCGCCGGGAAAATTGGTTTGAGGAAATTTATATGATATTATAACTCCTTACCTCGTAGCCCAGTTCCCAGAAGCCCCTCATGTCCTTTATCTCGCCAGCAACTTTCCTCACAAAGCTCTCTGCCAACTCCGCAGCTAGGCCGCTGTTGAGTACTAGCGGTACAGAGAGGTCCGCTGCCAGCCTCCTCACCTTGTAGTCGAGTTCTGGCGCATAGTCTGTCGTCATAACGGCTCCCACCCTGCCAGCAGAGAGCTCTGCTAGCACGTCTCTCTCGCTTAACCTCCTAGCTCCCTCCACTTCCATGCCCTCTATAGTTATCACCTCATATCCTCCTTCCGATAATTTGCTCGCTGCCATCCCTAGCGCAGCCCTCTCCCTTCCATATGGATCGTAAACGAGCACCCTCTCCCCCGCTCTCGGCATCCTGTTTCCAGCAACGCTCAACCAGCTAAGCAGTAAGGCTCCGTGGAAGGTCTCGTGCATGGCCGCAACTTCGCCCACGCTCCTCATCTCTGGCCCTAGATGCGGATATGCGCCCCTGAGCCGCGACCAGGAGAACTGTGGGGACTTAACAGTGTACCACTTAGGCACAAGTAGATTGAAGGCGCCCTCCTCTATGGAAACGTCCTCTATTCTTCCCTTCAGCACTGCCTGCGCTGCAGCCTTGATCATGTTGAAGCCAGTGGCCTTACTGACAAGAGGCATGGACCTGCTTGCCCTTAGGTTGAGCTCAATGACGTATAGCTCTCCGTCCTTGAGGATCAGCTGGAGGTTGAAGGGGCCGACTATCTTCAAAGACTCCACAAGGGAGGAGGCTATCCTTGCTGCCTTTTCCTCCATACCTTTCCCCTTCCTATGAGGGAGCACCATGGTCGAGTCGCCGCTGTGCACTCCAGCAGGCTCCAGGTGTTCCGCCAACACTCCCACGGAGGTTTGTCCGTCGCTTACCACGTCCAGGTCTAGCTCAACGCCGCCCTCAATGAACTTCGACACCACCACCGGATGCTTGGGAGACACGTTCGCTGCAGCGGAGAGGTACTGCAAGAGCTCCTTATCGCTCCGGGCTATCTTCATTGATGTACCGCTTAGGACGTAGCTCGGCCTCACGAGTACCGGGTACCCCACCCTCTGGGCAAAGTCCAGCGCATCCCTCAGGCTAGTAGCACTCGTCCAGGGAGGTTGCTTGATCCCGAGCTCCTCTAGCAACTTGCTGAAAGAGGACCTGTTCTCCGCCATGTCTATGCTCTTCCCGGGAGTCCCGAGGAGCCTGACGCCTCTCCTCTCTAGCTCAGAGGCTATGTTGTTGGAGATCTGACCGCCCAAGAAGGCTACGACTCCTACGGGCTTTTCCAGCTCATATATCTCCTCCACGCTTTCTGCGCTCACCTCATCGAAGTACAGCCTGTCGACCATGTCCCAGTCAGTCGACACGGTCTCCGGGTTGTTGTTCACAACAATTACTTCATAACCCATCTTCTTTGCCTCCTCTGCAAAGGTCACAATGCTCCAGTCGAACTCCACGCTGACCCCTATCCTGAAGCCCCCAGCCCCAAGCACGATGACCTTTGGCCTGGTGGGATGGAAGGAGACATCGCTCTCCCAACCGTTGTAGGTGAGATATAGATAATTCGTGACTGCAGGCCACTCGGCTGCAAGCGTGTCTATCTGCTTCACGACCGGCCTTATAGCTTTCCGCCTGAACTCCCTTACCTCATCCGCTTCCTTCCCCAGAGCCCTCGCTATCTGCTCATCGCCGAGCCCCAGCCTCTTCGCCTCCTCGACTAGATCTTTGCTCTTCAGCCGCTCGTAGAACAGTACCAACTGCCTGATCTGCTCGAGGAAGTACTTATCAATGCCGGTAAGCCTGTAGACCTCCTCTACGGTGGCGCCGAGCCGGAAGGCCTTTGCAGCATGTAAGGGCCAGTACGGCTCCCTTCTCCTCAACCTATCGAGGACGAGCTCAAGGGCCTCGTCTTGCTCATAATATCTCCCCCCAACTACGCCGGGCTCCCCTATGTCGAGCATCCTCATAGCCTTCTGCAGGGCCTCAATGAAGCTCCTCCCTACTGCCATCACCTCCCCTACGCTCTTCATCTCTGTGCCGATGCTCCTCACCACGCCGTCAAACTTCTCTAGATCCCACCTCGGTGCCTTCACTACGACGTAGTCCAGACTTGGCTCGAAGCTCGCGCGGGTCACTCCTGTGACCTTGTTTGTTACCTCGTACAGCTTGTACCCTAGGGCAAGCTTTGCAGCAACATACGCCAACGGATAGCCGGTGGCCTTGCTGGCTAGGGCGCTGCTCCTCGACATCCTCGGGTTGGTCTCTATCACGTACATTTCATCGCCGTTGTAGGGGTTAACAGCTACTTGCACGTTGCCCTCCCCCACCAGCTCTATTGCCCTCTCCACAGCAATGGAGAGGTCCCGCGAGAGCTGATACTCGTGGTCAGTAAGGGTCTGGCAGGGCGCTACGACTATGGACTCTCCCGTATGCACCCCCATCGGGTCTAGGTTCTCCATGCACGCTACAGCCGCAACGTTGTCTTGGTAGTCTCTCACTACCTCGAACTCTATCTCCTTCCAGTGATGGAGGTACCTCTCTATGAGCACCTCTCCTATTTCTGACTGGGCGAAAGCCGACCTAAGCCCCTCCCTCAGTTGCTCCTCATTCCATGCAACGAAGCTGCCAGCGCCGCCTAGATTGAAGCTGACCCTCACCATAACGGGATAGCCTGTCTTTTCTGCAGCTTCCAGCGCCTCTTCCATCGAGCTAGCCGAGAGGCTTGGCGGAACAGGTATGTTTTTCTCCTCCATTGTTCTCCTGAAAAGCTCCCTCGATAGAGCTCTCCTCACCCCCTCTATTGAGGTACCATAGACCTTGACTGAGTAGCGGGAGAGAACGCCGTCATCGTGGAGCCTAACCCCGAGGCTGAGAGCGGTCTGGCCTCCGAAACCGATCATTATGCCGTCAGGCCTTTCCTCCTCTATGATCTTTGCTACATGCTCAGGCGTTAGGGGCAGCAGGTACACTTTGTCTGCAAACTTGTAGCTGGTCTGGATTGTCGCTATGTTGGGGTTCACGAGGACGGTCTCTATGCCCTCCTCCTTCACAGCCTTCAGAGCCTGGTTACCGCTGTAGTCGAACTCTGCCGCCTCGGCTATCTTTACAGCTCCAGAGCCTATGATCAGGATCTTGCTAGGCCTTTCCACCTTGGAGCACCTTTGCGAACTTCTGGAACACCCATGTTGTGTCCCAAGGCCCCGGCCCTCCCTCTGGGTGGAACTGTACTAGCAGCAGGTTCAGATCTCTGTGGAGGAGCCCTTCTACCGTTCCGTCATCGGCGTTCTTGAACCACACAGAGAGCCCAGTTCCCTCGAGGCTCTGTTCATCTACTGCATAGCCATGGTTCTGAGTAGTTATGTAGCTCCTCTTGTTGATCACGTCCACAACGCCCTTGTTGGGGCCCCTGTGACCATACCTGAGCTTGTAGACCCTTGCTCCCAGGGCTAGCGAGGATATCTGCATCCCCAAACATATGCCCAGCACGGGCTTGCCAGAGAGGAGCACCTCCTCAGCCACCCTTACCTTGTCCTTTAGAAGGGCTGGGTTACCAGGACCATTGCTGAGGATCACGCCGTCATAGCCCTCCAGCAACTCATCAGCTCTCGAGCTGCAAGGGAGCCTGTGGACCTCCAGGCCGACCCTCAAGAGGTTCCTCAAGATCCCATACTTAACGCCGCAGTCCAACATCGAGACCTTTCCGACGGGGCTCCCCTCGGGCCTGTGAATTATGGGGGCCTTCGGGGAGACGAGCTCCGTATAGTCTACTTCCTCGTAAGAGGGCGCTGAGTCTAGGACCTTTCTCAACTCCTCCCAACTCTTGTCCTCAGTAGATATGACTGCAGGCATAACTCCCTGCTCCCTCAGGACCTTCACTATCGCTCTAGTGTCCACTCTGTATATGCCTGGAACCCTGTTGCTCTCCAACCACTCCGCCAGGGAGGAGACGCTCAAGTAGTGGTTGTGAGGAGGAAGCTCTGAGACGACGAATCCCTCCACAGCTATTTTGTCAGACTCATAGTTGATTGGGACGCCGCAGAAGGTATGTTCCCTGCTGGGCACGCCGTAGCAGCCGACCATTGGATGGGTCCACACGAGGATTTGGCCTGCATAGCTCGGATCTGTCAGAGCTTCCGGGTAGCCCGTCATGCCCGTGCTGAACACGAGCTCTCCCGTTTTTGTGGTATTATAGCCAAAGGCACAGCCTTCTATTGCCGTGCCGTTAGCTAGCAGCAGCCTTGCCCTGCGGGTACACTTCAACCCCTTCAGGGTATTGATCATCAAACCCTCCCGGCTCATGGGAGCTCGCCTTATTAACATTTACATATATTTAAACGGATTGTGTCCTGATGGACTTGATGAGCGTTTCGAGCGCCCTATACGCCTCAGAGGCCTTCGCTGAATCGACAAGTATTATCGTGTCGTTGTAACACGACACGATTTGGGAAATGTTGATGTCGTTCTCGTAGAGGGTCGACGAGACGAGCGCTATGACTCCGGGCGTTTCCAGTATCTCTTTCGGGCTTATGAGCACGAGAGCGACTTGGTCGTCCCTTGTCTCTATAATGCTGTCAGGACCAAGTAGCTGTATGATTTTCTCTTTGTCCTCGCTCGATATTATCAGAGTGAAGGAACTTACCCCCTGGAGGAGCTGGAGGAACCTGGCGCTTTTCATGATCTTCGTTATCTCTGCCAGTTTCTCAAGGACCCTCTGCTTGTGTACAGTTATTACCGTGAGGTCTGACTGGAGTTGGATGACGGAGGAGCCTATTACGTGTTTCAGCTTTACCCTAAGCTTCTTCTCCTCCTCCATTATCTCCTCTCTCACCCTTATCAAGGACATCTTTATGGCGGCCTGGGATGCTGAGACCCCCCGCTTCTCTAGCTCATCTGCAAATAGCCTTGCGAGGGCACTATAGTTAACGATCCCGTCCGCCAAACAGCTCTTTACGAACGGCCGCGAGAGGACGAGGCCTCTGACCATATTCGAAACGCGGACCTTCACGAGTTCACCTAGTTACAGTTTCTAACAAAAACTGATAAACATAATGTAGTGTTTCAAAAGACAGATTAGAGTTAAGTTTGAGACAGGAGGTCCCCGAACCTCGCAACTCCCTCCCTTATCCTCTCAGGACTCTCCCGCGTGAAGCTCAGCCTTACGCTCCAGACAGTAGAGTTGCCAAAGAACTCGCCTGGCACTACCGCGACGTGCTTCTCCCTCAACAACTTGTCTGCAAAGGCGGAAACGGTGAGACCTTTCCTGGCAAGGACCTCCTTCGCGTCGACGAGGACGAACATCGAGCCCTGCGGCTTGTAGAAGCTGATCCCCTCTATTTTTCTCAACTCCTCTACCATCAAGTCTCTCCTGTAAGCATAAACCCCTCTGAAATACTCTATGTGCCTCCTCCTGACCTCCCTGTTCCTCAGGTATGTGAGCACCAAGTATTGTGCTACGCTCGGAGGGTTGTAGGTAGTGGCTTCGGAGACCAGTGCTATCCTCCTCACGATCTCTGCCGGACCGTACACATAGCCGAGCCTCCAGCCTGGAATGCCCGGGTCTTTGCTGAAGGCATAGAGGGAGATCGTGTTCTCCGGCGCCAGCTTAAAGAAGGAAACGTGAGAGCCCTCGTATATGAGGGTCTTGTAGGGCTCATCGTACACGATCCAGATCCCATGGTCCTGTGCTATCTCTGCTATAGCCCTCGCCACGTCCTCGCGAATCAGCCTTCCTGTGGGGTTGTCGGGGCTTACCAGCACTATTGCCTTCGTCTTCCCTCTCTTGACGGCTTCTTTGATCCCCTCCACATCGGGCTGGTAGGCAGTCTCTGCAGGAGACACTATGGGCACTAGTTTTACGCCAAAGTAGGGGAGGATGTTAAGGTATCCGAAATAAGTGGGATCCATTATTATCACCTCATCTCCAGGCTCTAGTATGGCAGCGAAGGAGGAGAAAATGGCGTTCTGGCCTCCCGTGACGACCAATATCTGGTCTGGGCTCACCTCAACGCCTTCCAGCTCCTTCATGTCCATGGCTATGGCCTCTCTGAGGTCCATGAAGCCGGGAGAGGGAGTGTAGGAGTAGAGCCTCATGCTCTCCTCCTCTAGCGCCTTCGCTAACCAGAGTCTCACTTCGCGAGGGGGCGGGACGCCGGGCTCGCCTGCGGAGAGCATTATCACATCGAGGCCTTTCTTCCTCATCTGCTCTACTACTCTGTTGATGGCCCTCGTGGGGCTCTCGCGGAGGGCCTCTACCCGCTTGTTGTAGGGGGGAATCAAAGTTAACCCCAATAAAACATCTAGAGGATCATTTAAACCCTATCTGTCATTCGCTGGGGAAGTCGGAATGGAGATAGACCCCGTCTGCGGAATGATGGTGGACGTTGCGAGAGCAAGGTATAGGCACATCTACAAGGGGAAGGTCTACTATTTTTGCAGTCATCACTGCCTGAAAGCCTTCGAAAGAGATCCGGAGCACTACCTCAAGCATGGCCCTCAAGGGATGCCGAAGTAGGCCGCCAGGCTAGCACAGTGAAGGAGTTCAGTATAACAGATATGTCACTCAATATCATCGCTATAGCAGCCAGCTCAGGCGTCAGGTAGATTCCACGATCAAAGAGTATGCCGGCAGCGACGGGAATGAGAGCAACGTTGTACAAGAAGGCCCACCAGAAGTTCTCCAGCGCCTTCCTCCTGACCACCTTCGCGAGGGAGAAGAGGTCGAGGACAGAGAGGAGGTTGTTGTTCAGCACCACGACGTCTCCTGCCTCCTTCGATATGTCAGCCCCTCTCCCCATCGCTATCCCTACCGAGGACTTACCAATAGCTATGGCATCGTTTATTCCGTCTCCAATGAAGGCTACCCCCTTGCTCCCCATTTTCTCCACCAGCTCTGCCTTGTCTTCAGGCGTGAGCTCAGCGTAAACCTCCTCTATGCCTAGCTTCTCAGCTACCACCTTCGCAGTAGCGTAGCTGTCTCCCGTAGCCAATACGGGCTCTATCCCCGCTCTCCTGATCCCCTTCACGAACTCCTGGCTCTCCTTCCTAATCTCATCTCCTACTTCGATTAGGAAGACAACCTCCCGCTCCACAATGCCCAACACAGCCGTGTTGCCTCTCCTCGAGACCTCTTCTAAGACTTCCTCAATTCCCTCAACTCTGGCTCCCAGAAGCTCTGCCATCTTTTTAGATCCGACTGCTACCTCTCTCCCCTTGACCCTCGCGAGGACCCCCAGGCCAGGGAAGCTCTCGAAGGAGGAAGGCTCTTCAAAAGATATACCCCTCTCCTCACAGTACCTTACTATGGCCTTCCCTATGGGGTGCTCGCTCCTCCTCTCTGCGGAGCAGATGAGGCTTATGTCTTCTTCGCGGTTCCCGAAGGTTCTGCTGCTGATGACCTTAGGAGACCCGATGGTCAGCGTTCCTGTCTTGTCCAACATCAAGACCTTTACGCCGAGAAGCCTCTCGAACAGGTCACCCCTTCTCACTAACACGCCCATCCTGAGGGCCTTCACAGAGGAGAGGGAGATCACCATGGGCACAGCTATGCCGAGGGGGCAAGGACAGGTAACCACTAACACCGCAACGGAAAAGAGCAGGGCCTTCGCCACGCTCACATCTCTCACAAAATACCAATATGAGAAGGTGAGGAGGCTCAGCAAGATGACTGCCCACGTAAGCCTGCCCACCACGAGATCTGCTAGCCTCTGGATCTCTGGCTTGTAGAACTGCGCCTCTTTCACTGCCCTTATCACATAGGCTAGGTTCGTCTCTCCTCCTGCTCTAGTTACCCTAACTAGCAGGTAGCCCTGCACAAGGGTCGAGCCGGCGAGGACTACGTCTCTCCTCTCCCCGTCCTTTGGTTTCGGCATAGGCTCGCCCGTAAACAGAGACTCATCCACGTACCCCTTCCCCTCTACCACGACTCCGTCCACTGGCACCCTTTCCCCCTCTCTCACCTCTACGAGTTCCCCCTCTCTCACGTCCTCTACTTTCACCTCCACAACTCTCCCGCCTCTGAGCACCCGCGCGTTGTCGACCATCTTGCTCATGAGTTCTGCGAGAGATTGAGTGGACCTCTTCCTTAACCTCTCCTCTAGGTACCTGCCGAAGGATATGAAGCCCATGACGCCAGCAGCAGCCTCAAAGTATACGTCAGGACTGTTGCTCAACATAGCCCACACGCTGTAAAGGAAGATCGAGCTCACAGATAGGGAAACGAGGGAGTCCATAGTGGGAGCCCTGCGGAGAAGAGATCTGAAGCCCCTCCTCATCGTGTCTATGTTTAGAGCTATAACTATGCTGGCGATGAGGAAGAGGATGTAGTTACCGTACTGCCAGAGAGGTGGATGAATGCCGAAAACGCCAGAAGTGTGGTATAGAATAGCGCCGAGGCCGAGAATGAACGAGACGAGCTTTGGAATCTTCTCATCCCTTTCCTCCTCCTGCTCCCTCTCTCCCTCAATCTCTCTGATCTCGGGGAACAGGGACTTTACCCTCTCTAGCAACTTCTCCCTCGTTACCGTTCTAGGGTTGAACAGGATGCTGGCCATATTCGTTACAGGAGAGTAGCGAGCTTGGATCACGCCAGGGAGCTCGGCAAGGGAGGCCTCGAAGGCTCCTCCCTCTTCTTCAGAGATGTCCACCTGGAGGTAGAGGTGTTCCTTCTCTACGTCATACCCCGCATCTCTTATGGCCTTTACTATTTGCCAGAGAGTCACCCTTTCGTCGAAACTTACCACTGCCTCTCCCGTGGTCACGTCGGCGCTGAGTTCCACTCCAGGTAACTTCTTCAACTCCTTTTCTATGGCTAGAACGCACGTAGGGCAGTCGACGCCAATTATCCTGATCTTCTCGCTCCTTCTCCCCATTCTCGAGGCCAATTTCTCCTTTCTGCGAATATCTTAATATTTAAGAGTATTTGCACTTACGGTCGCCTCGAGGAAACTTCATGTGGGAGACCCGCATTCCGAGCTGGCTATACGCGAGGCTATACGCCAGCTGGCGAAGAGTGAGGAGGGAGGTCGATCTGATTGATCAGGTTTTCTCTAGGCTCGGTGCCAGGAGGCTTTTGGAGCTCGGTTGCGGAGTGGGGAGGCATGGTTACCTGCTAACTAAGAGAGGCTTCTCTGTGCTCCTTACAGATACGAAGGACTGGAGGCATGGAGCAGCCAAGCGGCTCCCCTTCGTAGAATACGATCTCCTCAAGGGAGGGGAGGTAGGATGGCAGTTCGAGGGCGCCTATGCGATAGGAGTCTTCATAGTTATGGAGTACGTAGATATAAAGAGGGCCTTCCGCAACGTAGCAGAGCTAACGGGCGGAAGGCCCTTCATGTTCGACTATAACTTCGTCGTTCACGGGGAGCCAAAGGAGGTCTTTGTGAGGTCAAGGGGCAGGACTTATAGAGCCCTGCTGAAGAGAGAGGAGGTCAAAGAGATAGAGGGGGGCTTTCGTTACGATTACAGAGTGGAGGTGTTAGACGAGGAGAACAGAGTTCTAGGAGTAGAGGACACGGGATATCCTGTGTACAAGAAGGAGAGGATACTCGAGGCCCTTGAGGATGCAGGGCTAGAGGTCCTGGAAACAATATGGGCCTCCTGGGACAGAGAAAAATATATGTACAGGTTTTCGGAAAAAGAGGGGGACAGCGCCTTCTTTGTGGTCAGGAGAGCTACCTCCTGAGGACGAAGCCTACCGCAGCTCCTAGCAGGAGCGCTATGAGCGCCGCTATAGCCAACAGGTCCGTCCTCAGCTCCCTCTCCACGGTCGTCGTGGTCCTCTCCAGGAGGCTCGTCACGACCTTCGTGACTGGGACCTCTGTGGTCCTGACCTGAGTCTCCGTCTTCGTCCTCTCCACCGTCTGAGTGTTGGTAACAGTCCTCTCCACCGTACTCGTGACCGTTCTGTCGACGGTGGTCGTCCTCACCTGGGTGACGGTAGCGGTTTGGGTAACGGTCATAGCCTCCCTTATCGCTAGGGGCACTGCCTCTGCATCCCTCGGCCTCGGGATACCTAGCAGCTCTGCTATCGTGGGGGCAATGCTGAGAGAGCTGGAGAGCCCTAGGAAGCCCCTCTTCACAGGCCCTCCGAAGAAGATCACTGTTGCATGTAGGTCAGGATAAGTGGGCATGACGCTGCTGTGATCGGCAACGAGGGTCCTCAAGGGGACGGCGGGGGAGAACACCACAGCAGTTCCGTTCACAATGCTGGGGACGCCTCCAGTCGTCGTGTAGCCGCACTTCGTTGCTATTATCACGTCTCCAGCCGTGGGGCCGCCTACTCCGAGGGTCACTGCCTGAGCCCTCGTCATGACCACGTCGAACACCTGCTCTCCGGTGGAGGGATCTCTCAGAGCTTGGAACGCTCTGACTATGGAGTCAACCACCCTATCGTACTCCTCTGGCCTGACTATCCCTCCCGTCTCCCTCCCAGCTAGGTTCACATAAACGTTGCCCTGAGAGAAGAATATGGCTCTAGTCTCGTTGGCTGCTATAGCCCCTCCCCTTACCGACAAGAGGCCCGCGTTGTAGAGGACGGCGTTCACGTTAATTATGCTCTTGACCGGACATTGACCGTGATCCGAGCTCACCACGACGACGGTGTTCCTGAGGTCTACGGAGTCTATTACTGCTTTGACGAACTCGTCCACCATCCTGTACGTTCTAAGAATGAGGCCGCGATAGTAAGCTTCCTGGTCTGCCCTGTAGTAAGGCATGTTCCTATAGAGCATGCCGAGGAACTGGTGGTAAACGTTGTCCACCACAGGCGTGTAAGTCATGAGGAGGTCCCACTGCGTGTTCCTCATAACGTAAAGCGTGAACTCCCTGAAGAAGGTGTTGGTGAAGTTAACAGTCTCCATGTAGGTCTCTACGTCTATCCATCCTCTGGTGAGGGCAAACCAGTCGCCGTCGGTGAATGCCCCTACTCTCACCACCACGTTGTTCCACACGCCCCTTGCAAGGGCAGGATCATTGTACCAGGCAGCCTCCATAGGCCTCGCTATGCCCCTGTATAGCCTGAAGTCGCTCACGTCTATCTTGATGAGCTTGAACATGGGAGCAATAGTGAAGGTGCTGCCTCCCCTGACTATGGTGGTGTTCAGGGGCCTGCTCCACTGGCCCTCCCTCAACACTGTCAGGGCTCTGCTGGCATCCTTTGCTCCCGCTACTATTGCTGCTACGTCAGGCCTGCCGTCGCCAGTGTTGTCTGCTATCAGCACGAACCACCTGCTGTCGCCGAGAGTGAAGTTGAACTCCCATGCTCTGGACACCGTGCCGAGGCTCCCTAGGCCCGTCCAGTTCCTGGCATCTGTTATAGTGACGAGGGTAGCTCCAGAGATGGCCCTGTTGTTAGTATAGAGGGTGGAGGGAGTGACGCCTGTTATAGAGGCATCGTATATGTTGAACAGCTTGACCCTCGAGCTATCCACTCTCCAGGCTGGCGGAGTAGACTGGGGGAAGGAGACTACCGCAGCCCTTAGGCCGCTCCTGTTGACGGTCATCCAGATCGGCTCTGCCAGCAGGTGCCTCCCGTCAAAGCCGGAAACCGTTGCAGTTATGCTAGTGTTGGGCAAGTGCATAGTGTTCCCTGATATCCCAGTCCTGATAGGGTGGGCTCCCGTAGAGAGGGAGGCGTGGCTGACCGCGGTGGCAGGCGGGTAGATGACCGTCATGGGACCATGGGCTCCCTCTTCAAACAGCCTCTTGAACGTTGGCAGCGAGCCCTCTCTCGAGAAGTTGAACAACCTGTAATAGTTAGCAGAGTCCACGCTTATCCACACGACCTTGAATCTCTCGGCGCTCTGGCTCGAAGCATGGATGGTCAGAGGGAGGACTAGCAGGGTCAGGAGAGCCACAGCTAGCACGATCTTCCTCACTACCTAACACCATCATAGGGGCTCAGCGTCATAACTTTTAGCCATGGTCTAATAAGGGATAGGTCTCTCTATAGACATTTAAGGTTCTATACCGCTTCGAGAAGTTTCTGAGAGAGGATAGATGGATGGGCGTTTTGGAGCTGAGAGTATCAGAAGCATACTCCGTGGATGTGGGCAGGAAGATTGCTAGGATGAGCTCTGCAGACATGAGGAAGCTCGGCGTGGAGATAGCGGACTTCGTGAAGGTAGAGAGCGACGGTAGGTTCACTATAGTCAGAGTTTGGCCAGCGAGGGAGGAGGAGAGGGGCATCATCAAGATAGACGGCTACCTACGCGAGTCGCTCGGCGTGAAGACGGGGGACATAGTGAAGGTCAGCAAAGTAGAGAGGGTAGAACAGGCCCAGAGGGTGGTCCTGGCCCCCGTGGAGACCCAGATCGAGGTCTCCAAGAACCTCGTCGACTACGTGAAGGAATCCCTTCTAAACAAGCCGGTGAGCAGGGGGGAGACGGTAGTGGTGCCGACCCTCTACGGCTACCTGACTTTCCTCGTCACCTCTACTCATCCTTCACAAGTAGTGTTTGTGTCAAAGGAGACCGAGGTAGAGGTCAAGGGGTCGCCGGTGCCAGCGGAGAGGCTGCCGAAAGGGGTGCCGAGGGTAACCTGGGAGGACATAGGCGACCTCCAGGAGGCAAAGGAGAGGATAAGGGAGATCGTAGAGCTGCCCATGAAGCACCCCGAGATCTTCAGACATCTCGGCATAGACCCGCCGAAGGGCATATTGCTCTACGGCCCTCCTGGCACCGGCAAGACGTTGCTGGCAAAGGCTCTAGCCAACGAGATCGGGGCATACTTCTTGACGATAAACGGCCCCGAGATCATGAGCAAGTTCTACGGCGAGAGCGAGCAGAGGCTGAGGGAGGTCTTCAAGGAAGCGGAGGAGAATGCTCCTGCGATCATCTTCATTGACGAGATAGACGCAATAGCCCCCAAGAGGGAGGAGGTGACAGGGGAGGTGGAGAAGAGAGTAGTGGCGCAGCTGCTCACCCTCATGGACGGGCTGAAGGAGAGGGGCAAAGTAATAGTAATAGGAGCGACCAACAGGCCTGACGCAGTAGATCCTGCGCTCCGGAGGCCGGGGAGGTTTGACAGGGAGATCGAGATCAGGCCTCCCGACAAGGAGGCGAGGGCTGAGATACTGCGGGTCCACACCAGATACATGCCCCTCGCAGAGGACGTTGACATAGGCAAGATTGCCGAGATAACTCACGGTTTCACGGGCGCAGACATTGCGGCCTTGGCAAAAGAGGCGGCCCTCTCAGCACTGCGGCGGTTCGTGAGGGCCGGCTCGGTGGACCTCTCGAAAGTGGAGAAAGTACCCGTCGAGATACTGAGGGACCTTAAAGTAACCATGGGAGACTTCGCGGAGGCCTTGAAGTTCGTGAGGCCAACTCTCATGAGAGAGGTCTACGTGGAGGTGCCGAAGGTCAGGTGGGAGGACATAGGGGGGCTGGAGGAGGTCAAGCAGGAGCTGAGGGAGGCAGTAGAGTGGCCGCTGAGAAGGCCGGACGTGTTCGAGAAGATGGGGGTGAGGGCTCCTAGGGGAGTGCTCCTCTACGGCCCTCCCGGCACTGGCAAGACGTTGCTGGCAAAGGCTGTGGCTACGGAGAGCGGCGCTAACTTCATTGCGATCAGGGGGCCCGAGATCTTGAGCAAGTGGGTGGGGGAGAGCGAGAAGGCAGTGAGGAAGGTCTTCGAGAGGGCTAGACAGGTGGCTCCAGCTGTCATATTCTTTGACGAGATAGATTCCATAGCCTCCGCCAGAGGCTACAGGTTTGACTCTGGCGTCACGGACAGGATAGTCAACCAGATGCTCACGGAGATGGACGGCATACAGGTCTTGAAGAACGTGGTGGTGTTGGCAGCGACTAACAGGGCAGAGCTCATCGATCCCGCCCTCCTGAGGCCAGGGAGGTTCGACAGAATCATATACGTGCCGCCTCCCGACAAGGCAGCTAGGAAAGAGATCTTCAAGATCCACCTGAGGCTTGTCCCCCTGGCGGGAGAGGTGGACCTGGACAGGCTGGCAGAGCTCACCGAGGGCTACACGGGGGCTGACATAGAGGCAGTGGTGAGGGAGGCAGTCATGCTTAAACTGAGGGAGCGCTTCGAGGCAGAGCCTTTGAGGATGGACCACTTTGTGAAGGCTCTGGAGAAGGTGAGGCCTAGCTTAACCAAGGAGGTTATAGCTAGGTACGAAAGGACTTACCAGGAGCTCAAGAGGACCATAGGTTAGAGCCTTGCCAGATAGACTTTCTCCCTCTCTAGTACAATGCCCTCGTGAGGAGAGTACTCTTCCGGAACCACTGCGCAATCAACGTAGGAGAGCTCGTACAGTATCTTTGCCGTCTCCGCTCGCGGCACCTCCATCTTCCTCCCCCTGTAGAGCTCTGAGTATACATCATATACTGCTGCCAGCCTACAATCGCCTCTGCCCACGAGAAGGATCTTCCTCTCCACCTCTTCCAGGACCTCCCCTACATATCCTGCTCTGGAGCTAGAGATGAGGAGACTGCCAGACCCCCTCAGCACGCTCACGGTGTTGAACCTCTCCTTTCCCATGGGGTACACGACCTTGATCCCTTGCTGGGGTAGGCCTATGAGCTTCGTGTCCACGAGGGAAACCACCGTTTCCTCTGGCGCCTGAAACTCTTGCGCCCTCACCTTGGAGAGAGCTCCTAGCAGCCTCCCAGACTCTATTGTAGAGTGAGCGTTTGCCTTAGGGAGGCTCGCTATGGAATAGCTCTCCACGGCGACAGGGTATCCCAGCAGGCCCTCCGTTGTCCTAACCGTAGCGAGGGGAAGGTAGAGTCTCCTCCTGGGGTCCAGCCTTACGCTCGTTGCTAGCGTCACCTCCACGCTCCTCTCCTCAACCGCCGCGGGTAGGCCCAAGGAGTCCAGGAGGCCCATGACGAAGGAGTTCACTACGTTCACTGCGGCCCTCGGGTTACCAGGGAGGCCTATCACGAGCCTCCCCCCTACGATACCTACTGTAGTGGGCTTGCCGGGCTTCACTCGTAAGCCCCTCACCAGCACTTGACCCATCGCGTCCAGCACCTTCGGCACTACATCTCCCGTGCCGAGGCTGGTGCTGCCGCTAGTGATCACTATGTCGCTACCCTTCGCCCTCTCCAGCGCCCTCTCCACCTCTCCTTCTGTGTCCCCCACTATGCCGAGGTCGATTATTTCGTAACCTAGCGAGGACATCACGGAGGCTATGTAATATCTGTTCGCGTCATATGTCTTCCCTGCCTCGAGGAGGCCCCCTGGTTCTAGGAGCTCTCTGCCTATGCTGAGCACTGCTACCCGCGGCCTTCGAGAGGCCAAGACCCTGTCGATACCCAGTGACGCAAGGGAAGCGACCGTGACTGCAGTGATCCTAGAGCCGCGGTGGAGGACCACGTCTCCGCTGGAGACATCCGTAGCGGGAAGGGCAATTCCGTCGCCGAGCGACGGAACGTCTTTGATCACTACGCTATCTCCTGTTACCTCTGCGTTCTCTACCGGCACCACGGCCTCCGCTCCTGGCGGCACAATAGAGCCCGTGTCCACGTAAGCGCACTCTCCCTCTCCCAGCCTAGGAGGGATCCCCTCCCCTATCGCTTGCCTGAAGGCAAGCTTCAGGGGCTTGCGCCCATTGGGAGAGCTGGCCAGGTCGAGAAGAGAGACTGCATATCCGTCGAGCGTCGACCGCGGCAAGGGAGGGAGGGATATAGGCGCCCTTATGTCCTCTGCCAGCAGTCTACCTCGAAGGGCGGAGATGGGGACCTCCTCCGAGTCTTCCAGGAGAGAATCAGCTATTCTCCTCCCCACCGCCCTCCTTACCTTCTCGATAGCCTGTGAAGGGTCCAGGAGCTCCATGATCTGCCTACCCTTTCATTACCTTACAGTACATATAAGACCTTACACGCCGCTCCCGATGGCGGGGGCAGTTGGGCAAGGAGGTCACCATATGGGAACACCTAGAGGAGCTGCTGGTGAGGCTGAGGAAAGCCCTCATAGTGTTTGCCCTCGCAACGCTGATAGTTCCCTTCCTCCCCGTGAGCCTCTCCTCCTACGAACCGCTCGTCTACTGGGTGCCAAGGGTTCTGATAGATCACACGGTGCCTGACAAGATAGAAGTATTTGGAAAAGAGGTCGAGGTAAAGCTATCCCAGACTAGCCCTTTCGGAGGCCTGAGGATCCTTCTTTATTCAGCCTTGCTGATAGGGTTCCTCGTCTCTAGCCCATACATAGCATACCAGCTCTATGCCTTCATAGAGCCAGCTCTGTACCCACGGGAGAAGAGGTGGCTGCTCTTCGGAGGCCTTGCCGCAGTGGTCCTCTTCGTCGCAGGCGCCTCCCTCGCCCTGCTCGTAGTGCTCCCCTTCACCTACAGGATCATGTTCATTCTTTCCTATCTCGTGGTGGGAGACATGCTGATATCTTATGCAGATCCGGTCGACATAATGTCGTCAGCCCTGTTCATAACCGTTGCAACCGGCATAGCCTTTGAGATACCTCTCATCATCTTCATCCTTGTGTATCTTGACGTAATACAGGTGGGTTCCCTTGGCAGCCCCTACCTTCGCTACCTTCTCCTATTCTCTGCAATAATAGCTGCTCTGATAAGCCCAGACCCTTCCGGAATCGGAATGATAATTATGCTAGTCCCATATTTCTCCTTGATAGTAGGAGCTGTGCTGTTGGCTAACTTCCTGAAGAAACGCTCTCGCTCTTGAGAGATTTGATCACGATCCTCGAGGGGAGCGATATCTTCCTAGCTCCTCTCCTCAGCGCCTCCTTGATCTTCTCCTCACTGCCTGCCCTTCCCCAGACATCGATCACTACTTGCCCTGCATTCACCCTTGCTGCCGTCCCTATGGGCTTCCCGAAAGCCAGCCTCATGCCGTCCTGGAGCCTGTCTGCTCCCGCAAACGCCATCATCTTGTTCTCTCTCAGCACATGATGCGGGTAGATGCGGATCCTCATGTAATAGTTGGCCTCCCCAAGCAACGTAGTGAGGGTCTTGTTGACCATGATTCTCGCTGCCTCCAGAGCATTATGCCTTATGTTCCCTGACTCTAGAGCTATGAGCTCCCCCTTTACCTCGCCCTCCTGCATCAGGGCACGGTTACCCATCTCGAACTTCGTTATCTTCGGCATTGGCACGCCGGGTATGTACTCCTTCCTCGTGTAGGGCGGCCCGCTGAAGTGGGTGTAGCACCTTGCAGGCCTAAGGGGCATACCTCTCACCTCCCCTGTCGCTCCCTCTGAGGCTTAAAAGTGGAGAAGTGGTATATGGAGGAGAGCGCATGCCCAGCTCCTCCAGGAGCTCGCAGAGCCTGCAGATACTCCTACTAGGCGCGGTAGGAGAGCCGCACCTCGAGCACCTCTCAACCCTCTCCTCTCCCGGCACCAACAACTCGTCTAGCAACTCAAGGGCTCTCAGGAGGGCTCCCGGGCTCTCCCTCTCCAGCCTGTACAGCTCTCCCCTCAACCTTGCCCGCAAGGTGGGATGTTCTGAGATGAACATGCACTCTGCTCGCTGGAAGGGGAAGTTCCTTATCATAGCATAGGTAGCTGACTCCCACTCGTATATCTTCCTCATTGGTTTCACTCTCCTAACGCCCGCCCCCTTGCTTAAGGGGTGGAGCTTCAGGAGTCCAGCAAGATCCCCTCTCAAGATGTTCATTATAGCAGTCTGCACTTCGTCGTCCAAGTTGTGAGCAGTGGCGAGCTTGTCCACGCCCAACTCCTCCGCTACGCTGCTCATTATCCTTCTCCTGGCTACTCCGCAGAAGGTGCAGGCAGAGGTGGGGCTACCCCTCGCCCTGGCCTCCTTCACCATCTCATGAACGCTTAGCCCGGCGAAGTCTTTCACCCTCACCACCATGATCTCCACGCCATAACCCTTTGCCACCTCTTTCAGCGCGGCTACGTCCTCCTCCCTGTTGTAGCCCGGTATCCCCTCCACTATCGAGAGGCCTACCAGCTTAGAGGGGCTGTGGTAGAGGGCTATGCTCTCGAGGAGGACGTAGCTGTCCTTGCCCCCGCTCAGCGCAAGGAGAACTCTGTCCCCCGGCTCTATCATTCGCCACCTCTCAACCTCAGCCCTAACCCTCGAGCGAACGTCCTCTAAGAAGCACTCTTTGCACAGGGCTCTCCTCTTCGCCGGCTGAAACACAGAGGCCTTTCTCACTCCGCAGAGAGCGCAGTTCATCAAGACGAGAGCTGGACTCGCTCGAGCTTTTAATTTTGTAAGTGCCAGCGGAGCTCGACGAGCAGGTCAATAGCCTTTTATATTAATGCCCCTACCCTCCTCCCATAAGGGGGGACACGTTGGACGGGAGCTTGGAATCCATAAGGGCGAGCACGCGGGAGTTCGCGGAGAAGGAGCTACGGAGGGTTGCAAAGCTCGTAGACGAGAGGAACGCAGTACCAGAGGAGGTCCTCCGGCAGGTCGCCGAAATGGGGTACTTCTCGCTGAGGGTGCCAGAAGAGTACGGCGGCCCAGGCCTCTCTGTCTTGGAGAGCACGGTAGTGATAGAGGAGCTCTCTAGGGTCTCCAGCGCTATAGGTATAATGGCTACGGTGAGCGGCAGCATGGTGCCGTACCCAATAGTCAAGTACGGCACTCCAGAGCAGAAGGAGAAGTACTTAGGCATCCTGGCCAAAGGGGGCATCGGAGCTTTTGCGCTCTCCGAGCCCTGCTGTGGGAGCGACGCGGCCTCCATAACCACGAGGGCGACGTTGGAGGGGGACGAGATCGTTATAGAGGGCACCAAGACATACATCACGAACGCTCCTTATGCAGACTTCTTCCTCGTGGCAGTGAGGACGGGGAGGGAGGAGGACAGACACAAGGGCGTCTCTCTCGTGATCCTCGACAGGTCTCCTTGCATGAAGATCTCCAAGCTCGAAATGATGGGTTACAGGGGGAGCGGCACCTCCGAGCTCAAGCTGGAGGGCTGCAGGACTAGCAAGGAGAACTTGATAGGGGAGCTGAACGCGGGCTTCAAGAAGATCATGATGACGCTTAACGAGGGTAGAGTAACCACTGCAGCAACAGGGTTGGGCATAATGCAGGCTGCCTTCGAGGAGGCCTTCGAGTACGCAAAGCAGAGGACCAGCATGGGGGTGCCCATAATAGAGCACCAGATGGTGCAGCACCTGCTCGCAGAGATGAACATGTTGCTAGAGACCTCTAGGCTCATAGTCTACGAGGCTGCCAGGAGGCTTGACGCGGGAGATCCGGACATCGCTAGATTTTCGAGCATAGCAAAGCTGTTCACAGCCAGCAGAGGCGTGGACCTCGTCAGGATGGCCATGCAGGTGATGGGGGGCATAGGATACAGCAAGGACAGCCTTGTGGAGAGGCTCTACAGAGACATCAAGATGATAGAGATAGGCGACGGAACTAACGAGATCCAGCGCATGGTTATAGTGAAGAGCCTACGGGGGAAGATCAGGGGCGACTAGATAACGATCCGCCTGCTCGCAGCCCTCCTCAGCCTGTTCATTACTGCCAGCCCTAGCCCCCTCTCCTCGAAGCCCTCTGCCACAGCTACATCGACCCCCAGCTCGTCGACCCTCCTGAGCGCATCGAAGAGGGCTCTAGCTATAGAGAACATGTCGCCCCTGGAGCCCAGCTCTATCACCTTAAGTCCCCCGTAGAACCGGGCCGTTTCCTTCGAGGCCAATATTGCCGCCCTCCCGTGCTTTTCTGCCTCCTCCCTCACTGTCCTTGCATATGCCTCTAGCTGGGAGTACTCCCTTGCCTCCACCAGGATCAGAGGGGTCCTAGGGGCGTAGTGCCTGTGCTTCATCCCCGGCGCTAGCGCTCTGGATGCCTCCGCTAGCCCCCTCGCGAAGTCTGGGACGTAGATTTTCTCCCCTAGGATCTTCTCCAGCTCCTCCACAGGATATGCTCCCGGCCTGAGTAGCACAGGGGGTTCCGAGAGCAGGTCCACTATGGTGGACTCTACGCCGTAAAGGGTCTCCCCCGCATCAATGATCACCTCTACCCTGGAGCTCAGGTCCTTCACTACATGCTCCCCCCTCGTCGGGCTAGGCCTTCCAGAGATGTTGGCGCTAGGGGCGGCTATGGGGGCGGAGAGCTCTATGAGCTTCAGCGCTACTGGGTGGGCAGGCATCCTGACTGCGAGGGTTTCCTGGCCTGCGGTGACGGCATAGGGGACTCTCGGGGACTTCCTCACGAGCAGGGTGAGGGGCCCAGGCCATAACCTTTCTGCTAGCCTGTAGGCCTTTTCCGGCACATATGAAGAGAGCAGCTCCAGCTGACCTGTTTCGCAGATGTGAACTATTATCGGGTTGTCCGGAGGCCTGCCCTTCACTGCATAGATCTTCCTCACCGCTGCCTCGTTAAGCGCGTCTGCCCCCAGCCCATAAACGGTCTCCGTGGGAAAAGCCACGAGCCCTCCTCCCTTGATGGCCTCTGCTGCCGGCAGCAGCTGGCTCTCGTCAAAGGAAGAGGGATCTAGCTTGATCACCAGGGTAATGGCTCTCCCCTCCTCCTCTTCACCCTCTCCACAAATGCACGTAAGGCTTTGAAGAAGGAGGGGCCGTAGTGGGCTAGGCTGTCGTACTCCATCAAGATCAGCCCTTCCCTAACGGCCCTCAGGCCCCCGAGCCCCCTCGCCTCCAGCCTAGGCCTCAGCCAGCTCTCCTCCAGAGGGACCCCTAGCTGGAACTCGTAGCCGAAAACGTCAGGGTCGAACTGCACTATGGCCTCTGAGCTAGGGCTTATGACCCAGCTCTCCCGCAGTTGGTCGAAGGTGGACCTAGCCCCCATGTAGTGGAAGCTGTCTGCTATGTAGCTGACCCCGCCAGGCGAGACGGGGCCCCCCAAGTCTATCTCGTAGTGTACCTTTAGCCCTGTGAGGGCGCCCCTGAGGGCCCTAGCCTCCTCCTCCAGCCTTCTTGCTAGCTCCCTCGCCCTCTCGAGCTCCCCCACCACCGCTCCCACCTTGATCACGTACTCGAAGAGCCCGGGGAGCGTGACGGGGAGCGATATCGGGAACACAGTGTAGCCCTTCTGCACCAGCTCCCTCAGCGCCACCAGCTGTGCCCCCGTCGTGACCAGTATTAGGTCTGGCTTGAGGGGCTCCAGCTTCGAGTACAGGACCTTCCAGTAGCTCCCCACCTTGGGCTTCTCCCTTGCCTGGGGCGGCTTGTTGCAGTAGATGCTGACTCCTGCCACCCTCTCCTCCAGCCCCAGCATGAACAAGATCTCCGTTATGGCAGGCGCCAGGCTCACTATCCTCTGCGGACTGTCCGGGACCTCCACCTCCTTGTCTAGCGCTTCTGCGTAGAGCTTTACCAAGAGCCCTCCCGCCTGCGATTGCTATGCCGTTCTATTATTTCTTCTCTGCTGACCTAACGAGCAAGGTGGACTAGTCCAGAGATGATGTCATGTAGGTCGTAATGTAGACGTTGCTCGAGAAGCACAGAAGGGAATCGCCGGTACAGCAATAGCCTTTAAGCCTCGGACGGACCATACTCTACTGGAGGCGGCACCTTTTGGCTAAAGGAAGAGGTGAACTAGCTGATAGAATAGCGAAGGGAATATATAGCAATGACCCGATTGAGATGATAGCTAGGGAAATGATAGCTAGAGGCGAGCTGAAAATAGTCAGAAACAGCTGGCGTAGCGGCAAGAACAAGGAGTTCCTGGAAAAGCTGTGCAGGACTGCCAGCTCTGAATACGTTCTCAGGCGGGTACCGAAAATTGGAAGCAGAGGTCAGAAGCCCAAGAAGCAGAGCACAGCCTCTGAGGCTGCGAAGGTGCTCGAGGAGAGGCTCATAGCGATGGGCGTTCCCAGGACCGTCCTGGAGACGCTGACTAATCCAACACATGGGGCTGATAAGGAGAGCAAGTGCGCTGGCAGTGCCCATGTCTAGGTCAGCTCCTCGCGAAGGAGCGGCACCGTTCTAGTTTTCTGGAGAGCTCCTCCTCGAAGGCCCCAGCCTTGAAAGAGGCTGCCCACGAGGAGGGTCCTCTTTGATATCGCAGAGGAGGCCATGAGGGCGTCGAGCTTTGCCAGGCTTTCTCCCGGCCGTCAGGTTACTTTAACGTTTAGTCTACCTGGATACGGTATCCAGGAGTAGGCTTAACGTGGGAATCTTAACAGATATAAAGGTTTCAAAAACAAAAACATGGTGGTAGTCGCTATGGCAGATTTGTACTCTGAGGAGGCGAAGGAGGAGATTCGGAGGGCGCTGAAGAAGTGGGAGGAGCAGGTCCTGCCAGAATGGCTTAGCAGGATGCCGGAGAGGGAGGAGCAGTTCACGACCCTCAGCGGCATCCCGCTGAAGAGGATCTACACGCCCCTGGACCTCAAGGATCATGACTACTTGCAAAAGCTCGGCTTTCCGGGCGAGTACCCGTTTACGCGCGGGATCCATGCCACCATGTACAGGGCTAGACTATGGACGATGAGGATGTTCAGCGGCTTCGGGGGGCCGGAGGAGACTAACGAGAGGCTGAAGATGTTGATAAGGGCAGGGGAGACAGGCCTGAGCCTTGCCTTCGACAATGCCACCCTCGTAGGCGTGGACCCCGACGACCCCCTGGCAGAGGGCTCCATAGGCATAGTGGGTGTAAGCGTCCCCACTTTAGTAGACATGGAGGTCGTCTTCAAGGACATCAACCTCGGCGAGGTGACTACCAACATGACCATAAACCCGCCAGCTCCCGTGCTCCTCTCCTTCTACGTTACGGTCGCAGAGAGGCAGGGGGTCCCTTATGACAAGATAGGCGGCACGATACAGAACGACCCCCTGAAGGAGTTCATTGCCCAGAAGACCTACGTGTTCCCTCCTGAGGCTGCGGTGAAGATAGCCGTAGACGTGATGGAGTGGAGCGTGAAGAACCTGCCCAAGTGGAACCCGGTGAGCATTAGCGGTTACCACATAAGGGAGGCCGGAGCTACTGCAGTGCAGGAGCTCGCCTTCACGCTTGCCGACGGCATAGAGTATGTGAGGCAGCTGAGGGCGAGGGGGATGGACATAGACGAGTTTGCGCCGAGGCTCAGCTTCTTCTTCGACTCCCACATCAACTTCTTCGAGGAGATCGCCAAGTTCAGAGCAGCCAGGAGGATGTGGGCTAAGATAATGAAGGAGTGGTTCGGGGCTAGGAAGCCGAGGAGCATGTGGATGAGGTTCCATGTGCAGACTGCCGGCTGCAGCCTCTACCCGCAGCAGCCCTGGATAAACATAGTGAGGACAGCCATAGAGGCGCTGGCAGCAGTGCTCGGCGGCTGCCAGAGCCTTCACACTAACTCCTTCGACGAGCCTTTCCGCGTGCCCAGCGAGTTCGCTGCAAAGATAGCCCTGAGGACGCAGCAGATCATAGCACACGAGACTGGGGTAGCAGATGTCATAGATCCCTTGGCAGGCAGCTACTTCGTGGAGTGGCTCACAGATGAGGTGGAGGAGAGGGCTTGGAAGTACATAGACAAGATCGAGAGGATGGGAGGGATGCTCGAGGCCGTGAAGAAGGGGTTCCCGCAGAGGGAGGTGGAGGAGGCCTCCTACAGGTTCCAGAAGGAGGTGGAGGAGAAGAAGAGGATAATCGTGGGGGTGAACGAGTATAGAGAGGAGGAATCAGAGGACGTGAGGAAGGTGCCACTCCTTGAGTTCGACCAGCAGGAGGTGGAGAGGAGGCAGATCGAGAGGGTGAGGAAAGTGAGAGCCAGCAGGGACCAGGAGAGGTGGAGCAGGGCACTGGAGGAGCTGGAGAGGGCTGCGGAGAGGGGGGAGAACGTCGTGCCCTACGTGCTAAGAGCCGTCAAGGCATATGCAACCCTTGGCGAGATCATGGGAGCTCTGAAGAGGGTGTACGGGACCTATGCAGAGCCCCCGTACTACTAGGAGGATCAAGGTACTCGTGGCAAAAGTAGGGCTAGATGGCCACGACAGAGGGGCTAAGGTAATAGCGAGAGCCCTTAGGGATGCGGGCTTCGAGGTAGTGTACACAGGCCTGAGGCAGACCATAGATCAGGTGGTGGCAGCTGCGATCCAAGAGGACGTAGACATAATAGGCATAAACCAGCACGAGGGCTCCCACTTCCACATAGCAAGGAAGCTGCTCCAGAAGCTCGAGGAGAGCGGAGCAGGCGACATACCTGTGGTGATGGGCGGGAGCATCCCGCTAGTGGACGTGGAGCCATTGAGGGCCATGGGGGTCAAGGAGGTCTTCCTGCCAGGAACTCCCATTGCGGAGATCGTGAAGAGACTCGAGGAGATAGCATCTGAGAGAAAACATTTAGCCCCTAGGGCGAAGGGGTAGGGGCTTGTCAGATCCGTCAGTCCTAATAGAGAGGGCAAAGGCAGGGGACAAGAGGGCTCTCGGTAGGCTATTGACCCTCCTAGAAGAGCTCAACGCCGACAATGCCTGGATACTCGAGAGGCTCAGCTCAGAGGGCGGGAGGGCCCATGTGGTGGGCATCACCGGCATGCCGGGAGCGGGGAAGAGCACCCTCATATCGAGGCTCGTAAGGGCCTTTAGGGACATGAGCTACAAGGTGGCCGTCATATCCATAGACCCCACCAGTCCCATCAGCTCCGGCTCCATAATGGGGGACAGGCTGAGGATGCAGGAACATGCCACAGATCCTGGCGTTTTCATCAGGAGCGTGACGAACAGGGGCATTCTCGGCGGCGTGAGCCTTGCGGCTCTAGCCATGATAGAGGCATTCGACGTCATGGGCTACGACAAGATCATAGTGGAGACGGTGGGCGTGGGGCAGAGCGAGACAGACATAATGAACGTTGCAGACACGATAGTCGTGCTCACCATGCCAGGGGCAGGAGATGATGTGCAGGCGCTCAAGGCGGGGGTCTTTGAGATAGGAGACGTCTACGTAGTTAACAAAAGCGACAGGCCGGATGCTGCTAAAACCTACGAGTACATGCTCTTCGTTGCGGAGAAGGAGGCTCTGGGCAGAGGGGGCTCGTGGAGGCCGGCTGTGGTGAAGACCAGCGCTGCCCTTGGCCTCGGCATCAGGGAGCTGGCAGAGACGATAAACAGACACTTCAGCTATGTGCTGGAGTCAGGAGAGAAGGAGAGGAGGCTCATAGCTAGGAGGACCCATCTGGTGAGACTCGTTGCAGCTAGACTGCTGCTCCAGTCCCTCAGCGAGGTCATGGAGGGGGAGAGGGAGAGGGTAGGGAAGGTGGTGAGGGACATGAGAGGGTTCTACGATGAAGCAATGAGGATAGTGAGGCTTACAGGAAAAAGGCTAGTTGAGTGATCACTGCTCGGGCGGCGGGAGGGACTTCTTCAGGAGCTCTACATGCTCATCTATCAGGCTTGCCTCGTCGTAGGGCTGGGGCTTCACAGCACTGTTCTCGACCTTTACCTTGTGGAAGACGAACTTCTTCTGCTGCAGGTCTGCCGTGAAGACTCTTATCTCCCTAAGGGAGGAGAGGTAGCTTGCCAGCCTCTGCTCGGCAACTATGTTGCCTAGCTGTTTCGTAGCTAGCCAGGTCCTTACGTGGATCGCTAGGGCGCCGCTGAAGCCTGCCTCCTGGAGGGCCTCTACTGTCGTCTTTGCCTTCTCTGCTACCTTGCTCATCCTCTCTTCCCCTCCAAACACAATGAAAACTGCATCTGGCTTGAACTCTGCAAGGGCTGCTCTGACCTTCTCTACTAGCTTTGCCCTGTCGTCCTCGTACATGAGGATCCTTGCCAAGCTCCCCTTGTAGCCAGAGTGGGCGAGTAGGGACGAGGAGATGGCCGCAGAGAGGGAGGAGCATATCCTGTCAGGGAGAGTTATGATGAGCACCCTCTCGAAGCCCTTTAGGAGCCTGCCTGCAACCACGTAGCCCGTAAGGGATCTCAGATATACCTCTTCGTCCAGACTGGCCCTGCTCATGCTCAAGTCGTTCACCAATCTTCCCCCTCCCTGTCCTCCAAATATATTTTACGTTATTACAGAGCTCTAGATTTCTCACAGACCATTTCGCCGGAGAGGAACTCCATGATCGTCTTTAGGTTCATGAGCACGTTGATTACAGAGAAGGCGAAGAAGACAGTTGGCACCAAGGCCCCCATAGCTAACGCTCCAAGGCCGTAATGTGTTGCCTCGTACTTCAGGGACAAAACCTCGTAGTCCATGACGAAGAGGAGAGGCAGGGTTAGGAGGTATAGGGCTGAGTTGAGGATGGTGTAAGTAAGGTAGAGCAGCTCCATTGTCCTAGCTCTCTTCTGATGGTACAATAGGAGGAGGGGGAACAGGGAGAGGAAGTACTGCTCGTGGATTACCTTATTGAACCCTAGGAAGAAGGACATAGTAACGAGCACTCCCTCAGGGAGGTTAGTGCCTCTCCTGAACATCAGGAACAGTAGAAGAAGGTAGGAGAAGAGGAAGAGGACAGAGTACGCGCTGAGCAAGGCAGAGGCAAGGTGGCTGTCCTCTGCCACGACGAGAGCCCTCAGCGGCGTCATCCCGCTCGGGTTTCTCAGCCCGTGAAAAAGGAAGGAGGTGTAGAGAAACTCTTGAGGCGAGAGAAGGAGAGGGGCGAAGGTGGGCAGCTGGCCTGCGAGGAAGCCGAGGGAAAACTTTGCGAGCGCCCCGATGTTATGTCTATAAAAGTAGAAAAGGAAGGGGGGTAAAGCGAACAAAGAGTATGGCTTTACCATACTCAGCCCAAAGGAGAACCCAGAGAGGAAGGGCATCCCTCTCTCTGCAAGTATGAGAGCTAGCAGAAGGAAGAGCCCCACCAGGCCGTCGAACATCCCCCAAGCAGCCGATATGATCAGGGCGTAAGGGCTGAAGGCATAAACTGTGGCTATTTCCACGCTCCTCCTACTGAGCAGGTACACTATAATCAGGTCTGCGAGGAGGAGGGGCAGTTTGATGATGGCGAGGAAGAGGAAAACATCGAGCGAAGCGACGAAGCCTTCCTCAGGCACCAGGCTTAGCGCGGCGTTGCTCTCAATCTTGATAGGCCTAGGGTCCCCGCCGAGCGAGAGGTACAAGAGGTAGAAGGGGAAGAGGAAGCACGTGAGATGTGGCGGATAGGCATAGCCTTCGAAGAAGAGAGGGAGGCCGGTAGCGTTCTGGAGCTTCACGCTCTTCTCGTACACATACGAGTAGACGCTCTCCCCCTGAAGCGTGAGGTAGAGACTCTCCTGTATCATTGCCATGTCCCAGAGGTGGGCGGAGAAAGGAGCTACTGCTATGCGCAGAAGGAAAGCAAAGAGGAGGAGCTTTTTCACATCTTTCTCCATAGCGCCCAGCCCAAGGCCACAGCTCCGATGGCCACAAGGGGGAGAAGGATCTGAACGAACCTGTGGTTCACTACGTTCGTGGCTAAGATGGATATCGGGCTTACTGCGGTAGATTCCATCTCTCCTCTAACAGTCATGGAGAGCCTCTCCCCATAATACTCTATAGCAATGGTACAACGATCCTTGTCCCTCAAGACCTTGACCTCTGCAGGAGAGGAGAGGTTGAAGTCCACCACTCCCTTCCCTACTCCTTTCACTTCGAAGCCCATAGAGAACCTTTCCCTGTAGAACTCCAGAGTGCTCCTGCTCCCTCCCAGCTCCATTCCGTTGACCATGCTACAGTTTCTCCCCTTCATGACCAGCACGAACTCGCTGCTCTCTTCGGACTCTAGCGAGATCGTTACCCTCTCCTCCTCTGGCCATATGATTTTCCTTACGATGACCTCTCCCTTTAACTCGTAGTTGAGGATCACTGTGGTCTCCCTTTTCCTCAGCGTCAAGTTCTCGAGGTCATGGTAGAGGCTGTAGCCGTTAACCGTAGTCTCTCGATCGTCGAACTCTACTAGCATTATGGGCCTGTATGAGGAGTTGGGGGCGTAGATGTATATCCTGGGTTTTCCAAGACCTTCTGGGAAGCCTGCTATCCTCACCTCTAGTTTGTTGTTCCTATAGTAGTAGGCCCCCCTCTCGAATCCCACCCACTCGCCGTTCCTGAAGAAGCTGTTGACTAGGGGGACAAAGGAGAGGGACACTATGTAAACAGCTACTATGACGAAAACCAGCTTATTCAGAGCGGTGAGCTTCACTCCTCACCAGCTCCTCCAGTTCTCTCTTTAGCACGAGGAGTGGGGCACCGTCGCTGCTATCGTGGAGGAGGGCTCGGATTCTGATAGGAGTGATGGACACCAGGCCGTTAAGGGCAGCCCACACGTCGCTCCCTTCCTGCACGTCCCAGTAGCTCTCCCTGATGTCGCTCTCCTTAAACCTCATAGAGGACCCGTTCAACTCATACCTCAGCCTGTAGCTGTTGACGGCGAGCCTTGTGACCATGACTCCCCGGGGGGAGGGGGGGACGTTCAGGTTCAGGAGGTCGTATAGTCTGCTCCAGATAGGATAGCTCATCGCCAGCCGGGCAGCTATGCTCCCTGCTAGCATGTAGTTTTTCTCGGGCATCACCTTGTAGCTAACCAGACTGACGGCAATGGCTGGAACGCCGTGTAAGGAGGCCTCTATGGCAGCTCCTATAGTGCCGCTGGTGAAGAAGTCCTCCAGGCCCAGGTTCGGGCCTATGTTAACGCCCGAGACTACCACGTCGGGCCGAAATCCCATGAGCTCTAGCCCTATGAGGACAGACTCTGCTGGGGTCGCGTTGAGAGCCCAGGCCTCCTCCGCCCCCTCCATCCTGACCCTTCTGATCTCTACCTCGCCGTTCCTCCCCAGCCTCTTGAAGTTCACGGTCTTGCTCATCCCACTCATTTGCTCCCTGGGGGCACTCACGTAAACCTTGAAGCCTGCCTGCTGGAGCTCTATGACTAACGACCTGAGCCCTATGCTATCAATACCGTCATCATTGACTGCCAGCGCAACTGGCAAGCACTTTCCCAGCACTCTTCTCACATGTACTAATATAAGCTTGATCACTGTAGCTTACCTAGGCTTCAGTTTTAGGCTCCGAGGGAGCCCTCTGGTCCTAGGGATATACGGTTGGTAGAGCTGGCGGACGTGTTGGAGCTGGGGAAGCCCATAATCATGCTCTTCGTTACTCTAGACCCTGTGGGTACCATCCCTTACTACCAGTCCTTGGTCTCAGGAATGGAGGCTAAGAGGAGGAATAGAGTGCTTAGGCTCTCCCTGTTCGTTGCTTCTCTCCTCCTCGTCCTCTTCATCCTCGTGGGGGAGCTGATCTTCATGCTCTTCAACATAACCTTCAGCGACTTCCGAGTCGCAGCAGGCCTCGTCCTACTCATAACCTCTGTAGCCCTCCTCCTCGATATCCAGCTAGGCGCTATCAGGCCGGGGACGGAGAACATAGCTATAGTGCCGCTGGCCACTCCACTCCTCGCGGGCCCTGCGGCCATTTCCATATCCATTTACATTAAGTACCACTGGGGCCTTCATGTGGCGATATTTTCGATAGCCCTGGTAGCAGCCCTCTCATATGTAATACTAGCGTTGAGCGACATCATTTTCAGGCTAGTGGGTAGGCAGGGGCTGATAATATTCGACAAGTTCATGAGCCTGATAATGGCTGCCCTCGCAGTGTCACTGATAAGAAACGGGTTGGAGGAGGCGATAAGGGCTACCTCCCCTTGAACTTGGGCTTCCTCTTCTCCAGGAAAGCGCTCACGCCTTCCACCACGTCCTCGCTGCTGAACAGCAGGGAGAAGAGGCCTGCTTCCATCATGAGGCCCCCCCATATATTGGTCTCCAGCCCCATGTCTATGCTGAACTTAGCCATCATGAGGCCCAGCGGAGGCTTCTCGGCAAGCTTCAGCGCTAGGTTCCTCGCCTCGTCCTCCAGCGTCCCCGGCTTGACGAGCCTGTTAACTAGCCCTATCTTGTGGGCCTCCGCAGCTGGCAAGAACTCTCCGGTCATGATCAGCTCCTTTGCCCTTGCTGCTCCTACTAGCCTAGCTAGCCTCTGAGTACCGCCAGCGCCAGGGATGAAGCCTAGGTTGATCTCTGGCTGGCCCAGCATGGCGTCCTCGCTGGCTATCCTCAGGTCGGCGCTCATAGCTATCTCCAACCCCCCGCCGAGGGCGTAGCCGTGTATTGCAGCTATGACGGGCTTGGTGTAGAACTGTATCTTGAGGGTGAGCTCCTGGAACTTCCTGGAGAACTTCATTATGTCAAGCGGCGTGACGGCAGCAAAGGAGGTAACGTCAGCCCCCGCGCTGAAGGCCCTGCCAGAGCCCTTGATAATGACGACTCTTACCTCCTTGTCCTCCTCCAGCTCGTCGAGGGCCTTGCTCATCTCTTCTATCATCTTTGGGCTTATAGCGTTCAGCCTCTCAGGCCTGTTCAGAGTAATCCAGGCTATGGGCTTCTCCTTCCTGATCACCAGGGTCTCCATTACCACCTCCTCTATTGCTGCATAGCTGTAGAAGCCCTCTCCGCTCTTCCTCCCCAGCTTGCCCAGTCTCACCATCTCCTGCAGGAGGGGATCAGGGGAGAACACCTCTGCTCCCGTCTCAGCCTTCATTCTCGAGAGAGCCTCCACTACCTTGTCTATGCCGAGCTCGTCGGCGTACTCGAAAACGCCTTTAGGCCACCCCAGCCCTAGCTTCACGCTCGTCTCTATGTCCTCCTTAGAGGCAACGCCGGTCCTCAGCAGGTGCGCTGCCTCGTTTATGGCAAGGGAGAGGAGGAGCGCCGGATCCACCTTTGCCATCTCCTTTTGATGGGACGGCTTGACGAACTTCCCGGGCTCAGGGTACTTGTAGAAGCCCTCCCCCCTCTTCACGCCGTACTTCCCTGCATTGAACTTCTCCTCGAAGACCTTGCACGGCAAGATCTCCATGCCCCTCTCTGCCATGGCTTTGGTCACGAGGTAGAACACATCGATCCCGCTGTAATCGGCAAGCTCGAAGACCCCCATGGGGAAGCGGAGAGAGTAGAAGGCCGTAGCGTCCACCTCCTGAACGCTAGCGATCCCCCTGTCCACGAGGAAACAGGCCAGGTTCATGAGCCTACCGAGGATCCTGTTCACTATGAAGCCGGGCACGTCCTTGTGCACTACAACAGGGGTCTTGCCCATCTTCCTTGCTACCTCCACTATGACCTTCACTACCTCGTCGCTCGTCCTAGCCCCCTTGATCACCTCTACCAGCGGCATGAGGACGGGCGGGTTGAAGAAGTGCATCCCCACCACCCTCGTGGGGTCCGAGGTAGCGCTCGCTATCTCGGTTATGGGGAGACTGCTCGTGTTAGTGGCAAGGATAGCGTTTGGGCCCATGCGGGAGCTGGCAAAGGCGAAGAGGTCCTGCTTCATCTTGAGGTTCTCTGGGATGGCCTCTATCATGAGCTGGGACTCGGCAAGGGCTCTCCCCAACTCTTCGCTGAAGCTCCCGTCCTTAACGCTCACTACAGGCTCTATTCTGCCCATAACCGTGTCTACAGGCTCTTTCAGAGTGCCCTTCTCAGCTAGCTTGCTCAGGCTCCACCTTATCTTGCTCATTGCGCTGTTCAGGATGTTCGAGTCTATGTCTGCTAGGTATACCTTGAAGCCGCTCATTGCAGCTAGCTCTGCTATCCCGTGACCCATTGTGCCAGCTCCCACTACCGTAATGGTCTTTATGTCTTCTACCCTGATCAATCTGAGCACCGAGAAGGGGAGAGGGGCGAAGATATATAATTTAGTCTCTCCTGCGAAGAGCCATAACGCTCATCAGCATGAAGATCGAGGCAAAGAGGGCGAGGATGCCAAGCTCCCTCCCAATCTCTGTTATTCCCCACCCTTTGATCACTATAGCCCTTATGGCCTCTATTGCGTACGTGGGAGGAACTAGGTAGGAGAGGGGCCTTACCAACTCCGGAATAGCTTCTATGGGCCAGAAGACGCCGGAGAGCAGTATCGAGGGCAGGGTCACCATCGGCATCACCTGCGGCGCTTGAGCCTCGTTCCTCACGAGCCCGGAGAGGAGCAGCCCCAGGTTCACCCCAGAGACTGCTAGGAGAGAGCCAGCAGCTATTGCGTATAAAATGTTCCCCCGCACCTTCACCTCGAAGAGCAGAATACTTACTGTAAAGAGCTCCACCACCTGGAAGGCCGCGATTATACTGAACGCCAAAGAGTAGCCTAGCACTATGTCCAGCTCCCTAACGGGTGTGGCGTAGAGCCTGTACAGAGTGTGGCTCCTCCTCTCTACTACGAAAGAGACGAGAGTGAGGAAGATAGAGAGGAAGAAGATGGCTATGGAGACAACGCCTGGCATGAACGCGTCCATGAAGCCGGCCTCCCCTCCATATACGTATGTGATGTTCTGGGTGACAAGGGGCCTAAGGCCAAAGGACCTGGCAAGGGAGGAGAAGCTGCCAGCTATCTCGGCAGTTATTCTGTCGGCAGCAAGCACGTTGCTCCTATCTACGTAGAGCTGAACGCTTGCCCTCCCCTCCCTGGCCCTCAAAGAGAAGTCTTGCGGTATAACCACTGCCGCCCACGCCCTCCCCTCCCTTACTTCCCTCTCAGCTAGTGCAGGATCTTCCATAGGCTCCACCTTGAACATCTCGCCGTCTATGTGCATAGCAATCATCTCGGGCGCAAGCAGAGGGTCCTTGCTCACCACTATCAGCCTCACCCCCTTCAGGTCTCCTGCGAAGGCGAAGCCGAACACTATCATGATCAGCACTGGCGCAATCACTATGAGGGCTATGGTCCTCTTGTCGTTCCTCAGGCTCTTGAAAACCCTCCAGGCTATGGTGAAGGCTAACATCACTTCCCGCCCCTCACGTACCTCACGTAAGCCTCCTCCAGATCCTCAGTGCCTACTTTCCTCGCTAACTCTTCAGGCCTGCCCTCGGACAACATCCTCCCGTTCATGATGAAGCCTATTCTGTCGCACCTCCTAGCCTCGTCCATGTAGTGGGTCGTGATGAGTATTGTCGCCTCCATCTCCTTCGTTGCCCTCCTCAGGTAGTCCCACAACTCAGCCCTGAGGAGAGGATCTATTCCTACCGTGGGCTCGTCGAGGAGGAGAAGCTTTGGTTTGTGAAGGAGGGCCACCCCTAGCGAGACCCTCCTCTGCATCCCCCCGCTCAGGCTCTCGACGAGCTCCTTCCTCTTCTCCTCTAGCCTGAGCAGTGATATGATTTCCTCTACCGCCTCCCTCAGCCGCGGCACTCCGTAGAGCTTACCGAAGAAGACCAGGTTATCCTCTACGCTCATGTTAGAATAGAGGGCCGGCTCCTGGGGCATGTAGCCCACGTCCCTTAGCAACTGCTTGCTAGGAGCCCGCCTGCCCAGCGCAAAGAGCTCCCCTTTGTCAAGCTTTACTATGCCCAAGAGCGACTTGATGAAGGTACTCTTCCCCGAGCCGTTAGGACCTATGAGCCCGTAGATCTCGTTATACTCTATTCGAATGTCAAGCCCATCGAGAGCCCTGACTCTTCCATAACTCTTAACGAGCCCCCTCCCAATGACAGCAGTCATATGCCCCCGTAGATCCTGTGAAGGCTTTAAGCTTGGGTAGGTTTTAGCCGTAGCACCATGACGTAAGCGTCCTCCCCGTCCGAGTAATAACCCTTCACTATCCTTGCCTTCCTGAAGCCGAACTTCTCGTACAGGCTTATTGCCGGGTAGTTCGTCACCCTCACCTCGAGGTAGAGGGACTCGGCGTTGTAGAACTTGTCCACCACGCTAATGGTCTCTCTCAACAGGGCAGTTCCAATACCGATCCGCCTGTAGGGGGCCCTGACTGCAATGGAGACTAGGTGTCCCACCTTCCTCAGGTCTCCCTTGATCGTGGATATGACCCTCCTCCAGACGCTCACCTCATCCTTCGCGAGGCCGAGCAGTACCGGGTCGCTCTGCTCCTCTATCCTACTCATCGCATAACCTACGAGAACCCCCTCCTTCTCTGCTACGAGGAAAGCCTCCCCCCAGTTGTCCAGGAGGTTCTTGTAGAAACCGTACCAGTAGTTTTCGGGCAGGGTCTCGAGGTTTATCTTCATGACTTCCGGTATATCGCTGTCCTTGGCCTTCCTGATCTTGAACATGCAGCCGCACCAGCAGCTTCCGTGTTCAGGTCTGTCTGGAAATTTATATAATCTCTATGTTCCCTCCTAGTGGTAAAGATGATCTCTCCGCACCACCCGTCGAGGGGAATAGTTGGAGCAGTGAACAGGTATCTTGAGGGACACATAGTGATGCTCGGCGTTACAGCAAGCGTTTCCTCTTACAAGTCCGTAGACACTGCCAGGTGGCTGATGAGGAGGGGAGCACAGGTGATCCCAGTGATGACCCCAGAGGCGACTAAGTACGTAGGCCCTATGCTTTTCCACTGGGCTACGGGAGTGGAGCCTATTGTGGAGCTGACGGGGGAGACGGAGCACGTTGGGCTGGTAGAGAAGGTCAGCTCCGTTGTCATAGCTCCCGCAACCCTGTCTACCATCGCAAAGGTTGCCTACGGCGTTGGGGACACCTCTGTCAGCATGGTGGCCATATCTGCGCTCGGCTATGGGAAAAGGGTGGCCTTTGTGCCTGCCATGCATGACAACTTGTACAACGCTGAGCAGTACAGGAGGGCAAAGGCTATCCTGGAGGAGATGGGAGCCAAGATCGTCCCGCCCTTGCTGGAGGAGGGAGTGGCGAAGTATCCCCCTCCAGAGCTAGTAGGGAGGGTAGCCGCTGCCTTTACCTCGAGAGGGGAGGACCTGAAGGGCATGAGAGTGCTCGTGACGGGAGGGCCTACGAGGGAGTGGATAGACAGGGTTAGGTTCATCTCTAACCCGAGCAGCGGGATCATGGGGGTGGAGCTGGCAGCAGAGGCATGGGCTAGGGGGGCTACAGTCGACTTCGTCCACGGGCCTCTCAAAACGAGCGCTCCCCACTTCGTCAACAGCTTTAGGGTTGAGACGACTGCAGAGATGGCAGAGAGGGTAGCAGAGCTCAGCGAGAAGAACGCTTACGACATAGCCGTCTTTGCAGCAGCGCCCGTAGACTTCGCCCCAGCAGAGCTCTACGAAGGGAAGATCAGGAGCGGGAGGGAGCTACAGCTCCTGCTGAAGCCTACAGTAAAGGTGTTAAGCAGCCTTCGCAGCAGGCCAAAGGTTGTGATAGCTTTTGCTGCTGAGAGCACCATGGAGGAGGAGAAGCTGGTGGAGGCGGCAAGGGAAAAGCTTTCGAAGTACTCTGCAGACCTAGTAGTAGCGAACTCCGTGGGCTACGCCGGCACCGGCTTCGCTTCGGAGACCGACAGGGCGATCCTGGTTTCTCACTCAGAGGCCAGGAGCCTTGGCCTGATGCACAAGGAACTGCTTGCCAGGCTCATATTCGATGAGGCCTTGAAGATAGCAAGGGGTGCGTCGAAATAATCTGTGCCTCATCCCCCCATCACGTAACTGCCCTCTTCTCCCCCCGTTTCGGGGAGGACGCGAGGAGCACCGGCTCCCTTGGCATAGGGATTGCTGTGGAGCCCAGGGCCAAGATCTGCACTGAGGGAGAGGAGGAGGCCCGCATGAGCCCTGTAGCTACCGTGAGAAGAGTAGCAGAGGTGCTGGGGGCAGAGGAGAAGATCCTTACGGTGCTCCCCCTCCCCGTCGGGGTCGGCTATGCTGTGAGCGCCTCCGCAGGGATAGCTGCAGCGCTAGCCCTTGGAGCTCAGAAGCATAAGGTCAGCGAACTCCTTGCCCTAGCCCACGAGGCAGAGGTGAGGGAGCGCACGGGGCTGGGGGACGTGCTCGCCATATCGTGCGGCATAGGCCTAGTTGCTAGACTGTCCCCTGGGGCCCCAGGGATCGGGAGGGCAGAGTGCAAACAGCTCCCCCCCAGCATCTCCCTAATCAGCGTTGCCGCGGCGAGGGAGCATGCCGGGGAGTACGTGAGGAGGTACACCTCCATGAGGCTCCACGAGGCGGCAGAACCCATCATAGCCAAGGTATCGGAGAGCCTGGACTTCCACCTGTTTGCTGAGGAAATCCTCAGGTTCAACTTAGAGAACGGCCTCATAAGGAGCGTGATAGGGGAGAAGGGGGAGGAGCTAGTGCTCAGGACGCCTGGCCTGATAACGGCTTACGGCAAGAAGGGCCTAGTGTTGCTGGCAGTAGAGAGGAGCAGGGCGAGGGAGGCGGTGGAGCACCTCTCACCTCTGGGATATAGCTTGTTCTACCTCCGCCCCTCTAGCAGCAGCGTATCGTTAGAGGTGGTGTAGATGCGCTGGCACATCCCAGAGAGCCACCCTAGATACAAATCTCTGGTAGCAAGGGAGAAGGTAGTGGAGGCCTTCCTCGAGGGAGCTGTAGTTCCACAAGGCCTGATCGCGCAGGGGAGAGGGGAGGCCTTTGACTACCTGCTGGGAGAGGTCAGCCACCCCTTTGCCCTGCAGGCAGAGAGGGCAGCAGTGGCTGCCATGTTGCTTGCCCAGAAGCCAGTGATCTCCGTCAACGGGAACTACGCTGCGCTGGCAGCAGCGGAGATAGCAGAGCTCTCCTCTGAGCTAGGCGTGAAGGTTGAGGTCAACATATTCTACAGGACAGAGGAGAGGGTGGCGAAGATAGAGGGGATGCTGAGGAGGGCAGGCGTGAGGGAGGTGCTGGGAGCTTCGTGCGAGAAGACAAGGCTCCCTAACCTAGAGAGCCCGCGGGGCATAGTGTGCAAGGAGGGCATATACTCTGCAGACCTCGTCATGGTCTCCATAGAGGACGGCGACAGGACCAAGGCCCTTAGGGAGCTAGGGAAGAAGGTCATAGCCATCGACCTGAACCCCTTCAGCAGGACTGCCCAGCTGGCTCACATAACTATAGTGGACGAGGCAGTGAGGGCCACTCAGAACATGGTGAAGATCGCTCGGGAGCTGAAGGGGCTCGACCGGCCCTCTCTAGAGAAGATACTCTCCTCTTTCGACAACGCGCGGGCCCTCTCAGAGGCCTTCAGAGCAATCATGGTTCGGCTAGAGGATGCCTCAAAGAGGGGCCTTCTGCTAGAGCCCCCCTAGCCCCTGTCACCACTAGCTCGAAGAGCTCCAGCACCTCCTCTGCTGCCCTTATCTCCTCTTCAAGAGCCTCCTCCCCCAGCGCCCTTGCCTCCTCTATTACCTTAACTAGCAAGGGCAGCTCCTCGAAGGCAATCTTTCTCAACCTGGCTCTGTCTACCTCGCTGAGCTTCCTCCCCATCATCCCCCTCAGCGTCTCTGCCATTCCCCTCGGGTTGAGAGTGTGGAGCTGCGCCCTCAGCAGCCTCCCCCTTATGCTCAGCTCCTCTACCCCGAGCACCTCTTCAAGGGCATGCTTGTCCACTATTTTCCACCACCTCTGGGTGCTGGAACGGTAGCTGGTCTCTATGATCCCGATCTCCTTCTCCAGCTTCATCAGAAGGGGGGCAGGGTTGTACTCTATGCCCATGACCTTGAGCCTGTTCCTCAGCCCCTTGAAGCTGAAGTCCCCTAGCTTTGCCGCAGAGGAGCTCCTTGCCTCCTCCAGCATGGCCCTCAGCAGCAGCTCCCCCCTTTCCCCGTACTCTGCAACGAAGGCCCTCAGCGCCTCTTTCATAAGCTTCATACTACAGAGAGAGACGGGAGGTTAAGGCTAGACGGGGGAGTTAACTCATATGCCACAAGTTCCTCTGCATGCTGTGGAGGCAAGGGGCGTCGCGAAGAAGATAGGGAAGAGAGAGGTGTTGAGGGGCTTCTCCATAAGCGTAGAGAGGGGCTCTGTCCACGTGCTAGCGGGCCCGAACGGCGCCGGGAAGACCACGGCGATCAGGATCATCATGGGGCTGGTGAGGAGAGATGCGGGGGAGCTGAGGGTCCTCGGTGCGGATCCGGAGAGCGAGGAGTGGGGGGAGGTGAAGCTAAGGATAGGTTACCTGCCAGAGGAGGCGCAGCCGTACGAGAGGCTCACAGGGGAGGAGCACGTGAGGCTCTTCGCCAGCCTATACGGGAGGGATGAGGAGGAGGCCATAAGGAGGGCCGCGGAGATCTCTGGCCTTGGGGAGGCAATGAGGGCGAGGACGGCCACCTATAGCAAGGGAATGAAGAGGAGGCTCATGCTAGCCCTCTCCCTCATGCATGATCCTGAGCTAGCCATACTAGACGAGCCTACTGGGGGGTTGGACGTGGTCTCCAGCTACCGGATCAGGGAGGTCATAAGGCTCATGAGTTCCAGGGGCACAACTTTCCTGATCACTACCCATGACCTGCAGGAGGCACAGCAAATGGCGAACAGGGTGACGTTCATCTCGAAGGGCCTGACTGTGGCAGAGGGAAAGGTGGAGGAGGTGCTGAGGGCCTACGGGGCTAGGACCCTTGAGGAAGCATATGTAAGGGCGGTGGGCTTTGAGGAGTAGGGCCGTCAAGGCCGTCCTCTGGAGGGAGCTGCTGGACCTCTCTAGGGACATAAGGGTAGTCCTGGCAACGATCCTCCTCCCCCTCGTCTCCCTCCCTACCATAGCGCTCATGTCCGTTGTCCTGTACTCCACCCAGAGCGTTTCTGTGATCGTGGAGCTAGAGGAGGAGGCTGCGAGGGACTTCGCAGAGAGGCTGAGGGCCTCTGTAGAGGAGAAGGGGAGGCTCCTGGGGGTGGAGCTCTCTGCCAGCCTCGGCTCTAGGTCGGAGAGGGCGGACGTTTACGTCACCATACCTCGAGGCTTCTCTGACAACCTGAGCAGGTTGGACGGGAGGGCATATGTGAGGGTGAGCAGGCTTGTGGGCTCCTCTGCCGGAGACGTGGCATACAACGCTGTCCAGCTGGCCCTCTCGGAGGAGAGCTCTAGGATAGTTAACGAGAGGATCTCGCGCCTCTCCTCCTTGGCCAACGTCACAGTAGACCCTGAGTCCTTCAAGAACCCCCTCTACGTGTTCACCGGCTATCACGCTGTTACGGGCGCGGAGGTGAAGGAGGAGGTAGCGGCTGCGGCCCTCACCGCAAGGGTGCTCCAGCTGGCCCTCCTCTTCGTGGTTTACCCTGCAGTGGTCTTCATGACAGACGCGGTGCTGGGGGAGAGGGAGAGGAGGACTCTGGAGAAGCTCCTCTCAGCGACCCGGCGGAGGGAGGACCTCCTGCTCGGGAAGATGATTGCCTCAGCCCTCCTAGGCCTCCTGGCAGCAGTTGCAGACAGCGCAGCAGTACTGATCTTCTTCCTCCTTGCAGGCATAGGGCTGGGGGTCTCTGCTCCCCTAGCCCTCTTCTGGCTCCTCTCAGCCCTGGCTCTCATAGCCCTCTCCTCTGCCGTGGCTGCCATCATATCCTCCCGGAGCGAGACGGTGAGGGCAGCCCAGGTGCAGTCCGTGGCAGTCCTCTCCCTGGCAATGCTCGTCTACTTCGCCTCCTTCGCCGTGGACTTCACGAAGCTCCCAGTCCAGGTGCTAGCGCTCCTCTATCTAATCCCCTTCACGCACGCATCCCTCGCGGTCCAGTGGGCCTCTACAGGGGGCCTCCTGCAAGCCCTCCTCCACCTCTTGCTGCTCTATGCCTCCTCAGCCCTCTTCCTCTTCCTCTCCTTCAGGGAGTTCCGCTCGGAGAGGCTACTTCTGCTTAGGAACTAGGCTCCTCAGCTCCCTGAGGAGCTCCCTCACTGCCCCCCTTACTCCCCCGCTTGCATAGCCAGCGATCACCTTCAGCCAATCTATCGTGATCACGACATAGGTGATGAGAAGGGAGAGGGAGATCACTATTGCTCCTGCCACAGCTACGTCCATCAGAGTCGCCCTCCCCACGCTGTCAAGGTATGCTGACACAAAGTTCTTTGCCACAAGGCCGAGGGAGTAGGCGAAGGTAGCTAGCGCTATCTTGCCCAAAACGACAGAGATGGCAAATTGGAGGGGGCTAAAGCCTGCTACGGCAAGGGGGATGTACAGGAGATCGTCGGGGAGGGGGAGGGCGGCGAAGAGGAACACCAGTATCTGCAGGCTCCTCCCTCCTTGGAGCAACTTCTTGAGCAGCTTCCTCCTCTTCCTCACATAGCCCAGCCTGGAACCCAGGGCGCTGGAGGAGAGGAAGAGAGTTACCTTCCCCAACCCGGCGCCAGTCCCTGCGAGGAGGACTGCTGAGAGCGAGTGGAGGGAGCTCGGGGAGACTGCGGCGTAGGAGGCTATGAGGGAGAGGTATATGGCGGGGAAGCCGGGGAACAGGTTGGAAATGAAAGAGAGTATAGCTAGGCCCAGAGGGCCGTATTTCAACAGCTCCTCTATGAGAGGCCCCAGCTCCCCCATAGCTCCCCGCTCAAGCCCCGTCCCTAAACCTTAATACGTGATGCCCCACCATAGCGCTAGGGCTATGAGGTGGCTCGAAAGGGCTGAGCTGTGATGCGCCCGCGCAGGGCCGAGCCCCGCATATTTATCCTCCCCCCAGATCTTGATACCTGGCCCGCGGTATCCCGGCGGCGGCGCTACGGCAACTGGGAGCAGAGCTCCCGAGGATGAGCCTGAGGCCTCCTACCGCGGGCACACCTCATTGCTACCGAGGGCAAGCGTTTTAAGCTCTGGAGGATCTAAGAAAGGAATGGTCCACAATTACGGCATGGGGGCCTGAGATAGCCCGGCCCTAAGCCGGGAGCCCTCAGGTCCGACGAGGGCGCTTGGGCTGAGGCTCCGCGAGATGCCCGCCCCGCCAGTCGGCCCTTGCGGCCGAACTCCGGTTGATCCTGCCGGACCCGACTGCTATCGGGGTAGGGCTAAGCCATGGGAGTCGTACGCCCTGCCGCTGCAGGGCGTGGCGCACGGCTGAGTAACACGTGGCTAACCTACCCTCGGGAGGGGGATAACCTCTCGGGAAACTGGGGCTAATCCCCCATAGGCGAGGAGGCCTGGAACGGTTCCTCGCCGAAAGGGAGCACAGGGGACCGCCTGTGCTCCGCCCGAGGATGGGGCTGCGGCCTATCAGGCAGTTGGCGAGGTAACGGCTCGCCAAGCCGAAGACGGGTAGGGGCCGTGAGAGCGGGAGCCCCCAGATGGGCACTGAGACAAGGGCCCAGGCCCTACGGGGCGCACCAGGCGCGAAAACTCCGCAATGCGGGCAACCGTGACGGGGCTACCCCGAGTGCCCTCCTCGTGGGGGCTTTTCCCCGCTGTAGCGAGGCGGGGGAATAAGCGGGGGGCAAGTCTGGTGTCAGCCGCCGCGGTAATACCAGCCCCGCGAGTGGTCGGGGTGTTTACTGGGCCTAAAGCGGCCGTAGCCGGCCCGGCAAGTCCTCCCTTAAAGCCCCGGGCTCAACCCGGGGAGCGGGAGGATACTGCCGGGCTAGAGGGCGGGAGAGGCCGGCGGTACTCCCGGGGTAGGGGCGAAATCCTATAATCCCGGGAGGACCACCAGTGGCGAAGGCGGCCGGCTGGAACGCGCCTGACGGTGAGGGCCGAAAGCCGGGGGAGCGAACCGGATTAGATACCCGGGTAGTCCCGGCTGTAAACGATGCGGGCTAGGTGTTGGGCGAGCGATAGGGCTCGCCCAGTGCCACAGGGAAGCCGTTAAGCCCGCCGCCTGGGGAGTACGGCCGCAAGGCTGAAACTTAAAGGAATTGGCGGGGGAGCACACAAGGGGTGGAGCCTGCGGCTTAATTGGAGTCAACGCCGGGAATCTCACCGGGGGCGACAGCAGGATGACGGCCAGGTTAAAGGCCTTGCCCGACGCGCTGAGGGGAGGTGCATGGCCGTCGCCAGCTCGTGCCGTGAGGTGTCCTGTTAAGTCAGGCAACGAGCGCGACCCCCGCCCCTAGTTGCTACCCTGGGGGAGACCCTGGGGGCACACTAGGGGGACTGCCGCCGCTAAGGCGGAGGAAGGAGGGGGCCACGGCAGGTCAGCATGCCCCTAATCCCCCGGGCTGCACGCGGGCTACAATGGCGGGGACAGCGGGTTCCGACCCCGAAAGGGGGAGGTAATCCCTCAAACCCCGCCGCAGTTGGGATCGGAGGCTGAAACTCGCCTCCGTGAACGCGGAATCCCTAGTAACCGCGCGTCAACATCGCGCGGTGAATACGTCCCTGCTCCTTGCACACACTGCCCGTCGCTCCACCCGAGGGAGGCTTGGGTGAGGCCTCTACCGCAGGGTGGGGGACGAACCCAAGCCTCCTAAGGGGGGAGAAGTCGTAACAAGGTAGCCGTAGGGGAACCTGCGGCTGGATCACCTCCCGCCATCTGGCTGGGCGGGCGCGCGAGAGAGCCTCAGCCCCGGCGCCCCCTTACAGGGGGCGCTCTCGAGCCAGCCCAGAACGCGCTGGCGCTGGGCCCTCGAGGACCCTTGGGCCTGCAACGCCACGCCACCTGGTGGATGCCTCGGCTCGGGCGCCGAGGAAGGGCGTGGCAAGCTGCGAAAAGCCCGGGGTAGGCGCAGGCAGCCGTTGAACCCGGGATCCCCGAATGGGACTTCCTGCTGCAGCGACAAGCTGCAGCGTCCCGTAAGGGACGGGAACCCCCCGAACGGAAACATCTTAGTAGGGGGTGGAAGAGAAATCAACCGAGATCCCCTGAGTAGGGGCGACCGAAAGGGGGAGAGCCTAAACCAATTCCCCCTGCGACGAGCAGGGGGAGATGAGGGGTTACGGCTCTGCAGCTCCCGCAAGGGGGCAGGCCGATCCACGGTAGCCGAAGTGGGCTGGGATGCCCCGCCATAGAGGGTGAAAGCCCCGTAGGCGAAACCGTGGGGGCCTGCGCTGCAGAGCAGAGTACCTCGGCTTGGTTTTGCCGTGGGAAGTTGGGGGGAACCGACCTCCAAGGCTAAACACGTCCCGAGACCGATAGCGAACTGAGTACCGTGAGGGAAAGGTGAAAAGAACCCCAGGTCGGGGGGTGAAAAGAGCCTGAAACCAGGTGGCTACACAGGGTGCGGCCCCAAAGGGAGGAGCGCCCCGAAGGAAAGCCGGGCGACCGGGGAGTACGAGGGGCGGGACCAGGGTCGTACCTTCCGTCTTGAAACACGGGCCGGGGAGTGCACAGCTGTGGCGAGCCTAAGGGGGTCAACCCCGAAGGCGTAGGGAAACCGACAGGCCCGCAGGAAGCGAGGGGCGGGGTCCGAAGAGGGCCCGGAGTCACAGCTGTGCGACCAGAAACCGGGCGATCTAGGCGGGGGCAGGGCGAAGCCAGGGGAAACCCTGGTGGAGGCCCGAAGGGGTTCTGACGTGCAAATCGTTCCCATGACCTCCGCCTAGGGGTGAAAGGCCAATCTAGCCCGGTGATAGCTGGTTCCCGCCGAAATGGCTCCCAGGTCAGCCTCGCTGGAGGCAGGCCACGGGGTAGAGCTACTGATTGGGCGCGCAGGGGGCGGAAGCCTCCGGCGCTCAGTCAAACTCCGAACCTGTGGCCGCCGAAGAAGGCGGGAGTGGGGTGCCTCGGGGTAAGCCTGAGGGCCGAGGGGGGAACAACCCAGACCGGGGTTAAGGCCCCAAAGTGCCGGCTAAGTGCCATATGGAAGGGCGTCCTCCGCCTAAGACAGCGGGGAGGTGGGCCTAACAGCAGCCATCCTCTAAGGAGTGCGTAACAGCTCACCCGCCGAGGCGGAGGGCCCCGAAGATTAGTCGGGGCTCAAGCCGGCCGCCGAGACCCCGGGCCCCGGGAAACCGGGTGCGGTAGGCGGGCGTCGGGGTGGCGCAGAAGCTGGGCCGTGAGGTCCAGTGGAGCCGCTCCGAGTGCGGATCCCGGCGGTAGTAGCAGCGAAGCGGGGTGAAAATCCCCGCCGCCGAAAGGGCCAGGGTTCCCCGGCAACGGTCGTCGGCCGGGGGTTAGCCGGTCCTAACCGGGACCGTAACTCGGATCCCGGGAAAGGGAAACGGGTTAACATTCCCGTGCCGCGGGGGTACGCTACGCGGCAACGCAAGGCCCGACCCCTGACGCCTCGGGGAAGGCGGAGCAGGGGCCTCCATGCGGGGGCGACCTGTCTAACCTGCCGAAGGCCCCGGAGTGCCGTAAAGGCGAGAAGGGGCTGAAGGGGGGAATGGCCCGCGTATGCGGGTTCCGCCGGGCCCTGGGGCCCTTGAAAAGGGGGTCGGGAAGGATCCCCCGCGCCCGTACCGAGAACCGACACAGGTGCCCCTGGGTGAGAAGCCCAAGGCGTAGGGGGGACAACCCAGGCCAAGGAACTCGGCAAATTGGCCCCGTACGTTCGCAAGAAGGGGTGCCTGCGGTCCTGGGCAACCCCTGGGATCGCAGGTCGCAGTGACAAGGGGGACCGGACTGTTTAACAAAAACATAGCTCCCCGCTAGCCCGAAAGGGTGTGTACGGGGGGTGAGCCCTGGCCACTGGCGGTCCGTGAAACCAGGGTACAACCTGGCGAAGCGCCGCTGAAGGCCGGGAGTAATCCTGACTCTCTTAAGGTAGCCAAATGCCTTGCCGGGTAAGTTCCGGCGCGCATGAACGGGTTAACTAGGTCCCCGCTGTCTTGGCCTGGGGCCCCGCGAACCCCCTGAGTGGGCGTACAGTCCCGCAACCTCCCGCAGGGAGAGAAGACCCCGTGGAGCTTTACCGCAGCCCGGCGTTGGCTCCTGGGTGGGGGCGCGTAGCGTAGGTGGGAGCCCGTGAAAGGTCCTCTTCGGGGGGCCTGGAGGCGACAATGAAACACCACCCACCCTCGCCTGGGAGCCTAACCCCTTCGGGGGGACAGCGTCGGGTGGGCGGTTCGGCTGGGGCGGCACGCCCGCGAAAAGATAACACGGGCGCCCAAAGGTGGGCTCAGGCGGGTCAGAAGTCCGCCGTAGAGTGCAAGGGCAAAAGCCCGCCTGACCGGACCCTTGAACGCAAGGGGTCCGGCCGGGAAACCGCGGCCTAGCGCACGCTCGTGCCCTCTCGGTGGGGGCCGGGCACGACAGAAAAGTTACCCCGGGGATAACAGCGTCGTCGCGGGCGAGAGTCCCCATCGACCCCGCGGTTTGCGACATCGATGTCGGCTCTTCCCATCCTGGGGGTGCAGTAGCCTCCAAGGGTGGGGCTGCCCGCCCATTAAAGGGGAACGTGAGCTGGGTTCAGACCGTCGTGAGACAGGTCGGTCTCTACCCGCGGGAGGTGCTGGCCGCCTGAGGGGAGCGTGCTCTCAGTACGAGAGGAACGGAGCGCGGCGGCCTCTAGTGTACCGGCTGTCCTGGCGGCAGCGCCGGGCAGCCACGCCGTAGGGGGTAACCGCTGAAAGCATCTAAGCGGGAACCCCTCCCCGAAAAGAGGCGGCCGCTCGCTGCTCGGGTCACCGGGCAGCGACGAGGGCTCCCGTAGAAGACGGGGTAGATGGGGCGGGGGTGTAAGCCTCGAGGGGGAAACCCCGAGGGGTTCAGCCCGCCGCTCCCAACCGCCCGAGGTTGCTCGCCCATCCTCGAGGCTCAGCGCGGTGCGTGGGTATGTGGCTCGAGGGCGCCCCCTTATTTACCCTCCTCCCCTGCTCCTATAGCTACAAGGTGCTGGGCCCGTGAGGCTGCTAGTAGTTAACATGAAGGCCTACGAGAACGCCTTCGGGCCTGGGGCAAGGGAGCTGGCCAGGGAGGCCTCTAGGGTTGAGGGAGTTAGGGTTATCCTGGCAGCCCCAGCCCTCGTTGCTCTGAAGATAGCAGAGATCCACCCTGACGTTTACGTGCAGCACGTGGACGCAGTGGGCTATGGAGCCTTCACCGGCTTTTTGCCCCCGGAGGCCCTCAGGGCAGAGGGCATCAGGGGGGCCCTCGTTAACCACAGCGAGCACAAGGTAAGGCTGAAGGAACTGGCAGAGCTGATCCCTAGAGCTAGGGAGCTGGGGCTGGAGGTGCTTGCCTGCGCAGATACGCCTGCAGAGGCCAGCGCCCTGGCAGCCCTCTCCCCATATGCTATTGCAGTGGAGCCCCCCGAGCTCATTGGCACAGGGATCTCCGTCTCCAAGGCAAGGCCAGAGGTCATAGAGGGGGCAGTGAGGGCTGTGAGGAGGATAGCTGAGATACCGGTGCTAGCTGGAGCAGGCATATCCTCTGGCGAGGACGCCAGGAGGGCAGTGGAGCTAGGAGCTTCAGGAGTGCTGGTGGCGAGCATGGTCATGAAGGCTAAGAGTCCCCGCGAGAAGCTGAGGGAGCTGGCGGAGGCTTTGGCATGATAGACTTCCACACCCACCTCCCCTGGGGGCTGGGGCTAAGGGAGGCTGCAGAGGCCCTCAGGGCTGAGATGAGGAGGGCTGGGGTAGGCCTCTCAGTGGTCATAAACGTGGAGGCCGGCCTGAGGACCTTCAGGGAGAACGTGGGCTGGGAGAGGCTCCAGAGGGCCCTGAGGGAGGCGCTAGAGTACTCCTTCAGCCCCAGGGCGGGGTACATAGCGAGCATCTTCCTGGAGCCCGAGAGGGCCCTCATGGAGCACGAGAGGGTCTTGGCAGAGATCAGCAGGGACTCCCTCGAGTTCGCGAGAGGCCTCTCTGGTTACAGCGACCTGGTGCCTGTCATCTCCTACAACCCCGACCTCTCCCCCCAGCAGAACCTGGAGAGGCTGAGGGAGCTAGGGGAGCTCTCTCTAGGCATGAAGGTCTTCCCCACCCTCCACTTCCTAGATCCTGACAGGCCCTCCCTCCAGCCCCTCTACGCGGAGATAGGCTCCATGGGAGGCATCGTTATAGTCCACACCGGCTGCGACCCGGGCATCTGGGAGCTCCCTGCCTTCTGCACTGCAAGGCCCTCTAGCGTTGCGAGGGCTGCCAGGAAGAACAGGGGGGTCAAGTTCGTGGTGGCTCACCTGGGGGCCTACAGCGCCCTTAACCCAGGGATATACTTCAAGGAGGCGCTGGAGGCCCTAGCGGAGGAGAACGTGTACGCGGACACTTCTGCAGCAGAGCCGGAGTTCGTGGAGAGGGCAGTGGACGAGGTGGGCTATGACAAGATACTTTACGGGAGCGACTACCCTGCCGTGGCAGGCCTCAGCATGGAGAGGGCAGTGAGGGAGGTGCTGGGCCTGAACATAGAGGAGAGGGCAAAGAGGGCCATAACGAGGGAGAACGCCCTGAAGGTCCTGAAGGGCTGGGCAGGGTGGAGGAGGATCAGCGCCTCAGCTCCATGAGGTACTCTGCTATGGCTCTAGCTACGTTTACCCCCGTAGCCTTGTAGAGGGCCTTGAACTCGGGCACCACGTTCACCTCGTTAACGAGGAGGCTCTCTCCGTAAAGTAAGTCCACGCCAGCCACCTCAGCCCCCACCGCCTCTGCGGCCTTGAGGGAGAGCTCCTCCACCTCATGGCTTGGCTTGAGTGCTGTGGCAGAACCTCCTATCGCTGCGTTGCTCCTCCACTCCCCCTCCCTCCCCCTCCTCTCCATGCATGCCACCACGCGAGATCCTACTACGAGGCACCTCACGTCCCTCCCCAGCTCTGCAGGCCTCTGCAGAATGTGCACCCTGAGCGCTGGGGTGGGCAGGGCTCTCCGCTGGGCAGCTATGGCAGAGAGGGCCTCTGGGCTCCTAGCTAGGCTCACTAGCCTGCCCCAGCTGCCTATGGGGGGCTTGTCTATGAGCGGGTAGTCTAGCCCTGCTCCCTCTAGCTCAGCCCCATCCAGGGCCACCCAGCTCTTCGGGATCTTCAGGCCTCTCCTGAGCAGGGCAGAGTATGTCAAGAGCTTGTCGTGCCCGAGCACTATTGCCCTCGAGCTGTTCACAGCCCTGCTCCCGCTCGCCTCCACTATGGCAGCCATGTAGGCGCTGTTTGTTGCTGATATGTTCCTTATGAGCACCACCGGGGGGAAGGGGCTCTCGCCGAGGGAGAAGAGGGTAGAGGAACTGATCACCTCGTAGCTGATCCCCAGCTCCTCAAGCGCCCGTTTTATGAACTCCTCCTCTGCTCTCTCTATGTCGAGAGATATGCCCACCTTAATAGAGATCCCTCGCGAGAAAAAAGTAGGACTAATTTCCTTATCTCTTCGCGGAGAACCAGTAGAGGAGGGCCATGGGGAGAAGGGCGAGGAGGCCGACTAATATCGGCTCGAGCCGCAAGGAGCCTCCCGTCAAGATCGCGGAAAGAATTGAGAGGGGCCAGACTATGTGGAGGGCTGAGCTGGCGAGGTACACGTTCCTGAGGAGCGGGGAGCTCTCCCCCCTGCTGAGGAGGAAGGAAAGGACGAGCGCGAGGGTTGCGGGAGGGTAGAGGAAGAAGGACAGCAGCATAAGCGTGAACACGCCGGGCAGCCTGGAGGGGAGGAAGCCCGGCCCTGCAGCGGGCGGCCCTGCAGTGAAGTCCTCGTAGATCCCGTATATGCCTACTGCTCCGAGGAGAAGCAGAAGGAGGAAGCCTATGATTGCTAGAGCCTTGGCTAGGAGCATCCTCATGCTTGACCACCCTGGGAACGGAGGCGGAAGCCTAGGAAGACCTGGACTAGGCCCACCGAGAGTATCCCTAGGAGGGGGAGGAGGGCAGAGAACTGCAGGGTTAGGCTCCCTATTTCTATCCTGGGAGTGTAGGCCCTGTGCACGCCTCCTACGATGAGCTCCAGGGAGCCTATGATGCTGAGCGTCCCGGCTATGAGCAAGGGGTTGCTCAAAGCCTTCGTCTTCGGGGAGCGGAGGTAACCGAGGAAGATCAGGATGGTGCCCAGAACCCATATCGCTCCCGCTGCGATCAGGAAAATGGCATAGATAAGCGCAGCCAGAAAGCCTTCCGCTCCTCCTATGAAGAGGAGGGGGGCGTTAATAGCGAGGAAGGAGATCACGTAAGCCAGGAGGCCCAGAGATATCAAAGCAGACAACAAGGACCCTAGGGCGAGGCTGGAGGCAAAGGACATATATTGCTATATGTACTTACTCCCTGTGCTTTACCGAAAGTTTCCCCAGCTCCGTGAGGGCGCGAGAGTATGCCTCTATGCCGAGAAAGTACTCCTCCAAGCTGATCCTCTCCTCCTCTGAATGGGACAGCTCTGCCCTCCCGGGGCCGTACTCTGCTATGTTCTTGGTGATCTTCCCTAAGATGTTCATGTCGCTTGTGCCTAGCTTGACGGTGTAGCGGGGCTTCAGCTGCATAGAGCTCAGTGCCCTTGCCAGCGACCTGGCAACGGGGTTGGAGGGAGAGGTCTGGAAGGGCTCAGAACAGTCGCTCAGCTCCCAGCCGCACCTCAGGTCCTTCAACAGCTCCTTCAGCTGTTCTGAGCTCTTCCCTACAGGGATCCTCACGTTCACCTCTGCTCTCGCCCTCTTCGGCAAGACGTTGTCCCCAGATTTCTCGCAGCAGAGGAAGACGGGGGCAAAGGTGTAGCCGTCATGGGAGGAGAGCTCTCCCAGAACCTCTAGGAGCGTCCTGCAGGCAGAGTCTGCCTGCGGAGTCGCCGCATGTCCTCCCGGCGAGCGGCACTCAAGGGATAGCCTGCAGCTCCCCCTACAGCCTATGGCGATTCCGTCTAGGTTCGTAGGCTCCCCAACTATTATGTGCTCTGCCCTTAGCCTCCCAAGCAGGGCCTTCGCTCCCCTGCTGTCTGCCTCCTCCCCCACCGAGGCCACAAAAACGACCCTTACGCCCTCTGCAAGGCTCCCCCCCACCATCATGGCAGCCAGCGGGCCTTTCGCATCTACGGCGCCCCTGCCCCAGACCTCCCCTCCCTCCTCCCTCACCTCTAGGAACCCAGCGACAGTATCTACGTGGCCCACGAGGGCTACCCTTGCGCCCTCCCCCCTCTCTGCCACAAAGTTCCCTACCTCGTCCACGTATACCTCCTCGTAGCCTAGCTCCTCTGCATAGCGCTGTAGGACGCCCAAGGCCCTGGCCTCCTCCCCTGATGGGGTGTAGGCCTTGAGCAGCTCAACGAGGAGCTCTACTGCTAAGCTCTTCGTCGAGGCACTTAGCAAGCGCCCCTACCCCCCACTCTGCGTCCTCCCTCGTGATCATATAGGGAGGGAGGAACCTGACGGTGGTGCTCCCTGCCTTTAGCGACAGCACCCTCCTCGACTGGAGACACCTTATGACCCCTGCCGGCGCCACTCTGAGCTCTACCCCTATCATGAGCCCCATGCCCCTCACCTCCCTCACTAGCCTGTGCTCCCCGAGGGGGGAGAGCATTTCCCTCATGACAGCGCCCATGTAGCGGGCTCTCTCAGCCACGTTCTCCTCCAGCAGGACCTCTACTGCTGCCCTTACTGCAGCGCAAGCCAGGGGGTTCCCTCCATATGTAGAGCCGTGGTCCCCCTTCTCTAGCCTTGAGCCCACCTCCTCCCTCATGGACACTACGCTCACAGGGAACCCTCCGCCTATTGCCTTCCCCGCAACCAGAACGTCCGGCTCTACGCCGTAGTGCTGGGAGGCCCATATGCTCCCTGTCCTGCCAAATCCTGCCTGCACCTCGTCCACGATCAGGAGAGCTCCGACCTCCCTGCTCCTCTCCGCTACTGCTTTGAAGAACTCTGCCTTTGCAGGCACCACTCCCCCCTCGCCCTGGACGGGCTCCAGGATCACTCCTGCCGTCTCCTGATCTATTGCCTTTATGGACTCGAGGCTGTTGTAGGGCAAGAACTCTACCCCTGGCACCAGGGGCTCGAAGGGCCTCCGGTAGCTCTGGTTCCCTGTGACGGACAGAGCCCCCATGCTCCTCCCGTGGAAAGAGCCGAGGAAGGAGACCAGCTTCTTCCTCCCCGTAGCCCTTCTTGCGACCTTCAGCGCCAGCTCCACCCCCTCGCTCCCGCTGTTGAGGAAGGTGACGAAAGAGTGGCCCTTCGGCATCACCTTCTCGAGGGCAGCTACCGCCTCCTCCCTCGCCCTCACTTTAAAGGAGGGGGTGGCGCTGATCACCTCCTCCAGCTGGGCCTTCAGGGCCTCCACTACCTTCCTGTTCCTATGGCCCAGGAAGGCAACCCCATGCCCAGTGTGCATGTCGAGGTACTTCTCTCCAGCCCTGTCCCACACGTACTGGTCTTTTGCAACGAAGATCTCTATGCCCCTCTCCTCGTAGAACGAGAGGTACTTCACTTCCTTGCCCTCCCTAGCAAGTATTCGACCATCTTCCCTGCCAAGTCGTAGCCGGTAACTGCCACCGTGTTCCTGAAGTCTGGCACTGCGTTCACCTCGTTGACCAGCAGCCCTTCCTTGCTCTCGAAGACGTCTATCCCAGCTATCTCCGTCCCAACGGCTCTCGAGGCCTTTAGCGCCAGCTCAGCCAGCTCTGCGTCAATTGGCGCAGGCACGGCTCTGCCGCCCCGCGACGTGTTGGTTATCCAATGGTTGCTCACCCTGTATATTGCTACAGGAACCTCGTCTCCCACCACGAAGACCCTGATGTCCCTCCCCGGCTTCTCCACAAACTCTTGGAGGAGGTGGACCTTCATGCGCGGGTCGCCCATGAGCTCGCGGTGCTCCACTATGGCCCTCAGCGTCTCCTCCTCCTTTGCGAGGCTCACCAGCCTCCCCCAGCTCCCGTCTACCGGCTTGACTACCAGGGGGAAGCCCAGCGCTACAGAGGAGCTCAGGGCTGCCCTCTCGCTTAGCGCTAAATATGTCCTGGGCACCCTAATGCCTTGTCTGTGGAGGAGGGAGAGGGTCCAGAGCTTGTTGTGAGCCGTAGCGATGGCCCTGGAGTTGTTGATCACCTCTGTCCCTCCCGACTCTAGCGCTATTGTGGAGGAGAGAGCTGCCGCATGGCTCAGGCTCCTCTGTAGCGCCACTTCCGCAGCCTTTCTCCCCAGCTCAAAAGAGAAAGTCTCTGTGTGAAATATCTCTACCGAAACCCCTCTTGCCTTCAGCGCCTCTAGGAGCGCCCTCTCCTCCCACCTGGCTACATCATATACTAGGGCTACCTTCACCTCCTATTCGCCCCAATCTTCCCCCACTTCAAGGGGCTTCAGCAAGATCCTGTTGCCGTCCACCACCACTTCCAGGGAGACGCCGCAGTCGTGATCAATTACCTCTCCAGGGAGCACGTCAGGTGGTAAGACTACCTCTCTACCACATACGGGACACTTGGATTTCATCTCTATCGCCGACGTGGATTCTGTGGCAGAGGTATATAAGCTTTTATAAAAGTAACAGAAAAAACAGAACAGAAACAAAAAAGAAGCAAATGCAAGCTTTATGTGGCGAGAAGGAAGTGAATATAAACTTTCTGCAGTTGTCCTGGGACGGTAGATTAGTGGTGAAGGTCGCCGTTCTCGGAGCCTCGGGCTACACTGGGGGAGAGTTGCTGAGGATCCTAGCCCTCCATCCTAATGTAGAGGTTACACTTGCAACCTCTCGGGAGTTCGTAGGTAGGCCCATCCACTATGTCCATTTCAACCTGCGCGGCTATTACAAGGACCTCAGGTTCTCTCGGCTCGCTCTCGACGCCCTCCTCAAAGAGGCAGAAGTCGTCTTCTCTGCCCTCCCCCACGGCGTGGGCATGCACATAGTTGCTAGTGCTCTCGAGGCAGGGCTGAAGGTGATAGACCTTAGCGCGGACTTCCGGCTGAAGGACCCTGCCGTCTACAAGCGGTGGTACGGCATGGAGCACCCCTATCCTGACCTCCTCCAGAAGGCCGTGTACGGCCTCCCAGAGCTCCACAGGGAGGAGTTAAGGGGAGCTCAGCTCATAGCCTCCCCCGGCTGCAACGCTACCGCGTCTATCCTAGCCCTTGCTCCTCTCGTGAAGCAGAAGCTCATAGATCTGGAGAAGATAGTGGTGGACGTGAAGGCGGGGAGCAGCGAGGGAGGGTCAGAGCCCTCCAGGGGCAGCCATCATCCAGAGAGGGAGGGGGCCATCAGGCCATATGAGGCGGAGGGACACAGGCACTCTGCTGAAGCATCGCAGGAGCTCAGCGCCCTAGCAGGGGAGGAGGTGAAGGTCTCCCTTGTCCCCCACGCCGTGAGCTCCGTGAGGGGGGCCCTTGCCTCTGCCCACGCATGGCTGGTGGGCGGAGCAGGTAGGGAAGATGTGACGAAGGCCTTCGTTGACATGTATAGCAGGGAGCCCTTTGTGAGGTTCATCTTCATGGCCCCGCCCGGCTACCCCGATCCAAAGTATGTGGTGGGCAGCAACTATGTGGACGTGGGGGCTGCCGTAGAGTCCTCCCTGTCAAGGGTGACCGCCTTTGCGGCCCTGGACAACCTCATGAAGGGTGCTGCAGGGCAGGCTGTGCAGGCCTTCAACATATCCATGGGCTTTGACGAGAGGACGGCCCTTAGGCTCATCCCGCTCAAGCCAGGGTGAAGGTTATGCTAGTGGTGAAGGTAGGCGGGAGGGCTCTCCTGAGCAATGCGAGGGGGATTGCGGAGGACATCTCCTCCCTCTGGAGGGAGGGGAAGGACGTCCTCCTCGTCCACGGAGGGGGGGATCTAGTGACGGAGGTGTCCAAGAGGCTGGGCGTGGAGCCCCTCTTCGTGACCTCCCCCGAGGGCATAAGGAGCAGGTACACCTCTGCAGCAGAGCTAGAGGTTTACGTCATGGTCATGGCAGGGAAAGTCAACAAGGGGCTCGTCTCCCTCCTCACCTCCCTCGGCGTGAGCGCCGTGGGCCTCAGCGGGGCTGATGGGCCCACGGTGGTGGCAGAGAGGAAGAAGAAGATAGTGGTGTTGGACGAGAGGGGAAGGAAGAGGGTTATGGAGGGCGGCTACACGGGGAAGATAAGAGAGGTGAGGACAAGCCTCTTGAAGGCCCTCCTGAGGGAGCGCTACCTGCCAGTGGTGGCACCCATAGCTGTTGACACAGAAGGGACGATGCTCAACGTTGACGGAGATCAGATGGCAGCAGAGCTAGCAGTGGCGCTTGGCGCGGAAAGCCTCGTCTTCCTCACAGACGTGGAGGGGCTCGTGCTAGAGGGGGAGAAGGTGTCGAAGCTTGCAAGGGAAGACCTTGACCGCGCAATAGCCAAGGCGGGGGCTGGCATGAACAGGAAGCTCCTGCAGGCAAAGAGGGCTCTCGAGGGCGGGGTAAGGCAGGTGCTGATATACAACGGCAAGGAGGGGGGAGCGGTGAGGAAAGCGCTGGAGGGGCAGGGTACCACCATATCTTAGTTTTGTTTCAAACATAACAAAACATCACTAATTTTGTATCTTTGTTACAAAAAGCTTTTTAATGTTATTTGCATGGGGACAGTGGGCTCAAAAATGAGGGTTGTGTTAGCATATTCAGGGGGCTTGGACACCTCCGTCATCCTCAAGCTCCTCCAGGAGAAGCTGGGGGCGGAGGTCGTTACAGTAACAGTTGACGTGGGGCAGGAGGACGACCTTGCGGAGGTGGAACAGAAGGCCTACAGGCTAGGGGCAAAGGCTCACTACACCGTGGAAGCAAAGGAGGAGTTCGTTAGGGATTACGTTTTCAAAGCCGTCATGATGAACGCGCTTTACGACGGGGCCTACCCTCTCTCCACAGCGCTGGCAAGGCCGCTCATAGCTGAGAAGGTGGCTGAGGTGGCGAAGAAGGAAGGGGCGGACGCGGTGGCTCACGGCTGTACCGGCAAGGGGAACGATCAGCTTAGGTTCGATATAGCTTTCAAAGCGCTGTTGCCAGGCATAAAGATCATAGCGCCGGTGAGGGAGTGGGGACTGACCAGGGAGTGGGAGGCCCAGTATGCGGCGAAGCATGGGATCCCCGTAAAGAGCAAGGCCTACAGCATAGACGAGAACCTGTGGGGCAGGTCTGTGGAGGGAGGGGCTATAGAGGACATAACGGCAGAGCCTCCTGAAGAAATATACGCCTGGACGGTCAACCCTGCAAAGGCCCCAGATGAGCCCCTCTATCTGGAGGTGGAGTTCTCTGCAGGGGTCCCGAGCAGGGTCAACGGGGAGAAGATGGGGCCGGTGGAGATGGTGAAGTTCCTGAACCAAGTTGCTGGGGCCCACGGAGTGGGGAGGGTTGACATGATAGAGAACAGGGTCGTAGGACTCAAGAGCAGGGAGATCTACGAGGTGCCTGCAGCAACTGTGCTGATCACCGCTCATAAGGAGCTCGAGAGGTTAACCCTCACCAAGAGGTCCATGGACTTTAAGGAAATGGTAGACGGGGAGTGGGCGAAGTTGGTCTACCAAGGCCTCTGGTTCGAGCCGCTGAGGGAGGCCCTCGAGGCCTTTGCGTACAAGCTGGAGTCAAGGGTAACAGGGAACGTGAGGCTCAAGCTCTTCAAGGGCAGCGTGAGCGTGGTGGGGAGGAACTCCCCATATGGGCTTTACGACTTCGACCTCATCTCCTACTTCAGGAGCGGCTTCGATCAGAAAATGGCAATAGGTTTCGTGGAGCTGTTCGGCTTCCAAGCAGTTGCCTCCCATCACAAGAGGCCTTCGTGAGGAACCTTGTACCGCGCCCCCCTTCTCGGGCATCAGGGCGAGCTCCTACTGCGCTACACCTCCTCCCTCCAGGCAGATAGGAAGATAGTCTGCGAGGTCCTAGAGGTCCTTGAAGCCCACGTGGAGGAGCTGCGGGAGTCCCATCTGATCCCCCACGAGGCATCGGAGGACATATTGAGGGAGCTGAGGGCTCTGAAAGGAGCTCCAGAGGCGCTCTTCGCCTACCGGGCAGAGGACGTTCACGAAGCCATCGAGATGTACCTGAGGGAGAAGCTGGGGGAGAGGGCAGGCTACGTGGGCCTGGGGAGGAGCAGGAACGATCACGTTGCAGCAGCCCTCCGGCTGAAGACGGCCAGGCTCCTCCTGCTCCAGCTATTGGCTCTCGCAGAGCTCAGATCGTTGCTGCTAGATAGAGCAGAGGAGTGGGCAGAGGTCCTCATGCCCTCCTACACCCACTTCAGGCCGGCACAGGTCTCCACCCTCTCGCTCTACCTTGCCAGCGTGGACGAGATGCTCTCTGACTACTCTGAAGCGTTAGCGAAGGCCTTCGAGATCGCTCTGAAATCGCCCCTCGGCGCCGGCGCATCGGCAGGAGTCTCAGCCCCTCTTAGCAGGGAGAGGGCTGCGGGGAGGCTCTTCCTAGGGAAGCTAGTGACGAACGCTCTATACGCGAGCGGGAGCAGGGACTTCTTGACCATAGCTCTCGCCCTCAGCGCTTCCCTTGCAGTGGCGCTCTCGAGGGTGGCGGAGGACTTGATCCTGCTCTCCTCTCCCCAGATAGGCTACTTCTCCCTCCCCTCGGAGCACCTGGCTACGAGCAGCATAATGCCCCACAAGAAGAACCCGGTGACCCTCGAAATAGCGAGGGCCGCAGCGGGGGAGGCCCTGGGGAACCTGGTGGCAGCGCTCTCCATACTGAAAGGCCTCCCCTCCGGCTACAGCCTCGACATGCAGCAGGTTAACCTCTATGCGGTGAGGTCCCTGGAGCTAGTGAGGGAGACCTTGCTCGTCCTGAGGGACATCTTCCAGAAGATCGAGATCTCTCGCGAGGCCATGAGGAGGGATCTGAAGGAATACCCCGTCTTGGCGCCAGATCTAGCAGAGATCATTTCCATGAAGACGGGGAGGCCCTTCCGAGAAGTGCATGCGGAGCTGGCGGCCCTAGTGAAGGAGGACCCAGGAGGGCTGTACGGAGAGGTGGAGAGGAGGTATGGGGTCAAGGCGGACGAGGAGGCTATCGTGAGGAGGCCAGTGAAGGGCTCCAGCAACCCGGAGGAGGTCAGGGAGTACGTGAAGAGCGCCAGAGGGTCGGTGGGCTCGCTCAGGAAGCAGCTCGAGGAGTTGTGGGAAAAGATAGGCCCTAGCTGCTCTCCTTCTGCACAGTCTTCTTGATCGCGACCTTCCACATCGAGGGATCGACGTCGAGGACCCACAGGGGCACCTTCTTCAGGAGCTCATATGCTTCCTCCCAGCTGGCCAAGCCTAGCGCTGAGGCCAGCTGCTCCAACGTCATCTCCGTCCTCTTATACCTCCTCAGCACTGCAAGGGTTTCCTCGTTTATCTCAATCTCTTTGTCCCCAACCACTATCTTCATCTCTTATCCCCCGTCTCCCCTCACATGAGCCTTAAAACAATTTGCTTATTAGGCTAAGGGTTATGGGTAAGGGGGAGAAGAAATGCCCATGGAGATCACGAGCCTGGAGAAGTTTGCGGAGATAGCCAAGGCCTCAATAGAATGTAGGGTGAAGAGGAGCAAAGATGGAGTTAAAGTTAAGGCTAGGACGAAGAGGTACCTCTACACGTTCAAGACAACGGAGGACAAATTACAGGAAGTGCTGAGCAAGATAGCGTGCAAGCAGGTAGTGGACGTGGACAAGAAGAGGGCCGAGGGCTAGAGCTCTATGGTCTCCCCCACAGAGGGGGCCAGAACTTCCACCTCGAGCTCCTCTCTTATTCTCTGGGCCAGGGCTTCCTGAGCCTTGGGAACTCCGTGTACCAGGATCACTTTCTCCACCTCCCTTAGCTCCCGGAGGAACTTGAGGATGCCCCTCTGGTCTATGTGGCTCGAGAAGTCGAACCACTCCACCCTTGCCCTTATGGGCATCTCCTCTGGCAGAGCAAAGCCCGTCTCTAGTATCTGCCTGCCAGGCGTGTTCTTCCCCTGGAAGCTCACCAGGAACACAGAGTTCTTCGCGTTACCCCCCAGCCTCTTCAGGTAGTAAAGGCTGGGGCCCCCCTTCAGCATCCCAGAGCTCGCCACTATTACCCCTGGCTCCTTCAGCGCCGACTTCCTGTCCTGCCATCCCCTCACCACGTTGTACTCCCTCAGGGCCTTTGCTAGGATGCCGTATAGCCTCACGTAACCAGGGTGCTTCACGTATATGTCAGCTACCTCCCTTATCATACCATCTACCCAAACGGTCCAACCCGGATCTCTCTCTGCAATGAGAGTCAAGATCTCCTGCCCCCTGCTCACGCTGAAGGCAGGCACGAGGGCTATCCCCCCCGACTCCACCACTTCCCTCACGGCAGAGAAGAACCTCTCCTCTGTTGCCTCCCTCGGCGGGTGGTTGGTGGAGCCGTAGGTGGACTCAATTATCACCGCGTCGGCCCTCACTCCGCTCATCTCTGCAGGCCTCATCAGCTTGGTCTCGATGACGTTAAGGTCGCTGGTGTACAGCAACACCTTCCGCCTGCTCTCCACGAGAACCCCCGCGCTGCCAGGTATGTGGCCTGAGGGGAGGAGCTTTATGTTGAAGTCGCCCAGCGCCACCTCCTCCCGGTAGGGAATGGAGGTAGCTCTAGCCAACATCTCCCCCACTACGCCCTCGTCGAAGGGGAGGAGCTGGCCGCTGAGCTTGATCATGTCGTGTAGCAGCACCCTTGTCACATCAAGCGTCAGGGGGGTAGCGAAGAGGGGCGGGGAGTGGCTTACATACAGCATGGGAGCCGCTCCTACGTGGTCCAGGTGGCTATGGGTGAGGACCACTCCGGCAAGGTCCCTAGGCCTTATGTGCTCGGGGAAGATGGGATGATCGTTCTCGTCAAAGTTCACCCCGTAGTCCATGAGGAGAGCTCCGCCTGAGTCCTCGACAGCTATGGCTGCCCTCCCCACCTCCCTGCCGCTTCCAAGCACCTTTACTCTCATTATTCCTCGCTGGGAGAGAGCTCTTCTGCATATTTAAGCAAATCTAGAGATCTCGTAGGCTATAGCTATGGGCAACCTCTCCCCCTCCACCCCTTCTTTGGCTATACCGATAACGTGTCCACACCTCATGCAAGCCCTGTACGTTACGTCTCCTGCGACGTAGAGGTCGAAGGCCTGCTTGTCCCTGTTACCGCAGACGGGGCAATGGAACTGCTCGATCGTCGCGCTATACCCGCACAGGCAGTGAAGTTCTACTACGTCCATGGAGAATATAGCCCCCTTCACCCTCTTCAGGACTCCAGCTATGGGATATAGGCCACAGACGGGGCAGGGGGAGGCCGGGGCATCGGGCGGGAGGGAGCCCTTCACCTTCTTGTAGAGAGCTCTCCTTATCACCAAGCTCAAGAGCCCTCCGGTCCCCTCCGCCTCTCCCCTTACTATCGCCTCCTTGCTCACTCCCTCTACCTCTATGCCCCTCCTCTCTAGCTCCTGCTTTGCCGCAGAGATGAGCTCCTCCATGTTGCTAACGTTCGATATAATAGGGTAGCCAGAGAGCTCCACCTTCACCAAGGCCTGAAGGGAGGAAGCTATGACCTCTATCTCTTCAAAGGTCTTCAATAGCTCCTCCAGCTCCTCCTCGCACTCCTTCTCACGGCAGATGTGCTTGCTCACCGACAGCTCTGTTCCCCGAGGTACGAAAGAAGGCTATTAGCATTTCAAGTAGCTCTTTTTCTCACTTATAATATATAATTTTTATTAGTATTCTAATTTCTAATTGTAGATCTCTGTTCGTTCTATAATGTTAACGATGTAAATATAAGCTCTACTTGGGATCAAGTTAGGTGAAGAGGTGGTTTTGTGGAGGACCACTATGAAGGGATGAAAAAACACATCCTAGAGGAGGCACGCCTTCTACCTGAGTTCCTCGACGGCCTCGTTAACCTAGTGGATGAGGCAGAGGACTACACGTGTCTTACCCTGAAAGCCATGTACGGCAGGAGGGACAAGAGCTACGGGCTGAAGGGGAGTAGTAACTGCGGTGCCGCGTGTAGAGAGGGTGAGAAGGCATGAGCGACCCCATCTCTAGAAGGTCTTTCCTCAAGTTGGCTGCGATAGCCTCCGCTGCGAGCATTATGTCAGCCATCCCAGCGCAAGCCCAGGACTCGCCCGTTCCGTTCAAGCAGTGGAAGACTAAGTGGAACCTGGGGGAGATAGGAAAGAAGGAGGGAGTAATAAGGGCAAAGGTAACCCCTGTAATATGCAACTATTGTTCAGTGGGCTGTAGCGTGGACTTCTACACGGTAGGCGACAACGTGATCTTCGCCTCGATAGGCTCTCCTGAGAGCCCCATCAACTTCGGAGGCCTCTGCTCGAAGGGTGCTGCTATGTTCCAGCAGATCACGAGCGACGCTAGGGTGCTCTACCCAAGGATAAGGACCGGGCCGAAGCCCCCGCCTGAGGAGCTCCTCAAGGCGAGGAGCTGGGAGGAGCTCGAGGCGATAGTCAAGAAATATCCGCCTAAGTGGCAGACTGTGACCTGGGACGAGGCCCTCAGGTTCGTGGCAGAGAGGCTGAAAGCTATCCTCTCCAGCTGGAGGGCTAACAGCGGAGCTCCGAGGCAGAGTGACGGCTTCTACTACAACCCAGGCAGTGCTAACCCCGTGCAGCTCATCGGTTCCTCCATCATGGTGAACGAGGCCTCCTATCTCGTGAGGAAGCTGGCAGCCTACCTCGGCACGAGCAACATGGACTCCCAGTACAGAAAGTGCCACAGCTCTACGGTAACGAGCCTGGCAGTCACTTACGGATGGGGAATCGAGACTGCAACTAACGAGGACGTAGCCCTTGCCGATGTTGTGCTCTTCTTCTCCAGCCCTGCCGAGGCTCACCCGCTCTCCTTCTGGTACTTCTTCAAGGGCAAGAGGGAGAGGGGTACTGTGTTCATCACCTTCGACCCCAGGTTCTCCAGAACAGCCATGGTCTCAGACATTTGGGTGCCCTTCAGGTCCGGGACTGAGACGGCTATCTTCAACTACATCCTCCACTACGCCTTCTTCGAGAGGAAGCCAGCCCTTGACGAGTTGCCGGAGTTCAAGAGGCTCAGGAGCAGGTGGAACCTCACCGATCAGGACCTTGAGGAGTTCAAGGAGCTCATAAAGGAGTACAACGCAGAGGAGGTTTCCAAGATAACCGGAGTGCCCGTCGAGACCCTGAGGAACGTTGCTAAGATATATGTAGAGAGGAGCGGCGTCGTCTCCAACCACAAGAAGCACGGCATAATACAGTGGGCCATGGGGATGACGCAGCACACAAATGCAGTGATCAACATAATCAGGTCTGCTGCCATAGTCCAGCTCCTGCTCGGCAACGTGGGCTACCCTGGCGGCGGGACTCACCCGTTCAGAGGTCACAGCAACGTGCAGGGCACGAACGACATCCAGGGCGGAGGCATCGATGCTCTGCCTGGCTACCACGGCAACCCAGCCAACGCTGCAGAGGTGAGGATGTACCAAGACTGGAAGCTCCAGGGCATGCCAGACGCATGGAGCTGGGAGGTCCCAGCATGGGCTCAGGAAGCTTTCCCAACGCTAAGGGCTGCAGCAGCTAGGGGGAGAGCAGACCTCGCAAAGGTGCTCCAGGTGTACAAGTTCTACGGCTGGAGGAGGCATGAGCTGACGTGGGGAGTGTTCTGTGGCACTGACCCAGAGTCTGACCCGAGGGGCGGCAGGGTCATCTGCGACTTCCCGTTCGGTGCTGGAAGCACGGAGATAACCTTCGTGAGGAGGGCCCTCGGAGGAGAGATCAGGGCTGCCCTCATATTTGGCGAGAACCCTGCAGTCTCCAACCCCAACGCTAAGCTCGTTATGGCAGCCCTCTCCTCTCTTGATCTGCTCGTGGTCGTAGAGACTTTCGACACTGAGACTGCCTGGTTTGCCGACGTGGTGCTCCCGGCTGCCTCCTTTGCAGAGGTAGAGGGCACTAGGACGAACGGCAACAGAGTGATCCAGTGGACTCACAAGGTCATGGAGCCAAGGGGGATGTCCAGGCCAGACTACTGGATAGTCGTGAAGCTCTTCGAGGCCCTGAACGCTCACGGCGTGATAGCTCTGCCCAGCCAGCTGGCAGGGAAGAGGAGCGAGAAGGTCATGATAAGGAAGGGAGACAGGTTGGTGGAGCTATACGAGAGGAGGGTAGACGGCTCCGCTTCTTGGCAGTACTCTGGAGGTAACGGCGCTGCTATACCGATTAGCCCCATAGAGGCAGAGGTCAACCCCAGGCTCATAAACAAGGAGATCAACTTCGCTGTCCTGATATACGACGGCATCTACAACCCCGTGAAGGACCAGTACACGACTATGAAGAGGGACAGGAGGCTGAGGAGAAGGGGAGAGATCGACGGGCTGTTCAGCGAGAAGTTCGAGATATACAAGGACTGGGGCTGGGCATGGCCGCAGAACGTGAGGCTGGCCTATAACTATGACTCCCTAGTCGCTGTGCTGGGAGAGAAGGACGTAGTAGAGGCTGCTGGTCAGAGGTTCGAGGTAACAGGGGAGACCGGGGAGTGGATAGACGAGTTCACGGGCGAGTACAAGCCTGCGTTCCTTCCGGGTCACAACTTCTGGGTGCCCAGGAGCTTCAAGAGGAAGCTGAGCGGCGTGGCTGACATCTGGGGAGGCTTGGACGTGATACACTTCATCAGGACGAGGGAGCTGAGGTTCCCAGAGAAGAGCTTCGTGATAGAGGAAGGAGGTAGCGTGAGGACGCTCTCCTTCCAGGAGTTCATAGCAAGCACAGGTATGAGGTACCTCTGGGCCAACGACACTCTGTTCTGGGACGCAGACACCACCAGCTTCAGGGCTCAGGTGAGGAGGCCGTTCTTCTCTGGCACGGGCTGGAGGGAGTACAAGCCCAAGTACGAGGAGTTCAGGGCAGAGCTCAGGAAGCTCTACGAGGAGAAGAAGAACATGAAGGAGGCCATGCTCAAGCTCATAGAGGAGAGGAAGTGGTATGCTGGCTATGATTTCAGGTACCCCATCCACACCGAGCCTGCAGAGAGCCCCGACGTAGAGATGGCTATTAAGTACCCGACGCTGGCATGGCTCAACCCGCACAACGTGAGGGTGCTGAAGGAGGAGCCTAATGCGAAGGGGACAGGGCTTGCGCTGATACCGCAAGAGCTGCCTGAGGAGGGAGAGCTCGTCATCATCACCTCTAACAGGCTTACGGAGATGATGCACACAGGCTCTACCACCAGGAACCTGCCTTACCTTGCGCAGCTAGTGCCCGAGCCTTACGTGAGCATACCTGAGAAGCTAGCGCAGAAGCTTGGCGTGAAGCCGGGAGAGTTCGTGGAGATAATAACTGCTAGGGGTTCAGTGAAGCTCAAGGCCTATGTCACGAAGGGCATGGGTGTGTTCAAGCTGGGCGAGAAGGAGGTGCCAGAGATCAGCGTCGTCTGGGCCTTCAGCTTTGCAGGCAAGACTCCCGGAATCCACGCCAACTTCCTGAACCCGGACGTGGGAGACGTGATCACCACGATCCAGGAGTCCAAGGCCTGGATAGGTAAGGTGAGGAAGGCGAGGTGATGTAGATGAAGGTGCCTAAGCCTGGGGCTCGGGAGGGCGTGGCTGTAATAGTAAACCTGGACAACTGCATAGGCTGTAGAGCGTGCCAGATAGCCTGCCAGGAGTGGAACGGCAGGAAAGCGGTGAAAACTCAGTTCAGCCCCACCTTCACTAACCCACAGGACTTGACGGCAGACTCTTGGAAGGTCGTCTTCTTCAAGGAGTTCTCCGTAACCAAGCTGCTAAGGCTCGCCGAGGGAGACATAGAGCTGAAGGACACTGTGGAAGTCGTGCCAGTTCCTTACAACTGCATGCACTGCGCTGACTCTCCATGTGCTAGGGCATGCCCCGTGGGAGCTATCAAGGTCTCGCCCGAGGGAGCCGTGGTAATAGAGTCGAGCGAGTGCGTAGGCTGCGGCTACTGCCTCGCAGCTTGTCCATATGACGTGCCCAGGAAGGGCAGCGACGGCAAGTACTACAAGTGCTCCTTCTGCGTAGACAGGATACAGGTTGGGAGAGAGCCTGCTTGCGTGGAGGTCTGTCCCACTAACGTGTTCACCTTCACTAGCATGAGCGAGGCTGAGAAGCTACTGGCATCTGAGTTCAAGGACAAGAAGGTCTACGGCCTCAACCTGGATGGTTACGTAGGCGGGAGGACAAGGTGGATATTCGTGGCGTCCAAGGACGCTGCAGACAAGGTGTTCCCAGCCATGTTCCCTGAGAAGGCTGAGAACGTGAACGAGGTAAGGGATCTCGCGAACGAGTTCGCCCTGCCAGGCCTCGGAGTTCTGGCGCTAGGAATGCTGGGACTGCTTGGGCTGGCTTGGCTGAGGTACAGGAGAAATGGGAGCCACTGAGGTGAGGGGGATGGAGGAGAAGAAGATAGAGCTCCTAAGCGCTGGCTACAGGACTTGGCACCTAGCTAACCTCATCATGTTCTCCCTGCTCCTAGTGACAGGCCTTTCCCTCATAGCTCTCCCATGGCTCTCCTGGCTAGCTTACGCTGTAGGAACGCCTCTCGCCACGCTCTCTGGGCTTGATCCTGACGCATATGCAGTCACTGCGGGGGTGCAGCTCTTCAGGACCCTCCACAGGCTCTTCGGCCCCATATGGGGAGCAGTTACCATAGCTTACTTCCTATACCTCTTGCTGAGCAACAGGATCGTGATCCACAGGGCACTGTTGAAGCCCATAGGCGTTCAGCTCAGGGAGGCCTTCTACGTGGCTAAAGCGTACAGCATTGGTGGGGAAATACCTGAAGACGTGAGGAGGCACATGCATAGGCACAACGTGCTAGCTGTGTATGCTAACGCTTTCCTCGTCATCGGCTTCGTGCTGCTCGGCATCAGCGGAATCTCTATCATGTTCTTTACCCCTGCAGGAGATCTCCACAGGCTCATGATCGTGATCCACAACATCGGATTCTACTCTATCATGCTGTTCGTCTTGAGCCACATCTTTGCCTCTCTACATCCGAGGAACTTCTGGCTGGCCTCTGCTATGTTTGGCAACGGCATGGTGTCGGAAAAGCACGCTAGGGAGGACATGCCTGCCTACTTCAATGAGAAGAAGTAACCTTTTTCCCCATTCCCCTTTTTCTTATAGGTGGCATTTCACATGGTAAGGGAGCTGAAGATCTTCGAAACAGACGTGAAGTACCTCGAAGGAGACGACGGCCGTCCGCCCGTTGCAATAGATGACAAGCTAGATCTCTATGTTAACGGAGCCCTGTACACCACCCTTTACATGAGCCCAACGCATGTGGAGGAAACCATCGTGGGCGTGCTCCTAGGCGATGGACTGGTGAGGAGCGCGGATGAGATCGAGAGCGTGGAGGTAGATGAGAGGAACAAAAGGGCAGAGGTCAGAGTAAGGGGGCAGCCGGAGGCTAAGAGGGTCCATCTAGAGGACTGTAGCCCTGCCACGCTGAGGGCAATGAGGGTAGGCTTTGGCCTCAAGGTACCCTGGAGCAGGATAGTGGAGGTGTACGTGGACTTCAACAAGAGGACCATATCTGTGACGAGAGGCCTGGCAATGCACACCTCAGCCCTTTACGAGTTGGAGGAGGGTAGGGCAATAGTGGCTCACGACACGAGCAGGCACACCTCGATTGCCAAGCTCATAGGCATAGCCCTAAAGGTGGGAGCACGTTTCGACAGATCTCTCCTGATAACCACGGGGAGGGCCTCAGCAGACATGGTTACGAGGGCCGCTAACGTCAGGTCTCCAATAGTGATCTCCACCAGAGGCCCCCTGTACAGCGGCCTCACGGCCGCGTCTCTGCTGGGCATAACCCTCGTCTCCTACCTGAGGAGGGGAGAGCAGGTAAGGGGCCTCACGGTGATGACTTACCCTGAGAGGATCCTGAGAGATGGCTAAGATATATATCCCCTCGCCCCCGCTTGGCCCTTGGCCGCCGTAGCTCAGCGGGAGAGCGCCCGGCTGAAGACCGGGCGGTCGGGGGTTCGAATCCCCCCGGCGGCACCTCAGCTCCTGTCTAACTGGCCTTCGCTCCTTGACGATAAGCTTAAAAATCGCTGAGAGGGGAGAGAGGGAGGTGTTACCCTTGTCCAGAGTCGAGTCCAGCGTCGGCATCCATGGCTGGGGCGCTTACGTGCCGCGAGCAAGGCTCCCTATGAGCGAGATAGCCAGAGAGTGGGGCTGGAGCGAGCACCAGTGGAAGGCGCTTGGCATGATAGAGAAGGCGGTGGCTGCTTTTGACGAGGACTCCACAACGATGGGCGTGGAGGCCGCTCTCAACGCTATCAAGAGGGCTGGCGTGAGAGGAGAGGAGATAGGGGCTGTCTTCTTCGGCTCCGAGTCCAAGCCCTATGCTGTGAAGCCGAGCGCTACCATAATTGCAGAGGCCCTCGGCATAACGCCCATAACTATGGCTAGCGACCTCGAGTTCGCCTGCAGGGCTGCGAGCGAGGGCATGAGGGCCTCGATAGGCCTCATCGCCTCAGGGATGCTCAAGTACACTCTGGTAGTGGGGAGCGATACGGCCCAGGCGAGCCCGGGGGACGTGCTGGAGTTCACAGCTTCCAGCGGGGCTGCAGCCTTTGTGCTCGGGAGGGCAGAGGGAGCCGCTGCCGTGTTTGAGGGGAGCTTCACATACGTTACAGATACCCCCGACTTCTGGAGGCGCGAGGGGGCCCCTTACCCTAGCCACGGCGAAGGGTTTACGGGGGAGCCCGCCTACTTTAAGCACATAACTGAAGCTGTGAAGGGACTGCTCGGGGAGCTAGGCCTTAGGCCTTCTGACTTCTCATATGCAGTGTTCCATCAGCCCAACGGGAAGTTCCCAGTGAGGGTGGGAGAGATGCTCGGCTTCAGGCAGGAGCAGATGAAAGTCGGCCTTGTGACGCCTCAGATCGGGAACACTTACAATGGGAGCGCTCTGATAGGCCTCTCCAGAGTCCTGGACCATGCCAAGGCCGGCGAGAGGATCCTTGTAGCTCCATTTGGTAGCGGTGCTGGGAGCGATGCTTACAGCATTGTCGTTACCGAGGCGATAGAGGAGAGGAGGGGGAGGGCTCCCTCTGTTGATCACTACATAAAGAACAAGAGGAACATAAGCTATTCAGAGTACGTAAAGATGAGGAGGATCCTGGTGAAGTGAAGTGTTCGTGACCAGGGTTGCAATGGAGAAGGTGGACAGGCATTATGAGAAAGGAGTGAGGGAGCTGGCAGCGGGCGTTGCGAGGAAGGCGCTCGAGGGGGTTGACGGAGTGGATTACGTGATCGTGGCCTCTAGCCTCTCCTATCTGCAAGAACCCCAACTAGACCTGGGGGCTCACCTGGCCTCTGCCCTTGGGCTGAAGGGCACGAGGGCCCTGAACGTGGAGGCTGGCGAAGCCTCTGGGCTTGCTGCGGCAGAGATGGCATCTGCCCTCCTCAAGGGCAAGGCCTCTCGAGTGCTGGTGGTCGGCGTGGACAAGCTCACGAACTTCCCCTCTGCAGAGACTTACGCTCACCTCTCCCTTCTGTATGACGAGAGCATATCGACCTACAGCTCTGGCTTCGGGAGCGTTGCTGGCATTCTCATGAGGCTTTACATGGAGAGGTATGGAGTTGACAGGCTCACCATGGCCCACTGGCCTGCCCTTATGCATAGCAACGCGAAGCATAACCCCTACGCCATGCTGCGCTTTGCAATAGCTCCGGAGAAGGTCCTCGAGGCCATGCCTATGGCAGACCCCATCACTCTCATGGACAGCTTCCCCCTCGGCGACGGTGCTGCTGCAGTTCTCTTGGAGTCCAAGCCTAGAGATGCGCTGGCAGAGCTGGTCGCGGTAGAGTCAGCAGTAGGCCCTGCTAGCGTGGCCTGGAGCGAGGATCCTCTGTTCATCGAGCCTCTCGCGCTTGCCTTCAACAGGCTCTCTGAGAGGTACCAGGTGGGAGAGGTAGACCTGGTGGAGCTCCACGATTCCTTTACCATAACTGCCCTCATGGTGCTAGAGTCGATGGGGCTAGAGGAGAGGGGGAAGGCAGCGGAGGCAGTCGCTTCTGGCCGCTTCTCTCCCAACGGCGAGTTGCCCGTCAACCCCAGCGGGGGGCTGAAGGCAAGGGGCCATCCCATTGGGGCGACTGGAGTGTACCAGCTGGCGGAGGTGGCGCTGCAGCTGGCGGGCAGCTTCCCGGGGCTGAAGGTCGAGGGAGCAAAGAGAGGTCTAGCAGTCTCAGTTAACGGCTTCGGCTCTAGCGCTTACGTTGCATACTTGAGGGGGGTGCTGTAGAGAATGGTCAGGACGCCTCCGGTGGTCTGGAGGTCTAGAGTGCACAGGTATAGGCTCGTGGGGAGCAAGTGCAAGTCATGCGGGGAAGTTTACTATCCCAAGATCTTCTCCTGCCCTTGCGGCGGAGAAGCAGAGGAGGTAGAGCTGCCTAAGGTAGGAAGGCTGATCAGCTATAGCGTTGTGTACGCAGTGGACGAGGAGTCTCGCGACAGGAGCCCAGTTATCGTAGGCCTCATCGACCTGGGCGTGACGAGGCTCGTGGGAGAGATTGTGGACGTGACGCCGGAGGAGGTAAAGAGCGGCATGCACGTAGAGGCAGTGTTCAGGAGGATAGGGGAGGCAGGGGAGAGGGGAGTCATAGTATATGGCTTAAAGTTCAGGCCAGTGATGTGAGTTGGAAGGGATCGAAGAGAAGGTTTTCATGCTGGAGAGGGGAGAGCTCTCCTTCAGCAAGCTGGAGGATCAGCTTGGCAACCCTAACCTGGCAGCTCTAGTGAGGAGGAAGTACCTGGAGAGGAAGCTAAACGTCAGCCTCTCGGCGCTCGGCAGCACCGTCTTGGACTTCAAGGAGCTCTACGGGAGAAACATAGAGAACCCCATTGGCGCTGTCCAGATCCCTGTAGGAGTAGCGGGCCCCTTGAAAGTAGAGGGGGAATACGCGAGAGGGGAGTTCTATGTGCCGCTAGCAACCACAGAGGGAGCTCTCGTGGCGAGCGTGAACAGGGGAGCTAAGGCAATAACGATGAGCGGAGGGGCGAAGGCAAGAGTAGTGAAGGACGGCATGGCGAGGGCCCCCCTGTTCTGGACCCCCGGCGTGGAGGAGGCCCTCAGGTTCAAGAAGTGGGCAGAGGCTAACGTGGAGGCCCTCAGGGCCGCTGCGAAGGAGACCACTAGGCATGGGGAGCTGCGAGAGGTGCAGCCCTACGTCGTAGGGAACCTGGTCTGGCTGAGACTAGTCTATGGCACTGGGGACGCGATGGGGATGAACATGGCCACCATTGCGAGCGACAGGATATGCAAGTACGTGGAGGAGAACTACGACGGGGAGGCCAAGTGTATTGCGCTGAGCGGCAACATGTGCTCAGACAAGAAGCCTGCTGCCATTAACAGGCTGTTGGGGAGGGGCAAGTACGTGATTGCAGAGGCCCTCATCAAATCGCAGGTCGTCCGGGAGGTCCTGAGGACAGAGCCAGAACTGATCCATTACGTTAACGCGGCAAAGAACCTACTTGGGAGCGCCGCAGCAGGGAGCGGGAGCTTCAACGCTCACTTTGCCAACATAGTGGCAGCAGTGTTCCTAGCCACAGGCCAGGACGCTGCGCAGGTAGTGGAGAGCAGCATGGGCTACACCTGGACGGAGTTGAGGGGGGAGGACCTCTACATCTCTGTAACCCTGCCGAGCCTTGAGGTGGGAACTGTGGGCGGCGGGACAAGGCTCCCGACCCAGAGGGAGGCCCTCAGCCTGATGGGCGTTGCAGGGGGCGGAGAGCCGCCTGGGACAAATGCCCTGAAGTTTGCAGAAGTGCTAGCAGCGGCAGTCTTGGCAGGGGAGCTGAACCTCCTTGCTGCAATTGCTGCCGGTCACTTGGCAAGGGCTCACGAGAGGTTTGGCAGGGCTAAGCATTAAGGCATAGGAGCAAGGGAAGGAGGGGAGAGAGAATGGAGGCCTACAGTGCATACCCTAGGATAAGGGAGGAGATCAAGGTGGGGCCGCCGAAGCTCACGAGGTTCGAGAGGGCTCGAATAATTTCTATCAGAGCCCTGCAGATAAGCAGGGGCGCTCCGCCCCTCCTCCCCCCTGAGCAGTTGGGCACCTCGGACCCTGTGGAGATAGCGAAGAAAGAGGTAGAGATGGGACTCCTCCCCATCTCAATCCTTAGGTACACGAGCTCTGGACAGAGGCAGAGCATACCTTTATCCCTTTTAGTGAAGGTAACGAAAGAAGTGGTAGGGAAGATTGAGTAACATCCAGGTCTGCCGTGCTGTCGTCCATGAGACCTTCGAGGTCCTGACGGAGAACGTCTTGGAGAGCAGGGCAGAGTTCTCCCTCGGGCTGCCAAGGAGGGGGAACCTGAGGGAGGCTCTGGAGAGGCTCTACCCAAGGCTCACCTCCGTGGGCTGCTACCCAGCTCTCCAGAGGGACCAGAGGGGGCTCACCCTCTATGTGTTGGAGAGGAAGAACAAGGACAACTTAACGATATACATAGTTCTTGCAGCTATGACTTTCTTCACCGTTTTCCTCTCGGGCCTTGCCCTTTCTGCTGCAGGGGAGAGGATAGAGGGAGCAGGAGGGATCTCTTGGAGCCCGCTTGCCTACACCTTAGGGCTCCTCGTCCCCCTCTTGCTCCACGAGCTAGGCCATTGGAGCCTCATGAGGCTCTACTCTACCCCCTCCAGCCTTCCCTACCTCGTCCCAGCCCCTCCGCTCCAGCTGGGCTTTCTCGGCACCTTTGGCGCTGTGATCAACCTCCGCTGGCTCCCGCCCTCTGCAGATGCCCTCTCTCTCATGGCCATAGCAGGACCCCTAGCTGGCTACCTCGCAGCGCTTCCGCTTGCAATTTACGGCCTCTCCACCTCCGTTCCCGCCGCTGAGCTCCCGGAGGACACCATATCCCTCAACCTCATCCCCCTCTCGTTCGTGCTGATCTATTCCCTCTTCTATTCTGAGGGCGGATACGTGCTCCTTAGCTCTCTTGCCTTCGCGTCCTATGTGGTGTTCTTTGTAACGTTCCTCAACTTGATACCGGTTGCCATGCTTGACGGAGGTCATGTAGTAAGGGGGGTAGCAGGGGCTAGGGCTCACTGGTTCGTGAGCAGGGCCTTCATCGTAGGTCTCGTTGTGCTGGCGATACTGAACCCGAACTTTATGCTCTTCGCACTCCTAGCCCTGCTCCTCTTCTTCCTCTCCGGCGGCAGGCATCCGGGACCCGCCCTCATGATAGAGGGGAGCGGCAAGGTCAGCTTCGTGGTGGCCTTGCTCTACGGGATCCTCTTCGTGCTCACCATCCCCTTGCCGGTGTAACGCTTTGGATTGTCGTTTACCGAAGGGCTTCGTAGCCATAATAGCAGAGAAGCCGAAGGCGGGGGAGAAGATCGCTAGAGCCCTGAGCGGCTACCCAAAGAGGTGCTACGACAGCGGGATCTCCTACTGGGTTTTCGAGAGGGGGGGCAGGACCTATGCTGTTCTCCCGAGCTCTGGCCACTTGTTCGAGATCTCCACAAAGGTTCGGGGATTCCCCGTCTTCGATTACTATTGGAGGCCCAGAGGCGAGGGGCATAGACAGAAGGCCTTCTCGCTCCTGAAGAAGACGCTGCCCTACGCCTCAGAGTTCATAAGCGCATGTGACTACGATGTGGAGGGGAGCCTCATTTGCTTCCAGATCATCATGAAGTTCGGGGACCCGAAGAGGGCGAAGAGAGCTAAGTTCTCCGCCCTCACTCCCCAGGACATCCGGAGGGCATTCGAGAGGCTCCACCCCCTGGACTGGGAGATGGCAGAGGCGGGCATGGCAAGGCACGAGCTGGACTGGATATGGGGGATAAACGTCTCGAGGGCTCTGATGGAAGCCTACCGGAGAGGGACGGGGAAGAGGGTCTCCCTCAGCGCAGGGAGGGTGCAGAGCCCGACCTTGGTGGAGGCAGCTAGGAGGTGGAGGGAGAAGAACCTCTACGTGCCCGAGCCACAGTTCCTGCTACATGTCCAGCTCAGGAAGGACAACCCCTTCGTCGCCTTTGCCAGCTTCCCCTCTGCTTTCGAGGGGAGGAGGGCGAGGGAGGATGTGCTGGGAGCCGGCTACCTGGTCGTTGCGAGTTTCGAGGAAAAGGAGGTCAGCAGGAGGCCTCCCCCAGCCTTCAACCTAGGGGACCTTCAGAAGGAGGCCTCGAGGATATACAAGATGTCCCCCTCCAGGACGCAGAGGATAGCAGAAGAGCTCTATCTAGAGGCCCTCATAAGCTATCCCAGGACCAACAGCCAGAAGTTGCCCTCAACAATAGACTTCGGGCATATCTTGGCAGGAATCGGGAAGATAAGCAGGTACTCAGAGCTGGTGAGACGGCTGCTAGGGGAAACGGGCGGGAACTTGAGGCCGGTGCAAGGAAAGGAGGACGACCCTGCTCACCCTGCTATACATCCTACTGGGGAGGTGCCCTCGAAGGACATGAGCGAGGACCACTGGAAGATCTACGACCTCATAGTGCGCAGGTTCCTCGCGGCCTTCTCTGTGGATGCAATTTTGAGAACTAGCGAGGCGCTGCTGAAGGACAAGGAGGGGAGGAACTACAGCGCAAGAGGTACATCTGTGGTCTCTGAGGGGTGGATGCATTACTATCGCTTCAGCCACCCGAGCGAAAGGCCTATTCCCCAGCTCTCAGTAGGAGAGCGGGTGAGCGTAGAGGGTGCAGAGCTCTCCCTGAGGTGGAGCTCCTTCCCAGAAAGCATATCCAAGATCTCTTTGCTGAAGTGGATGGAAGAGGTGGGCATAGGAACAGAGGCCACGAGGGCAGATAGAGTTGAGGTGCTATACGAGAGGGGATATCTCAAGATGGGGGAGGAGGGCTCTGTCGTCACGGACCTCGGCTACCTCGTGGCCTCGGTCCTGAAAGAGGCCTTCCCACAGCTCACCTCCGTGGAGCTCACGAGGTCTCTCGAGGAGAAGGTGAAGGCAATCAGGGAGGGGAAGCTGAGGAAAGCAGATGTACTGAAGGAGGCCGAAAGATCGGTGAGGGAGGCAGTAGAGGCCTACAGGGAGAGGCTGGAGAAGGTGGCTGAGAGGATAGCCCTAGCGGAGGGAGCTAGGAGAGTCGAGAGGAAGTGTAAGGTGTGCGGAAGGGAGGCCAGGACTAGCGGGCTCTGTGAGATCCATGAGGAAGCGCTGAACAGGCTGAGGGAGAAAGTCCCGTATATATCGGAAAAGCTCGGGGTTAGTAGGAGGGAGGCAATCGCAGAGATCAGCAAGGTGGCGGGCAAGTGGGTAAGGGAGGTAGCGGAAGCGATTGAGAGAGCAGAGATCTCCTTATAGCCTGACCCACTTCAGGACTAAGTACTCCGTTCTCCCACGCCGCGGGAAGGCCATGACGAAGGACTTCCTGACGCTGTGACCCACTCTGCTCGCCCTCACTATGTCCGCAGGATCTACTCTCTCCCCCTCTTCGCTCACATGAACTATGTAAGGTGCATGCTCCAGCCCGGGTCCCAGCCTGTAGACTATGAAGTCAGCGCCGAACTTCAGCCCCGACCTCACCACGAGGCCAGAGCTCCTGAGATCCTTGTAGACTGCGTATACTGCTGCCCCTCTCCTCGTGGAGTTTACGAGCTCTCTCAGCCTCTCTAGACTCACCTCTTCTCCCTTCTCGTCGAGCACCTCCAGCTCTCCCCTCTCTGCTAGGTATAGGGCCTCGGGAAGGCTCAGCCTGAGGGGGACCCTCTCTCCGCCTTTCGGTTTTTCCACGCCGAGGGGGGTGCCGAAGAAGGCAGAAGAGTACAGCTTTACGGAAGAGTCGAGATCTACTACGAGCACGAAGCCCTCTACGAGGTAACCTCTGACTTTCAACTTCCGCGCACCCGCGGAAGGCTCAGGGAGGCAGCTAGCGCGAACTCCTTGTCGAGGGAAGCTATCACGTCACCCACCACCTCCACCCTGTCCGTGCTCCCGTCAACGACGGCTCCCTCCCTCCCATATGCCTCCCCCCCGCACTCCCTCAGGAGGCCGAGGGAGGCTGCCACGTCCACGTTCCTGAGGCTCCCCCTCGCGTCAGCAAAGAGCTTTAGGTTGCCTGCAGCAACGTAAGCTATCTCCAAGGCTGCGCTCCCCAAGTTCCTGATCTTGGCGTTGCTCAGCCTATTCCAGATCACTTTGAGGAGGGAGGAGAAGGACTCTGGGTCTTCGGAGTACAACACTACTACCTCATGGTCCCTCTGCCCTCTCTCCAGAGGACATCCCCTCCCCCTGGCGAAGGAGAAGAGATCGCCGTGGAAGACCGGCGCCACAGCGCCGGCAACCACGTCCCTCAGCCTTGGGCCCACTGCGAACGCAATGGAGACGGAGGCTATGGGGATGCAGGCAGCGTAGTTAGAGCTCCCATCGAGAGGATCTATTATGGCCCTTAGCTCCCCCTCCCCGAGGTTCCCCCTCTCTTCAGAGACTATCCTCAACTCGAGCCCCTCTCTTGTGATGAGATCTATTATGTAATCCTCAGCAATCACGTCAGCCCTTATTGAGTCTCCTCCCACTCCTCTCGTGAAGCTCGAGCTACAGACGTTCTCCCTGAGTAGCTTTGCAGCCTCGAGGGCTGCCCTCTCTGCTATCTTTCTAAGCTCGTCAGGGTCGTACTCCACAGATCTTCCCTGTCTCTTTACGGTCCTCCTTCCCAATTAAGCTGTCCTCCTGCATGTATAGACTATAAAGCTTAAAGAGGGAAGTAGATGGGATAACGAGGGGCCCTATGGACAGGAGAGCTGCTGTAGCTCTGCTCCTAGCGGTGCTGCTAGCTCTGATTAACTTCAATACTTTGACGTATAGGGCCCCGCTTATAATAAGAGTTTATCCGTCTTTCGACGAGAGCCACCTCTGCTTCGGGTTTCAACCGGGGGTAGTGGAGGGTCTAGACGTTAGCGTGCTGGCGAATGGAAAGGTAGTGTGTAGGAGCGTGGGGGAGGACGTTTTCGAGAGCCTGAAGGTATTCGCTTTATTACCTCCAGGTGCTTATATGATAAAAGTGGGGAAAATCTACGTTAGCACAACAGTCCCGCGCCTGGTAACCATGTACGTTGAGGAGGGGGTCGAGGGAGCAGACTTGAGGGCCCTCCTTAGGGGTAACGGGAAGGTCTACGAGCTCTCGATTAGGGATGGGGGCAGAGTGGTCCTTTTAGTCCCCACGGGCACCACTTCCTTCGAGGTATGGATTTACCTCAACGTCACCGTTCCTGGCGTTGAGAGGTTCAGGATAGGAGCATACCTTAACAGCCAGAACGGGTGATCCCCATGGCGGGGAAAATCGCGATCCTCGCGATCGTAGTGGCGACAGCACTAGCAGCGGTTGCCGAGGAGGTGGTGCTAGTGCCCCTCGACACCTGCTCTCACGAGGCCCTCCTTTACGCCAAGGAGAGAGGGTGGCTAGATTACCCTATCGCGATGCCGGCCGACCTGAAACAGCTTAGCTCTAGGACAAAGCTAGCGCTGATCTCTGCATACCCCCCCGAGCCCCAACTAAAGCAAGCCGTGCTGGAAGTTGCCAGGGACACAGTGCTCTATGCCTCTTCTGATGTGCTTGATCTCCACTCGGAGCGACTGTTGAGGAGCGACCTACTGCAGCGCTTCTGCTGGGAGGGCGACGAGGGCTCTCTGAGGCTGGCTCTGGAGCCCCTTATGAAGAGGGAAGAGCAGGCGCTGATGTCAATGGTCTTGCTCTCTGCCGCCGCAGCTCTGGGCATAGCAGCCCTTGCCCACAGAGAGATCTCTGCTAGACTGGCCGAGACTGGAGCCATCATTGCCGTGTTCTTCATGAGGCTTCGGAAGCGCGGAGTTCTCACGAGGGAGGACATAGAGTCGCACCCTGTCAGAATTGCCATTCTAGAGGCCCTCAAAGCCTCGCCTCAGAGCTTCTCTGACCTGCAAAAGAGGACAGGGGTAGGGAGGGCAGTGCTAGAGTGGCATCTCGGCACGCTCAAGGCATATGGGATGGTAGAGGAGAAGAAGGTGGGCAGATCTAGAGTGTTCTTCCTTGCCTCAACAGAGTGACTATAAGATTTATATATGACATATCGCCCCTATTCGAGTGGAGATGAGAGATGAGGAATATGAGGAATAGATATGTAGTAGCAGCGGCTCTGTTGCTGGTAGCCCTCGCCATATCAGCCAACGCTACAGCATTCGTCTACAGGTGGCTAGTAGGTCAGGTAAACATACTTCAGGACGACCCAGATCAGGCAAGGGGCATCCTGTGCACAGGCTTCTACTCCAGCGCCGCTCAGGAGGGCATTAACCTGCCATCTGCCGGCACCAACTACAACGCTCCCACATTTGTGGGCCAGGGCATCCAAGTAACTCCCGGAGCCGTCGAGTGCAGGTGGCTCCACAACAACAGGCAGTACGCGCTCTATGAGTCCATACAGGCTTCCTTCTCGCTCACCGTGGGTAACTGGTACATAAAGGACTTCTACGGCTTCGGCTACTACCAGAGGAACCCGAACGACCCCGGCCAGGTCTACGTGAGCTTCAGGGTAGCCAATGCACTCAATGAAGCCGCCGGAATTGTAGAGGCAAGGCTGTTCGTCTACAACGCACAGAACAACCAGCAGGTGGCTAACCTAGACCTCAAGGTTCCGTCAGGCTTCACGCAGCCCATCGCTCTCCCAGCAAACGGCGCCTTCAGGCTGAGCCTCTACATAGAGTCAAACAGCCAGGTGCAGAACGCTGACTTCAGGATTGACTTCGCCGTATCGCCCAGCAACGAGCAGCACGAATAACCTTAGATACAGACTATAACTTTTTTATACCCCCTCTCCCTCTTTTTCCATGGATCAGAAATGAGGAGCAGGTATTGGCTAACTACGGCTCTAGCACTCGTGTTGCTGGTAGTCGTAGCTAACGCAACCGCATACGCCTACAGGTGGCTCGACGGTACCGTTCAGGTTGCACCGCCAAATAATGCCCAGGGAGCTGCATGCACCGGCTTTTACACGGAGAGGGCAGAGCAAGCAGACAACCCCCTCCCCGATCTAGGAACGAACTACGACGCTCCTACATATGGCCCTAACAGTATAACGGTGACCCCAGGCGCTGTGGTCTGCCAGTACACTCATGGAGGCAATACCTTCAATTTGTATGAGTCCATCTCTGTGACAGTGCCCATTACCAGCGGCACCTGGTGGATCAAGGACTTCTATGCCTTCGGATACTACGGCAACGGTTACACGGACAACGTTCACGTGTTCATAAGGGTGAAGAACATTATAAGCGGCGTGAACTTTGATGCGGCGGAGCTCAGGCTCTACAAGTTCCCAGGTGGACAATATGTAGGTATGATAGACCTAAAGAACAGCGGCTCCTCTCTCTATGTCATGCTGGCTTCCGGCGAGGCCCTGAGGCTGGACCTCTGGCTCGACACGGCTGCAGGAGCTTCAGGCACAGCAAACTTTGCTCTGGAGTTCTACGTCTCGCAGGAGAACGAGGCGCCCTAGAGACCAACTCTTTTTAGCCCTTTTTCTGAACACCTTTCCTGGCGATTTGATTGGGAGGGGTAACTCTTGCTGACCTGTTGAGGCTAGCCCTAACGGCTCTAGCTGTAGTGCTCGTGGCCCTCGTTGCTGGGAAGCTGCTCTGGCTGCCCATAGCCATAGTCGGGCCATCGGGAGGCCCCCCTTTTCTCGGGATAGCCACCTATGTTCCGCTTGGCGGAGAGGGGCCGTACCTCTCCTGCGTAGATCTCTTGAGGAGCGGGTGCGAGCTAGTAGAAGATCCTCGAGCAGAGGGCAGGGCGTACAGGGTGTTCCTGGAGATCCCCCTCGCTCTCTGGCTGCTCGTAGCTATCGGAGCGCCGCTGACGGCCTTCCTAGCCATATGGGCCTGGCGACCGCCTATAAGGCTGGTGCTCGCTGCCGCTGCCCTTCTCCTAACAGTGGACCTGGTGGCGATTTCCACTCTCTACGTAGATCAGGCAAGGATCGTCTATCAGATACCGGGCGTAGAGCTTGGGAGGGTGAGCTTAGACATGAAGGAGAGCAAGGCGAAGATCAACCTCACCCTTGGGGACTACAAACTGCTCTCCTCGTCCTGCGAGATACCGGGCCTGGGCGAGGTCAACGCTTCAGTGAAGGGCTCCGTCATAGAGGTGGACGTCCCCTCAGCCCTCTTCGACTCGCTGTACAGCAGGAAGGCGGCAGAGAGACCTTTCCTCCTCTCCGTGCCGGCGAGGGTGGGGGACAGCTTTAGGATCTCCTGCACCAGCCAGCTGGACAAGGGGCGGCTGAGCGGTTCCTACACTGTGCTCTTGACCTGGGAGGAACCAACTCTCAGAGCTAACGGGAGCTCTGTGATCGTCAGGAACCCCAACCCAGTTAAGCTGGAGGTAACCTTGGAGCTCAGGGATACTGCATCTCTCCAGCTGCTGAAGAGAGAGAGGATTACGCTCCAGCCCCTCCAGGAGCTGTCCATAGACGTAAGGCAGTTCGGCAGGGGGAGAGTGGAAGCATCGATATTTTATTCTTTCCTAGGCGCGGAGAGGGGGCAGAAGGTTGAGCTCACAGCTAGATAGGCTTTTGGAGCTCTCTTTCAGGAGGAGGAGAGCCATTGCAGCGTTAGCCATCCTCTTGTCAGTCGCTTCCTCTCTGATCGGAATAGCACACTACTTCGTTCCTCTCCTAGTATACGAGGGATGGCTGATGTCGGGTTATCTCGGCATCTCAAGCTATGAGCTAACGGTTGCTGGCAGCAGAGTTGAAATAAGACCTCTTGGCAGCATCTCCCTCATCTCCCTTGTGATGATGGTCCTGATCGTTTCCTCTCTGCTCTTTTCGGCTCTGGCAGTCTTTGCCTACGTCTCGTTCAGAGAGAAGCTCTACATGGAGAGCGTTGTAGTCTCTGCCTTCTCCTCTGCTCTCAGCATGTCTCTCCTCTTCTCCATCATGAGGGTGATCACAGATGAGATACTGCCCTCCCTCCCCCAGAGGGGTTCTGTGAGCACCTCGGGAGGGGTCCTGACTTTTGAGGCAGCGAGGGAGTTCAAGTCCACCCTTTACCTTCTCTACGAGGGTTATGGCACATATATGATACTCCTTTCTGCCGTCCTCTTCCTCCTCTCTGCCCTAGTCCTCTACTCTCGATGGAGGCTGGAGGGGAGCGAAGTTGAAGCACTCGATCAGTAAGCTGCTCGAGGACAGGCAGAGCCTCGCAGCCCTAGCCCTCCTGATAGCTCTATACCTGATCTTCAGAGCAGCAGGCGGTGGCATGGCTGCGGTAAGCGGAGGGAGCATGGAGCCCTCCCTTCACAGCGGCGACCTGGTGTTCATCATAAAGAGCAACGATGTGAGGAAGGGCGACATAATAGTCTTTCGCTCCGGCGGGGGTTACGTGATCCACAGGGTCATAGATGTCTACTCGCTGGACGGGATGAAGTGCTACGTCACCCAAGGCGACAACAACCCGTTCCCAGATCCGGGAAGTCAGAGGTGCGCTGTGCCAGGGAGAACGGTCTATGGGGTTCCCGACGATCTGGTAGTAGGGGTCGTCATAGAGTTCCTCGGCTTTCCCGTGAAGATACCTTACGTGGGCAGCCTTGCCCTTCTCCTCAGGGGATAGGGGTGGAGGTCAGGAGCGTCTCCGTAGCGATCACGGGCTCAAGCGCCGTTAGGGTGTCCCTCAGGCTTTTGGAGGTCCTCTCGTCGAGGGTGGAGATAAGAGGGATCATAGTCTCAGATGGAGCATATGAGGTTGCCCAGCACGAGGAGGGCCTGGAGCCCAAGGCTTTCAGAGAGGTGCTCTCCGGATACTCGAAGGTGTACAGCGATAGAGACATGACCTCTCCCCTCGCTAGCTCTAGCAATCAGCCAGATGCGATGATAATAGCTCCTGCCAGCATGAAAACCGTAGGGCTGATAGCTAACGGGATCTCCACTACGCTGGCGAGCAGAGCTGCCCTAGCTATCTTGCGCCTGAGGAGGAAGCTGGTGGTAGCGCCTCGAGAAACCCCTCTGGGGGAGGCAGAGCTGAGGAACTTGCTGAGGTTAAGCACCATGGGAGCTCTCGTAGTCCCTCTCACTATATCCTTCTACATCAAGCCGAAGCGAGTAGAGGACTTCGTGGACTTCGGAGTAGGTAAGATACTCGACGCCCTCGGCATAGAGGTCGACATATACGAGCGGTGGAAGGGCGAAGATTACCTGGGAGATTAACTTATTAGCTCCTCCTCCGGGGGAGAAGGGGGAACGGCTTTGCCAGTCTACCACGAGAGGGACGTGAAGAGGGGAGGAGGTAGGACCGTAGGGAGGAACTACAAGGTCAAGAGGAAGGCCCTCACGGGCAGCCTCCCCACGGACACTAAGCTCTCGGACAAAATGGAGATCAGGCTTGAGAGGGCAAGAGGGGGCAACGTGAAAGCTAGAGCGGTGAGGGTGTCATTCGCGAGCCTGTCAGACCCCAAGACTGGGAGGACAGAGAAGGTAAGGGTGATAAGGGTGCTGGAGGTGCCAGCTAACAGGGAGTACGCAAGGAAGGGAGTTATAGTCAAGGGAGCCATCATAGAGACGAGCCTAGGTAAGGCCGTGGTCACCTCCCGTCCGGGGCAGGACGGGACAGTTAACGCAGTCCTCCTAGAGAGGAAATGAGCTCTAGGGAGTTCAAGGGGAGGAGGGTAGTCATCTGGCCCTCCTATCTAGATGAGGCAGCCAGCAGGGGCAAGGGGAGGAGGGTGGCAAAGGAGCTCTCTGTGAGGAGGCCCACTGTGGAGGAGATAGTCCAGGCAGCAAAGCTCCTCGGCCTGAACCCCCAGGTGGAGGAGAAAGCCTACTCGAGGGCCTGGTGGGAGGAGAGGCTAAGGGTGGTTGTGGACAAGAGGGGGTCAAAGGGAGAGGTGCTGAAGAGCATAGCCCTGAAGGTGCAGGAGCTTAGGAGGAAGCAAGCCTAGGCCCTTAGCCTCCTCTTGATCTCCTCGTTCAGAGAGCTCCTGAGCCTTTTCGCGTCCTCCCGCACCTTTATCTCCACTTCCCCGAGCCTCTCCCTGACTGCCTCCGCTAGCTCCAGGTCCACCTCGTACCCCACGCACCTCCTCCCGAGCCTTGCTGCCACTAGACAGGTGGTGCCCGTGCCAAGGAAAGGATCTAGTACTGTCTCGCTCACATAGCTGTAGAGCCTAATCAACCTGTCTACCAGCTCCTCCGGGAAAGGCGAGTAGCTGCTCCACCTCTCGGAGGGGAGGACGTTGGCGATCTCCCATATCGATAGGTACCACTTCTCCTTGAGGAACCTTTCCAAGTCTATCTTGCTCTTACTCCTCACCTCCTCCAGCACTTGAGAGCGGGGGAAGGTGCCAGGTTTCCTGAACACCAGGAGCTCCTCGAACACGTTATCAGGGTAATAGTACATCGGATAGGGGCGTTGCACGAGGACTCCGCTCCTCCTGCTTATCCTCACATATCCCTCGGGCTTTTTCCAAATTATCTTTTCCTGGTAGATCAGCCCTGCCTCCTTGGTCATAAGCGTGATTATGTCTGCAACTATGGGATATAGTTTCCCCCCTATCCTAACGTCCTGCGTGACAAATGAGGCTATCCTCCCCGGCTGGAGCACTCTTGCAATCTCCCTACCCACGCGGCTGATCATCTGTAGAAAGTCGTCGTAGCTTGCAAACATGTTGGGGAAGTCAAAGGGGGCGTTGAAGTAGGGGGGAGAGGTTACGACGAGGCTCACGCTGGAGTCTGGCAGCTCTCTCATGTCCTCTGAGCTCCCGAAGATCACCTTTATGGTCAGGGCCCTTCCCCATAATATGCTCTCCCCTCTTTTTCAAAAGCAGGGCCGAAGGTAGTACTACCTCTTCCTGAGAACCTCCACGAACTTCGCACCAGCCTCGAAGTCACCCGGGGAAGATATGAGGAGGCCGCTGGGCGGGTAGGAGAGGCTAGCGATGGCCTCTGCTAGCTTCAGGGCCCCCTCTGGGCTGTAGAGGGGGGTCTTGCCCAGGAGGGGACGGAGTTTCTCCACGTTCTTCTCGCTGAGCAGCACCAAGTACGGTATCACCATCTTTCCTGCTGCCAGCTTTACTGCGCTCTCCAGCTTCTCGAGAGTGCTCTCCGAGAGGTTGAGCACCAGATATATGTCAGCTCCTGCCCTGAGCCTTGCCTCTATCTCCTCGGCGCTCTTCCTGAGGCTAAGCGTCAGCCCCGCAAGCAGGGGGAGCCCGAGGTTTTTAGTAACCCTCACGGCCTCCTCAGGTCCCACATCCCTTATCACTGTGACGCTGTCCACAATGTCTCCTCTGAGGAAGACAACGCCCTCTACGCCGCAGAGGGCAAGGCCCCTGAGAGTTGCCTCTAGAGCTATCCGATTAACGTCTATCACTCTTATGTGGGACAGAACCTTGAGGCTCGATATCCCCTTGCTCATGCAGCTTGCGAGGGGAGAGGAGAAGAGAGCCGTCCCCAGAGGTGAATCGGGTATGTCTATCCAGTCGGCAATACCCTCTAGCCTCCTGAGCCTGCTCTCCAGCTTTTCCCTGCTCTTTACCGGCTCTATCTCGAAAACTAGCTCCAACTCACTCCTCCTCCTCACCTCTGGGGCTTATAAGGCTCGTGATAGGCGGCCCCTAGGTATAGGCCTATCATAGAGAGAACCATCAGTCCTAGTATCCTCTTCTTGTGAGAGAGCGCCACCTCTTTGGTAGGCCTTCTCATTAACCTCGCCGCCTCGAGAGCCACCATCAAGTTCACGGGGAGAACTATAGCTAGATATGCTACAGCGTCCACCAGATCGAGTAGGGGAGGGAGGAAGCTTACCGCAATAGAGAGGCCGTAGAGGAGTGCCGCTAAAGTTGCAGCAAACCCTTCCCCATACACGTTTGCTATGGTTCTCACTCCTGCCTTCCTGTCTCCCTCCACATCTGGTATCCCCTTTGCAATCTCCCTCGCTAGCACTGAAAGGAAGGCCATGAGGGTGTAGAGCAGAGCTCTCGCGAGTAGATCTTGTCTATAGTCCTCGAGCCTGAGTGCTGCCAGGACGGCTCCGACAGCTATAGGGAAGGAGGTGAGGAGGGCTACCAGCAGGTTACCGAGGAGAAACGCCCTCTTCCCTCCTACATTGTAGAGGTTGGCCGCTACGAGGAAGGACAGCGTAAGGAGGAAGAAGAGGGGCACAGGCTCGAGGGTTAGGGAGAGGAGCAGGCTTGCTAGCACATAGAAGATAGAGGCTGCCCAGGCAGCCCTCACGCTCACCCTGCCAGAGGGAAGCGGGCGCCACGGAGCGTTCACCCTGTCTGCCTCCAGGTCCATTATGTCGTTCACCGTCATGACGGAGAACGAAACTAGCATAGCTATGAGCGATATGGCTATGAACTCGTAGGGGGAGAACATGGTGGGAGGAGAGCCAGATATGACAGAAGCGCCCAGGAAGATAGCGAGAGTCCCTGCTATCGCGTTCGGCACTCGGCCAAGCTCTAGTAATCCCTTGATGGTGTTCAGCACAGATTTCCCTCTTCTCAGGAGCTCGGATAGGACTTTTTAGCCTCCGCTGTTCCGTATTACATGATATATAAGGTGTAAGGCTTTGGTGCGACAGCTGGAGTCTTATGAAGAGAAAGCAATCCAACTGATCAAGTCGAAGGGCTCTGTACTGCAGAGCGAGCTGTGGAAAATGTTGAGCCTGGACAGCAGGGAGGGCTCGAGGCTCGTACAGAGGCTCATAAAGAGGGGTCTCGTGGGGAGGGAGGAGGTCACTATGAACGGTCGGAGGACCTTCCGTCTTGTGGTTTTGCAGAGGAACAAGAAAGAGGGCTCAATTCTCATAAACATTGAGAGCATAATAGACCTCCCCTGTACGGTGTGTCCACAAATAGATCAGTGTGAGCCCGGCAACAGCGTGGAGCCAGGCACATGCGCTATAATGGATAACTGGTTGGACAAAGTAATCAGGGAAGGAAAGACGACAAGATCTCGCTGAGAGGCGCATTGCTCCTGAAACCCGTGGGAGAGAAGAGGGTCGGAGTGGCATCATAGCCCTTCTCCCTGAGCCTACCGATGACCTCCTCGAGCTTGGGCGTCCTTGCCTTGAGGGCAGAGGAGATGGCATCTGTTCTCTGGTGCACAAACCTCTGGAGCCTCGCCTCCTCTCGCGCTAGTTCTAAGATCTCTATTATCCTCTGCTGGGAAGACAGGTAGACCTGTGCCCTTGCTCTAGCCAACAGGTCCTGGAGGAGGGGAAGGTCAAAGAGGTCTCCCCTCCACAGGGGGCCTATGGAGTCCTTCTCCTCACACTCCTCAAAGTGTGCCAGAGAGTTTTTGCATATCCTCAACATCCCTAGCTCCTCCTCTACCATCCTGAGGGACCTGCTCGAGCTCCTGCCGACCAGCACGAACACCCTCACGTAGTAGTCCACGTAAAGGGAGAGCAGGGGCCTGATCCACTTGTCGTACCTGGCCGCAGCCCTAGCTATGTAACCCAGGAGAACCCGTGCTGCTACCTCTTTCGACTGGGGGATCTTCTGGAGCTTGCACCCATACCTCCTCAGCGCCTTGCTCCTCTTGGAGCCCTCTAGGACCGCGGTATCTGTGGCTGTGACCATGAGCAGGCCTCCGTTGCCTACGAGGTTTATGGCTGAGTCGAGAAAAGGAACAGGGGAACCGTAAGGGTCTATGTCCACGGCAAGGACGGGGACGCCTTTGCCTTTGAGGTCGCTCAGCAGCGCATTAGCGTCCCTCCTGGCAAAGCTTACCTTATGCCATATGCCGTTTAGGGCGACGTTCTTCTCGATCAGCTCATATGCCTCCCTGTCCACGTCTCCACAGTAAACCCTCCCTACCCCCTCGCTCTCTAGCGCGTATCTGATACACCTTACGCCCGTTGCGGCAAGGGGCTCTGCTACCGTGAAAGGCCTCTTGGGGGCGTATAGGGAGGCGTAGGAGGAGAGGACAAGCACGCTCAGATCTCTGTTGAACTCCATTGCCGGGTTGTAGAACACAGGCATCCAGGCAGGCTCTAGCCTCCCCCCGCTCACCAGCCCCCGAGGCTCAGGGAGGTAGATGAGGACCTTCCCTTCCCTCGTGACCACCAGGCCAGAGCTCATCCGAGAGCCTCCTGCTCTGAGAGAGGAGGGAGCTCCTATTATTCAGCGTCACCTCGATGACCTGCCCCCTCCTCCTCGCCATTTCGAAAATGCGGGGATGGGTCTCGGGGAGCCTCCTATGGATCACTGCAAGCACAGGCTTCTCTGAGACCAAGGCCTCCTCGATTGCCCGCGAGAGCCTACCTATCGCCATCTCCATAGGGCCAATCTCGTCTATGCCTATGACGCATGACTCCCTTATTGCGCGATAGATAGCGTTGGCGCCCACCTTCCCCGCCTCCTCTACCATAACTACGTACCTCCCTACCCTGGGCTCTCCGCTGCCCTCCTTCGCAAGCCATGCGCTCTCGCCAGAGAGGAGGTCCACTATCCTGAAGCCCACCCTCCTCCCCCCTTCCCTCACCTCTGGCGCATAGATGCCGCCCACTGCGCACCCCCTTCGCCTTAGCTCCTCCACTATGGCGAAGAAGAGGGTGCTCTTGCCCACCCCAGGCGTGCCGGTAATGAAAAGGCCTCTCATCTAACCCCGCATCTCCTTTATGAGCTCTATCACTTCCTCTTTCGTCAAAGCCTCGACGCCTTCCCTTTTCAGCTTTAGCGCTGATTCGCGGTTCTCGACAACTGCGAACACCTCACTCTTCGTCACCCTGCTGACCTTCATAGAGTTGTAATACTTTGCCAGGAAGCTGCTCAGGCTCTCTTTCCCATGCTCTATTACCAGCGAGACCCCTGTCTCCTCCCTCTTCCCTATTATGTCGAAGGCCGTCCTCCTCGCATGGGCTACCTTGAAGCCCATACTCAGGAGGGCGTTAGCTATGACGATCTCCCCCGACGTGTCGAGCTGTTCAGGCCTCCTCTCCCCCTTCTCCTCAGCGAAGACGTCAACGGCCTTCAATATCTCCTCTCCGAACATCTCCACTAACTTTTCCCCCCTCTCTATGCTGGGATCCATGGTACCTCTCTCGTACTCGTAAACGGTCTTCCTCGACACTCTGAGCGCCTGTGCTACTTGCCCCAAGCTCATGTCCATCTCGTTCCTCCTCCTCCTCAGCTCCTCACTGTTTATCTTTACCTTCAACGTGTCCCCGCTCTGGTACACGTATATCTTCTCGTTCTCTAGGACCTTCTCCAGGGAGGAGGGGGTCAAGACCATCACGCCGTGCTTCTCATATACCACCTCGTCCAGGAGCTCCCTCCCGCCAGCTTCTTCTGCTATGACCAGCGAGCTCGCCCTCAAGGCGGAGGCAACGCTCTTCAACTCTTCTGCTTCTGCCCTGGAGAGGCGGGATAGATCGTCCAGTACCTTCAGCAGCGATATGCGCCCGTCTTTGAGCCTTGCCATCACGTCAATGCTCCGCCGCGAGGAGCTCCTAGGGTACTCTAGCACTACAAAGCCGGAGACGTTGTCGTATACTGACCCTATTGTCCTATATAGAGTGTCGCGGGGTCCTCCCTGTTGCATTACACCCCCACTCTACGACCACACATATAATAGTCCTCTCGTCTTTTAAAGGTTAACATAGTTGTGGAGTGAGCTTGAGGGCAGCGAGGCTTCTGGAGATCCTTTTAGAGATGAGGGAGGAGATGGAGAGGGAGGAGAGGAGGACCTCTTACCTAGAGGGGGAAAGGAGGGGAGGCGTAATCAGGACGAGGGCTAGGGGAACTGTCGCAATAGTAGGCGATATCCACGGAGATCTTGAAACGATGAGGATCATCCTGAGGGAGGCAGAGAGGAAGGCGGACTCTCTCGTTCTGCTGGGAGACTACATAGATAGAGGGCCGCCCGAGGGGCAGGTTGGAGTCCTGGAGGAGCTGTACTCCCTCAAGATGACGATGGGGGAGAGGGCGGTGATACTGCGCGGAAACCACGAGCCGGGCTTTGGTATAGCCTCCTCCCCTCACGACTTCCCAATGGCCTTGCGCCTCCTGTTCGGGGAGACCTGGAGGGAGCTATACGATGCATCCGTAAAGCTCTTCGAGGCTATGCCGCACGCGCTGATCTTGGAGGGAGGCCTGCTCGCACTGCACGGAGGCCCGCCGGTAGAGCCGGCGCCAGACCCCTTCACCTACCTAGCTTCCGGAAGGGAGAGAGGGAGGCTAGTGGAGATACTCTTTAACGACCCAACAGAGGCGCCCGTAGAGGCAGCGCCGAGCCCTCGGGGGGCAGGTTTCGTTTGGGGCGCGGCCGTAACAAGGAGGGCTCTGAACATAGTTGGAGCGCAGCTCATCGTGAGGGGTCACGAGGCGCCGCCTGAGGGCTTCAAGTTCAACCATGGCAAGAAGGTCGTTACCCTGTTCTCGAGGCTCGGCCTGCCCTACTTGAACTCCCGGGCAGCCTTCATGCTCTGCGCTCCAGAAGACATATCGTCTCCGGAAAGCTGTATAATAACCGTCACTCGTTAGCCCTTTTCAGTTTTGCCGTGGGTTCGTAGCGAGTAGCAGGACATCCCTGGTCAGCGGCGATCTCATTGATTGCCATGCAGATATCACAGAACGTCTTCTGGTAGAGGTAAAAGTCTATTTTCCCTGTCTCGTTGTAGTATGCGACGAGCTTTCTCACCGCGTTCCTTAGCAGTTGCGTGAGATGCTCGTCAGAACTGATCCTCTTTATGTACTTGTCCCCTCTCTTACCCTCTGTGTACAAGGTTATCGCAGCGGGCGTAGTGCCAAGTATCTTCGAGGCCATGTACTTGCTAAGGTTACACTCCTCCACGAGCATTTTGGCCATCAAAGACCTTATCGAGGGGAATATCGCCTTGGCTGCATGTTCACAAGGTAGTTCTGCCTTTTCTTCTCTGCTCATGATGTCTACCAGATCAGCATGCCCTCTTCAGGCTAATATAGGGTAACATATACTATCTCCTCTTAACCAGTAAGTCTCTCAGCATACCTTTCTCTCTCTGGTTTAGGTGAAGGATGACCCCTTGGCCTTTCCCCATGCTTGGAGGCCGTATCTCGCCGTCAAAGTAAACGTAACCTGCGCTCACGACCTCCATTATCAAGCTCTCGTGCCAACCTTGGACGGCCCTCTTCAGCTCCTCCTCGAAATTATTCGCCCTCTTGACTTCCTCCTCGCTAGGGGCAGCTCCGCAGACTATGCAACTAAGTTCGGGGGTAATCGACATGAAGCCGCAGCGAGGACAGCGGAGGGGGAGGGGGAGCCCATATCTCTCCCACAGCGTTCGCAGCATAGACAGGAGGGAGGGGTCCTTGAGCACCTCCTTGTAGAGCCTAGGGGCTGCCCTTCCGGCAAGCTCAGGGGCTCTAAACATCAAGAACTCTGCCTTTGCAAGGTCTAGCTCCCTATCTCCTGAGAGGAGTTTGGAGGCGACGTACTTGTATATGCCATCCCTCTTCTCTTCCAGCTTCTTAAGCACGAGGCTCTCCTCCACTTTTCTGCCCCTCTCCATCATGTTCTGGACTACTTCTTCCACGATCTCAGAGAGCTCTGCTGGCTCTATCAGCCCTTCCATTCCCAACCTCTTCAACAACTCCTCTGAGACCTTGGCCACGATGTCTCTAGGATCCTCCTCTTCCCTCCTCCTTCTGTGGAGCTTGGCTCTTTTCTTCTCCAAGACGCTTCCGAAAGATAATGGTGGACGCGTTTTAAATAGTAGTTGCGATGTTTCACAACCGAATACGGCAGAGGGTGTAAGGTTCGGAGGTCACTTATATGCTATTTGCGAGCGGCGGCCAACGGTAATACCAAAGGGGGAGGAGGAGTGGGGAAGAGAGGGACTCAACAAAGTTTTATTATAATAAAACATTTGCCTGTCGCTTATGGAAGAGAAACAGAGGAGCTCATAGTAGCTGTGGTCAAGAACTCTTCTCTATTTCGGCGCGGACAACATCTTTAGATTTGGCTCCGGTGGTGAGGGATGAGCGACGAGCTAGAGCTAAAGCTGATCCAGGAGTCCCCCCTGAGGCCTGAAGCAGAGGACGAGGCAAAGAAGAGCCTCCTGAAGAGAATCTATGATGAGGTAAGGAAGGCATACAACGGGAGGGCCCTTAACGGCGGCGAGTTAGCCCCTCTCCCTGAATGCGTAAAGGACGAGTCCCCCTGCCCTGACGACATGCTCTTCACTTACAATGCCATCAGAGTGCTCATGTCTAGATACATGAGCAGGGGGGAAAACGGGCTGTTTGCAGAGACTCCTAGCATGGTCATGGCAAGAGTTGCCCTCGGCATGAAAGAGAGAGTGGAGCCTTGGAGCCTGTACAGGCTGCTGGTTGAGGGCTACTACATGTTCAACAGTCCTACCTTGTTCAACCTATACGTGGATAAGGCATATGGTACTCTCTCTGCCTGCTATGTCACTCCCGTATACGACAGCATGAGAGAGATAATGGATGCGGGAGTAGTACAAGCTATGACGTTCAAGTGGGGAGGAGGTCAAGGTTTCAGCTTCAGCGAGCTAAGGCCTAGGTGGGACACTGTTAGGGGCACCAGCAGTTTCAGCAGCGGTCCCATGAGCTTTATGCAGCTTTACGACACTATCACAGAGCTGGTGAAACAGGGAGGGAAGCGTAGAGGAGCTAACATGGGCATAATGCATGTATGGCATCCTGACATATACACCCCAGGCTTCGATCCATACGTAGCGCTTAGGAACAGCCTGCCGCCCCAGCTCACTAACTTCATCGACGCTACCAAGAAGCTCATAGAGCAGGTAGAGGCGGAGGGATATGAGGTAGACAGGGAGTTCAAGGCCTTTGTGGAGAACCTGTCTAGGCAGGGCTGGTGGAGCACAGAGGATGCAGGATTCGTTCAGGCAAAGAAGCCTCCCCTCCAGGACGCTAACCTCACTAACTTCAACATAAGCGTAGGGATTAACGATGCCTTCATGAAGGCTCTCATGGAGGACTCGGAATGGTGGATGCTGAACCCCAGGCTCTCTGAGAAGGACGGAGTGTACAGGATTCATTACTCCATTTCCAGAGCCTACGGGCTTGGAATGCTAGAGGAGCAGTTGCAGAGGTTCCCATGGCTTTTGGAGAACGTCTACCTCAACATATACGAGGACGTGGCAGATGAGGTCAAGCTGAAGGGGCTGCGGGAGCTCGAAGCAGTGAGCAAGGCAAAGGGCTGGCAGATGACCCCTAACGAGAAGAACACTCTCGTGTGGAAGGTAAGAGCAAGGGAGCTGTGGGATGAGATAGTAAAGAACGCCTGGGGAGGAGGGGACCCCGGCGTCATATACTTCGACAATCACAACAAGTGGAACCCGACTCCTTGGCTGGGGGCCCTGAACGCCACTAACCCCTGTTCGGAGCAGGTCTTGTATCCTTTCGAGAACTGCAATCTGGGCAGCTTTAACCTTGCAAAGTACGTTAAAGAGGGGAAGTTCGACGTAGACAGGCTAGCGGAGGACGTAGAAATAATAACGGATGCGATGGATACAGCAATAGACATAAACAACCATCCCGACGAGAGGCACTACAAAGTTAACCTCATGACGAGGAAGATAGGAATTGGCTTCATGGGGCTAGCTGAGGCTCTCGCTAAGCTAGGATATCCTTACGACAGCGATGAGGCTGTAGCTTTCAGCATGATAGTTTCAGCTGCGCTAGAAGCCTTCAGCTGGAAGAGGAGCTGGGAGCTGGGAGCCAAGCTAGGTCACGCCCCAGCTTTCGAGTGTAGGAAGTACGACTGGAGGAAGTTCGAGTGCGTAGAGAGAGGGGAACCGGAGGAGCTGGCAGAGTTGCTGGTCCCTGCCCTGACAAAGGCTCAGAAGGTCATGAGGATAGAGGACGACTGGATAAAGGTTAGGTATCATGAGGGACTAAGGATTCCAGCAGAGATGAGGAAGTTCTCAGGGATAACGGAGCAGAGGGTAGAGGAGGACGGAAGCTTACGACTTGTGCCTGTAGAAGTTGCCAAGAGGGTCCTGAGGGAGAACTTCGGCATTTCAGAGGAACACATGGAGAGGGCCCTCTCTGCCAGCAGAGAGGAGGTGCTGGCAGACCCGAAGCTCACCCTCGCCCTAGCTGTCATAGCGCCGGGAAGGCTGTGGGAGTTGCTGAAGGAGCACGGCAGAGCGCTGGGAGCCAGGGCTCCGAGGAACACCGTAACTACTACCGTGGCTCCCACTGGCACCATAAGCATAATCAGCGGCACCAGCAGCGGGATAGAGCCCTTCTTTGCACTAGTTTTCAAGAGACAGGTAACGGTCGGGACTTTCCTCGAGATCGTAAGGGAGTTCAGAAAGGACCTGTTGGAGCTAGCCAATCAGCATGACGTGAACAGGGAGACCATTATGCTAGTTTACGACATAATCAGGGAGCACAAGGGCAGCATAAGAATGGCTCTGGCCGAGCTAGAGAGCATAGAGGCCCCGGAGGGCTTCAAGGACGGGCTGAGGAAGCTAGCTAGGAAGTATGCTACTGCCATGGACTTCGACCTCTGGTATCATGTGGCTCACCAGATAGCAGCCCAGCTCTTCATAGACCAAGCCATAAGCAAGACAGTAAACTTACCAAAGGACGCCACGGTGGAGGACGTACACATGGTGTACCTCTTGGCATGGCTAGGAGGACTCAAGGGCTTCACTGTATATAGGGATGAGAGCAAAGGGGTACAAGTCATAGTCTTCGGCGGAAAGGGCGGGAAGGAGGAGAGGAGGCTCATAAAGAAGAGGACGGGCTCGAGGATGGCTCTGGTGAAGAGGCAGATGAACAAAGATGAAGCAGAGAGAGACGCGAGGCTAAAGGAGGTCTTCGAGGTAAAGGAGGAGAGGAGGGGGGAGGAGGTAGTAGTAAAGATAACGGAGAACTCGACCTGTAAGACTTGTGAGAGATAAAACGCTCATCTCTCGCGTTGCCAGAGGGTCAACTCTTTTCTGACCCTCCTACGAAAACGTTTCGCCCTGCTCATTTCCGCGGAGGGCCGCGGCGTTCTCGGGCAGAGGTCAAGCCAGGCGCACTTTAATATTTCTCTTTCACCTCCCCTTGCGGTGAGCCACATGGACCTGGGACTCAAGGGAAGGTTAGCCCTCGTAACGGGAGGCAGTGCGGGCCTTGGCTTTGCTAGCGCCCTCGAGCTGGCGAGGGAAGGATGTGACGTCATAATCTTCGCTCGGGGGAGGGAGAGGCTGGAGGAGGCGAAGAGGAGGATAGAGGAGGTCGGCGCCAGGGCCTCTATCGTGGAGGGAGACCTGAGATCAAGGGGGGACGTGGACAGCCTTTTCGATTACATAGAGAGGGAGCACGGCAGGCTGGACATCCTGGTGTACAGCACTGGAGGCCCCAAGCCCGGGAGCTTCTTCGAGATAAGGGACGAGGACTGGGACGATACCTACAAGCTAATAGGGGAGAGCGCCGTAAGGACCTCGAGAAGGGCAGCCAAGCTGATGATGAGGGGAGGGTGGGGGAGAATCATATACATTTCCTCCATAACTATCGTCAAGCCTATTGACAACCTAGCTACGAGCAACGTTATGAGGGCCATTGTCTCTGGGCTGGTCAAGACGCTTGCGAGGGAGCTAGGGAGGTACGGGATAACTGTTAACGCAGTAATGCCTTACGATGTGATGACGGAGAGGGTGAGGAAGCTTGTGGAGCTAGATGCACAGAGGTATGGAATAAGCTTCGAGGAGGCTATGAAGAGGAGGGCGCAGAAGACGTTGCTGGGGAGGAGCGGAGATCCGAGGGAGGTAGCCTCTCTTGTGGCCTTCCTCGCTTCGGAAAGGGCGTCTTACATAACCGGCGCCCTCATCCCGGTGGACGGCGGCTACCACCTCTCTTAGTGCGGGGGGTGGGATTTGAACCCACGCAGGCCTACGCCAACGGGTCTTAAGCCCGCCCCCTTTGGCCGGGCTCGGGCACCCCCGCCCGAGATCAACTAAGAGCTCTGAGCCTAAAACTCGTATATTCCCTCTACTCCATCAGGGGACGGCGTGCTGCTGCTCAGCCAAACGAAGTCCTCCCCTCCCCTCTCGCCAAAGGCTGCCCTCAGCACCTCCGTTACCAACCTCTCCTCTGCCTCCTCTGGAGCAGGAGGGAGGGGGATGAGAGAGCCAGATATCTCTAAGGTAGGGGTAGGGAACTTCAAGCCGATGAGGTCCGAATTGACCACCTGGAAGCTAACCCTAATGCCATATTCTCTCCTCAACCTATCTGCAGCCCTCAACATCGCCGCTATTGGCTCTCCGTCCATCTCCACGTAGAGCGTTATATCCATACGCCCCTTCCCGAAATTTTATGAGGGAGACCGAAACTATCTAGGGGTAAAGCGCGAATAACTGGCGTAGCACTGGGGCGACCCCAGCTATTTAATATTTCCTTTCCCCATAGTTTAGGGAACAGAGATGAGGGCAAAGGAGCTCCTGGAGTCCGTTATAAGTATCATAAACGAGCAGAACTCCTGGCGGCTCGGCAGGGCTATCAACATGATAGCCTCAGAGAACGTGATGAGCCCCCTAGCCCTCAAGGCCTACATGAGCGACTTCATGTTCAGGTATGCTGAGGGGAAGCCTTTCAAGAGGTATTACCAGGGCACCAGGTACATAGACGAGCTGGAGGTCATGACGGAGAAGGTCATAGGGGCCCAGCTGGGGACTAGCATGGTGGAGCTGAGGCCCACCAGCGGCACCCTCGCCAACGCGGCTGTCTTCAGAGTCTTGGCAGAGCCCGGCGATGCAGCTGTCATAGCGCCGGTTCAGGCGGGAGCTCACGTGAGTCACACCAGGTTCGGGACCCTGGGAGCTCTGGGGATCCAGCAGGTGGACTTGCCTTACGATGCAGATAACATGAACGTGGACGTAGACGGCGCGAGGAAGGTCATAATGCAGACGAGGCCAAAGTTCGCCGTTCTGGGGGGCAGCGTGTACTTGTTCCCCCACCCTGTAGAGGAGATCGCTGCCATGGTGCATGAGGTGGGAGGGAAGCTGGTGTATGATGCTGCTCACGTCTTCGGCTTGATCTACGGGAAGGCATGGCCTAACCCGTTGGAGAGGGGAGCAGATGTGATGACGGCCTCTACCCACAAGACCTTCCCTGGACCTCAGGGAGGCCTCATTGCTTTCAGGGACGAGCCCCTCTACAAGGCAGTGGGGAAGACCATCTTCCCGTGGTTCGTGAGCAACCACCACCTCCACAGGATACCCGCAACACTGATCACGGCGCTCGAGATGAACGAGTACGGAGAAGAGTATGCGAATCAAATAGTGAGGAACTCAAAGAAGCTTGCGGAGGAGCTGGCAGCTAGGGGGTTCACGGTAGTTGGAGAGAAGTTGGGCTACACGAGGAGTCACCAGGTACTCGTTTACGTCAGGGATCTGGGAGGAGGCGCATGGGCTGCAAAGACCCTCGAAGACGCTGACATCATAGTCAACAAGAACCTCATGCCCATGGATCCCCCGGAGGCAGTAAAGGATCCCAGTGGCATACGGATAGGCACCCAGGAGGTTACAAGGCTAGGCATGAAGGAGGGGGAGATGGAGGTGATAGCAGAGCTCTTCTACAGGCTACTTATAAAGAGGGAGGAGCCAGAAAAGGTAAGGAAAGATGTGAACGAGTTCAAGAAGGACTTTATGAAAGTTAAATACAGTATAGAGGAGGATAGGTTGATAACTGTCCTAGATCTGCTTAGGTGATCACTCTTCCACAACGCTCACTGAAGTCTCGTATTGAACGTTTTTCATAAGTAGCTCCACTAGTTCCTCCCTTGCCCTGTTCATGTTGGCGGGGTTAGAGATCCTGGCGTTTATGAGAAGCATGACCTCCCTCGAGTCTTCAGACTCCACCACCCTCAACAGCTCTACCGTCACGTTATCTCTGTCCACATAAGTAGCCTTTGAGAGCGCATCGTCCACCGTTCTCAGGAGCTCCTCTACCTCTAACCCCTTGCCTCTCGCCTTCAGCCTAACGCTCACGAGAGCCTTGCTGAACTTCGTTATTACGGAGCTGTGCAGTTTGCTGTACGGGACATACACTAGGTGGCCGTGCTCTGTCCTGAGGGACATGTACTCTCCCTTCGAGAGGGCTACGCGGCCCTCATAGCTGCTCTGTCCAATGTCGATCCTCACGTACTCCCCCTCCTTCAGAGTGCCGGCAATGGAGAAGATGATGAAGGAGAGGACGTTGGCGAGGTATTCCCTGCTAGAAAGTATCAAGGAAAAGAGGAAGAAGGAAAGTATTAGTAAGGATATCAAAGGCCCATACTCGATGCGGAACAGGAGCGAGATGGCCAAAGGAAGCGCTACTACTGCCAAGAGAACCCCGACTATCAGTCTAAGCGCGTCCTCAAGGCTCCTGTCCATGACTCCCTTGACCCTCAGTCGTCGAAGGATCCTAGAGAAGAGCAGGTAGAGTCCGACTGATATGAGCACTATGATGAGAGCGCCCGCTACCTCACCGCTCCTCCCATACACAGATCCCAGTAAGTCTTCTACCATCTTCACCCCTCTGCACTATTCCTCATGTCAGACTGTTCAGTGCCTTTATTGCTCCTTCTCGCGGCACAAGAACTAGCAGGACCTCACCCCTTGCAATCGTTTCATCCCTCCTACGCTCCACCCTGTTTCCTTCTCTATCCAATATCGCGATCGTTTTCCCTACTTTCTCCTCGATCTCCTCAATGCTCATCCCAACGACAGCATCCTTCTTCATAGAATCTATTACGACGAGGTAATAGTTGCCGAGATCGGTTATCTTGACGTCAAAGAGGGACTCGAGCACGCTTCTCGCTATTTCCCTCCCTCTCGTCACGCTTGCCCCGCTAATGCCCATTTCTACTAGCGCGTCTCCGATACTGCCCTCGGAAAAGACTGCTATGATTTTGGGCACGTTAAGCTTCCTTGCGTAGACGCATACGGCAACGTTTACAGCATCTGAGGGGTGGAGAGCTATCACCGCATCTGCATTAGTGAGCCCGATCTCCCTGAGCTGATAGTAGTCTAGAGGGTCCAGAGTGTGTATAGCTATATCAAAGGGACTCTTCGAGAACTCTCTCGATCTCTTCTCGTCGTCATCTGCCAAGATAATCTTGTGCCCTGCCTTCCTCAACTCCGCTATTAGCTCATAGGCCTCTCGCGTCGCTCCTACGATGAGTATCTCCATGATCTCCCCTCTTTCCACGCTGGGGGAGCTAAAAAGGTCAGAGGGTTGTCTTCCTCCTCTGGTAGGTACCTACGAGCAAATAGAGGGCGATGAACTCTATCCTCCCCACGTATATGATGAAAGCTATGAGAAGCTTTGCGACAAGCGGCAGCTCAGGAGAGATGATGCCCACGGAAAGTCCGACGCAGGAGAGGGCCGAGGTGGTTTCGAAAAGGACGTCGAGGTAGTCGTGATCGCTGTCCCCGTATAGGTCGAGAACGAGCTTGAGAAGAGCAGAGGAGATTAGTAGGGTGAGGGCGTAGAGGAACATATATGAGAGGACAGAGCTTACGTCGCTCTCGCCCAGTTCCTTGTCCCCCACCCTTAGGGTTCTAACGACTCCCGCAGGAGCGAGGGGCCTCGAGAGCTCGAAATAGAGAGCTTTGGCAGCCACTATAACCCTCTTCAGCTTGAGTCCTGCAGCAGTGGAGAAAGTAGCTCCTCCGATCATCATCGCAACTATCAGCAGGATCTTGTATTCATCTGACTGAGAGGAGATGTCGCCTGCTTGGAAGCCTGTCGTGGTTATTGCAGAGACTACGTTGAAGAGGGCAGGGAGAACGTCTTCTGTGCCCAGGGCTCCTAGGGGGAGTAGGATGAGAAGGAGTAAAGCCATGCTCTTGACCTCGGGAGACCTGAAGAAGGAGGAGAAGTTGCCAGTTAACAGAGAGTATAAGTCTGAGAAGTTGGTTGCCCCGATTATCATGATGATCATCGCAGCCACTAATATCTCGCTCTGCCCCCTCTCGTACCAATAGTAGAAGCTGTTCGCCTTTGTCGACATGCCCCCCGTGGCAATGGCCGTAAGCCCATTGTTGAGCGCATCGAAGAGGTCCATGCCGGCAAGGAGGAAGATAGTTATTGAGAGGAGGGAGAGGAAGAGGTAGAGGAGGAAGACAGTTCTAACGGTAGATATGATCGTGGGGGCGAGCTTGGCTCCCACCTCTACCACGTAGAGGCTCCTGACGATGCTGTGGAAGAGCGGCAGGAAAGCGCCCCCTATCACAACTATACTGATGCCACCAAGCCATTGCAAAGCAGTTCTCCAGAGCAGGACGACCGGCGGCGCATTGTCTGGGTTGATGAAGGAGAAGCCTGCCCCGCTCATAGCGCTGAGGGACTCGAAGAAGCCGTCCACAAGGCTCAGGTCGAGGGTTATGGAGAGAACGACCCCAGAGAGGGCAGGCAAAAGCAGCCAGTAGAGGGAGATAACGAGAAAAGCATCCCTCACCTCGAGAGGCGGGCTGTTCCTAAGCAAGTAGCTGACCGAGAGGAGAGGCAAAGAGATGAGGAGGGAGATGAGGAAGAACTCTATGTCGTGAGGAGAACGGTCTAGAAGAGCAAAGTAGGCTCCAAGCAGGACTGCAACGGTCATGGGGAGGAGAGATATCGTTGAAAGCGAAAAGAGTAGCGACCTTATATGCATCCTCTCGTAAACACCACTCTTCTATTTCCCTCTCATTATATTTAAGCCCCATTCAGCCTTGTTCTTGTGGGCTATGAGATGGGAGACGTCACGGAGGAGCTGCAAGTGAGGGACGTTATGAGCACCCCAGTCTTGTACATCTACCCCTTCTACACTGTGAGAGAGGCTGCGGCAATAATGGTGGAGAAGGGGGTGGGCAGCCTCGTCGTGGTAGACGATGCGGGTAGGCTCATAGGGATCCTCACGAGGACTGACATACTTCGCCACGTAGTATCCAAGGGCCTGAGCCCCGAGAGGGTGATGGTGAAGGACGTGATGACGAGGAACCCCATTTACGTCTTTGCCGACACTCTCCTTTCTGAGGCCGCGAGGCTGATGGGAGCTAAAGGGATAGGTCATCTGCCTGTTCTTGACTCAAAGACCTTCAAGCCAATTGGGATGCTCTCAAAAAGGGACATACTGAAAATGGCCCCCTTCTACATAGACCTTGTCTACAGGATGAGAAGGGAGAGCTCCCTCAGCGAGTGACCTCCTTTCTGCTTATAAGTCCTAAAGCCCACAGCGCCGGGCAAGGGGGTATGCTTTGGGTAGCAAGCCCACTACGACGGAGCTCTTGCTGAAGGCGGTGGGGGCCTCGGAGCCCACGGGAGACCCAGCGCACAAGAAGCTAGGAGACCTGCCACTAGAGAAGATAATAGAGATCGCTATTGAGAAGAGGCCCGACCTCCTCTCTAGATCTCTCAAGGCTGCCGTAAAGACAGTCCTCGGATCTGCGAGAAGCCTTGGGATCACGGTGAACGGCAAAGATCCGAAGGCAGTGACAGAGGAGATAGAGGAGGGAGTGCATGATGAGCTACTCAAATCTTACGAGAGCGCATGGAGAGGAGGCTAGATTTAAGCCTCTCCTTAACTTACGAGGGGGTGCTCGTAGTTGCCTGTAGATGAGGCAGCGCTGAAAGAGGCTATCAAGAAGAGCGTGGAGCTTGGCGAGAAGAGGAGGTTTAGGCAGAGAATTGAGATGATAATTACCCTGACGGGCCTCGACATGAAGTCTCAGGAGGCAAAGCTGAGGGAGGTGCTGACCCTGCCGAGAGGGGCAGGGAAAGAGCTGAAGGTCTGCGTTGTCGCAGAGGGCGACACGCTTCTCGAGGCAAGGAGGCTGGGCGTGGAGGCATACGGGAGGGACGAGCTCCAAGCTATGGACAAGAAGGCTGTGAAGAAGTTGGCAAGCAGGTGCGATTGGGTATTGGTGAGAGCCGATCTGATGGGCCTGGCGGGCAAGGTGCTCGGCCCTGCCCTAGGTCCGAGGGGCAAGGCGCCCACTCCCATCCCACCGAACGTGAACCTCTCTACGCTTGTGGAGAGGTACAAGAGATCTGTCTGGGTTAGGCTGAGGAACCAGCCCCAAATTGCGAGTGCCATAGGGGCTGAGGGGATGAGCGTAGACGATCTGGCAGAGAACGCAAAGGCAGTCCTCTCCCTCGTGGAGTCTAAGCTAGGCGCCCAGAGGATAGGGAAGGTCATCTTCAAGAAGACCATGTCCCCGCCCATTACGGTGAGCATGAAATGATGGTTAGGGCAAAGGCGAGGGTTAGTAAGAGAAAGCTGGAGATGGCAGAGGACATCAAGGAGCTCTACCAGAGGCACAAGGTCATGGCAATAGCAGATGTCTCAAAGGTTCCTACCGCTCAGCTGCAGGTGATCAGGAAGAAGCTCCGGGACTCCATCGAGTTCAGGGTAGTGAAGAAGAGGGTAGCTCTCAAAGCGTTAGAGGAGCTCGGCGTTGACACGAGCAAGCTAGAGAGCTATGTGCAGGGCACCGTTATGCTGGCGTTCTCGGACATCAACCCGTTCGAGCTCTACAAACTAATCACCAAGGAGAAGATACCCATAGAGGCAAAGCCAGGCCAGAAGGTGGAGAAGGAGGTAGTGGTGCGAGCTGGGGAGACCCCAATCACCCCTGGCCCTATGCTTGGAGTTCTGGGCAAGCTGAAGATTCCCTACGAGGTCAAGGGAGGGAAGGTCCACGTTAGAAAGGACACAGTAGTAGCAAAGCCTGGCGACGTCATAAGTCCAGAGCTGGCGAGCATCCTCCTGAAACTCGGCATCAAGCCCTTCGAAATAGGGGTAGACCTCCTGGCGGCTGTGGACGGAGGAGTTCTCATTTCGAGGGACAACCTGAAGATAGACGTGGAGGCCTTCAAGAGAGATCTGAGCGACGCTGCATCAGAGGCCATAAGGCTTGCCGTGGGGATAGGCTTCATAGAGGTGCCGGAGGCTCTACAGGCTCTGCTAGTCACAGCCCACAGGGAGGCAGAGAGGCTTGCAGAGGAGATCGCTGTCCCAGTTCCCGGCCTCATAGAGCTGGCAATAAGGAGGGCAGTGCAGGAGGAGAACGCTCTCATAGCAGCCCTCGGAGAGAGGGCGAGGGAACTCGGTCTAGAGCCCGTGGCAGCGCCCGCGGCAGCTCCAGCGGCCCAGCCGGTAGCGGAGCAGAAGAAGGAGGAGAAGAAGGAGGAAGAGGAGAAGAAAGAGGAGGAAGTGGACGTAGCGTCAGGCCTCAGCGGCCTCTTTGGCTTCTAACCCAGTAGCTTTTAAGGCTAGGATCAGTAGGGTCTTGGGAGGCGTGTAGGGGATGGTCCAGGAAGCAAAGGCATATCTGCATGCCGCACTAGCGCTGTACTATGCAGGCAAGCAGATAACTGAGGAGAGCCTCAAGAACGCCGTAGAGGCACTCGGCATCTCTGTGGACGAGGTAAAGGTGAAGATGATAGTCGCCAGCCTTGCTGAGGTAAAGCTAGACGAGGTCCTGAAGCAGGCGGTCGTTGCAGCTCCTGTAGCAGCGCCCGCGGCAGCTCCAGCGGCCCAGCCGGTAGCGGAGCAGAAGAAGGAGGAGAAGAAGGAGGAAGAGGAGAAGAAAGAGGAGGAAGTGGACGTAGCGTCAGGCCTCAGCGGCCTCTTTGGCTTCTAAGCAAACCTCTTCCCATAGGTTTTAAGCCCCACGCTTCTTCTGGTATTGCAGGCGAGCCCTAGTGAGGGTTAGTCCTGCGGAGTACGAGGTAGAGTTCTTCAAGGAGATGGGGTTCTCTCGACTTAAGGGCAACGTTTGCCCTGAGCACTACTGGACCCTCAACCCAGAGCTTACGGAACCTCAGGACGTTCCGTGCGTAGAGTACTGGTTCGATAAGATCCCCTCGCGAGAGCCCTTGAGCGTGGCAGAGGCGAGGAGGAGGTTCATCGAGTTCTTCAAGAAAAGGGGCCACGAGGAGATCCCGCCGAGGCCGGTGGTAGCGAGGTGGAGGGAGGACCTTTACCTAACCATAGCCAGCATCGTGGTGTTCCAGCCACACGTCACGAGCGGCATAGTACCCCCTCCCGCAAACCCCCTCGTGATCAGCCAGCCTAGCATTAGGTTAGAGGACATAGACAACGTGGGCATAACGCTTGGGAGGCACCTGACCATATTCGAGATGGCTGCTCATCATGCCTTCAACTACCCTGACAAGCAAGTGTACTGGAAGGACGAGACGGTGAGGTTTGCCTTCGAGTTCTTCACGAAAGAGCTGGGTATCCCAGGCGACCTGATAGTGTTCAAGGAGTCCTGGTGGGAGGGAGGGGGGAACGCAGGCCCTTGCTTTGAGGTGGCGGTAGGGGGGCTAGAGCTCGCGACCCTGGTCTTCATGATGTACAAGTCCCTGAACGGTTCATATGAGAGGATACCCATCCTAATTGTCGACACGGGTTATGGGGTTGAGAGGATCTCCTGGTTCTCCCAGAAGAGCCCCACCGCCTTCCACGCCATATACGGTGATCTCGTAGAAAAAGCAAGAGATCTGGTGGGCATAGAGAGGCCGGAGGAGAGCCTCCTCCTCGCTGCAAGGAGAGCAGCAGGGAGGCTGGATCCGGAAAGCCCTGAGAGCCTCGAGTCATATTTCGCGAGGGTGGCGAAGGAGACGGGGATGGAGCTAGAATATGTCAGGAGAGCTTTAACTACTGAGGCCAGGCTTTTCAGCGTCCTCGACCACACCAAGTCTCTAGCCTTCATGCTAGCAGATGGGATAGTGCCTAGCAACTCTGGCGAGGGATATCTGGCAAGGCTCGTGGCAAGGAGAACCCTCAGGCAGCTCAGGCTCCTTGGCTCCTCTGCTGCCCTGAAAGAGCTGGTTGCCATGCAGATAGAGCTGTGGGGGAGGGACTTCCCGCGGCTTAGGGAGAACTCTAGCTACGTCCTCGAGGCAGTGGAGCTAGAGGAGGCCAGGTTCAAGGAGTTGCTAGAGAGGAGCAGGAGAGTGCTAGAGAGAGAACTCTCCAGGACCAAGAGTATTGGGCTCGAAGACCTGGTGAGGTACTACGACAGCTACGGCGTCCACCCAGAGCTGGTGGCAGAGATAGCTAGGGGCGCAGAGGTCAGAGTTCCCCACAACTTCTACTCCATCGTTGCCGCAAGGCACAGGGCTCCGAGGACTCTGGGGAAGCAGGAGGAGGTGGACGAGAAGCTGAGGAGTTGGGCCTCCCAATTCCCAGCCACGAGGAAGCTCTACTATGAGGACCCATACCTGCACTCCTTCAAGGCCCGGTTGCTGGGAGCTATGGGTAATTACGTGGTGCTAGATGCCACTGCCTTCTACCCGACGGGAGGAGGACAGATCAGCGACACCGGCGTGATCCGCTTGGGGGAGAGGGAGTACAGGGTTAAGGGAGCCATGCTGATTGGGGACGTGGTGGTTCACGAGCTCTCCGAGCCCCTCCCCGTCACAGAGGGCATAGTAAGAGGCGAGATCGACTGGGAGAGGAGGTACAAGATAATGAGACATCACACGGCGACCCACGTCATTCTGGGAGCGGCCAGGAGGGTGCTCGGAGCTCACGTGTGGCAGGCAGGGGCGGAGAAGACGGAGGAGAAAGGAAGGCTCGACATAACTCATCACAAGCCTCTGAGCAAGGAGGAGGTGAAAAGGATAGAGGAGCACGTCAACGCAGTGGTGAACCAGAGGAGGAAGGTCACCGCTAGGTTCATGGACAAAGGAGAGGCAGAGCAGGCCTACGGTTTCTCCCTCTACCAGGGCGGTGTTCCGATGAGCAGGACCATCAGGGTGGTGGAAGTAGAGGGATGGGACGTGGAGGCCTGCGGGGGCACTCACGTGAGCAACACGGGCGAGATAGGCGGTGTGAAGATAGTGAACGTTGAGAGAATTCAGGACGGAGTGGTGAGGCTAGAGTACGTTGCAGGGACCAGAGTCGCAGACTTTGCAGGAGCGGCAGAGGAGAGGCTGGAGGAGGTGGGACAGCTCGTTGGTGCCAGCAAAGGCCAGGAGGTGGAAAGGCTCAAGTCGCTCCTCTCCTCGCTAGAGGAGCTTCGCTCCGTGGCTGACGGGTACAGAAGGATTTGGACGGAGGCCGTGAGGAGGGAATTAGAGGGGGCAGAGGAGATCGGAGGGGCAAGGCTCGTCGTGGTCGAGAGCCCTGAGCTTAGTAGGGAGAGGATACAGGAGGCCCTCAAGTTGCTCACGGCTGAGAGAGGAAATGCGCTGGTGGCGGTAGTTCTGCGCAGCAAGGAGGGGACCGCTTTAGAGGTGGCTGCAGGCGAGAAGGCTGCCAGCGTCTTCAACATAGGAGAGGTCGTGCGGGCAGCCTCTCAGGCCCTTGGCGGCAGGGGAGGGGGCTCGAGGAGCTACGGCAGCGCAAGGCTACCGGCGAGCGTCAGCGCTGAGGAGGTAAGGAGGGCGCTCCTTGGGGCATTGAAGAGATGAGGCTGGTAGTAGACCTTGACGGCGTGGTCTGGGAAGGAGAGGAAGTACTGTGGGAGAACGTGAGGGGGCTCCAGCGATTACAGGAGGCTGGAGCAAGGCTGGTTTTTGTGACGAATAACTCTACTCTTACTTCAGAAGCATATGCTCACCGACTATCCGCCCTAGGCCTTAGGATCAGGCCAGAGGAGGTGGTCACGAGCGGGAAGGCAGCAGCCGCATGGACCAGCAGAAGGGGGGTGAGGGAGGTAATGGTGATCGGCGAGGACGGCCTAAGGGAGGAACTGGTTTCGGTAGGGCACGAGCTTGTAGAGGAGGGGGCAGAGGCAGTAGTGGTAGGGCTGGACAGGCGCGCCTGCTATGAGAGGCTGAGCAGGGCGGCGGGGGAGATCAGAGGGGGCGCCCTCTTCGTCCTCACGAACAGAGACCCCACCTTGCCCTCCCGCTCCCGCTTCTTGGCAGGCGCAGGCGCTATAGCAGCGTTTCTTGAGGTCTCTTCTGGTAGGTCGCCCGACTTCGTGGCAGGGAAGCCGAACCCCTGGATATTGAGGACGGCCTTCGGCGATGACGCCCTTGAGGACCTTATAGTTGTGGGCGACAGGGTCGAAACTGACGTGAAGCTCGCTTTCAACGCAGGAGCAAGGGCTGCTCTAGTCCTGACAGGCGCTGCTAGGATGACTGACGAGGAGAGCAGGAGGAGGCTAGAGAGGATCGGAGTGATGGTCGTGAAGGATCTAGAGGAACTTGCTAAGAGGCTGGGGATATAGTTTGACATGCGTAGTGCAGGTCTTGGGCCCGAGCAACACGGGTAAGACGACGAGCATCGTGGCTGCGAGCAAGAGCCTCAGAGCAATGGGGCTCAGGGTCGCCGTGGTGAAGCACACTCACCACGAAGTAGATACTCCGCAAAAGGACTCCTGGCGGTTCTTGGAGGAGGGAGGCGCAAATGTAGTAGCCGTAGTGAAGGGGAGAGGGGAGAGAACGGCTCTGTTCATCCCCGACCTCTCGCTGGACGAGCTAATGGGGCTCCTCAAGGTAGATGTGATCCTTGTCGAGGGCTTCAAGGACCTGCAACTCGGCGAGAGGGTCTTGGCAGGACCAGAGAGGAGCATAGAGAGCATGTCCTCAGAAATAGTGAGCAAGGCGCTCCTCTGCGCCGCCGCTGGCAGGGGGGAAGATAACTAGACGATCTCCATCTCTTAGCTTCACCTCTTTGAGCTCTGAGGTCACGGGAGCACCGTTCAACAAGAGAACGTATTCCTCCCTCACCCTTCCCTCCTCGTCAAGGAGCTGTTTCAGCAGTCTTCCCTTAGCCCTCTCGTCAAGGGAGCGTAGAAGCCCTTCAAGGGTCTCGCCCTCTGTAACGGAAACGCTCAGCTCTCTCTCCGGGAGGAGCTCCGTGAGCCTCCCTAACACTTTGACTGAGACCCTCATTCCTCCCCGCTCCACAGGTATGTCACCTCTATATAACTTTTGTACATGAAACTATCACTGGTGTCCTCATGAAGGGCCTTTGGGGGAGGGCGCTTTGGGTAGACCTCTCGAGAGAGGAAACTAGAGCGTGGGAATATCCGAGGGACTATGCTGTTAATTACGTGGGCGGGAGGGGGTTTGCAGCCAGGGTGCTCTGGGACTACCTCCCTCCCAGGACGGACCCTCTCTCGCCGGACAACCTGCTCATCTTTGCCCCCGGGCCCGTCACAGGCCTGGCAGTTAACAGCGGTAAGATGGTTGTGGCCGCGAAGAGCCCGCTCACCGGAGGCTACGGCGACGGAAACATAGGCTCCTACTTCGGCACTATGTTGAGGAAGGCCGGTTTCGATGCGGTGATAGTAACAGGCAAGGCAAGGAGACCCTCATACCTCTACGTGGAGAACGGGAAAGCTCACATACTCAGCGCTGAGGCAGTGTGGGGCAGTACAGCCTCAGAGTGCGAGAGGAGGCTCAAGGAAGTCCACGGAAAGAACAGCGGAGTCATATGCACTGGCCCAGCGGGCGAGAAGCTCGTTAGATATGCAGTGGCGATCTCCCAGGGGGGGAGGGCTGGAGGGAGGCCTGGCATAGGAGCCGTTATGGGTAGCAAGAACCTCAAGGCAGCCATAGCGTTGGGCGACATGGAGGTGCCTGTGGCAGATGCAAAGGAGACGAGGAGGTTGTTGGCAGAGGGGTTCAAGGCAGTGAAGGCAAAGGAGGGATACTCGTTCTGGGAGAGGCAGGGGACAATGGCTACAGTAGAGTGGGGCCAGGAAGCCTCTGTTCTCCCCACTTACAACTTCAGGGAGGGGACCTTCGAGTTCTACAGGATGATAGACGGTTACTCCATGGAGGCCATGAAGGTGGGGCTGCATTCGTGCCCAGTGTGCGCAATGCCCTGCGGCAACGTCGTGAGGGACCAGGAGGGACTGCTCTCTGAACTGGATTATGAGAACGTCGCTATGCTGGGTTCCAACATAGGAATAGGTCATCTGGGCCACGTCTCTGTCCTGAACAGGCTTGCAGACGAGCTGGGGCTCGACACGATATCTCTCGGCTCTGCGATAGGCTTTGCCATGGAGGCCACGGAGAAGAAGCTGATAAAAGAGGGCATAGAGTGGGGAGATCACAAGAAGGCCAAGGAACTGGTGCAAGATATAGCGATGAGGAGAGGCCTCGGTGACCTGCTGGCAGAGGGCGTGAAGAGAGCCTCAGAAAAGATCGGGGGTAACTCGAGCGAGTGGGCAATGCATGTGAAGGGCCTCGAGATATCTGCTTACGATTGTCACGCAGCACCAGCCATGGCCTTGGCCTTTGCCACCTCTCCGATAGGAGCACATCACAAGGACGCCTGGGTCATATCTTGGGAGGTGAGGACGGGGAGGCACAGCTATGATGAGGCGAAGGTCGACAAGGTCATAGAGCTTCAGAGGATTAGAGGGGGCATGTTCGAGACGCTAGTGGCGTGCAGGTTCCCGTGGGTGGAACTAGGCTTCGAGCTAGATTGGTACCCGAAGATATTCAAGGCTGTGACGGGCATGAGCGTGGACTTCGACTTCTTCAACCAGCTTGCCGACAGGGTCTACTCGCTTATACGGGCCTTCTGGATCAGGGAGATGGGAGGATGGGACGTCTCTCTCGACATGCCCCCGGCACGGTGGTTCAAGGAACCGCTCACGAAGGGGCCTCTAGCAGGCTCTAAGCTAGACCTCGATGGATACATGAGCATGCTGATGGCGTACTATCGCAAGAGGGGATGGGACAGCAGGGGAGTGCCAAAGAGGGAAACCTTGGTAAAGCTCGGCCTGGGGGACGTGGCAGATGCGATCTTGCCTAAATAGACGTCACTATGAGAAGGTAGGAAGTCCTCTCCCTCAAACTTAATAGCCCACGCGAACCTGGATACGTTTCGGGCCCGTCGTCTAGCCTGGATAGGACGCCGCCCTGACACGGCGGAGGTCCGGGGTTCAAATCCCCGCGGGCCCATGCGTAATTTTATTAGGTTTCTTAGATCTTCTCATGCGATAGAGGTGTTTATAAAGTGGGACTGAACAGGACGAGCATTGTCGCTGCTCTCCTCGTGATAATCGTTATCGCGGGAGCTCTGCTTATCTTCCTGAGACCAACCCCCCCATAACTCCCGCCCCCTCACCCACTCTTACTCCAACCCTTCAGAAGATAGACGTTCTCCGCATCTCTCATAGGGGAGACGCTGAGAGACAGGCTAGACCCTCGCTCGAAGACTCTGTTGAGGTAGCTATTAACTTTGCCAGACGTACAGCGGGGTTCTACATGGTGCTCGTGAGCCCCGCTCTAATAGAGTCGCACGTCAAGAGCAACGCCCTCCTCATGAGAGCTTGGAACTTGCTGCAGGGGGACGCTGAAGTGCAGGAGCTCCTTAGGATGTCTAACGTAAACGCTACGGTGAGGATGCTCTATAACGATCACGGTCCTGTTCATGCAGCCATAGTTGCGGGCGCGTCTCTTGAGATAATGGAGCTCCTCCTAGAGGGAGGCATGATACCCTCAAGCATAGCTCATGGGACTACGAGGGACATGGACCATGCAAGGCTCATAGTAATGATGGGGGCCTACCTCCACGACATAGGCAACAGCGTTCACAGGAGCTCCCACGAGTTCACGGGGGTACAGCTCTCTTACCACATCCTCTCCCGCCTCCTACCTGAGCTCCTAGCGCAGGAGGAGATGAGGCTGATCTACAGGATCAGGAGCGAGATAATGAACGTGATACATAGCACTGCTCCAGAGGTTCAGGCGATAACGGTGGAGGCCAGTATTGTTAAGGTAGCCGACGGAACTGACATGGCAGAGGGTAGGGCAAGGATACCCTATGCAAAGGGAAAAATGGATATGCACGCCTTGTCTGCCATGAGCATAAAGAGAGTGGAACTAGAGCCGGGCGCCTCAAGGCCTGTGAGGATCAAGGTGTTTATGAACAGCTATGCCGGTTACTTCCAGCTGGAGCATGTCCTTGTACCGAAGATCAAGAGCACTCTAATTAGGGATCACGTGGAGATAGCTCCAATACTTATCTCGAAAGAGGAGGAGCAGAAGCCGCTTCCGTTAATTCAACCGTAAATATAAATAAGTTAGTTCTACTAAAAATATGGGTGGTATTCCTATGGCGAGAAGGGGGCTCTTCAAGTCCAGAATAGCAGTCTACGTAGCTCGAGTGGCGAGCGAGATGGTGGAGGCAGAAAACTTCGACAACCGCGTTCTGGCCAAACACGTTGTAGAGGCTGTGAGGAGCGTGGGCGTTCAGCTGTCCGAGAAGCGTGATGGACTCTTTAGATGTCCGATATGCGGCAAAGGGGCCTTCACTAAAAGAGGTTACTATCTCCACTTGACCCGCATCCACTACGCTTACCTTATTTCTCTGGTGGACAGGGAGGTGGAGAGGATTATGAGGACCTCTAAGAACCTAGCGTAACGTGTTGAATGCCGTCATCGGTCTCGAGAACTAACATGATAACATCGGGAGGGGCCCTCACTTTCCCATCGAAAACGTAGACGCCGCTCTCTACAGAGGTCCACTTCACGGACTCCAGATTGACCTTGTAGTAGCCCAGCTCTTGTTGCAAGTCCTTCTGTCTTATTACTGCTACCCTGCGAAGGCGGGCGATCCTCGGATGAAGGATCATAGTGTCCTGCTCTTTCTTCCCTGCGGGCACCTCTCCCTGAACCCTCTCCACCTCTCCATGCTGCTCCACAACTACATAATCAGCCTCGCTCTCCTTCTTCAATATGTTGTTCAATAGGTCAGCGAGCTCCCCATCCCACTCCTCATCGGTCCTGCTTATGAGCCTGTATACATGGAGCTCCACATCCCCCGCTTTGATTCTGTCTCTTTTGAACTTGAGAACTTCCACCTTTGCCATGGGCTCTCAGCTCAACCATATATTACTTCCGGAAGCCTATTAGCGTGGTGATAGATCTGAGAGAACCCACGTTGGATGTCCAACCCAGAGTGCTGGAGATCAGCGGGGAGTCGGCATTCGCGTACCTAGCTCTTGCCCGACGCCTCTCGCGAGAGGGAAGGAAGATCATAAGTTTCGGCATAGGACAGCCCGACTATCCTACTCCCTCCCACATTAGGGAGGAGGCGAAGAGAGCCCTCGACGAAGGCTTCACCGGATATACCGAGACGGCAGGGATAGTTGAGCTGCGAGAGGCAATTGCCTTTTACCTCAACTCCCGTTACAAGGCTGACGTAGATCCTGAGGAGATCATAGTGACTACGGGCGCAAAGACGGCCATCTTCGTGGCAATAGCCACTTATGTTAGGCCCGGCGACGAGGTGATAATAACAGATCCTGCCTACAACGCCTATGCTCAGGCCACGAAGCTCTTCGGCGGCAGACCTGTGCTCGTCCCCCTCGACTTTGAGCCAGGCGTGGGGTTTAGGCTGGACGTCGAGAGGGTGAGGAGGAGCATCAGCGAGAGGACGAGGATGATAGTCATCAACAGCCCCCACAACCCTACGGGCACAATAATACCCAGGGAGCAGGTAGACGAGATCTACGAGATAGCAAAGAAGCACAATCTGATACTGCTTTCCGACGAGATCTATGACAACTTCCTCTACGAGCCACAGAAGTTCAAGAGCGTGCTCGAGTTCCCCGATTGGAGGAGCAACGTGGTCTACGTGAACGGGTTCTCCAAGACCTTCTCCATGACAGGGTGGAGGCTTGGCTACTTGGTCGCGAGGAGGGAGGTCATCCCGAAGATGATCGACATTGCCGTCACCGTCTACAGCAATGCCACAAGCTTTGCGCAGAAGGGAGCTGTGGCTGCCATCAGGGGTAGCTGGGAGCCGGTTTACGAGATGATAGAGGAGTTCAAGAGGAGGGCAGATGTGCTGTACAAGGTGTTGTCGGACTCGGAATACATTGAGGCCTACAGGCCTGAAGGTGCCTTCTACATGTTCCCGAGGGTCAGCAAGTTCTTGGAGAAGAGCAAAATGAGTGCAGAGCAGCTGGTGAAGTACCTCCTCTACGAGCACGGAGTGCTAGTGTTGCCAGGCTCGGCCTTCTCCGAGAGAGACTGGCAACACATAAGGTTCAGCTTTGCAACGAAGGTGAAAGACATCATAGAGGGCGGCAAAATAGTCGTGGAGGCCCTCAGGAACTACAGGACTATATCGTGAGGCCTCTGCTCCTCTCTGCCCGCCGCAGTGACTCTTACCAGCTCCCCTTTCCACCCCTCCGTAACCTTTTGGGCACCAGCATATCCCAGGGCTGCCTTCAGCCCGGAGGTGAGCTCTGCCAGTATTGCTATGACGCTCCCGCGGTATGGCACTAGCCCCTCTACCCCCTCCTCTATGGCCTTCGAGGGCTTAGAGTACCTGTCTTCTGCAAACCTCCTCTCCATAGCCCCTCTGCTTGCCATGCCCCTGTACTGCTTGTAGAGCTTCTCACCTATCCTGATCTTTACCCCTGGCGACTCCTCTGCAGCCGCGAAGATCCTCCCCAGCATAACGGCTGAGGCCCCCGCCACTATGGCCTTTGCTATATCGCCTGCGTTCCTCATGCCTCCATCTGCTATGATTGGCACCTTTCCATGAGCCCCCAGCTCCTCTAGTGCCCTCCGGGCCTCCATTACTGCAGTAAGCGTAGGGGCAAAGGCTCCCGTCACCTCTGCTGTAGAGCAGATGCTGCCGCTACCGATGCCCACCCTCAGCCCTCCCACGTTATCTACCTTGGCGAGGACATCGAGCACCCCTACGCGAGAGCCGAGGTTGCCCACAACTATATCTGCCCTTACTTCCTTTGCCAATTTTGCCACGCTACTCAACACGTTCACGTTGTGCGCATGGGCTACGTCCACCACCAGTACATCTGCACCAGCCTCGTCCAACAACTTAGCTCTCCTCTCGTCGAAAGGACTAATGGCGGCTCCCACGCGAAGCCTGCCCTCCTCGTCCAGGAGGGGAAGGGGCTTGTACTCTCTCAGCAGCGAGAGGAAGGCAGATGCTTTGGAGAACCAGAAGTCCTGCGCCCCCCCAGAGCTCACCACTATTACTGGGGGGTTGGAGAACACTATCGCCGCTCCCACTCCTGCCTCCTCCATCCTGAACATGAGGGAGTCCAGGGGCTCGTCCTCCTTCGCCTTCATCACCTCCATCCATGGAGATGGGGAGGCGCTCTTGATCATTCTGACTTGAAGGGCCTGACTCTCCGCGCTCATGTTTCTGTGGATGACGCCGAGGGCGCCCATTCTTGCCAGCGCCACTGCCATTCTCCACTCAGTTACCGTGTCCATGGGGCTAGAGAGGAAGGGGAGGTAGATCTCCACCCTCCTCGAGGCCTTGCTAGTCAGATCCACCTCTGAGGGCTCCACGGTAGCGAGCCCTGGCGCTATAGCTACGTCGTCAAAGGTCAGGTATTCCCTCAAGCACGCCACCGAGGAGAGGAGCTCAGCATACGCCTTAAATTCAGAGGTATCTGAACGCAGGGCAATCGTAGCCCTTGTCTATACACTCTATGAGCTCCAGGATTTCCTTTAGCCTGTTTATCTTGTATTTTGCTGCTCCTCGCAGCGTACCCTCATCGTGAAATGCCACCGGATGCCCCACTATGCTCATAGCGGGCCGGTCGAACTCGGAGTCGCCCACGTACATAGTCTCTTCCAGCTGCTGACCGAGGGCTGAGACCAGAAGACGTAAGGCCTTGTCCTTTCGGGAGCCCACTACTGGGAAGCCACCTGGGAGAAGGCGGCCGTTCTTGTCGAAGGACAACTTGTTGGACATCCATATGTCTGCCCCAACGGCCTCTGCGACCCTTGCCACGAGGAGATCTATGCCCGCGCTCACCAGCGCTATCCTTATTCCCCTCCTCTTCAGGGCTCTGGCTACCTCGACGGCCTCTTCGCTGATCTTTACTTGAGACAGGGCCTTTATCAGCTCCTCCCTCCTGATCGTGCCGCCTCTCGCCTCTATCCACAGCTTTGTGTCCAGCTCCATCCACTTGACGTAATCTATCATGCCCTGCGTGAACATCTTACGGATCTCCTCCGCTCTTTCCTCTACTCCAAAGTGGGAGTGGAGGAAGCGCCAGCTGCTCTTCACGTTAACGAGCACGCCGTCCACGTCAAATGTTACTAGTCTGACCTTCAGCTATTTCCACCTCCTTCACCCTGCCTCCCTCTAACGCCCACCCCCTCACCTCGCTCTGGCACGATATGACCCAAACTATGGGCCAAGCCTTCATCCCTCTAAGGTCAGCGGGGCTAGGGACTGCGGGGCAAGAAGGATGAGTGTGGGCTAACGCTATGACCTCCATTCCGTGCCTCTCTGCGGATATGTGGGCCTGCACCACATGCCACCCCTCGGCCTCGAACTCAAAAGGGGATGACCTAACGTTCTGAGCCCAATAGGCGTAGAGGACCTCCTCCCCTCTCCCCACCAGGAACAAGACCCTCTCCTCGCCCCCTCTGCTGAGATGAAGAAGGACTTGCTTGAGGCTCCCGAGGACTACTCTACTCAAGCTCAATCAACCTTGCTCTCATCGTTTCCGTTTCGATCAGCGCATAAGTAGGCCTGTTCAGCACTCCCCCTCCGTCGCCTGGGTTCAGCAGCAGGACTCCCTTCCTGTAGGTGAGCAGGGGTTCATGGGTGTGACCGAAGAGAACGGCATGCCATCTGCCGGCCTCTGCCAGAGACTTGACTATCTCGATGGTGTTCTCTGCATCCCCGAAGCCGTGAACAAGTAAGAACCTCTTACCTCCTATTGTTACGCTCCTCGGCGGATCTTGGATTGAGGCACCGAGAGCTGCTGCCAGCCTGCTTAGCCCCATCTTCTCGCCGTCGTTGTTGCCAAAAACGCCCTCGAGCCTCACCCCCAGCTCGAGGAAGGGGCGAAGGGTGAAGGGAGCCACCACGTCTCCTAGGTGTATTATTACTGAAACGCCCCTCTCCCGGAAGGACTGAGCTATTTTCACAGCCCTCTCCTGCGAGTCATGGGTATCGCTCACGACTCCGATCATCAAGGTCGCTCATCCCTCAACTGGGCCTCGTCGGAGCATATCTGCTCCCTACTCCGGACGTAGAGCGCTAACAATATCAGAGCAGTAACAGAAATCACCGAAAAGATCCCTAGGAGAAATGCCTGAAAGGCGTCCACTCCCATCACCTAGGGCAAGAACCTGATCGGGGTGATGGTGATAAGCGATATGACGAGCAGTAGAGTGGCAATCCCCACGGTTGAAGAGATGAGCAGCTTTGCCCTTTCGCCAGCAACCTTCCCCACTAGATCTCCCAGGAGATGTGCTCCATCTGTTACGAGAGCTCCCGCCGGCGTGGGGAGGAAGATGGGAGCGGCGTTCACCAGAGCGAGGGCTATGTTGATGGTCACGAGGGCGTTGAGGATGGTGAGGGCCAAGAGCGTATAGAAGCCTCCTTCATAGAACTGAGATATCCGCACCCCTATCCTCTCCTCGCCCCTTGGCTTCACCACCTTAACTTCCTTCACCTCTCCCCCTTCCCTCACCCTCAAAACAAGCGTTACCTCCCTCGAGGGATCTCTCGCGCCTCCCAGTTCTAGGGCTCTCATGAAGTCCTCTAGCGTTTTTACCTCCTTTTCGTTCACCTCCACCACTACCGCTCCTGCCTTTAGCCCTCCGAGCTCTGCAGGGCTACCTGATATCACTTCGGAGACCAGCACTCCCCCTGCTAGGTAGCTGGAGGCGAGCAATATCAGGGGGGCAGCGAGGAGGGCAAGGAGCACGTTTGCCGCAACGCCAGCTGAGTATATCTTGGCTCTCGAGGCTAGAGAGGACCTCTTGAGCTCCTCCTCATCTGGCTCGACAAAAGCGCCAGGTATGAAGGCTAGGAGCACGAACCCCGCGTCCCTTACCTTCACTCCCACGGCTCTAGCCATGAGGGCATGACCGAGCTCATGAACCACGACGGCGAGGCCTATGGCTATCAGTATCACAACCAGGTTTATGTCGAGGGGGACCGTGACGCCAGGCAAGAAGGGGACAAAGCCTTCGGTAACGCTTGGCAGCTGGGGAGAGAGATACCTAGACACGAACATGTTTATCGCGACAAAGTAAAACAAGACCTGAAGGATGAAGATGAGCGCTATCGAGGGCCAACCAATTAGGTTGAGAATGAACGCCTTTCGACCAGGAGGATAGGCTTCTTGCGATATTCCCGATCTCCAGATCAAGAGGAACGGGTAGACCTGGACGTTGTCCCTCTTCCCTCTTAGCGTGAGCCAGATCGCGGCCCAGGCGATCGCCATTGCGGCAAGGAACAGCAGTAGGCTCTCAACCAATCGTCGCACCCGCGCTAGCCGCGAGCTCGGGACTTAAATCCTTCTTATAGCTCTTCGAAATGCAGGGTTCTCCCTTGAGAGCCTCTCCACGGCCTCCTCTACCGTTTCCTCGCCCAGCTCTTCTTTCACGAATACGCCCGTCCTCCCGTGCTCCTTTCTACGAGTCAGCACCCTCACTCTCTCCCGTACCGTTTCGGGAGATATGTTCAGGAGCTTTGCCACATAGTCCTCCCTCCCCTCAACGGGCGACTCTATGTGACCCCTCTCCGTAGGCTCGATGAGGTAGAGCCTCTTGTCAACTCCTGCAGTCCTCCTCCCTCTTTCCAAGTCTTCTAAGGTGCACTCCCCGCCCCATTTGTAGAACTCCCTCTCCTTCGGTCTGAGGGGAGCAAGGGGGTAGCTCAGCACCTCCTTCTCGTCCCATCGCAGATATAGGTAGACTTTGGGGACATATGAGGGGGTTGCTTGAACTATCTCCCTCCTCACTACTTTTATGCCTGCTCTCTCCAGCAAGAGCTCCAGTATCGCCGGGTTAGGGGCGTCGAGGATGACCACATCCACGTCGCTGTCTTCCCTCACGTCGCCTCGTGCCACGCTTCCGTGAACTACCGTGTTAGAATATAGGGGCAGGAGAGCCATCATGATCCTCCTTGCTACTTCCCTCTTCTCCTCCAGCACTTTCCATCTCGAGGCCTCGTATATGATCTCAGAGACCAAGTTTCCGCGCTTCCTCATCTACCTTCGCTAGGGGCGGCAAGTCGGCGAACTTCTCCGCCCAAAAGGTTACTTCAACGGCCCTCTCGTCAGGCAGGTAAGACCACTCGTGAGGGAGCTCTCCTTTCGGCTGCTCCTCTACGTAGTAGAGGACGTCTAGCCTCACTCCATCTGGGCTCCAGCTGATGACGAGCGAGTCTGCCCTGTAGGGGGAGCCCTCCAGCGCCATGAGCTCGACCTCGAGGGCAGATGCAGTCGGATCAAGCTCGAACCCCACCATTTCGAAACAGCCCTCGGCGCCGAGTACCTTTAGGACCTTTTCTACAGTCCTCCAAGTTTCGAGCCCGTAAAACACTAGCTCTGCAGCCAAACTCTCCGGCAACTTCTCCTTGGAGACCCTCATGCCTCTTGCTAAGCTCACCACATCTTTCTGGTAACTTACGAAAGTCTCGAGAAGGGCTCTAGCCAAGTCCTCGGGAGAGACGTTCAGCTCCCTTGACATCTCTCTCAGCTTCCCTGCAAGGTCCTCAGGCAGTTCCAGTTTCAGCTCCTCTCCCCAACCTCTGCGTAAAAGCTAAGGGTAAAAGAGATCTGAGAGCGAGGGGAAGGTTGAAGGGTCAGATCATAAGGGAGAGGTACGAAGCGACTTGTGACAGTTACGACGAGTTGTACAGGGCAGAACAGTACGAGAAGTACTTTGTGGCCCTGAAGGACACGCGGCCGAAGGGCATCGTTTTGGATGCCGGCTGTGGGACCGGGCTCCTAGCGGAGTTCATGTACTCATACGGGCTCCTCGATGAGGTAGACAGGTACTTTTGCATAGATTACAGCAGGTGCATGGCTGAGATAGCCCTCTGGAGGCTAGGAGTTCTCTGTCCAGAAAAGTGCGTGGTGGTGATGGGAGACCTTGAGGATCTACCGTTGCCTGCCAGGAGCGTAGACGTTACTTATTCGTTTACCGTGCTCGACCTCCTAGATGAGCCAGAGAGGGGAATAGAGGAGATACTTCGGGTGACGAGAGGGAGGGCCATCGTTAGCCTCATGAAGGCGCTGAACCTCAAGGACAGGCTCGTTACCAGGCACAGATTGGTTGGGAGCACGAGCAAGGACGTCATCCTGGAGCTGCGCCGACCAACTCTCTTGCCTCCTTGATTGCCATAGGTATTTTCTCGACCACCTCTAGCGAGGTTAGGTTTTCCCCGAGCTCTTCTGCTGCTAGCTCTCCCGCCCTCCCCGAAACGTAGAGCGCGGCTGCCGTAGCGTTGAGGGGATCGGGGGGCAGCGAGAGGGCCTCCCTCCTAGCCATAAAGGCGGCAATGATGCCTGCCAACATGTCCCCTGTACCCCCCGTCGCCATGGAGGGGTGTCCTGTCCTGTTAAGTCTGCACATGCCCTCGGGGGAGCAGACGGCATCTACGGGCGCTTTCACCACAGCTGTCGCGCCGTACTTCTCAGCTACCCTCTTGGCCAGCGCTAGGGAGTCTGCGGCGAGCGGATCGATCTTCTCGCCCAGCAACATGCCTGCCTCCCCTCTATGTGGGGTGAGAATCGCCTGCTTCCCCAAAGGCAGGCCCCTTCTCGCAACGACCTTCAGAGCATCCGCATCTATGACTAGAGCTTTCCCCCTCAGCGCTTCCACGACATATTCAACCAGAGCCTCGGTCTCATCCGTATACCCCAGCCCCGGCCCGAGGACTACAGAGTGGACCTTCTCCCCTAGCTTTTCGAGCAATGCCTTGAACTCCTCCGGTTTCCCGCGGGCGATAGGGACCAGGTGGGGAGAGCTGAGGGCAGCGCCCAAAGATATCTCGCGAGGCGCAGCTATGTAGACGAGGTCAGCTCCTGCCAGGGCAGCGGCCCTGGCTGATATGATTGGAGCTCCCACATATTCTGCAGACCCTCCTATCACCAGCACCTTGCCTCCGAGCCCCTTGTAGGCCTCCTTCGGCCTTAGCGGTATCCTCGCCTCCACGTCCCCCGGGCCAGCATATGTCTGGGCCTCAGGGGGAAAGCCCAGGTCTGCGACCACGACGCGGCCTGCATGGAGGGGACCTCTGTTTAGGAAGAGCCCCCTCTTTGGCCTGTGCATGGTCACCGTTAGATCTGCTATGGCCGCTCCCTCAGCTACAGCTCCTGTGTTTGGGTCTAGGCCGCTGGGTATGTCCACGGCAACCCTCAGGCCGCTGGAGTTGTTAAAGGCCATGAGCGCCTCCCTCACTGGGCTCCGCAGGGGCCCCCGCACTCCCACGCCGAGCACTGCATCTATCACAACGTCTGCCTCCCTCTCCTCTAACCACCCCTTGCTGTATGGCGGGAGGACTCTCACCGCCTTGGAGAGCAGCAGGTAGCGGAGGTTCTTCTGAGTAGCCTGGTGGGAGGCAAGCTGTGGGTCCCAGAGGAGATGAACTGAAACCCTTGCCCCCCGTGAGGCAAGGTGTCTTGCTGCAACTACTCCGTCGCCCCCGTTGCCTCCTTTTCCTGCATAGACGATCACGCTCTTCCCCTTGACGTTACCGAGATAGCACTCCACCGCATCTGCCACGGCGCGCCCGGCGTTCTCCATGGCGCGCTCGAGGTCGAAGCCCCACCAAATGCTGTTGATCTCCGTAGCCCTCATGTCCTCAGAGGTGACGGCGTCCTCAGGCCTCGCCTCCGCTAAGTTGCACTTCATGGCAGATCCATAACGCACTATAACTCTTGAGAAGTAAATAGAATGAGGGGCGATGGGGGATGCAGGTGTCCTTGCCCAACATAGAGAGGGTGGAAAGAGTGGCCCTTCCGGCAAGGGAGAGCGCCATAATTGTGGTTGACATGCAGAACGACTTCGTCAAGCCGGGGGGAAAGCTGGTGGTCCCGAGCGCCGCGAAGACCATCGAGCCCATCAGGAGGTTGTTGGAAAAGGCGAGAAGGAGAGGGGTCAAGGTGTTCTATACCCAGGACACTCACTACGAGGGGGACCCTGAGTTCGCCATATGGGGAGAGCACGTAAGGTTTGGCACGTGGGGCTGGGAGATAATCGAGGAGCTGCGACCTCAGGAGGGGGACATAGTAGTTAGGAAAACCAGATACGACGGCTTCTACGGCACTCCCCTCGACGATCTGCTGAAGGTCTACGGGATAAGGAACTTAGTAATAGTGGGCACTGTGGCTAACATTTGCGTGCTCCACACTGCTGGCAGCGCTGCTCTCAGGTGGTACAAGGTAATAGTTCCAGAGGACGGCATCAGCGCCCTGAACGACTTCGACTTTCATGCAGCTCTCAGGCAGATCAGCTTCCTCTACAAAGGCACTATTGTCAAGAGCGTCGACGGCGTGGAGTTCCAGTGAGACACTCCTCCGGCAGGAAGAAGCTCACCTTTTCGTGACCGTTCACGTAGGTCCCCTTTCTCACCGCTATGCTGGCCACCCTCCCCTCAATCCTTACTGCTCCCGGCGAGGCTATGGAAACTATCTTGCCGCACCAGGTCGTCCAACGTACAGTATAGCTGTACTGCGCAACTCCAGCCTCATAGTAGTTCTCGTACTCGTTGACCCCAGGCCTAGGCTCGTAAGGGATCTCGAGGAGGAAGACCGCTGAGGATCTGTTCTTGACCCCTCTGGCCTCTACGAAAGCCCTTAACACCCTTACCCTAACCTCTTCCCCGTTCACCAGAGTCCTCTCCTGGTCTGTGAGCCTCTGCATCTCCTCCCTCAGCCTCTCCTCTTCTCTGCCCTCTTCTCCTGCCCTCAGCAGCTCCCAGTACTCCCCCTCGTCGAAGTAATCGAAGACTATGGTGTAGAAAATAGTTCCCGGAGCTACATGAAAGAAGCCGTTACCATATACGGGTCTTGCCAAGCCTCTTCCCAGAAAGATAGTTTATAGAAAACAAAAAGAGCTTAGCCCTGCGGCTCAGGCTATCCCGAATGGCAAATCTATGAGGTAAGCCGCGAGGAGCGCTATCGTGATGACCGTCATGAATCGAACTTCCATTAGCGAGACCCTTACTGGTGCATCTTCTGCCTCCTTCTCCGACTTCAGTGCTACGTGCTCGCTGTATATGTCTCTTATTATCTTAACGGCCGCGGGGAAGGTGATGAAGGACAGGAGGGCAACGAGCGGTAGCTTCCCGAGCGCTACCATGGCTACAACAGATAGATATGACATCGCCACCATGATCATGACCACCAGCGCAAAGTTCCTGCGCCCCAGGAGCGCTGCTAGGGTCGCGAAGCCTGCTCTGCTGTCCTCCTCTATGTCCCTCACGTTGTTGGAGGCAAGCACGGAGGCCGTGAGTAGTCCTGGGATGACGGCGAGCACCACAGCTTCCCAAGTCACGAAGCCTGTCATGACATAGAACGCCCCTATGAACATGAAGAAGAAGCCGAGGAAAGTAGCCACCTCCCCAAGGGCCCTGTACTTCAGCCCGAAGGGGGGAGCGTTGTAGAAGAGCGCCAGGAAAAGTCCTATGAAGCCGAAGAGGAGGACGAGGGGCCTGTTGAAGAGCAGTGCCACGGCAAGGCCTACTGCCACTGCTATCACGCCGAGGAAGAGGGAAACCATGAGGAGCTCGTGGGGCTTGAAGACCCCATTGTAGATCGGGTGCACCCTGTATATAACGCTGCCAGAGGTGCGGGTGTCAGTGCCTATGTAATAGTCGAAGTAGTCGTTAAGCCAGTTAACCATGATGTGGAGGACCAACACCCCCACGAAGGTCATGCCTAGGAGGAGTAGCTGGATCGGCTCAAAGGTGCCCGTGGAGTAGAGCGCATATGCCGCAGCAAAGGCGAGGGTGGCATAGGTTATCCTAAAGGGCCAGGGCCTTGTAGAGGCGTAGATTAGCTTCAGGTCCCACTTCATGCCTCTCGTCCGCTCGCCACAATGAGCTCTAGCCTATATGCTGCTAATATATATCACAAGCGGCTTACGTCGCAAGTAGGAGCCTGCAAGAGGAGGACACTTCATGAGTAGAGAGGTTAGGTGGTCGGGTCCATGGGTATTAGAGCTTTTCAAGGAGGTCGGGAAAAGAACTAAGGTGGGTGAGGAGGCCTGTTGAACATAGACGTTAGGCTACTCCAGCTCTCACAGGACGCCCCGAGGCTCATAGCCATATCCTCCAAGGTCTCGCTTTCCGGTAAGGTCTTCGACGAGCTAAAGGGGATGAGCGATGAGGAGGTGGAGGTCTGGATCAGGGAGACATACAGGAGGGCTCACTTCTCCCCCTGGGAGCACGCCAGCTACACTTTCCTCATAGATGGGCTCAGCAGGGTAGCCACTCACCAGCTAGTGAGGCACAGGGTAGCCAGCTACACTCAGCAGAGCCACAGGTACTCTGAGGGTTACCTGAGGAGAATGGCGCTAAAGGCCTCTGAACAGCTCTCTTTGGGCTGTCCAGAGAAGCCCCAGAAGGACAAGAAGGCTGCCTACCTTTGCTATGCAGAGGCCCTCAGGAAAGTGGGGCCTCAGCTAGAGGTAGCCAAGATTGGTTTTGTGCCCCCTCCCGTAAAGAGCCCTGAGCTGTGGGCTAGGCAAGTGGTAGAGGCCACGGCTACCTACTATGAGCTCCTGGCAAGGGGCACGAGGAGGGAAGATGCAAGATACGTTATCCCAGACTCTGTGAGGACGAGGATCGTAGTCACCATGAACGCCAGGGAGCTTATCCAGGTGTTCTTCCCCCTGAGGATGTGCACGAGGGCTCAGTGGGAGATAAGGCACATAGCCTGGAAGCTGTGGGCAGAGCTGATGAAGGTGCACCCTCAGCTCTGGAAGTACGCAGGCCCCAGCTGTGTTTTTAGGGAGAACACTGAGAGGGAGGAGCCTGCAGCTCTAGAGGAGTACCTCCGCGGGCAGAAGGCCTTCGGGATAAGGAGGTGTCCAGAGCTCGTGGAGAACAAGGCTATTCCAACCTGCCTGGCAAACGCTTACATGACTCTCAACCTATAGCTAGCCGAATTTCTGATAGCAGCGGGTAACGTCATTTTTCCCCCTTGATGAAGATGAGGGCGTTCGGGCTAACCCTTACCAGCGGAGCCGATCGCGTCGATAGCCCGAGGATCCTGCCCCAACGAAGAGATCTGGACCCTCGGAACGCTAGCCTTTTTAGCGCCCCTCTCTTTTTCTATAGGGCTATGATTAGAGCTGGTATTTCTGATCTTTGTGAGGACAGACACCAGAGATGAGCCCCAAGAAAAACCGCGTTGCCCTCTTTCAAACTAGCGAGTTGGTTACTCTTTCTCCTTCCTCAGGCAGATCTCGATGCCGCTGACTCTCCTCGGCCTCTCCTCTCCAGTCTGCGGGTTCTTGACCATGATGTCCTGGCTGGAGATGTCGATGCCGTGAATGACGACGTTCTTGGCGAACCTGCTCCTCACGATCTCCACTGCATCTACGGCCTTGTTGATGTTCCTTCCCCTAGCCTTGACGACTACTCTGTCCACTCCCTGCTCCATGAGGGTAGTGAGCACTGCGAGCACGTAGTTCATGACAGGCTTCTGTCCTATCCTGACCTCAGGCGCTCCCTCACAGACCATCTCTACCACCGCGCCTCTTTTTTGTCAAGCATTATGACCTCGATTGTTCCCTATAAGCTTTATTTTTTATATAGATCGCTATGAGCCGACATGATTGCTATATAGAACCTTGAGGAGGGGGCCAGAGGTGGGGTGGGATTAGGCATGAGGCAAACTTGTCATGAGAAGGGTTCAGAGGCGTCGCGATGAGCTGTATGAGATGAGAGCTCGAGGCGATTTGGGAGGAGTTGACAGAGAGTCAAGGATATGCCATAGGCGCCGAGAACAGAGGGGCCTCCATGGTAGATGCCGGCTCAGTCAACAAGGTACTAGAGCTAGTAAAGCTCCAGAAACGGCTTGGGCTGGGAGAGGAAGGCTAGTCTAGCTCCCTAATACCTCCTGCTTTGTCGGGAGGAGACGTTATCTCTGCTGCCTCGAGCTCAAGCTGTTCCTTGAGCCCCTCGTTTATGTACGGCGCTATCAGGTATATCTTGTTCTCTACGTACTCTTTCTCAGAGAGCATCGCGTTGTCAAAGCTGATGGTGTACAAAGGGAACACTATCTTGAACGAGCCCCTCGTTCTCGTCCATCTCCCCCCCGCTCTCTCCAGCTCCTTGAGGGCTGCAACGTCGACGTCGTCGACCTCTACCTCGCGCTCGTCCCTCAGCGCAATGAAGTCGCTCCTCGCAGGATCCCACTCCTCTGCGGCCTTGATGACATAGGCCTTCACGATGCTGTTTAAATCTCCGTCAGAGACCTGGGACTCTACCACCTTCCCCCTCTCTGCTCGAACTATCAGCAGGCTTGCTATTTCGTTCACCCCTGCCGCCTATCGCTTTCCCCCTTAATATCTTTAGCTGGGATGCCGGGCCTAACGAGGCTCTCGAGGTTGAGGATCTTCTCGATTTCCTCCTGCGAGAGCCCCATCTCTGCCAGTGCCTCCCTTATGCTCCTCCCCTCGTAGAGCTTCCTCGAAACCTCTGCTGCCCTATCGTAACCTATTATGGGCGCCACGACCGTGATCAGCGCTTGACTGCTCTCAGCCATCTTCCTAGCCCTCTCGCGGAGAGGTATCACTTTCGGCAACACCTGCTCGGAGAGCTTGTTGAGGGACTCTGTCACCAAGATCGCTTGGGTAACGGCTGCATACCCTGCGAGCGTTATCCCCATGCTCAGCTCGAACTCCCCCAGCAGCGCTGCCATGGTCATGCTGTTATCGAGGCCCACCACATGGGAGGAGGCCTGCATCACAGCCTCTATGGTTACGGGGTTAACCTTTCCTGGCATCATGCTGCTCCCTGCTATTTCCTGAGGTATGTCCACCTCTCCTATTCCAGTGAAAGGCCCCGAGTACATGAGCCTCAGGTCCTGGCATAGCCTCCAGAGGTCCACGGCTATCACCTTGAGCGCAGAGCTGCCAGCCAGCAAGTCAGTGAGCAACCTCATGGCCCTAAAGGTGCTCCTTGCAGGCCTAACCTCTAGGCCAGTTATGCTAGCCAGGCGCGATATAGCTAGCTCAGCATACTTAGGGTGCGCGTTAAGTCCTGTACCTACGGCGGTCCCGCCCAGCGGCAGCTCGAGGAGGAGGGAATAGGCTGAGAGGAGGAACTCGCCGTCCCTCCTCAGCGCGTCTGCATATGCGGCGAACTCCTGGCCCATCGTTACGGGCAGGGCGTCCCTCAGGTGCGTCCTTCCCGGCTTGATCACGTCCTCCGTCCTCTTGGCAAGCTCCTCAAGGGACGTTACGGCCTTCTGGAGGGCAGGCAGCACAGAGTTCTTCAGTTCGTAAGCTAGCGCAACCCTTACGGCTGTGGGCACAACGTCGTTAGATGACTGACTCATGTTGACGTGGTCGTTCGGGTGCACCTTGAGGCCTGAGAGCTCGGAGGCCCTCTGCGCCAGAACCTCGTTGACGTTCATGTTAAGTCCTGTGCCCGAACCCGTCTGGAAGACGTCCACGACTATGGAGTCGTCGTGGGCCCCTACCATGAGCTCCTCTGCGGCCCTAGCTATTGCATCTGCCATCCTTCCGTTAAGCAGCCCCAGCTCCGCGTTGGCCCTCGCCGCGGAGAGCTTAACGGCCCCCATGGCCCATATGAGCCTCCTGGGGAACCTAGTGCCCGTGTTCAGGAACACCTCCAGCGCCTTAGGGACATACTTCATGAGCTGTCCCGAGAAGAAACGTAGGCAAGGACTTTATGAAGAGCCATATATTTTATGCCAGCGCAGAGCGAAGCACGCCGCCTTCATCCAGAGCTCTCTTTATCTTTCTAAGAGCTTTCACCATGGGGCCCAGCTCTGCCTCGAGGTAAGGGCCCTTCAGCTCCCCCGCACCGTGGTGGTGGCTCACAGAAGCCCCCTCTTCTATTGCCGCCTCGAAGACCCTCCTGGCCACCTTCCAATATGCTTCCGGGCTCCTCTCGAAGAGGACAGTGAAGTAGAGGGCTGCCCCGTTCAGGTAGAAGTGGGACGCATGAGCCATGGCTATGACCTCCATGTCTTCCAGCTCCCTCGTGAGCCTCTCGTGTAGCCTAGGGGCAACGCTCCAAGTGGCAGATAGGTCGAAGGTTTCGAACCACATCCCCATGGAGTAGACTACCTCCATCTCCTCCAGGTAGTTAAACCTCGACTTGAGCCACTTCTTGAAGGGCTCCTCTCCCACCTCAGAGCCCCCTCCCTCGCGGATTATCTGATCTGCCTTCTCCCATAGCAAGGCCACTAGGTCATCGTCGTACCCCTCGTAGCTGAGGAGCAGCAGAGGCCTCTCTGAGCCAAACCTGAGCCTCGACTCCGCCTCGTCGTGTAGTCTGGCTATGGCAGGCCTAAGGCCTCTCTTCATGAGCTCCCTCACGAGCTTGAGGCCTTGGGAGAAGCTGGGCACCTGGAAGGAGGAGCTCACGGAGTAGGGGGGCAGTGGGACCACCCTCAGCACCGCCTTCGTTATGACCCCAAATGCCCCCTCTGCGCCTGCGAAGAGCCTCTTCAGGTCAGGGCCTAGGGAGGACCTGGGCACCGTAGGCCTCCTAGCCCAAGCTATCTCGCCGTTGGGGAGGACTACTTCCAGGTTTAGTACCATGTCCTCCGCATTGCCGTAGCCAGTGCTGTACTGGCCTGAGCCGAGGGAGGCTATGGAGCCGCCTACGGAAGCTATGTGGAAGGACTGGGGCACGTGCCTCAGGGAGTAGCCGCTCCTGTTAAGGAGCTCCTCGAGCTCAAAGAGGAGGGCCCCAGCCTCCACGGTAACGTATAGGTCCTCCTCGTTTAGCTCCAGCACCCTCCTCATCCTCGAGAGGCTGAGGACAGCGCAGGCGTCCCTCGGCGCCGAGGCGCCCGTGACGCTGGACCCTCCTCCCTGTACTACAAGGCATGCGCCGTGATCTCTCGCCCTCTTCACGATAAGGCTCACCTCCTCCGAGCTCTCCGGCAGTAACGCTGCAGGAGGCCTGCGCCCCCAGAGCCCCTCTCTCTCGAGCAAGATGGCAAGGGGCCACCAGTCCCTCGAGATCCCCTTTAGCCGCTCAGGGTCCCTAACTACCCTTTCCCCTAGGGCCCCCTCTATTTCCCTAAGGAACTCCTCCATCCCCATTTCAGGTGCTCCCTCCACACCTTCACGTCTACCTTTATTCTCTCCTCCCCGGGCTCCGCTGTGAAATCTACGTCGCTCCTCTCTATGTCCTGTAGCTTCATGGCGCCAGAGTATATGGCTAGGAGCGCGGCAACGCCTCTGCCAGCCGCATAAGAGCTCCTTACCCTCTCCAGCCGGCGCCCGCTGGCAGATGCGAGGAGCTTAAGATAGAGCGTGCTCTTGCTGAGCCCCCCGTCGGCTCTTACGTAGAGGCGCTTGCCCGCGGCCTCCTCCACAATGCCTATCACTTCCGCTGCGGAGAGGACAAGTCCCTCCAGGACGCCTCTCGCTATGTCCTCCCTCCCGTGGGAAAGGGAGAGGCCGTAGAGGAGCCCCGTGCCCCCCTCCCTGCGAGCAGGGAGAGGGATAGGGGAGAGAGATGGGATAAAGACGACGCTCCTCTCTGCCCTGCTCGCCGCCCCTTCGAGTAGCTCAACGCTCTCGACTATGCTCACCCTAGCCATCCAGTCCACCACGGCTGCGCCTGCAGTGTAGCCCTCTACAGCATAGACGCTGTTGCCTTTCACGCTAAACGCCACAAGAGGTATGAGTCTACCGGGCGGTACCATGAAGTCCTCCACTACTGCGTCCACAAAAGTACCCGTCCCCGCCGTAAGCTTAATGCAGTCGAGCCTTACGCAAGAGGAGCCAAGAATGGAGGCCTGCTGATCTGCTATGAGCGACGAGACCTCTATGCCCCCGTAGGAGCCTATGTAGGAGGCGTTGTCCACTACCTCTGCCCCCACCTCCAGTGGGATGTGAAGGAGGCGGTACACTATTTCCAGCTTCCTCAGTGTCTTAGGGTGAACGAGGGCCGTGAGGGTCTCGTTCGTCACGTCGTTCACGTACCTTTTGGAGAGCAGGTATGCAAGGTAGGAGCTGAGGGTGCCTACGTAGGCCTCGCCCTTCCTCACCCTCTCCGCGAGGCTCGGACGGCTCTGCAGAAGCCAAGCTATCTTCACTGCGGGGCTATCTGGCCTCAGCACCTTCGAGAGGAGGGGCAAATGCCGGAGGGCGCTGTAGGGGAACCTGTTCAGGAAGGCCTTCCCCCTCTCGTCCAGCCACGAGATCAAGGGGGTTAGGGGCTCCCCGTCCCTGCTCCACGCAAGCACAGAGGCCCGGAACGTGGCCATCCCTGCAAGCCTAACGCCGAGCTCCCCTAGCCTCCGAAGGTAGTGGAGGACTATCTGAGCTAGCTCCTTTGCGTTGTACTCCGATAAGCCTCCCGGCTGGGCAGAGCTGATAGCCGTTCTCTCTGTATGCAACAACCTCAGCTCCTCGTCGTATATGCTCAGCTTTACGCCGCTGCTCCCCACGTCTACGACGCCGTACTTCAAGCTTCTCTCACCTCCACCCTCGAGGTTCCCGGCGGCAGGGGCAAGGTCAGGTGGCCTCTCACCTCGTAGGGGGAGCCGTTAACGATAGCCCTCCCCTCTCGCATTACTACCATGAAGCGCCGGGCGCAGCTCTTGAGAGGCGTAGGAAAGATAGCTAGCTCCCCTCTCACCGAGAGCTCCACGTAGCTCCCTTCGCAGAGGAGGTTCTCTACAAAGATCTCCGCTGACTCCATGAGGGCTCTCGGCTCGTAGACCTCTATAGCTGCGTGGCCCACTGGGAGGAGCTCAGGGAAGGGGTTCCACGGCTCAAAGGAGGAGAGCACGAGGGCGTCCGCCTCCAGCTCCCCCACGTCTAGCACTAGCTTTGAGAGCCTCCCGCGCCCCTTCACATACCTCACCTTGGCCCTCATGGCCTTCACCTCCGGCGGCACCTCGAGCTGAGGGGGCAGCGCTGGGTCCAGCAGGTATACCTCCCTAGAGCTCTCCAGGAGCCTCTCTGCCAGTAGGACACTGTAGCGGTTAGCCCCATACGCTACCACCCTCTCCCCTATCTTGAAGCCCTCGAGCAGGAGATCTAGCGCAGAGCGAAAGTGGAAGACGCCTGCAGGCCTATCGCCCCATATACCCATCTCTGCCGCGCTCTTCGACCTAAAGCCCGTGGCGACTATTCCTCCCCTCACCTCCTCAGCCCCCTCGCTGGAGAGGATGAGCAGCCTGCCTGCCGCCCTTACTACAGTCTTGCCCGTCTCCACCTCTAGCTGGGAGGTCAGCCTCTCCACGATCCCCTTAGCCTCTGGGTCTATCAGCGAGATGCCGCCTGCCCTCTCCCTAGTCTCCACGAGCCTGACCTCCAGCCCCCTCCTGGAGAGCTCCCTAGCCAAGTAGAGGCCTGAGAGGCCTGCGCCGATCACTAGCGTGCTATCCAAGAGTTCCCACCGCTCTTCGTGACCTCTCCCCTGAGCTTCAGGAGGAGCGCCGCAGCCCTCCCCATGCAGTGCTGTCCCTGACAAGGCCCCATGCCGAGCTTCGTCCTGAACATGACCCCGTCGAGCGTTGAGGCCCCTCTCTCCATAGCCTCTAGCACGTCCCCCACGCTCACCCTCATGCAGTGACAAAGTATCTTGCCCTTCTCTCCCCTCACCTCCTTCCCCGCGGCCAAGAGCTCCCGCGTGAGGGGCTTGGGCGGCCTGGGAAGCCTTGGCGCTCCAAGCGAGAGGCCTGACCTCTGCAGCATCTTCAGGACCATCAGGGCTAACGCGGGGAGGGCCGTAAAGCCCGGCGACTCTATGCCGACGAGGTGCACTATCCTCTTCCGAGGGGAGTAGAACATCATGAAGTCCCTTGCAGGGCTGGCTGGCCTCACGCCCGCGTACCCCTTCAGCAGCCTCCCCTTACGCCTTACCAGTGAGCCGAAGCGGGAGAGGAGCGCCATCACGTCCTGCGGGTATACCGCCGTGTCCTCCTTGTCCCCCTCTGAGAAGCCGGGACCCCATATCGTGTGCCCCCAAGCCGTAGGTATGATACCCCCTCCCTTGGTCTCTGCCCTCACCAGCTGGGAGAGCGATATGGGCGCCACTATGCTCTTAGCCTGCAGCCTGTCGAAGACAACCATGACGCCCCTCTTGGGCTTCAGCCTCTCGCCGGCCAGCAAATCAGAGTAGAGGCCAGCGGCGTTAACAGCATAGCGCGAAGAAAAGGCACCGGCGCTGCTCTTTACTTTCACCCCCTCCTCGCTCTCCTCCAGGAGCTCCGCCTCTACGTTGAAGTAGAACTCAGCCCCCATCTCTTTAGCTGCCTCATATAGCCTGTAGGTCAGCTCGAAGGGATCTGCCACAGCATAGCCGTCCACCCTTATCGCCCCCAGGGCATTCAGGTTTGGCTCCCTCTCCCTCAGCTCCCTGCCGCTGACTAGCGAGATCGCGAAGCCCCTGCGCCCGTAATACGCCCTGAGGAAAGGGTAGAGCAGGAGGACGAGCGGGAGCTGGAGGGGCGAGCTCGCCACGAGGAGCGCGGGGAGCCTCCAGGGCTTTACCCCTAGCTCCGCGGCCCACTTATCGTACATCTTGTTCCCATAGATGGCCAGCCTGCTCTTAAGAGACCCCAGCGGCAGCTGGAGGACGTGGATCACCCCTGCGTGACCTTTTGAGACGCCAAAGCCCGCCTCCGCCTCCTTTTCAATGACGGCAACGCTAGCGCCCCTCCTCGCAAGCTCATAGGCTATCGATAGCCCCACAGCCCCAGCTCCTACCACTAGGACGTCATAAGGGCCTCTCATACCGCCCTTCTGGGAGCTATGAGAAGCTAAATTAACGTTTGTAAATGGGGCTCGAGCAGGGTTAGGGCCTAAAATCACCTGCTTCATGCTCGAGGAACATACTAAGCCAGGGCCATCCCTTCGCGGAAACCATAGCACAGGCTCTCCCTGCGCGCGACGAGTTCCTCGTATTCTACGGCCTCTCCCCTTCGTTTATGGTATTGCCAGCTCCCTCGCGCTGCCCGGCAACGTAATGGTGGAGGCCATTCTATAGAGAGCAGCTCCTCGTCCCTCGAGAGGGCATCTGCATATGCTCCTGGTGATCGGGGGGCATCCCTCAGGTGCGTTCTACCAGCCTTTACCCCTCCATTCTCTTCGCAAGGGCCTCCTTTGTCGTCCTGTCGAGCGCCGGCATGACGATGTTCTTCAGCTCCTTATGGCAGTGGGCACCACGTCGTTGGAGGACTGGCTCATGTTAACGTGATCGTTGGGATGGACCTTTAGCCCTACTATCTCTGAGGCCCTCTGGACCAAGACCTCCTTGACGTTGCCCTATCTCTGCGTCCAGCAGGCCCAGCTCCACGTTCGCTCCTGCTGACGACATCTCCATGGCTCCCATGGCCAATATGATTCTCCTGAGGAAAACCTCTAGGGCCTTCGGCACGCGCTTCATGATCTTGCGTGGAGCATATGGCTTATAGATTAGGAAAGGAAAAAGGGTGGTTGAACCCTACAGGTTGCTCTCCTCTATCTCTAGAGCCTTTGTTATCTCCTTGAACCTGTTCCTTACCGTCACCTCAGTGACTCCTGCGACCTGGGCTATCTCTTTCTGCGTCTTCCTGAACCCGTGCCTCAAGGCTGCAAGGTATACTGCAGCTGCAGCCAAGCCGCTAGGATCTTTGCCAGAGGGTATTCCCCTCTTCTTCGCATCCCTGATTATCATTATCGCCTCCACCACAACGTTCTCTGGTAGGTTCAGGGCGCTAGCTATGTTGTAGACGAACCTCTCAGGCTCTATGACAGGTATCTTTATTCCTAGATCTCTCACAAGAAGGCGGTAGTTCCTCGAGACCTCTCTCTTCATGTCTATCTCGTTGCTCTTCAGCATTCTCACAATCTGATCAAGGCTGATAGCTATCTTGCTCAACCTACAAGCTATGTAGAGGGTCGCAGCTACCATTGCCTCTGTGCCCCTTCCCCTCGTCAACCCCTTGTGGGCGGCCTCTCTATAGATCCTGGCTGCCTCCTCTTTTATGTTCTCCGGAATGTCGAGCTTTGCTGCCAAGTCGTCCATTATGCTCAAGCCATGACTCGTGCTCTTTTCCACACTGTTGGATATCCTCCCTATCTTCAGTATCCTCTGCAACCTGAGGGTCTCTGCCCTCTTTGTCAACCCTCGGATCTTCTTGTTCCCAGGGTCCCTGTAAGGCCCTACATGCGCCTCCACGCCCATGTGGGGTTTAGAGAAGGAGACAGCACCCCCCACCCGAGCCCTTTTCATTTTCTCTTCAGGAGTATATGCCCTCCACTCCCCCTCGTCCGTAATTATGTGTTCCTCTATAATTTCTCCTGTGCTGATACAGATCCTGGAGCCCCTCTGAGGATCGTAAACGATCTTGTCCGGAGGACACTCTTCCCTAGAGGACCCTTTCAACTTGTCTCACCTCCCGGCCTGCCCCAGATAACCGGGCGACACCCTTTTATACTCTGTCTACGAAGCCTTATAAAGTTTAGCAATATTGCTCTCGTCACTTAAATATATACTCTACTCGTGCGCCAGGGGCTCCGACCTCACTCACATAAGTCTCATACCCAAGGGAGGTCATGTGTCTAGCCACCTGCTCGGCTCTCTCCTTCTCTACGAGCGCAATCACGCATCCTCCTCTCCCCGCTCCCGTAAGTTTTGAGCCAAGCGCGCCGGCCCTCCTCAGCTCATGCGCAATGAGATCTAGTTTTGTCGTAGAAACTCCCACAGCAGAGAGGAGTCCGTGATTTATGTTCATTAGCTCCCCCAGCCCAGGACCGTTGCCCTCCTCCATAAACTGCAGCGCCCTCTCCACCAGCCGATCTACGGCTGCGTACACCCTTTCCATCACGTCCCAGTACCTTTCCGCTAGCCTTAGAACCCCCTCCACTGCTTCCTTTGTGCTCCTCATGTCTCCGCTGTTGACCACCAATAGCAAGAAATTGGACAGCCGGGCGTTCGCTCCTTTTGGAGGCTCCCCTCGCCTGTACACTATAGTTCCACCTCTCACTGCTATGGCGTTGTCTATCCCGCTAGGATTGCCATGCGCGACCCTCTCCCCTGCCATGGAGACCTGGAAGAGCTCCTCCTCTTTCAACGGGTCACCGTGGAGGGCGCTATAGGCTAGAGCGTACGCCACGCTCGTGGCAGCGCTTGACCCCAGGCCGGCAGAGAGGGGCATCTCGCTAGCTATCACAGCCCTATGAGGCACGAGGGAGTACCCTCTTTCCTGGAGGGCTCTGAGCACAGAGACGTAGGGGGCTAGCTCTGCCCTCACATCGCTCGATAGACTACGCTCGAGAACGGCCCTCAGGTCCAGGTTCTTGCTCTCTATGACTATTTTATCCTCCGCCCTCTCTACCCTTACCCTAGCCCTCAGGTTAACTGCTGTCGCTATGGCCCTAGTTCCTCTAACTACGAAGTGCTCCCCAAAGAGGATCACCTTCCCTGGCGCGCTAGCCTCTATCATGTCTCTTCCCACGGCGTAGCGAACAGAGGCTCGTCCTGCTCATAATCTATCCCTAGCTTCAGCGCCATCTCCGCCTTAGCGAGCTCGTATCCTAAGTACGCAGCGTGCTCTGCGCTTATGGCCGTTCTCCTGACAACAGCCCTCGCGAGGCTAGTAGCCTCCCTCCCCCTGAAGGCCAGCCTGTTGCCTTCGCGCCCGTAGAACGTGACCACCAGATCCCCCCTCTCGTGGTCTACGTGAATCCTCAGGTACCCCCTCTCGTCCATCTGGGGCTCCACGTGCCCTACGACCTCTGCCTCCCCCTCCTGAACGCTTTGGCCTCTCCTCCCCCTCTTGACCACCAGCAGCCGACTATATGCGCCCTTAGGCGACGTCTTAGCTAAGTAGTGTAAGGAGGCTATCCTCAAGGCCTCCTTTGCCTCTGCCGTAGAGTGAACAGACTTTGGCGAGTCCTCCACCACTGCATAGACAGAAGCCCTCAGCTCCACCGCCAAGAAGGCTAGGACTGCATGGACGCCGTGGCTGTCTGCCTCTACCTCCTCTTGTGCGTTTGCGGCGGAGAACCAGAGAGGGAGGTTGAGGGAAGATGCCTGCAGGTACCTCTGGGCCGTCGCTGCGAAGTCCACTAGCGGGACTCCCACTATTGGGTCTAGGATTATCTTGTGGATTCCTAGACTCTTTGCCTCCTCTACTGCCCTACTGAGGGCCAGCAAATCTCTGTCGCCCAAGACCAGGAAGTTATGGGGGGAGAGGAGCGGTGCCACCTCCGCGACCATCTCCGCAGAGATGGATAGGCCGTGAGCACCCGAGGACAGAGCAGACTTTGCATGGTGAACTGTGGGGACCTCAGCCACCGCGACGCTCCCCGTGTCCACAACGAGAGACACGCGCCGGGAGAGCTCCTCTACGCTCATGTCGAAGGAAGAGCCCACGACAATTATCTTCGCCCCCTCCCTCAAGAACCGCGCTATCGTAGGGCTGAACCCCTCTCGCGACAGGCCTGCTACAGCTTCTGCCGCGAGCACTAGGGGCGGCCCCCTCAGGGGGATGCTTATGTCTCCCACGCGGAAGGCCTCCAAGTAATCTGCTTGGGGCTCAGTCAGCCTCAGGAGCTCCTCTGCAGCTTTGGTTGTATCCAGAGATCTGCCCTCGGATACGTGCTTCAATATAGCGGGGAGGTGGTAGAGGGCTCTAGAGGCCTTAAAAACGGGCTTGCCCAGCACGTGAGAGACAATTGCGACATCCCCCCTCACGCTCCCGGGCACCAGCACTAGGTCGACGTCCCTCAGCTTCTCCTTGACCTCGTCCCTTCTCGAGATCACTTTAGCCAACGTTTCGGCTGAAACGAGGGAGATAGAATGTAACGGAAGGTCGACTATAACTGTCTCTATGCCGGAGAGCTCTATGCTCTTCAGGTGATCGGCGAGAAGCCCTTTTGCTAGCTTGCTCGTTAGCAGCCCTACCCTCAGCATCCATCATACCGTTTCATACTGCCTGCTCTTGAGGTTTAAGTATTCCTCCCAGATCTTCCTAGCAGAGCTGGTCCCGACGAGGGAGGCTCCGGCCCCTATTGCGCTGAGCAAGTCTCCCAGAGCCCTGATACCGCCTGCTGCTTTGACCCTTAGCCCATATTTATCCGCGACTACCCTCGTCCTCCTAACGCTCTCCACATCCCCTCCCTTGGAATAGACGCCGGTGCTAGTCTTCAGATAGCTGGCGCCGCACCTCGCAGAGATCCTCGCCAACAACTCAAGCTCCTCGTCCCTCATGAGAGGGGCCTCTACTATGACTTTTAGCTCAGCCCTGTCTTTTACTATGCTGCCTAGTTCGCACAGCTCCCTCTCGAGCTCCTCCTCCCTCTCGAGCAAAGTGAAGTTGGGCACGAGGTCCAGGCTAATGACCTCGTGGGAGAGGACCTCCTCTATTTCGGAGGCCTTCAGGCTTGTAGAGAAGAGGCCCGAGGGGAAGCCGATGACGCTGCAGAGCTTTACCCCTACTTCCCGCGCCGGCCTGGAGAGCGCAGGGAGTACCACGCTCGGTACGACGACGCACCTGAAGCCGTATTCGTGCGCTTCATGCAACAAGGCTTTGAATGACTTGTGGGTAGCTTTAGGGTCGAGCAGAGTCGACTCTACTATTTGGGCTAGCTCTCCTGCGTTCTTGAAGGGCACGGCGCCCGTGGAGGTCATCCTGGACACCCTGCGCCGCTACGGCCTTCGCATCACCTGGCCTCCTTGATGGCTGCCAGAGCCTCCTCCCTAACAGTGTACTCTTTGTAGTTCAGCAGGAGGTCTTGCATTATCTTTGGGTGCTCGCTGAGTTCTACCTGCGCGACCATTGGTGGATAGAAGAAAGGAGGGAACCTGGTCGTTCTCTGAATACGCTCGTGCGACAGCTTCAATATCTTCCAGTTGGCCTGCTCATGGTCTCCCTCTCTTTCGAGAATATCTTCTATCTCTCTCATGATGCTCTCCAGTTCAGCTCTCAACTTTACGTCATGTTTCCACCTCTCCGCCCTCTCCCTTAACTTTTTCAGATAGTCTCTCGGGTGAACGTAGCTATACCTATAGATTGGACGAGGCGGAACGACGGGGACAGAATGTCTATGATACGGGCCCCTGAAGTAGCCGAAGATGCTGTGCAAACCTCTGTACACTATCCTTGCAAAGTAGCGTGGTGAGAAGAGAGACTTGAAGAACTCTTTCACAATGAAGGTTTTCTTGAGGCCAAGAGTGTAAGCATCTCCGATAGCCTCGTATATTCCTATGTTCTTCACTAGCCTCAACCTATAGGCCTCTCCAAAGCGCAGGCTACCGAATAGCCAGAAAAAGGGTAGGAGAAGGCCCACGTCTCCGGCCAAATCTCATAAATGTGCTTTAAGTAATCCCAGCTTTTCTCATGGATCACTTCGTTAGCCTGGATGTAGAAAACGTACTCCCCTTTGCATTTCTCCATTACCCTATTCGTGGCAACGCGAAGCGTCTCTGCAAAGTCGGCCTTCTGCGGCCACTCTTCTCTGTATAGCTTGACCTTCGGATTAAGCTTGGCTATCTGCTGTAGCACCTCGTAAGTGCCATCGGTAGAGAAACCATCTGAGACGAGGAACTCATCGCAAACCGGCAAAGCCTGTGCGATTGTCTCGACAAAGGGATACCCTTGGCTGAGGAGGTTTCGTGAAATCGTGAAACAGCTTATCTTAGCCTTCAAGACGGGCCCCTGTTCCCGCGCAGTATAGGCTCTTAAAAGCAGAGCTCAGCAATTTAAGGGACGGAAAGGAAAAGGGGGAGAACATGGAGCTGAGAGTAGAAACTCACTGCCACACCTACGTGAGCGATGGCTCTGCGAGCCCTGAGGCTCTCCTCAGGTCGGCAGAGAAGAAGAAGATAGACGTCATAGCCGTGACTGATCACGGGAGCTTCCGAGGTTCCGTGTTAGCTCACAAGTACGCTCGACTCATCGGCTCTCCCGTTTCGGTCATTTTCGCTACAGAGGCCTACACCAGCTGGGGCGATATTCTCGTGTACTGCACCGCTCCTCTTCCTGAGCCCTTGCCAAGAGATCCTTTCGAGCTGAGGGACTTGGCCAGCGCTTACAATTGCCTCATGACGGCGCCGCACCCCTTCCATCCCTTCATGCCGGGAGTGAAGGGAAAGCTCTACGAAGCTCCCCAGGTCTTCGACATGGTGGAAGTCTGGAACGGGAGGAGCATGGTCATGTTCAACTTGCTTGCCTTCAGGGCAGCGAAAAAGTTGGGCAAGCCCGGCATCTCGGGGAGCGATGCTCACGTGCCCTCTGCAGTGGGCACGGCCCCCTCGCTCGTGTATGCTAGTAGTGCAAGTCCGGAGGACGTGCTGGAAGCTATGAGGAAGGGCAAAGCGTTGCCTACCCTTGGTATATACAGCCTGCCCAACCTGTTCAGGGATGCGGCCTGGTCAATATATAGAAAAATAGGGTAGGACTAGAGGACGCCCTTAAGCTTCATGGCTTTGACTACTCTGTCCACTGCCACGGCATATGCTGCAGCGCGGAGGTTGTGCTTCTTCTGATCTAGCTTGCTCTCCCAGAACTTCCAGACGTTGTTGAAGGAGTTCATCATCCTCTCCTCGAGCTTCCTCCTTGCCTCTTCCTCCGTGATCCAGCCGCCCATCCTGTTGTTGACCCACTCTATGTGGCTCATTATCACTCCTCCTGCGTTTGCTAGGATGTCGGGCACTATCACCACTCCCATCTCTGTGAGTATCTTTTCTGCCTCAACAGTTGTGGGACCGTTGGCGCCCTCTGAGATCACCTTCGCCTTGACGTTCTTCGCGTTGCTCTTGGTTATCACGTTCTCTATGGCAGAGGGGACGAGCACATCTACCTTCAGCTCGAGGATCTCCTCGTTAGACACATGCCTCTGTGCCTTCGGATAGCCCACGACGGTTCCCGTTTTGTTCTTGAACTCCATTACATCAGGTATGTGCAAGCCGTCAGGGTTGAATATACCTCCCCTGCTGTCGCTCACTGCCACAACCCTTGCTCCCATCTCCTCCAAGAAGAGGGCTGCGTAATAGCCTACGTTGCCAAAGCCCTGGACTGCCACAGTCCTCCCCTCAACTCCTCCGAGGACCCTCTTCGCTGCCTCCTTCGCAGTAATGGCTGTGCCGAGGCCTGTGGAGATGACCCTTGTCATGAGGCCCCCGAGCTCTACTGGCTTGCCCGTAACGACGCCGAAGTAGAACCCTCGCTTTATCTTGGAGTACTCGTCCAAGTACCAGGCCATAACTTGCGGGTTAGTGTAAACGTCGGGGGCAGGGATGTCCAGGTCCTCCCCAACTATTTCTGAGATGGCAGCAAAGTAGCCCCTGCTCAACCTCTCCAGCTCTTTAATGCTCAACTTCTTGGGATCGACCCTCACTCCCCCTTTCCCGCCGCCATAAGGCAGGCCTGCTAGGCTGCACTTCCAGGTCATCCACATGCTCAGGGCTATGACCTCGTTAGCAGTTGTGTCTGGGTGATATCTTATGCCGCCCTTGTAAGGGCCGAGGGCGCTGTTGTGCTGGCTCCTCCATCCTATGAAGGTCTTCACTGTCCCATCGTCCATGCGTACCGGTATCCTCACCTGCACGAGCCTCTCCGGCACAGCCAACGCTTCATAAACGTCCTCCCCAAGGCCTAGGAGCTCCACCGTTTCCCGCAGCTGCTTTTTGGCCTCCTCGTACGGGTCTATCAGGACGCTCACGGCATGCACCAATTCATGATAGCTTTTAGGATTTATATATTTTTTACAATTTAGCTAGGTAGGATAACAGTGGGAAATCCAGAACGCTTATATTGCGCTGCTGCTAAGGAAAGAGGGGGGAACATCTGAGATGGAGTTCGGGCTTGCGAGAACTCTGGGCCTAGCGGCGTCTCTCCTGCTCCTCTTGGGCCTGTTATTCCCCCTGTTGTGGGTCCTGGGGGCAACGCTGCTCCTCGTATCCCTGCACTTCTTCTCGAGGCACTACGGGAACCCCTCTATATTCCGTGACTACCTGTACTCCCTCCTGGCCCTCGTAGCAGCGTTCGTTCTCCTTGCGATAGGCCTCTTTCTAGGGCTCGCGAGCTTCCTCCTATCTCTACCCTTCCTTGCAGCGGGCAACCCGCGTGGCGTGATCGCAAGCCTAGGCTTCCTGTTTCTGCCCGTTCTCCTCTTCTTCCTGCTCCTCCTCCTAGCGCTGGGCTTCTACTACGGCGCCCTGAAGAACATGGCGCGCAGTTCTGGCAGAGGGCTCTTCAGCCTTTCTGGCTCCCTGGCGCTAGCAGGCGGTCTCCTGATCCTCCTCGGCCTGCCGCTCTCCCTAGTGATCTTGGGGCTACTCTTGATCCCGCTGGGCTACCTCCTCCTCGCGGCCAGCTACATTGCTCTTACCTTCGCCTTCCTCGGGCTAGGAGAACCCTCCGCTCAGCCCGCCGCGCCGGCATGAGCATGGGGGCTCGAGTCTAGCCAGAGGGCTGCAGTTCTTGCATGAGCTCCCCGCTGCTTTCTGCCCCAGTGGGGTTCGAGGCCTCGCAGGGACAAAAAGCTTATTAGCTAGCAAACCTTGCAAGGACATGAGGTAAACAGCATGAGTGCCTCCTCAAAGATCAGCGTAGGCCCTTTGGAGTTAGAGTTCGGTACGGCGAAAGTGTTAGGGGCAGTGGGAGCCTTGCTCTTCCTCCTGGGCTTTTTCTTCCCTCTGCTGTCCATTGTAGGAGTAATCTTGGTGCTTATTTCCCTGTATTACTTCTCCAAGCTCTATGGAAACCCATATATTTTCACTAACTATGTATACTCTGTGGTGCTCTTTATAGTCGCTAGCGTTCTAGTCGTTTTCGGCTTCGTTGGTGGCTTTGTTCCCTTCCTCTTCTTGCTCGACCCCCTTAGGGGAGAGGGCGAGGTAGACGTGGGCCTGTTGGGCCTGGGCGTAATAGCTCTGGCAGTCCTCCTCTACGCCCTTCTCTTCCTAGGGTCTATGTTCTTCTACTACAGAGCCCTCGTCTCTATGGCTGCCAGCTCACAGGTGAGGCTCTTTAGTTACGCAGGCCTATCAGGCATAGTGGGAGGAGGTCTACTGTTCGCCGGCATACTCCTCCTCATTATAGTGATAGGGGCCCTCTTCATGTTCCTCGGCTACCTGGCCCTGATCGCTAGCGCTGCCCTGCTCCTGGTTGCCTTCCTCCAGCTAAAGGAACCGCAGCCCTCGCCGCCCCCACAGCCCATTGAGCCTGCGGCTCCAGCATAGATAACGTTTGTCTAATCTACCCTGCTCAAACCATGCACAGCTTTTTAGGGAGGGGCTGCTCCGGCGCGGGATGAACCCTGCGGAGAGCCTTAGGCTTATAAGGGAGAGGAGGCCCCTCGTTCACCACATAATGAACTTCGTTGCAATGAACGATGCAGCAAACGCAACGCTGGCAATAGGTGCCTCTCCTATCATGGCTCTGGCAGAGGAAGAGCTGGAGGAGATCGCCTCTGCGGCAGACGCGATATACATAAACATAGGCACCCCCACCCCCCTCCTCCTCAGCTCTGCCCTCAAGCTGGCGCGGCTTGCTGGCAGCTACGGCAAGCCTTTGCTGCTAGATCCCGTGGGCGTGGGCGCCTCAAGCTTCAGGAGGAAGATAGCAGCTGAGGTGCTCAGCACGGGCGCTGTTAGGGTGCTAAAGGGTAACGCGGGGGAGATGCTAGCCCTCGCAGGAAAGGGAGGGCTCTCGAGGGGCGTGGAGTCCAGCGTGGAGGAGGCCTACGAGCCCCTGGAAAGGCTTTCCAAGGAGTACGGCGTGGTGGCAGTCTCCACGGGCAAAACAGATTACGTAGCCTATGGCAGCAGGCTGGCAGCCGTTATGGGGGGCTCTGAGCTCTTCAGGCTCATAACTGGCAGCGGGTGCATGCTGGGCTCCGTCATGACCTCTTTCCTAGCGGTTCAAGAGAGCTTCAGGGCCGCGGCAGAGGCCTCGGCAGCCTTCAAGCTGGCGGGGGAGCTGGCAGAGCTAAAGGCTGGCAGGAACCCTGGCAGCTTCAGGGTGGAGCTCCTGAACGCGCTGCACAGCCTGCACTACAGGGATCTCGAGACCCTTGCTGAGCGTATTAGGCTCCTAAGGCCATAGCTGCGGGGAGAGGCCTTGGAGCTGCACAAGCTGGTAGAGCTCGAGAGGGCAAGAGAGCTCATAGCGTCCTTGCAGCTACGGCCGCCTCCTGTGGAGCATGTGAAGCTGTATGAGGCGGGCTGGAGGATAGCTGCAAGGAGCGTTGTGGCGCACAAGGACGTCCCAGCAGTGCCCCTCGCAGCCATGGACGGCTACGCGCTTAGATCCTCAGACCTCAAGGCCTTCGCCGCGCTGAAGCTGAAGGGAGAGGTCAGGCCCGGCGACGAGCCGCCTACGCTGGGCGAGGGGGAAGCGTATTATGTCAACATGGGAGCCCCGCTGCCGGCAGGGGCAGACGCGGTCGCTAGGGTGGAAGCTACTAGGGCAGAAGGGGGCCTCGTGAAGCCCCTCGAGCCCATGAGGCCGGGGAAGGACGTGATACCGAAGGGAGAGGTGGTGGAGAGGGGGGCTGTGGTAGTGGAGAGGGGGGAGCTCGTGAAACCGTACAAGCTCCCCCTCCTCTCCATGCTCGGCGTGCAGGAGCTCGAGGTCTTCAAGGTGAGGGTAGGGGTGCTGAACGTAGGGGACGAGGTGGACAGGTTTGACAAGCCTACTGGGAAGCCCGTAATAGACAGCCTCTCCCCCATGATAATGGGCCTCATGAGGGGCCTCGAGCCGAAGTACCTGGGCGTGGTAGGCGACAGGGAGGAGGAGATAGTTTATGCCATAGAGGAGGGGCTAAGGGAGGCAGAGGCGCTCCTCACCATAGGCGGAGCCTCTGCTGGGGAGAGCGACAGCGTGAAGAGGGCCCTCTCAAGGGCGGGGGAGGTGCTGTTCCCAGGGGTTTCGGTGAGCGTGCTCAAGAGGGGAGGGGTGGCGCTGGTGGGCGGAAAGCCCGTTGTGGCTTTGCCGGCTCAATGCGTTGCAGCGGCGCTGGTTTTCCATGAGCACTTCCTTCACATTCTCTCCCGCATGGTGGGGAGGGAGCTGAGGGAGTTCGTGAGGGCTAGGCTTGCAGAGGACGTGGAGGTCAGGCACAGGATGGACGCAGCCTATCTCTTCAGGCTGGAGGGGGAGAGGGCTTACCCGCTGCGGTGGGGCACGGGCCTTTGCGGAGAGCTAGCTAAGGCTGACGCGTTCGGCGTGCTCTCCAGAGGTCCCCACAGGGCAGGGGAGGAGTTGGTGCTCCAGAGGCTACTCTGAGCCCAGCGGCATCTCCACAAATAGCACATCTAGCTCCACGCACTCAGCCCTCTTGCCCAGGATGCTCGAGAAGCTTGGGGAGGTCCTGCCGTTGTCTCCGCTCACTAGCTCCTTCACGTAGAGGCCGCCTGAGGCCCAGATGAGGCACTCTGCCGTAGTGCTGTTCAGCAGCATACATTTGATCCCCAGCACCCTCTTCACCCTCTCCACGTCGCTTCTCCTGTGCAAGACCCTAGTAGGCGTTCTCTGCCTTACCAGAGCCCCTCTCAGCTGATCCTCTACTCTCAGCAGCTCCGCCTCGCTCAAGCCCTCCTCCACGACAACGAGGGCCCTGTAGACCTTGGACCTCAGCTTCGACTCCTCCTTGTAAACTCTCACAAGCCCCCTCTTCGCCCTCCCGCTCAGGCTCACCTCTACCACTCCCCTCGATGCTTCCCTCACTGCCATCTCTGCTCCCCTCTCGTCAACCTCGCGGTTTCGCGGCTCCTTGATCTCGATCACCATAGGCCTACCGCTGCCCAGCATCCTGGCATCGACGTCCTCCCTCCCTGCCGCGTGGATGGAGAGGCTCTTCCCATCTGCAAGCCGCAGGATGCTCCAGCAAGCCTCCTCTACGGAATAGTACTTCTTCCCCTCTGGCGAGGGCCAGAAGGCCTGGCTTATGAGCCTGCCCCTCTTCCAGTACCTCCCCTTTAGCAGGAGGCTCGCTAGCTGCACCTTCGCGTCGCCAGAAGGGAACTTGACGAGGAGGACCGCCTCTGGCTCCTCGAAGTCCACCCGAAGGCCTTCCCTTGCTATCCTTTTCCCCACCTCCCTCTTGATCTCCCGCTTGATGGACTCGGCAAACGCTAGAGAGAAACGCGAGATCAGCTGCTCCTCTGCCCTTGCTATGCCCTTCGCTGCCCTTACGCCCACGAGGAAGCTTCTGGCGTTGGTCAGGGTTAAGAGTTCCCTACCTTTCTCCGCGGCTTTTTCAATGAACTCCTCTAGCCTGTCGCCGCATATGAAGCAGGGCTCTGACGACAGCTCCTCCCCAAAGAGGGAGCGATAGAGGGCAGCCGCCTCTGAGCCTATCCTGGGAGCTGCCTTGCGGAACTCCTCCTTTGCCTCCTCCGAACCCTCCTTTATCTGGCGGTGGTACTCCATGACAAGGGCTCTCTTTATAGCGACGCCTCTCTCCTTGTTGGAGAGGCCTACGCTGAGGGAGGCGAACATCCTGCCCATGCATCTATCGCATAGGGCAACGTTTCTCACCAGCTCCCTCGCTACCTCTAAGACTTCCATTGCGATCTCCCAAGGTATCTCGGTGCCGTCCTCTTGAGCTTCTCTGGAAAGTGGTAATACTATATAGTTCTATATAGGAAACCCCTAGCTAATTTAATACCTCCTCAGGCGCCTCCCGGCAGGGGAAAGACCAGTGAGGGTCATGTTCGTTGGAGCGCACCCTGATGACATAGAGTTAGGAGCTGGCGGCACCCTTATAAAGCACGTAAAGAGGAACCACACGGTTCTGTATACCATGATCACTCGCGGAGAGAGGGGGGGAGACCCTGTAGAGAGAATCAGGGAGCTAGAGGAAGTGATATCTTACGTGGGAGTGAAGGATTACCTCATCTTTGACTTTCCTGACACTTACCTCAATCAGAAGTTCAACGAGCTGAAGGACCTGATCGAGGACCTGGTCATGAAGTTCCGTCCTGATAGAATATACACGCACAGCCTCAACGACGCTCATCAAGATCACCGGACCCTTGCCGAGGCCACAAGGGTGGGCGGGAGAAGGGTAGCCCAGATCCTCTCGTACTGGTCCCCCTCTACTTACAACCACTTCAACCCCAATTACTTCATCGACATCAAGGAGGAGGTAAGGGAGAAGATGAAGGTGCTCGAGCTCTACAAGTCCCAGAGCTCGCGTGTTAAGAGGGAGGTCGTGATAGGCATTAACAGGTATCACGGTTACATGAACGGCATAGAGTATGCAGAGGGCTTCGAGATAGTGAGGTTCAGGGAGATATGAGAGAGCTTGTCCCCATAATCATCCCCGTGTACAACACTACTCCTGCCACAATATTTGTGACCGTTGCATACCTGAGGGCAGTGAGCGAAAACCCCATCATAGTCGTTGACGACGGCTCGACGAGGAGGGAGACGCAGGAGGCCCTCAAGCTCATCGAAGAGAAGGGCCTTGCCGTGGTGCTGAGGAAGCCTAACGGGGGCAAAATAGATGCAATCAGAGTTGGGCTAGAGTATGCGATGAAAACGTACGGCTCGAGATGCGTTTTCACCCAGGACGACGACGTAACGCCTGTGCCCATAGGAGGGGAGTTCGACGGGCTCCTGAGCAAGCACTGTGCTCAGCTTGAGGAGGATTTCCCCGTCATGACCTACCCCACCCTCAACCAGATCTACGTGCTGAGGGAGCTCGTGGAGAGGCACTCCCTTGGACAAGGGTTAGCGGAGCTCGGGGAGAGGGTGAGGAGGGTCAAGCCTGACTACGACGTCAGGAGCTACCTCCGGGAGCCCAACTTTCTCGACAGGGTTCAGCACGTAGAGCACCTGGTTATGACCCTCCACCTGAGGAGGGCAACGGGAGAGGGCATCTGGATAAACGGCACTGCCCTTCTCTGGCTCTCCACGGGGCTGGCGGAGGTGATAAAGCGTCACAGCGGCGAGCACGGCGGGGACGACATTGAGATGGGAGTTATACTGAGGGAGCTGGGGAGGGGCATAAAGTTCTCAGATGAGATCTCTATGTACGCAGAGTTCGTGAGCAACCCGAAGGCCATAGCGAGGCAGAAGATCATGTGGAACTATGGCGCCTACAGGGCCTTCTTCACTCACCTAAAGACCTCCCTGAGAGACCCCTTCTACACAGCATACATCTCTGCAGTCCCATTTGCGGTCATCATGTTACTCCCGCTAGGGGGGCTGAGGGCATATGTGGCGGTCCTTGGCATGGCGTTTTTGCTCGCGCAGATGATGCTCACAGCAACCTACTTGCCAGCTAAGGTGAGGGACAGCTTCATGGACTCTGTGAAGCTCTACGGAGGGCTATACGCAGGCCTCCTGTTCCTGCTCCTCCTAATAGCGCACGCTAGCCTCTACGGCAACTGGTCGCTCCTATCGATTCCCCTGATCGGCATAGCGGCAAGCATAGTCTATCTGAACTATGTAATATACAAGGCAAACAACGGGGAGAAGTGCAGGGACAGAAGGTTAGGGGTCATAGACCTACTCATTTACACTGGGAGCAGCGCTACCTACCTAGCCTTTTTCATGCCCATGGGGTTGGGGAGATACATAGTTCGGAAGGTCATCATGGAAAAGCTGCTCGGGAAGAAGGAGAGGACCTACAAGATACTCAACCATTAGCGCCACTCATATGCTTCTGGCACCCTCACGTACCTCCCTTCCTTTACGCGGAAGTCCACTCTCTCCCCATACAGCCAAGACCTCACGAGCAGGCTTGGCAGGTTGACGCCGGCTGCCGCGCTTATGTCCAGAGCTCCAGAAAACCTCAAGTTTATTTCCTGGAGCTTCAGCTCCCCCCTTGCGTTCTCCTTGAACTGAATGTTTAGAGGGCCTGTGAACTCCATGCTCTCCAAAACCCTCTCTGTGTACTCCATCACCCTCCCATCTAGCCGCACTTCGCCGATCACCGAAACGCCTGCCCTGATCTTGAGCCTCCTGCGCGGGACTGCTGCCAGGAGCTCTCCCTCTCTGCTCGTCACGACGTCCACGGTCCACTCGTCGCCCGGCAGGTACTCGACGAAAAACACCCCCTCTTTCTCCACGAACTCGTCCCTCTTCCCCACCGCCACCCCTCTACCTCCTCTCCCCTTCACGGGCTTTGACACCACCAGCTCTGCGCTCAACTCTTGCGGCCTAAGGGAGTACTCGGGCACGATGTCTGGGAGCACTCTCTCAAGGGTCCGGTACGTCAGGTACTTGTTGAGACAGGTCTCCACTGTGTGGGGGGGATGCATCACGTACTTCTCCCCCGCTCTCCCCCTTGCCAGGACCTCTATCTCCTCGTCGACTGTGATGATAACGAGATCTACGTTCCCCTCTCGTGCTAGCCTATCTAACTCTTGAGGAAACCGGGGGTCGCTTGCAGGGGGGATGACGTAGCTCGCGTCCGCTAGAGCAAAGCCCTCTGAGTATGGGCTGGCATCTGTAGCCCAGACCCTGAAACCGTCTCTTTTCAGCAGCTTCACTACGTTTATCCCAGCAGGCCCTCCTGCTCCTGTGACTAGAACGGTCGCCCTGTTCATGGTCCTCCTCGCAGGAGATCGGTGAGCTCCCTTAAGCTCTTCACAGTGACTTTCGGCCTCATCTCGTAGAGCACTGCCTCGTTGGGATACCTTGCGTAAATCCCCCTCTGAACCCTGACGGTGAAGATCCCCAGCCTGTTCGGAGCTAGGAAGTCTTTGAAGGGGTTGTCAGCCACATATACTGTCTCGCTCGCCCTCCTCCCCTCGAGAAGGCGAAGGAAGGGGAGAGGGGACGGCTTCCTGTGGACCTTGCCAAAGCTCTCGTCTATGATGACGACCTCTCGGAAGAACCTCTCTAGGCCTAGGGACCGGAGCTTCCTCCGCTGCAGCTCTGGCCTACCCTCAGTTAGGAGCAAGAGCTCGTGCTTCCTGCTCAGCTGCTCTAGGACCTCCTCGGCATCCTCATAAGGCCTTACGTCCTCCCCGCTGCTGTAATACAGTTCCAACACTTTCCCTATTTCTTCCCTCGGCGCGCCCAGCCTCGCCAGGAGCTCGTCAAATATAGGGAACGTCCTGTCGTGACTCTCGTATATTTCAACGAGAAGCTGAAAGACCTCCTCAGCTCCCCTCCCGAACTTGTTGCCCAAATATTCTGAGACCTTGAGGAAGGCCTCGCGTAGGAACAGCCACTCATCGTATAAGGTATTGTCGAGGTCAAACACTATTGTCTTCACTTTCCATCCGCTATATGCAAGCCTATCTCAAGGTTTAATAGGACAGGAGCCCCGCGCCTCTGGGGTGCCTTAGAGTGGTAAAGGCCCCTAGGGGTTTCAGAAACAGGACCAGGAAGCTGCTAAAGAAGAAAGTGAGGAGCAGGGGCGCCCTGCCAAAGCTAAGCGTGCTCCTCCGCGAGTACTCCGTAGGAGACAAGGTCGCCATCAAGATAGACCCTAGCTTTCACGAGGGCATGCCTCACCGTAGATATCATGGGCTGACAGGCGTAGTCATCGGCAAGAGGGGAGAGGCATATGAGGTGGAGGTTTACCTCGGCGACAAGAAGAAGACGTTGTTCGTCCCGCCCCTCCACCTGAGGCCTCTTGAGAGCTAGCGTTGGGGAGGCTTGTTGAGAAGGAAGATCGTTTCTAAGAGATACCTCACGGTATATGAGGCAAGAGCTATTCTCGAGGAGCGGAAGAAGGAGAAGGTGAGGGAACTCCAGGAGAGGGTGTGGGAGTACCTCTCCCTCTTTCCAACCATTGAGCCACAGAGGGTGAGGGAAGCTTACGAGCATCTTAGGGAATTAGGGCTCTCTGAAGAGATAGCCGTTAACTTGTTGAACATCTGCCCCGAGAACGAGGAGGAGGTGAAGCTGATCATCTCTGCCCAGAAGGACATAAGCTTCGAGGGGAAGATCATAGAGTCTATAATTTCATCAGTGAGGCACGCCTGCGCGCCAGAAACATAACATATAAGCCCATTAAATTACTTTTGCGAGGAGTTAACGGTGGTTGTGAGAATTGGACGAGCAGGAGGCTCGTAGGGGGGGCACGAGGGGCCAACATCCGGCTGCCCTCGAGGTAGAGGCAGTCATCTTAGACTACATTCCCCAAGGCTTGTACAACGACCAGCACAGAGAACATAGGGACAGGCCCGTTGCTCAAGCAGTGGGAGTGAGGAGGTTCACGCTGCTCGACGGCATACCGCTAGCGGACGTAGAGCCCTTCCAACGGGTGACGTTAGCTAGGAGCGTGGTGCGTACGATAGTCCTCCCAGATGCAAGGGGACAAAAGATCAGGAGGCAGACCGTGCTCCTGGCCTGCCTCCCTGGCCCTGAGAGGCTGGTGTATTGCTACTCCCTCACCCCTCTCGACAGGACGGCAAGCGATGCCCTGGCTACCACCATCCAAGAGGAGGGAGGATGGGCCCTCATAGTGGATTCGCCAGCCGAGCTCTCGAAGATAGCCCAGGAGAAGAGCCTCTCCCCCACTCTACTCGTAGTCCCCTACACGCCCCTGAAGTACAACGAGCTGACGGACATCGCTAAGAACAACCTGGGGGAGGCGCTCAAGACCATCATTGCCGCAGAGGAGAAGTTCTACGTGGAGTTCTTCAACGTGGCAGATGCAATAAACATCAGGCTCCACGTGCTGGAGCTGTTCAAGGGAGTGGGAAAGAAGACGCTGGCAAACTTCCTAGACAGGAGGAAGCAGAAGCCCTTCGAGAGCTTTGAGGAGGTGAAGAAGGTTTTGAAGATAGACCCCCTCGCATCGCTAGCAGAGAAGATAGGGGAGGAGCTGCGCGGGGAGGCAAAGTATTACTTGTTCGTGGAGCCAGAGAGCCAGGAGGCTCCCTATCTCGGCTATCTGGAGAAGATGAGGAAGGCCTACTACTCCAAGAGGAGGGCGCAGTGAGCTTTCCCCTCTGAGGCGCCGAGCAAGAGGTCTCTCCTCCGATGGACCCTCGAGCGGCTGAGGGAGCTGGGCATAAGGCCGAGCGATAGGCTCGGGCAGCACTTCCTAATAGATCCTCGGGGCATCTCTCTCTTCCTCTCCCGCCTCCCCTGGGAGGAGGCGCTCGAGATAGGCCCTGGGCTAGGACTGCTCACCTATTACGCCTCCCTCAGGCTCCCAAGAATAGTGGCAGTGGAGGTGGACAGGAGGCTCTGCTCAGCCCTTGCCGCGGGCTCGCCCCCCAACGTTCAGCTAGTTAACGCAGAGGGGCTCTCCTTCCTCCTAGCTGGGCGCTTCAGATTTGTATATTCTAACACACCCTACTATTTGTCCGCTGCCATAGTCGCTGCAGGGGCAAGGAACAACAGCGTTAGGAAGATGCTCTTGGGAGTTCAGAAGGAGGTAGCGGAGAGGATGACGGCAAAGGAGGGAGAGGAGCAATATGGGCGTCTCACCCTTCTCGTGAAGAGGTATTTCTCGACTAGACTTGTAGGCATCATGGAGAGGGAGATGTTCTACCCGAAGCCGAAAGTGATGGGAGCAGTGGTGGAGCTCGAGCGCATCAGGGAGTGGGAGGAGGGCGACGACGCGTTCGAGGAGGTGACTCGGTGCCTGTTCTCAGGCCGTAACAAGAGGGCTAGCAAGATGATCAAGGCTTGCGTGGGGAGAGAGGTGGAAGTGGGCGATAAGAGGGTAGAGGAGCTCTCCTTGGAGGAGGTGGAGAGGGTCGTTCAAGCGTATAGAGACGTCGGCAGGAGAGATCACGGTTGAGCTCCATCCCTGCGTTTACGAGCCTGCAGAGGACACTCTGCTAGCCATAGAGGCGCTGAGAAAGCTATACGAGATGGGCAAGAGGTACGAGAGGGTAGCGGAGGTCGGCACCGGCACGGGCGCCATAGCGATAGCTGCCTACCGCACCTTTAGGCCGAGCCTCCTTCTCGCCACGGACATCTCGCCCTATGCGGTGAGGATTGCGAGGCGAAACCTCCCTCCAGAGGTTCAGGTGGTCAGATGTCATGGGCTCTGCTCCCCGGGCCCCTGGGACTTGGCCATCATGAATCCCCCCTACCTTCCCGTAGGGAGGGAGGAGGACGGATGCGAGGGGTGGCTGAGCGCTGCCTGGGCTGGAGAGGGCGTTATGGAGGAGCTGGTAAAAGAGGCCCTCTCCTCCTCGCGCGAGCTCCTCCTCGTCTACTCCTCCCTCTCCCCCTACAAGCCCCTCGGGTTGAACAGCATAAGGCTTGGGAGCGAGAGGTACTTCTTCGAGGAGCTCGTGGTGGAGCTGATATGGAAAGGCTGAGGCTTGTGCTAGTAGGAACGGAAGGGGCCATCAACCTCGGCATGATAGCGAGGTTGGCAGAGAACTTCGACGTCGACGAGCTCTACCTCGTGAAGCCCACCGCAGACCTGAGGGAAGCGGAGGAGTTCGCTGCTAGATCGGCTGAGCAGCTGAGGAGGGCGCAGGTGAGGGAGAGGCTAGAGGAAGCCCTAGAGGGGACCTCCCTGTCCCTCTGCACCTCCTCTCTAGCCTCTGCCCAGGACGTCCTGAGGAGCGCCGTCTCGCCCGGGGAGGCGGTGGAGCTAGCTCGCGAGGTCTCTGGCACTGTGGCCCTCGTGATGGGGAGGGAGAGCGTGGGCCTGACGAGGGAGGAGCTGAGGCTCTGCACGCTACTCGTCACCATAGGGGCTAGCCCCAGGTATCCTGTGCTCAACCTCGCTAACGCCACAGCCATAATGCTATACGAGCTGTTCAAGGTGAGAGGGGTTCCTCATCACGAGAGGGCTCCCCCCGATCCCAAGACCGTTGAGCTGGTGGAGAGGTATGCTAGAGAGATGGCCCAGCTCCTCATATCAGATCAGAGGAGGGCAGAGGAGGTGGCGATGAGCTTCAGAAGGCTCGCAGCCAAAGGGCTCCTGGAGCGCGTGGAGCTGGAGAACGTCCTGCTCCTCCTCTCCAGAGCTTCCAGGGCGCTCCGGCGGGCCAAGGAACGTATATAAGCCTAGCGAAGCCTTAGCCCTTAGGGATCTAGGTGGACCTGGAGCTCATCAAGCCAGAGTGGAAGAAGTTCAAGTACAGGGGGAGGACCCTGGAGGAGCTGCTAAAGATGCAGCCCCAGGAGCTTGCCAAGCTCCTCCCCAGCCGGCAGAGGAGAAGCATACTGAGGGGCTTCACGCCCCAGCAGAAAAAGCTGTTGGCGAGAATTAAGAAGGCTAGGAGGCTCATAGCAGAGGGTTCTCTCGACAAGATCCCTACGATAAAGACTCACGTGAGGGACATGATAGTGCTCCCCGAGATGGTGGGTTTCACCATCTCAGTGTACAACGGGAAGGAGTTCGTGCCAGTAAAGATCACGCCAGAGATGATAGGGCACTACCTAGGAGAGCTGGCCCCCGCTACCAAGACTGTGCAGCACGGAGAGCCGGGCCTTAAGGCAACCAAGAGCAGCCTCCACGTTGGAGGACAGAAGTGAGGTGCCCTAGGTGCCTGAGTGGAGCTACAGCGTGCAGTTCGCTGATGAGAGCAAGATAGCTAAGGCTATGAGGTGGGACGTGAGGGTACACCCAAAGGTGATGAGAGAGGTCTGCGCAGTCATCAAGGGGATGAAGGTCAGCGAGGCCAAGGAGTTCCTGGAGAGGGTTATCAGGAAGGAGGAGGCCGTCCCATTCAGGAGGGCCCACGGAAAGGTGCCCCATAGGAGAGGTCTGGCAGACAAATGGGGATGGCCTGTTGGGAGGTATCCTGTGAAGGCTGCGAGGGAGCTGCTTAAGGTTCTCGTAAACGCAGAGAACAACGCAGAGGTAAAGGGGCTGGAGCTAGAGAGGCTCAAGGTAATACATGCATCTGCCCACAAAGGGATGACTATGAAGAGGTACATGCCTAGGGCCTTCGGGAGGGCCACTCCAAGCTTCAAGGTCACGAGCCATGTGGAAGTCGTCGTAGCGGAGGTGTGAGCATGAGTTACAAGGTAAAGAAGTACTTCCTCGGCCAGGCTCTCCTCAGAGTAAAGCTCGACGAGTTCTTGGCGCAGAACTTCTACGAGGCTGGCTACAGCAACGTGAGCATAGCCAAGACGGGACTGGGCACCAGGGTCCACATATTTGCTGAGAGGCCTGCTCTGATCATTGGCAGAAGGGGCGCCACTGTAAGGGAGCTCCAGAGGGCCTTTTCGAACGTCTTCAACCTTGAGAACCCCCAGATCACCGTGAGCCCGCCTGAGAACGCAGAGCTCGATGCCAGGGTTCAAGCCTTCAGGATAGCGAAGCTTCTCGAGCGTGGTTATCACTTCAGGAGGGTTGCCTTTGCAGCGCTGAGGAGGATCATGGCCAACGGTGCCCTCGGCGCTGAGATCACGATAAGCGGTAAGATAGTTGCAGAGAGGGCTAAGTTCGAGAAGTACAAGGAGGGCAAGGTTTACAAGGCAGGTCACGTGGTAGACGAGTTGGTGGACAAGGCCATCTCATATGCAAAGCTCCCCAAGGGTATCATAGGAGTGGAGGTCATAATCACGAAGCCCGGCAGCCCTCCAGATTACGTTAGGATAAAGGAGGCGGCAGAGGTCCAGGAGTTCGTTAGCAAGGTGAGAGAGGAGGTGAAGGCAAAGGGTCTCCCTGTGGCAGAGATGGAGGAGATAGAGGAGGTAATAGCGGAGGAAGAGGAGGAGCCCGTGAGCCTGGAGGAGCTAGAGGAGGTGGAGAAGGGTGGCTCCGAAGCACAAGCTTAGGGCTAAGGACTTGAGGAACATGAAAGAGGAGCAGATAGAGAAGAACCTTCAGGAGTTCAGGCAAGAGCTCATGATACTGAGGCACAAGGCGGAGATGGGCACCCTCACTAACCCGGGGAGGCTGAGGGAGCTGAGGAGGAACATTGCAAGGATCTTGACTATCATGGGGGAGCAAAGGAGTGGAGCTGAGGGCAAGTAACATACTTTGTCACGAGATTTTGGGCCTGAGGGCAAGGGTGGAGGACTACCCAGACCCCTCTTTCGTCGGGGCAGAGGGCAGGGTTACATGGGAGACGGAGAGGAGCGTGGAAATAGAGCTCCCCGGGGGGAGGGTCAAATTACTTAAGGTGGGGCTTACCCTTGCCCTCCTAGTGAGAGGTGAGTGGATTAAGGTGAAGGGGGAAAGCCTAGGGAACCCTGTAGAGAGGGCAAAAAAGATAATGTGGGGTGAGTGCAGTGCCCGCGCCTAGCCAGCTGAAGGAGCTACGGATACCAGGGATCAACCCCCCGAAGGAGAGGTGTGAGGACGAGAAGTGCCCATGGCACGGATCCCTGCGGGTCAGAGGAGTACTGCTAGAAGGGGTAGTTCTGAAGGCAAAAGCACAGAAGATGGTTGTCGTGAGTCACGAATACCTCCGATACGACGACAAGTACAAGAGATATGAGAGGAGGAGGAAAAAGATCCATGCAAGGCTCCCCCCCTGCGTGAAGGTAGAGGTGGGGCAAAGGGTTGTCATTGGGGAGACGAGGCCCCTTGCTAAGACGGTTAGGTTCGTGGTGCTAGGGGTGAAGGCAGGGTGAAGAGGAAGTACGAGCTTACTTCGGCGAGGCCCAGAGTTAACGCAGGACTACAGGCAGGGAGCTACGTGACTGTTGCAGACAACAGCGGGGCAAAGGAGGTCATGATCGTGAACGTTCCCCTGGTGAAGACGAGGCTGAGGAGAGTGCCTTACGGTGGGGTAGGGGACCTTGTGGTCGCCTCCGTAAAGAAGGGCAACCCGCAGATGAGGAGGCAAATCGTTTACGCCGTTATAGTCAGGCAGAGGAGGCCGTTCAGGAGGCCTGACGGGACGTGGGTCTCCTTTGAGGACAACGCTGTTGTGCTGATCAACCCTGACGGCACACCGAGGGGGAGCGAGGTGAGAGGGCCCATAGCTAGGGAAGCAGCAGAGCGGTGGCCGAAGGTGGCAAAGTTAGCTACCATCATAGTGTGAGGTGTAGGAGATGAGCTCCCAGCCAAGGAAAGTGAGAGCAGCCCTTCGCGAAGCGCCCCTCCACAAGAGACAGAAGCTCATGACCGCTCCCCTCAGCCCTGAGCTGAGGGACAAGCTAGGGATCAGGAGGCTGCCCGTGAGAAAGGGCGACAAGGTAAGGATAATGAGGGGTAACTTTGCAGGGCAGGAGGGAACAGTAGTGAAGGTAAACCTGAGGAGGGTCAGGATATTCGTTGACGGGGTTACCAGGAAGAAGTTAGATGGCACTCCTAGGTTTGTCCCCATTCATCCCTCGAAGGTTATGATTGTGTCCCTCGACCTGAAGGACGAGCGGAGAAAGGAGATAATAGAGAGGAGGGCAGGCAGAGTGGAGGAGGAGAAGGAAACTCCCCAGGAGGTGAAGGAGAGTGGGCAAGCTGGGTGAGAGCAAGCACCTCAAGGCACTAGTAGCGCCGCCCTTCTGGCCGGTGCGCAGGAAAGAGCACACCTGGACAGTAAAGCCAAGAGCAGGACCGCATAGCAAGAGCTCTAGCCTACCCCTTCTCCTTGTCGTGAGAGATGTGCTAAGATACGCTAGGACGGCAAGGGAGGCCAGAAGGCTCATTGCAGAGGGAGACTTCAAGGTAGATGGAGTAGTGAGGAGAGATCCGAAGTTCCCCGTGGGCTTCATGGACGTGCTCGAGGTGAAGGGGAGCGGGGAGGCCTTCAGAGTGTTGCCTTATCCTACGGCGTTCTTCAAGCTCCACCCCATATCGCCTGCAGAGGTTAGCGTGAAGCCCCTCAGGATAGAGGACAAGACCACTGTGAGCGGAGGCCACGTCCAGCTCAACCTCTACGGCGGGAGGAACGTGCTCGTGCAGGTGAAAGATCCTAGGAAGCCAGAGGAGGACATATATGCAACGTGGGGAACGGTTTTGCTGTCCCTCAAAGACTCCAGCATACTTAGCTACGTCCCCTTCGGCGAAGGAAAGCTGGCGATAGTCATGGGAGGGAGGGCAGTGGGAAGGGTAGGGAGGATAAGGAGCGTTGCGAAGGGCTGGAGGAAGGAGACAACCATTGTGACGCTGGAGGACGCTAGAAAGAACGTGTTCCAGACGAGCCTGAACTACATCTTCATAATAGGGGACGAGAAGCCTCTCATCTCCCTCCCGGAGGGTGCATGGAAGTGAGCGTGGCAGCAGAGCAGATACTGAAGTCTTGGGAAGAGAACCCTATGAGGAAGCCCAGGATCACTAAGGTGACGCTGAACATAGGCGTAGGGCAGAGCGGGGAGAGGCTAGCAAAGGCCATGAAGGTGCTGGAGACGATTACCGGCAGGAAGCCAGCGCCCAGGAGGGCTAAGAAGACGGAGAGGGCCTTTGGGTTCAAGAAGGGGGAGGCAATAGGGGCAGTGGTGACCCTCAGAGGGGAGGAAGCCATGTCTACCCTCAGGAGGCTTCTGGAGGCCGTTAGCTTCAGGATAAAGGCTAGCAGCGTTGATGCTCACGGCAACGTGTGCTTCGGCATCCCGGAGCACATCCAGATTCCGGGCATCAGATACGATCCAGCAATCGGCATCTTCGGCCTCGACGTGTGTATCACGATCCAGAGGCCCGGTCACAGGGTGGCAGAGAGGAGGAGGGCGAGGGGGAAGATACCGAGGAGGCACAGGGTCACGAAGGAGGAGTCCATGCTCCTCCTCTCCCAAGCTTTCGGGGTGAACTTCATCTAGGTGGTGCGCATGGGCAAGTTCAAGCCTATGAAGCCCAAGAAGATGGGGATGGGTGCTCAGGCATGCCAGCGGTGTGGAACGAGGGACGCAGTGATCCAAAAGTACGGCATCTACCTCTGCAGGCAGTGCTTCAGGGAGATAGCCTATGCAATCGGCTTCAGGAAGAGGGCGTAGGTGATCTGAGATGGTGACCCTCGATCCTCTGGCCAACGCTCTCTCGACCATTAAGAACTCTGAGGCTAGGGGGAAGGGCGAGGCGATCATATCTCCCTCCTCCAAGCTCGTGGCGCAAGTGCTAGCAGTGATGAAGAGGGAGGGCTACATAGGGGACTTTGAGTACGTGGACGACGGCAGGTGGGGCAAGTTCAGGGTTCAGCTGCTCGGGAGGATCAACGATTGCGGAGCTGTGAAGCCCCGCATGTCGGTGAAGTACAGAGAGCTCGTGAAGCTGCCCGAGCACATGAGGAAGTATCTGGCGAGCAGGGACATAGGCATCCTCATCCTATCCACAGATAAGGGAGTTATGACGCACCTGGAAGCTATAGAGAAGAAGACGGGAGGAATCCTCATAGCCTACGTCTACTGATATATAAACTTTTCTTTCATCAGACCCAGGTTAACACCTTATTAACCCTGGCGAACCTAAGTAAGGGTTGGCGGACGCGCTGCGCAGGACATCTGCGCAGGCGCGTTGCGCCCTGCCTGAGGTGGGAGTGGAAAGAGAGGCCCAGGCTATGGGCGCAGCAAAGCCATGGGGTCCAGGGCTCGAGGCCATGCCCCCGAGGGCGACCCCCGAGGGATGGAAGGCCCCGAGCCTTGAGCTCCATGGCTCTGCTGCACTCATAACTTGTGTCTCTTTTTCCACTTCCACTTCACGGGGCCCCGAGGTCAGGGCGCAACGCGTTTCATGAAGTGCCCTGCGCAGCGCGTCCGCCACTTCTCTCACCAGAACTGCATGACCAGCAGCGATATCACGAAGTGGACCGTTAGTGAAACCAGGGTGAAGGGCACGGTGATCTTCATCCAATCCCTCCAGCTAGTTCTCCCCCTCTCTTTCTCTGCCAGCAGCAGGGACAGGTAGAGGGCCGGAGCACCGGTAATGGTAGCGTTGCTCCCCAAAGTCCCTGCCCAGACTATGGCCCAGTAGAAAGGCCAGGGATCTAGCGAGAAGGCCTGAGCAACCTCCTTCACAGTCACCAGGGCTACCAGTATGACCGCGTCGTGCTCCACAAAAGAGGAGAGGGCTGCCGTGAGCCAATACACCGCGCCGAAGGAGAGGGTAGGCTCTGCGAGAAGGGACGAATAGATGAGGTCAGAGAAGCTGTCTATCACGCCGCCCTTCTTTAGCCCTCCCACAAGGCTGAAGAGAGTCGCATAGAATATGAAGACCCTCCACTCCATGTCCCTCAGGACCTCTTCGAAGGAGGGGACCTCCCTCTTCCCATACGTCCTTATGACTTCGAGGAGGGCTGCAACGCCTATTCCGACGGAGACTGCAATGGCACCTAGCTCTACCCCCAGCAGAGGCCTGAGCGAGGCGAGGAGGACGAAGGCTGCGAAGCCGCCTATGGCAAGGGAGGCAGTGAGCTTGTCAAAGGCCTTCGGCCTCTCCACATCTATGTCCACCTGCCGGCCAGCGCCGCCGAACCAGGGCCTGTAGAATATGGCTAACGTTATGAGGAAGGAGAGGGTTAGGAGGAAGAGGGTGCCCGGCGTGTTACGGAACCATATGAAGTCGAGGAACTCTGCGCCAGCCACGCTGTGAAGCAGCTGAGGCGGTAGGTCGCCTAGGAGGAGCCCCGTGCCCATGTAGTTTGCCGCGAGCCCCACTATCATTGATGCCGTGAGAGGATCCTTGTTCACCGTCTTTGCCGCCTTTACGGCAAGGCCCCCGAAGAGAAGGATCACGAGAACGTTGTCGACGAAGAGCGTGGTGAACGAAGCTATCAGGGCAAGGGAGAGGAGAAACGCTGCGTAGGAGTGGGTTCTCCTCGAGACCTCATAAACTATGTATTCGGGCAGCTGGGACTTGGAGAGGTAGCCTGAGAGGGTCCACATGCCCAGAAGGATCATCATGACGTTCCAGTCTATTGCCTTGAAGGCATCGACGAAGGAGTAGCTGGCGGAGAGCAGGATCATGACTATGAGCCCCGCAAAGGCCACGAGCGACCTTTCCATGGGGAGGAAGATGATGCCCAGTATTGTTAAGAGGAACACTACTAGAGCCGGAGTGTCCACTCAAGACACCGCCGCCTGGAGGGTGACCTTCTGGTCCTTAAGGGCTTAAACTTGCCGTCCCTAGCAGAGGCCTAGGGAGAAGCAACCGACAGCAAGCTGGCCGAGGGCTATGGAGCCGTCGTTCGGCGGCACTCCCCTAGGGAGAAGGGCCTTTACACCTCCCTCGCTCAGGGACTCCCTTATGCCCCTCACTATGTAAGTGTTTACTGAGGCCCCCCCGCTGATCAATACTACGTCGCTTCTTGTCCCTCTTCTCCCCTTGAGAGCAGCGAGGGCCACCTTCCCGAAGGCGCGCCCCACGCTCATCTGGACGGTGACTGCCACGTCTTTCAACGATTCGCCGCCGTTCATAGCGAGGTCTAGGAGCGGTTTCACGTCGATAGTGCTCCAGCTGCCCCCTCTCACCTCTGCCTCCACGTCCAACATCTTACCGCCGCGTGCAGCCGCTTCTAGTAACATGGGAGGTTCCCCCTCGAAAGTCCTCACGGCGCACACGCCTAGAAGGGCGGCAAAGGCGTCCAGAACCCTCCCCAGGCTGCTGGTCTCTACGCCCTTCTGCCTCCTGGCCAGCTCGTAAGTTATTTGCGCTTCCTTTCGGCCGTGGGGGAGAGATCTCAGTAAACTCCTCCTCTCAAGGAGCGCCATCACCTCCTCTTCAGGATAGCCGAAAGAGGCGAGCAGGGAGATGAGAGGTTTGGCTGGATAGTAGGCGGCGCTGTCTCCGCCTGGCAGGCTGAAGGGCCTCAGGCTCCCCACCCTCTCAAACGCCTCGTAGCTGCTCAGCAGGACCTCTCCGCCCCAGATGCTCCCGCCGGGGCCGAAGCCCGTCCCATCGATCGTGACGGCTACCACCCTCTCCTCCGCCCCCAGTCCTACATCTATCATTGCGGCCGCGGCGTGAGCGTGATGGTGCTGTACCTCCACCACCTCGACGCCAAGCTCTTTAGCCAGCCTCTCTGCGACAGCCCTGTTGTGGTACAGGGGGTGCATGTCTCGGGCAACAAAGGAGGGCTTCAGCCCGTAGGCCTTCGTGAACCATCTCACCTCCCTGTCCAGCTCCTCTAAGGTGCCAGGCTCGTCCACATCGCCTATGTACTGGGTCAGCACGGCCCTCCTCTCGAACCCCACCCCTCCTGCCGTTTGCAGTTCTGCGCCCACTGCAACGCCATCGGGCATGGAGAACGGCAGCTCTATCCAAGCAGGGGCATAACCTCTGCCTCTCCTCAGGAGAACAGGCTCTCCGTCAGTGAACCTTACCACGCTGTCGTCAACTCTATGTACTACCTTGCGCTCGTGCTCTATAATGTAGTCCACTAGCCCCTCGAGCTCTCGCAGGACGCACGTAAGCTCCGTGGACATAGGCCTTCCATGGACGTTGGCGCTCGTCATGATCAGGAAGCCGTCCCTTACCTCTCGGAGCAGTAGGAGCTGGAAGCCTGTGTAGGGCAACATGATCCCGAGCTCTGCGAGGCCTGGCGCTACTAGCTCAGAGACGGGTATGCCCTCCTTCTTGGGGAGCAACAGGATCGGCCGCTGAGGAGACGTCAGGAGCTCCCGGGCGCCCGGCGGGAGATCCACGAGGGCTGAGACCACAGATATGTCTCGCGCCATGAGCGCAAAGGGCTTAGTGGGCCTCCTTTTCCTCTCCCTTAGCCTCCTCACTACTTCGTCATCTGAAGCTAGGGCCGCAATGTGGTATCCCCCTACTCCCTTTATCGCCAGTATCTTACCCTCTTCTAGGGCCCTCGCAGCGAAACTAATCGCGTCGGCAACCGTCAGCTTCTCCCCCCTAGATGAGAGAACGAGGGTCCTTGGCCCGCATAGGGAACAGCTGATGCCCTGCGCATGGAACCTCCTCTCGTTCTGAGGATCGCGGTAGTCCCTCTCGCACTCCTCGCATAGGGGGAACTCCGTCATGGCTGTGTTCTTCCGGTCATAGGGAACGTCGAAGAGCATCGAGAAGCGGGGGCCGCACCATGCGCAGCTGTTCCAATGGTATCGCGAAAACCTGCTCCCCCGGCCCAACACCTCCTCGGCGCAGTCGTTACAGATCGCTATGTCTGGAGGGATCATGCTCCTCACCACGCGGGAGCCGCTGCTCTCCATGATGACAAAGGAGTCGTAGCCGCGAGGGCTCTCCTCTGTCGTCCTGATCTCGTCTATCCTTGAGGGCGGCGGCTTCTCCAGCGATAACCTCTTTAGGAACTCCTCGACCCTTTCAGCCTCACCCTCTACCCATATCTCCACCTCACTGCCTCCCATGTTCCTAACATATCCGCGAAGTCCCAGGGTCGTGGCTAGCCTGAACACGAAAGGTCTGAAGCCTACGCCTTGGACTATGCCCACTGCGCTTACGCGGACAGCCCTAGACGCCTTGCCCACTCCTTTACCCCCTCTGTTAGCTCGCCCCACCTCACGAGGCCAAGCTTCTCCTGCAACTCCATCGCGAAGTCGATCCTCTGGAAGGTGGGGGTGAACCATAAAGCGATTGCCTCCTCCGTCCCCACGGCATATTCCAGCTCTTCGGGGGTCGTGAGAACGGCTAGCCCGAGGCGCTCCAGTTGACTAAGAATCGCTGGCGGATTTGCTGCTCGTCTTAGCTTCTCACGGAGCCTGAACCTAATGGTCCAGAGGTCCGTCTCTCCCCATCCCATAAAGTTCTTGTCGAGCCCAATTGCTCTCGGCAACTCCTCCCACAGTATCCGGGGCTCCCCTTCCCCAACTTCTGCTATCTTTACATGAAAATTTTCTAGTCCCGCTACCGCAAGGCCTACCCCTGTAACGTTGCCGAGGGGATCGCGGAGCTCCAGGATAACATAACGAGCTGCCCTTCCCTTGTAAGCTATCCTCACCTTTCCTCTATCCACCTGGAAGTCTATTGGGAAACCGTACAGGAGGGCTCTAGAGAGAGCTTTCCTCACGATCTCTTCCAATGGGGGCACCAAAGAAAAAGAAAAAAGAAAATCTTAGGCTCTGTGCCTATACGTTGACCGTCATATCGGTGACGACCTTCTCGACCACTTTGAGAACTCTTCCGTCATTCGCGAACTCTATGTGTACAGCACATGCTAGACACGGATCGAAGCTCCTGATGGCCCTCACGACGTCAAGTCCCTCCCACTTGTCAGGCGGGAGCTCCTCAGTGATCACTATGTTAGACACTGCGGCCTCGAAGGGACCTGGCGCATAGCGACGGGGATCAGTTACCCTCTTTTCGTCCCGTGAGGAGGCGTTCTCAGTGGTGGGGGCGTGAGCCTGGTAGTTCAAAGTCTTCCCTCCCCTCTGCACTATCCAGTGCCTCACAGAGCCTCTCGGCGCCTCCAAGAACCCTGCTCCGCGAGTGATAGAGCTCGGCACCTTCCATGGCCTGGAGGACTTCCTCTTCCCCTGCTTCAGCAGCTCCATTGCCTGCAACACGTTATGCCAAACGCCTGCTGCTATCATGAGGAGGCAGTAGGCCCTTCCCCACAGCCTGTATATGGTAGTGCTGTGGCCCGGCACGTTCCAGTCTATTGTGTCCTCCTCCCACACTGTGGATGGGAGCTCTCCTGTCACGGCGCGTGGCAGAGTCACCTCCACCTTCCCGTTGCCCGCCCTGATGAGGCCGCCGGCTGTGGTGGAGGCGCGGCGGGAGTGGACGTATACCCTTGGGTAGGGTCCTAACTCTATGGGTCCTATCGTGCCGTCCTTCCAGACCTTGTTCACGCGGACGACCCAGGAGTACTTCTCGTTCCAGTCAAGTCTCACGGGCTTGGGCACTGTGACCTTGTTCCAGGGGTGGTACGCAGGGTCCTCCTTGCCCCAGAGCAGCTTGTTGCCCAGCGGATCCTCCTCCGTGTACCACTCCTCTTTCCTCACCTTGTCCTTCCACTCGTCGTAGAAGGCCATGTCTACATGCTCCATAGTAGATGCGTTCATATCCGTGTACTTTGTGCTCACTAGCTCTCCGTCAAGAACCATGCCTGGCTTGAATATGCGTGCCTCAGCCGCTCCGTCCATGGCCTTGTAGAAGTCCTCCCAGCTCACATAGTCACCAATGGCAGAGTACTTCTCTGGGTCCTCGAAAAGGCCTACGCTCATGACTCTCGGCTTTTCGTAAGTGAGCCCTACCATCTCGTAGCCTATGTTCTTGTAGAAGTTCAGGAGGTCCTCCCAGACGTAGTAATTGAACTTCACCCATGCAGTTAGCTTCACTAGCCTATACGTTATAGCAATAAGGGTTTCCTCTATGTCATATGTGTTTGTCTGAATCCCTCCGGGTATGAGGACGTTCGGATGGGGATGCTTGCCGTAAATAAGGACTCCAGCCTCCCTTGCTATTCTCTGGAAGTAAGCCGCTAGCTGCCACATCCTCCCTGACACTGGGTTCAGAGCCCTCATTATGTCGGATATCTTCTCGAACCCGTGCCTGTCCCTGTTCTGTGCGAGGGTCCTCTCTGCCTCGGAGAAGACGCTGGGGGTGAACTTTTTCAGCAGGGCCTCGCTGTAGTCAGGACCCTCCAGCAGGTTCAAAATGATGGTGTGATCATATAGGTACTCATCCATGCCAAAGCCAATGTTCCTCAGCACCACTCCTAGGGGTTCTGGGCTTACGCCGTAGGCCATGTCCACAGTTATCGCTGAGGCGTTAGCGTGGGAGGAGCCACACACTCCACAGAACCTGCTCGTTATAGGCGGCATATCCTCTGGTCTTCTGCCTACGGCGAAGACCTCGAAGCCCCTGAAGGCTGTAGCGAACACCCTCACGCTGTCGTGGTTCGGCCTCCTCTTGTTAACGTCCACTATCAACCTTGCGCCTAGATGGCCCTCGATCCTAGTAATGGGATCGACCACGAGTTCCCTTACCGTCATGCCTTCCCACCCCTTAACTCATCGACCCAGAGGGGCCACTCCTCCTTAGCCGCCTCCTCGTGAACCTTCCCTGTTATGAGCACAGGATCGAGGGGGAAGTACTCAGGCCTTATGCTGGTCATGAAGACGTGGAACGCAATTAGGATGGTGAGGAAGAGGGTGGAGTACAGATGCACCCACCACGCTAGCCCGTCCAACGATTGCATACCGTAAAGTGCCATGCTCATCCCCGTCGCCCCGCTTATAATCAGGAAAGCCCCAATCGCGTAGTATGCCAAGGTCTGAGTGGGGAGGTACTTGTGGTACTTGCCGTGCTCCTTCTTGATGAAGAAAAGCCACAGGTAGTAGTCGAGCAGCTGGAACGGCAAGGAGGGGATTAGCTTCAGCAGCGGGAACTTGTCTATAGCTCTCCATATGCCGAGGTCAACCGCGTAGAGGAGGAAGAGGGTAAAGTAGCGAGCTATGTGGAGAGTGACGGCGAAAAAGATGATGTAGCCGCCAATAACGTGGAGGTTAGCGAGCACGTCCCTTCCCCCAATGTATAGGAAGTTGTATACGTAGCCGTTGTCGGCAAAGTAAAGCGTGTAGCCTGTGAAGAGGGCAAGCAAGAAGCCTATCACCAGCATCATATGGTTCACCCTGTCAAAGAGCGGTATCCTCTCAATATACTTCTCCGAGCTCTCCTTACGCAGAAGCAGAGACAGCCCCCACTTCCCTGAGTGCGAGAAGCCCAAGCTCAGGTACCTTGCGCCCGTGTATATGCCGACCACGAGTAGGAAAACTGCCATGACGGCTAGGGCGACCTTTGCTACAGGGATCCACCACTCCCAGCTGGTGAGGGCAGGGGCTGCCGGGGCCATGCGGAGCTCCCCGATCATCTCTCCCAACGGAGCCACGGCGACGTAGTAAGTTAGCACTGCTGCAAGGGTCCAGTGGATTACCCCTACTGCCACGTTTAGCAGGCCGAGCCAGAGCCTATGCATGGCTCCCACCCCTCTTGCTCTTCAAATAGGCGAGCGCCCCGCTCGCTACCCCAATGACTGCTGCTGCAGCTGCCGCTCCTACCAACGCGTTGAAGAGATCCTTTGTGCTTGCGAACACGTAAGGTAACTTCTCGTAGAAGGGCTCGAAGCTGTCGGAGAAGCCGGGCTCGTGGCAGCCCATACACACGGAACCCTGCCTAACACACCCTCCCACTCCACTAACCCAGCCCAGCCTGTTCCATGGGCAGTGCGAGACGGGTCCCTTGCAGCCCACTCCCCACAGGCAGTACTGGGAGCCGTCGCCGGGGTACTTCCTCCAACGCCCTGCGGCATAATGGCCTGCCCTGGGGCAGTTGTTGTGAGTGGTCTCGAGGAAGAAGTACTTGGGCCTTGCAAGCTCATCGAACTGGTCGCGGGTGAGGGGCATGAGGCCCTCCAAGGCCAGCACCACGTGGGCCAAGGTCTTGAGGGTTGCATCGCCGTTGGCAGGGCATCCGGGGACGGAGACGAAGGGCTTACAGTTCTGGAGCAGTTTACAATCCCTCCCCTCCAGGAAGCGCCTGTACGGCTCTGCCTCCTCGCCCAGAAGGCTCAGGAGGCCCTTGAAGCCCTTTGCCTTGTTGTCCAGGAAGCCTACGCAGCCCGTAGGGGACATGCTCCGGCCGAGCTTCGGGTACTCTAGGAAAGCCGTGAAGCCGTACTTCTTGAAGAACTCCTGCTCTATGACGCGGTTAGAGTATATTCCGCCATAGCTCGAGCAGTTCCCAACGGCAACTACTGCAGCAGCCCTCTTCATGAGCCTCCTTATCCACTCTAGACAGGACACGGGCTCCCCGTGCTCCTTCCCCACGTAGCACCAGTAGTTGCTCCCGGGCGGCCCTCCCGCTTTCTCGTCCACTGCTATGGTTCCTTCTACTACGAGCACGAAGGGGTCTAGCTCGCCGGCTACGGCTCTATACAATATGTCCATGGCGCTCTTCCCCCACTCTGGCATGACAGCATCGTGGAACGCAAGGTTCACAGTGCCAGGCCCTACGGCATGTAAGTGGCCTGCTAACACTTGCAGGATGTCTGGGTCAGTGGCAAGGAGGAGGGCACTGGTGTCTCCGGTACAGGACTGGGCCTCGAACCAAATGATGTTGTACTTGCCCTTACCCACGGCTTGAGCTGCAGCTCTCACGACCCTGTCCCAGTCGATTGCAGCAAGGGCTGCAGAGGCAGCAGCGATCTTCATGAAATCCCTTCTACTTATTCTCATAACGGCTCAGCACCATACTAAGAAGAAAGAGAGCTCGGTTCCTATAAATCTATGCATTAAATAATGATTTGAGTGATGCAAACACTGTTAAAATCAGACTTTTGCGGAACAGATTTAAAGATCAGATACACTCATAGCGGGGGATAGCATGCACGAGTTAGCTTTGGCAGAGGCCATAGTCTCGGCTCTTGTGAGCGAAGTAGCAAAAGGACAAAGAGTAAACAAAGTAGTAGTGCTCCTCGGGGAGCTGCAAAACCTCGATAGGGAGGCTATGGAACAATACCTCGAGGCGGGGCTGAAAGAGGCCAATTTGAACGTGAGAATGGAGATAAAGCAAGAGGAGGCCTCCTTCAGGTGCAGGAGATGTGGAGCCTCGTGGAGGTTGAGCGAGGCAAGGATCTCGCCAGAGGAGAGGGAGGCCATTCACTACCTCCCCGAAGCCGTTTACGCGTATGTGAGGTGCCCCAGCTGTGCAAGCCATGACTATGAAGTAGTGAGCGGTAGAGGAGCCAGAGTACTCTTGGAGGAGTGAGACCCATGATGGATTTCAGGGCCCATAGAGTCAAAGAGCTGTTCAGGGAGGTTAAGACGTTCGCCGTCCTCAGCAGCAAGGGAGGCGTGGGCAAGACCACGTTCTCTGCAGTCCTCAGCATGCTGCTCGCAAAGGGAGGGGCCAAGGTAGCACTAGCTGATCTGGACCTCACGAACTCCACGACGCAGCTCGTTCTCGGCGTTCACGCCGAGGGAGCTCCCGTGGAGGAGGGAAAGGGGTTCAAGCCCCTCAACGTCGCGGGGGTAAAGTTCGTGAGCCCCCTGCTCTTCACGAGAGGGAGGCCGCTGGCGCTGAGGGGATCCTCGGCCTCAGAGGCTTTGAGGGAGCTCCTAGTTGCGGCAGAGTGGGGAGAGCTGGACTTCATAGTGTTGGACATGCCCCCCGGCCTTAAGGACGAGGCTCTGGAGGTAGCAAGCCTAGGCGCAAGGCTAGTCGTCCTCACCACTCAAGATCCGCTCAGCCTCCATAGCGTTTCCCGGGCCCTTCGGTTCTTCAAAGAGGAGGGCGTTGAGAAAGTGGGGGTGCTCGAGAACATGGCGTACAGCGCTCCTCTCCTGAGGGAGGAAGCAGGGAGGTTGGGCTTCAAACATCTAGGCACCATAGGATTCGACAGAGAGCTATCTGCAGCCATAGGGAGGCCAGAGAGGATGATGAACACTAGCTTTGCGAGAGACGTGGAGAAAATCGTCCCCTCCCTCGTCGCGCTCTGAGGGGAACCTTGTGAGCAAGAGGGAGGACCTCATCAAGGCGCTCATAGAGCTCGTGAGAGGGGGCATGGCGGTGGAGGAGGCCCTGAGGAACTACGAGAGGGAGATTGCTGAGGCGTTCCTTGGCGAGGCGAGAAGGCAGCTGGAGGAGGAGCTCATGCGGACTTTCTACACAATAAGACGCCCTCCTCAGCCCTCTGCAGAGGAGCTAAAGGGGGAGATCGCTAAGGCTTTGGGATTGGAGGAGGCTGAGGACCTTCTTGACGGCCTCAGGAGAGCTCTACGTGGCAGTGAGGGCTCACGTGCTGAGCAGCTGCGGGAGGGGGCTCCTGAAGCTGCTGGAGATGGGGAGACTCGGTAGGTGCGAGATCGGGGAGGGGCTAACAGATCCTCTAACCATAGTATCTGAGGCAAGGGGCAGGAGCATCGTGATCGTTGGATGTTTGGAGGGAGAGGAGGAAAGGGTCAGAATCTATGAGGTGGAGCCAACTAGGGGGACGCCTGCATGGGAGGAGATCAGAGGGGACCTGCAGCTATCTCTCGGTGGCGATGTAGATGTAAGAGGGATAGCAGGCGTCCTAAGACTCTTCGCAGAAAAGCCGTATAGGGTGGTGGAGGTCGCGGGAGGAGAGGAGGAGAAAGTCTATAATGCTTCACTGAGAGCTCTGAAGGACATTTGCCTAAACTAATATAGAACTATCGTATATATCAACTTGATAAAAGTCTTGTAAACGAGGCAAGGTAAGGGGAGGTCTTGGATTCAAGGCTCGTAATAGAGAGCGTTTTCAGGGAGAACCGTGAGCTTGCGTATCAGCTAAGGGACTACATTGTAAGGATGCTCGAGAAACTCCAGGAGAGGTGGGGCTCACCTCCGCGCCTCAAGGTGATGGACTTCTGTGGAACGCACGAGTGGACCATAACCCACTACGGCATAAGGAGCCTCCTCCCCAAGAACCTCGAGCTCGTTGCTGGTCCGGGCTGCCCGGTCTGCGTGACCCCTTCCCACGAGATTGAGGCTGCCATTCGCCTTGCGTTGGACGGCATCACGGTGTACACCTACGGAGACTCTTACAGGCTGAGGACCGTGAAGCCTGTGAGGGGCGCCTTTTCTCTCGCAGAGGCAAGGGCCCTAGGGGGGAGCGTCAAGGTGGTAACGAGCATATATGACGCTATATTCGACGCAGAGAGGCATGGCAAGCCCTCTGTCTTCTTGGGCATAGGCTTCGAGACCGTGGCGCCAGGATATGCGCATGTGTTGCTTGGGCACCTCATGCCGAAGAACCTCCACCTGCTGAGCTTGGTGAGGCTCACGCCTCCTGCAATGTTCTACTCCCTCGGCATGCTGAGGGAGAAGCCGCCCGAGCCGCCTGTGATGGGCGTGATTGCGCCCGGGCACGTCTCCACGATCACGGGCGCTAAGGCGTGGGTTCCCGTGGCGGAGACCTTCGGCATTCCCGTTGTCGTAGCGGGCTTCGAGCCGATTGACGTGATGATGGCCATAGCACTTATACTCAGGCAGCTGCTCCAAGGGAGGGCAGAGGTAGAGATTGAATACAAGAGGGCGGTCACCTTTGACGGAGACCTGCGGGCCCAAGCTGCCATCTCGAGGGCTTTCCAGGTAGTAGACGCTGCATGGAGAGGCATAGGCTTCCTTCCACGCAGTGGGTACGAGATAAGGGAGGAGTACTCGGAGCACGATGCCAGAAAAGCTTACGGGATTCCGTCTATGAAGGTAGAGGATTGGAGAAAAGACATTCCGCCCGGCTGCAAGTGTGCCGAGGTCGTTCTCGGCAAGGCGAAGCCCACCGACTGCCCCTTGTTCCTTAAGAGGTGCTCCCCCAGCACCCCTTACGGCCCTTGCATGGTATCCATTGAAGGGACATGCGCGATCTGGGCGAGGTTCGGAGAAGGAGGTCTTACGGAGGAAATGGCAAAAGAGCTCGGACTTTTGCGGCCGGAGGGGCGATAAGCATGTGCTGGGGCGTGCCAGCAATAGTGACGAAGGTGATAAACGAGATCACTGCAGAGGTGGACTTCGGTGATGGGATGCCGAAAAGGGTAGTTCTCGGCATCTCAGCAGCAGACATTGAGCCCGGCGCGGCAGTGCTCGTGCACGCTGGAGTGATAGTCTCTCGGCTTTCTTATGAGCAGATAGAGGACGTCATCAGGTACATAGAGGAGCTCGCAGCGATAGCGGGAGAGGCGCCTCCAGAGGACCTGATACGGAGGCTTCGGTCGCTGTTTCAGGAGGTAAAGAGGTGAGGTGAATGAAAGAGAAGTTCGTCAAGCTAGCCCACGGATCGGGAGGCGTAGAGATGCATGAGCTGGTGGAGAAGCTCATCATATCGAGGGTGGAGAAGAAGAGAGTAGAGGGGGGTCTCGGCATCGACTTCCCCGACGATGGGGCTCTCATCCCGATGGGGGACGGGAGATATCTCGTGATCTCCACTGACTCTTACACAGTGAACCCCCCCTTCTTTCCGGGGGGGAACATAGGCACGCTGGCTGCGGCTGGCTCTATAAACGACGTCCTCATGATGGGGGGGACGCCTCTCGCCGCTCTCGATGCCGTGGTGGTGGAGGAGGGCTTTCCCGTGGAAGATCTCTCAACGCTCCTCGGCTCGATGATTGAGGTGTTCAGGAGCGAGAACGTAGCAGTCATCGGCGGCGATTTCAAGGTCATGCCGAAGGGAGCGGTGGATAAGGTAATAATAAACACAACTGTGCTGGGCGTGACGAGAACCCCCATAATAGATGTGCCAAAGGAGGGAGATAAGATCATCGTCAGCGGGCACGTAGGGGATCACGGCGCGGTCATCTTGTTGCTACAGATGGGCCTTGGGGAGAGGGTGGAGGAGCTCGAAAAGGGCTACCTGAAGAGCGACGTCAGGCCTCTTACGAAGCTCATGCTTCCTCTTGTGGACAAATATGCGGGGCACATCCGAGCAGCAAGAGATCCCACGAGAGGAGGCCTCGCGGGCGTCCTCAACGAGTGGGCTAGGGCAGCCGGAAAAGTCGTGGTGCTGGACGAAGCTAGGGTGCCCATGAGGAGGCCCGTGAAGGACTACGCAGAGATGCTAGGCGTAGATCCCCTCTACCTTGCCAGCGAGGGCGCTGCAGTGCTCTCCGTGGACCCCAGCGTGGCTGAAGAGGTGGTCGATTACATGAAAAGCCTGGGCTTCGGCGACGCTAGCATCGTAGGAGAGGTAAGGAGCAGCGAGAAGTACAAGGGCTATGTACTCCTGCGCTCCACCATCGGAGGCTACAGGATCTTGGAGCCTCCCAGCGGGGACCTCGTGCCGAGAATATGCTAAGGGGTCACTATGCCAAGAGCTATGCTAGTCAAGGGTTACGAGCTCGAAAGGGTAGGCGAGGTCGGCGTCAGGCTCAAGGGAAAGGAGGCCCTATGCATAGACTTTGACGGGAGAGGTTGCGATCATCACATCTTCACAGGGCTTCACTCCTCTGGCGCAAAAGGCGTTCGACTGCCACAAGAGTTGAGGCTAGGGGAGTTCAGCGTGAAGACTCTCAGCGCTTACAGCCGGGAAGACCTGGGGGTAGAGCCTCGGTACAAGAGGGGGGAGAGCGTGGGATACGTAGTGAGGGCAGGAGACCTTACCCTCTATCACCCTGGCGCTTCTGAGCTTGTGGAAGAGATGATCGAGGTAAGGTCATATAATGTCACGGTTATGATAGTTCCTCTAGGGGAAAAGGCTCTCACGCCCGAGGAGGCCTTTGAAGCTGTGAAGACCGTGAGGCCTGCTGTGGTAGTACCAATAATGGGCCGGGAGGAAGCGCAGAAGTTCAAGCTGCTCGCCTACCCCTACACGCAAGTTATCTTTCTCCACCCTCAGGGGTGAGAGGGTGAGCTACGTCGTCCCTCCCCTCATGAAGTACAACGTAGTTTCCCCCCAGGAGTACATGAAGTACCATGCAGAGAGCGTGAGGGAGATAGAGAAGTTTTGGGCGGCCCAGGCCCTTCAGCTAAAGTGGACTAGGAGGTGGTCCCAAACTAGGGGAGGCGAGGGGTTTCACGCTCGTTGGTTTACGGAGGGACTCATAGATGCATATTATAACGTGATAGGGCGGCATCTCTCCCTAGGACTCGGGGACCGTCCCGCTGTGATCGTGGAGTGGGAGGACGGCACAGCACAGGTTGCCACCTTTCTCGACCTCGACAGGGCTAGCAGGAGGGCAGCTAGCGTTATGCAGGAGCTGGGCGTGAGGCCTGGGGACTGGGTTGCGATACTAGCTCCTCAGTCCCTGGAGGCTACAGTTGCGCTTCTCGGTGCATTCAGGGTAGGTGCGGCTGTGGAGACCCTGTTCACGGGCTGGGGATGGTGGGAGCTGCACAAGAGGTTGAGGAGGAGACAACCAAAGCTAGTGGTGGCGTTTGCTGAGATGCAAAGGAGGGGGAAGAAAATAGATCTGCTCAGCCCTCTCCTCCGAGCTCTGGAGAAACTTGACGAGAGGCCTGAGCTCTTCCTCGTGGGAGGATCGCATTCTCTCGGCAGACCTTTTGAAGACTTAGTGAGTGGCTCTCTCCACGAGTCTTCTTTGCCCTTCCCTGCCGATGGTCCGCTGGTGGGCTTTCACGCGGGTTATGAGGACGACTTCAGGCCTATAACTCACCCTGCGGGAGGATACCTCGTGCAGGTCAACGCCGTGAGCAGATGGGTCGGCATGAGGCCGAGGGATACGGTGTTTTGCACCGTTAGCCTTGGCTGGATCACCGGCGTGAGCCATTGCCTTCTTGGAGCTCTCATGGTGGGCTCTACAGCTCTCTTTTACAACGGCTCGCCCGACCAGCCCAGCTGGGAGAGATGGCTAGAGGTGTTGGACAACTATGCCGCGACCCTCTTCATCACCACCTCCACCGCGTTGAGGTTGTTGAAGAAGAACTTGGAGAGGGTGAAAGGTTACAATTTAGATGCGCTGAAGGCAGTGATAGTGACGGGGGAGCCTCTGGAGGAGTCCCTCTGGAGGTGGCTCTACGCAGAGGTGGGGACTGGTTCCTCCCCTATGATAGACTCAGTGCCCGGGAGGACTGGCAGAATACCCGTCTTCAACACATACATCCAGACGGAGCTCGGCACTTTTGTCACCGGCAACCTGCTCAACCTCGCCTTTGCCCCCATACTTCCCGGCGCTGCCGGCCTACCGATATGGGGCTTCGACCTTGACGTGGTAGAGGAGGGGGGAAGGTCCCTGAGGGGTAAGAGAGGGAGGCTTGTGGTCAAGAAGCCGTGGCCCTCCCTCCCTCTCGAGCCCTTGCCTATGTGGGGAGAGTACTACGATGCAGGCGATGAAGCAGTTATGAACGAGGACGGGTACCTGACGGTGCTGGGAAGGGCTGACGGCGTCATAAAGACGAGCGGCTTCAGGCTGAGCCCGGGGGCCATTGAGGACGCGCTGGAGAGCGCCGGTAGGGCAAGAGGAGCCATAGCATTTGGGCTCCCCGACTCAACCAGGTTCGAGCTGGTGGGAGTGGCAATTGAGGACGGGGAACCTGAGGAGGTGAGGAGGGCAGTGCGGGAGCTGGTGGGACCGATAGCAGAACCGTCTTACATATCAAGGGAGACAGTGGAAGGTGACAAGAGGTGGGGGAGACGGCTGCTGAGGGAGAGGGCTGCAGCAGGACGCTAGTGATGGGAATAGGCAACCCCCTTTTCGGCGATGACGGGGTAGGGAGCTGCCTCGCGAGCGCTCTCTTTGAGTGTCACCAAGGGCTCAACGTGGAAGTTCGCGAGACTCTTGGTCTGTGGGAGATGGGAACCCTAAATGACTGGGAAACGGTGATCTTCATAGACGCGATCGGAGGGGACGCGAAGGCGGGGCCGAGGCTTCTAAAGATAGAGCCTGAGAGGCTCCAAGAGGGAGAGGCGAGGGAGTTCCTTGGCTCCCTGGATCCTCACCGCGCGAGCCCCATCGCCCTCGCAGTCCTCTCTGCTGCCATAGGAACCTCCGCTAAGAGCTGGTACCTGCTCGGCGTTCCTGCAAAGTCGCTCGAGCCAAGCCGCGGCCTCTCCCTGGAAACCCTTGAGAACGCTTTGAGGGCCTCGCAGCTTCTCGAGAGGCTGCTGAAACGACTGGGTTGTCCCATTAGTTTAGATTTGAGGTGCGTCGAGGAGAAACTTAGAAAACTATGTTTAGACGAGAAGTTTCGCGAGGAGGACGCTGCGTGAGAGCGCTTGTGGAGAGCATTTGTCGTGGGAAGGACGACTGCGTGAGGGAGCTGTTCGAGGCCTTCGGCTCCCTGAGGGAGATCGAGCAGAGGCTGGTGAGCCGGAGCGTTGCGATAGCCGCGGGCAGTTCCCTCCCTCTGATAACGTCTCTAGACGACGTTGCCCTCCAGAAGATCGTCATGACTATGGTAGAGACGCTGAGAGAGTTAGGTTACGACATAGACAGGGCTGTGATCGAGAGGGTAATAACGGGGGCTCTAGAGCCAAATGACAATGAGTCCTCCTTCGTTTCGCTCGTTCTCAGGAGATTCCTATACAAAAGTTTGAAGTCCTCAAACCATCCTGTTTTCCAAACTCCTTGGGAGGGGTCCATCTGTCCCATCTGCGGTCTAGTGCCGATAGCCGCAGTGAGGGGGGAGGGGCAAAGCCTCGTCTACAGGTGCCTATGTGGTTTTGCGTGGACCTCGAGCAGTATGACATGTCCCCAGTGTCGATCTTCCGACGTTTCTGTTGGTAGGGCAGGAGATCTGGGGCTGTACAGGTGTAGGAACTGTGGACACGTTATGGTGGTGGCAACGGAAGAGCAGGTAGGAGGGGAAGAGGGCGACTTCTTCCCTCTCGCGGCAGCCCTCCTCCTCAGTTCTGCTCAGGGCTCTGGGGAAGGGAGGAGTGCGGGGGGTGGGATTTGAACCCACGCAGGCCTACGCCATCGGGTCCTAAGCCCGACCCCTTTGACCAGGCTCGGGCACCCCCGCACCCAGCGATCATACCTAGGCGTCCTCTTTAAGCTTATTTCACCTTCAAGGCCAGAGAGGCTGCAGCGCTTATGTCCTTGTCCCTTACTCCTCTGAAAGGCCGCCCTCTCCTCGTCGTCCCCTCCTCAGAGACGAGGGCGAAGGAGAGCCCTGCCCTCATGAGCTCCTCCACTACCACCTCGTAGCCCTCCCCTGCCCCGACGTTTATCCTATGGGATTGGGCTCCGGTGATCCGCAGAAGCCAGGAAATTTTCTTGGACACCTCGCTGCACTGGAGCTTCTCCGTCCATACGAGAACGGAATCTGCGTAAGCAGCCAAGGCGCAGGAGGTGCCGGGATCTATGCCTATCCTCAGGGAGCTAGGTCCGGAGGGGTAGAAGAGGGCCTTGAAGAGGGCCCTCCAAGGATCCCTCTCCCTTACCCTGCCCTTCGCCTCTATGCGAGCAGAGAGGCCCTCAAGCTCGCTGCTCTCCCACGGCTCTACCAGCACGTCGCAGGAGATGCGGCTCCCCACCTCAGGCAGCACTATCTGGAAGCCCTGCTCCTCGAGCACCTCCTTTGCCGCCCTCACCACCTTGATCGATTCAGGATCCCCTCTGGCCCAAGCGATGACCTTCCCTAAGCCGCTCACCTAGATCGTTTCTCCCTCCCCGCTTAAAGAGATTAAGCTATGGAGATCTATGGGGCTAAGGTTGAAGGGCGTCCTGGTCGCCTTTGAGGGCATAGACGGCTCAGGCTTGAGCACGCACGTAGCCCTGGTCTCGAAGAGGTTGGCCGATCAAGGCTTCATGGTTATGATCGGCAAGGAGCCCACGATGGGGCCCATAGGTAAGTTGATAAGGGAGCTCCTGAGGGAGGAGGAGGTGGATCAAGATATCATGGCGCTCCTCTTCGCTGCGGACAGGCTCTGGCACCTAAGGAGAGGAGCAGGGCATCTCCCTATCCTGGAGGCCTTGAACAGAGGCTTTGTCGTTATCCTCGACAGGTACAAGCACTCTAGCATTGCGTACCAGAGCCTGAAGGCAGAGGAGAGCTGGGTCGAGGTCTTGAACTCCCTTGCTCCCGATCCTCACATAGTGGTCTTCATAGACGTCCCCGTGGCGGTTGCCCTGGACAGGGTGAGCAGGAGGAGGGAGAGGTTCTACTACGAGGAGGCGAGGAGGCTTACTGCCATCAAGGAGAACTTCTACCGCGTGCTCAGGCGGGCAGAGGAGAGGGGGACGAGGGTCATTAGAGTGGCGGGAGTAGACGAGGGCGGCAAGGAGAGGAGCATAGAGGAGGTGCAGGAGGAGATCTACGTTAGGTTAAGGGCTGAGCTGTCCCGCCTTCTAAGATGACTGCTCCGTCCTCCAACACCTGCACAATCTCGCCGTCCCTCAGCTTCATGATGTCTTCTGGGAGGCCATCTACTAGCACAGTCTCAGAGAGGACGGCGCCAGATACGAGAACCGGATCGCTCTTCGAGACGAGGAGGATGGCGAGAGGGGCCTTGCCCCTCCTCCTCAGAGCATACATGACGTAAGGTCCAACGGTGCTCCCCTTGGACCTTCGCGCAACGAGCACCTTCCCCCCTATGCTCCTGCCGTCCCGAAGCGTTCCGGTATTAGGATCTACGTCCCCGTAGAAGCTTATGGACTCTATCACAACTACCTCCCCCCTCGCCCTCCCTGGCACTACAGGCCTGCCCCTCACAGCTGCTCCCGAGATCTTAGCTGAGCCTTTAAGCTATGGAGGGTAGAGGAGGGGGGAACGCGTTGTTCCTCACAAGAGAGGAGGAGAGGGTCCTGGCTGGCGAGGAGGGAGAGGCAAAGGCGAAGGCCCTCAGGGTCGTGGTGAAGGTAGGGGAGGCTCTGGGCGCAGAGAAGCTTATTCCCATAAAGCATGCCCACATTTCGGGCGTTTCCTTCGAGAACATAGGGGAGCCGGGGGTCGAGTTCATAGAGGGCTTTGCGCAGCTGGGGGCCCGCTTCTCTGTGCCTACTAGCGTTAACCCCGTGAGCTACGACACAGAAGAGCCCTCTTCCATCCCCGGCCTCCAGCTCTCCCCTGAGTACGTGAAGTGGCAGGAGAGGGCTCTCAAGGCGCTCGGCAAAATGGGCGCAGAGCTCGAGCTCACCTGCACCCCTTACTACGTAGGAATACCGCAGAGGTACGGGCTGGGCGCAGGAGATCACGTGGCTTGGGGGGAATCGAGCGCGGTTGCCTATGCTAACAGCGTCCTGGGCATAAGGAGCAACCGCGAGGGAGGGCCTCTAGCTCTGGCAGCAGCCATCGCGGGGAAGACCTACTACTACGGCATGCACATAGAGGAGGAGAGGAGGCCGAGGGTAGAGTACATAGTGGAAGGGGAGCTGGAGGAGGCGGAGGCGGGCATATTGGGGGAGATGATTGCCCTATCGCACAAGGACTCCCGTCCCCCCCTCGTGAGGGCTTCCTTCTCCAGCAATGCATCGCTGAAGGAGTTCTTGGCCGCCATCAGCACAGCGGGAGATCTCGCCATGGCCCACATCGCTGGCGTAACGCCCGAGGAGCCCGGAGGGGAGGTCAGGGAGAGGGTAACGGTGGAGAGGGTTCAGATAGAGGAGGCCCTCAGGCGAAGGGGCCCGCCGGGGGAGGTCGACATAGTTTACTTAGGTTGCCCCCACGCGAGCCTTAGGGAGCTAAAGGAGTTCTTGGCGAGCATAGAGGGGAGGAGGACAAAGTCAAAGCTTGTGATCTCCATGTCTAGGTCAGCTTACTTAGAGGCCCTCCGGGAGGGGGTGTTGAGCAAGGCCTTACAGCTGGGGGCTGCAGTCGTGAGGGACTCGTGCCTAGTGGTCAGCCCCTTCTACAAATTCAACAGATCTGCCACCCTCGTCACGAACAGCTTCAAGGCATATTCTTACCTGTCACGGAGAGGGATGAAGGTATACATGGCTAGGACGAGGGAGCTAGCGGAGTACCTCTAGGTGAAGGGGCATGAGGGGAATAGAGAGAGCCCTCTCAGCCATAGATTCATATCTCAGGGAGAGGGACGAGGTGAGGGAGGAGGCCTTCAAGCTAACCCGCGACATAGTTAGGGCCTCGAAGACCCTCGTCTCCCTTATCTTCCGGGGAGAGCTGGAGGAGGCAGAGAGGAGGGCCCAAGAGCTAGAGGGAGCGGCGAGGGAGCTCGTGAGGAAGCTCTCCAAATACCCAGATATCCTATACTCAGGGCTCGTGTACAACGGGCTCAGCGAGTACGTAGAGGCCGCCCTGCTTCTGGACGTGGTAAGGGCTAGGGAGGTGAGGACTCACGAGGAGCTGGGGGTGCCTCCAGTTCCCTACCTGCAGGGGTTGGGCGATCTCGTCGGGGAGCTGAGGAGGCTAGCGCTGGAAAAGGTGAGGGAGGGAAACCTTCCCGAGGCCTGGAGGCTAGCTAGGGTGATGGAAACCATATACTTCAGCCTTTCGCGCCTCGAATACCCTGAGCCCCTTATCCCGGGGGTCAAGCATAAGGCAGATGTGGCGCGGCGGCTGCTGGATGAGACTATAGCTCTGCTGGTTCATGTGGAATCTGTTGGTCCTCACACTCGCCGATGATGAGGACGAGGGGATCTTTCATCTTTATACCTCTTTTAGAGAGGAGACTCGTTATCTCTTTGACCGAGTCCCCATCCACGTCCTTTATGGAGCCCTCCTGCTTACATATGACGTTCACATGCGGCCTGTGTCTATCGATGTACAGCTTGCCGTCGAGATAGAAGACGCGGAGCACCCCCGAGGACTCAAGCATCATTATAGTATTATATATTGTGGAGATCCCCGTCCCTGGGAGGATCTTCTGCGCTTCCTCGTGGAGCTCCCTCAAGGAGGGATGCCTCTCTACGGTCTCTAGCATGAGACGCGTCAGCAGGATCCGCTGGGGGGTCATCCGGTACCCTCGGGCCTTCAGCTCCTCTATAATCCTCTCGGCCTCACTTTGCACGCCGTTTCACCTAGTTTACCGCCTCAACTCATTAGCTAAGATAACTTAAAATTTTTAAAGACTGTATAGAGGGGGAGGGGACGCTGAACTCTGACGTGCTAGAAGCTTGTGTAGACATCTTCATGAAGACCTACTCCCGCTTGAGGATACTCGGCGGTAACATAGAGATGCTGGAGGGCCAGCTCCCGCCCCGGAACCCTAGGGAGGTCGTAGCTATCGTGAAGGGGATGAAGGAGGTGAGCGTTGACGAGGTGCCCCTCCTCAACGCCCTCAACTCCGCCCTCCCCTACGCTGGACTTGACGTGAAGTACTACGAGTATGACTCTGTGCTGGCTGAGAGGAGCAGGTACGAGAGCTTTGCTATAATGCTCGAGCAGGGCCTGAAGGAGGGGCTAGGGCTCATAGTCATGGCGCCCTACCTGATGCCCCTCGGCGTCCTCTCGAAGCTCAGCGAAGAGGCCATAGGGATCTTGGACTCTGCTACTTCCTACTCAGTAACGGTCAAGTATGAGAACTTGCTGTACCTGCCCGAGAGGGCCGATCACGTAGAGCTGATAGGAAAGGAGAACAGCTCGACGAGCCAGGAGCGGGTGGAGTGGCTGAGAGGAGAGGCGGAGAGGAGGGGGCTAAGGGTCACCACCAAGTTCCTCAGGGACAACAAGGCCATATTTGAGTACGTGATGAGCGCAGGGCCGAGGGGGATCTACAAGAGGGTCCCCACCACCAAGCTCTCCTCCTACCTCATAGCCATAGCTCGATGCTATGAGCTGGCAGGCATAGACGAGATAGTCAGGACGGAGGAATCTAGGCACATGATATACATGATAAACATGCCTCAGAACTTTGTGGAGGGATACCTGACGGCCCTGAAAGGGGAGCTGAAGACGCAGAGGGTGGCCCTGCTTCGCGAGCCCTACTTGACCTGGGTTTCCCAGGGATCATTTAGGGTCCTAAGGGAGATCATAAGGAGATACGGCCTATGAGCAGGGCAGAGCAGGTAGCGGAGCTGCTGAGGAAGGTGGGGAAAGAGAGGCTCATGAGGCTCGAGGAGCTCGCTGACCCACAGTTCGAGGCCTTGCAGAGATTGGCCATGGTAAGAGGCGAGGGGGTTGCTGCAGTTTACGCCGTCCTGGTATCGCTCGTGAGCTACAGGCTGACCATGAGGGGAGAGGAGTGGTGGAGCTGCCTCGCAGAGTTTGCCAGCAGGGGGAGGGAGAGCTCAGTGAGCGGCATTGCGCGGGAGGTCGAGGAGTTCCTCCGCTCTTGCAAGGGGGCAGCGCTCTCGAGGGAGGCGAAGATTGAGAGGGTGAGGAGGGCAGCGAGCGGAGCCAGGCCTCAGCTGGAGAGGCTACTCAGAGATCCGAGCGCCCTCTACGAGAGCCCAGGGGAGCTCGTTAGAGCTCTCAGCGCAGCCCTGGGGGCAGAGAGCTGGAGGAAGACGCTGGTCTTCACGGTTAAGATGGCCTACTACGCCACGAGGAAGAGGGGGGAGAACAGGGTCGTAGACTATGAGCTACCCCTGCCCGTGGACTCGAGGGTTGCCTGCGCGACCTATTCCAGCGAGCTCGTGGCCGCCAGGTCGTTCAGGGAGATCATGTCGAAACCTAGGCCGGCACAGCAGGCATGGCTCGAGGTCTCGCGAAGGGCTGGCATTCCCAGCGTTAACCTCGACACCCTGCTCTGGCTGACGGGCTGGGCGCCCAGGGATCTCGAGATTCACAGGGCTCACGAGGAGGTAGCCAGGATACTCTCTGCCGTCATGGGCTATCCGGAGGCGCTCCAGATAGCGAGGGGGCTCTACCTGCGTAGCTGCCTTTAACCCTGGGCATATGGCTGAGTTAGGGAGCAGGGATGGCGCTCTACTCGCACAGGTTTATGGTCTACTGGAGCGATACCGATGCTGCCGGCATAGCCCATTTCTCCAACTTCTTCCGCTGGTGCGAGAGGACGGAGGAGGAACTTTTCCGCTCCCGTTTCGGCTCCCTCTCTGGCCTGCTGGCAGAGGCGGGCCTTGCCTTCCCTCGCGTGAAAGCCTCTTGCAACTTCTTCTTCCCCCTCTTCCTCCACGACGAGCTCAGGGTGGACGTAGTAGAAATATTGGTGGGGGAGAAAAGCATAACTTACCGATACGAAATACACAACGAGAGCAAGGGGATGAAGTCGGCAGAGTGTGAGATAGTAGTAGTGCCCGTCAAGCTATCAGAGATGAGGAGCGTGGAAATACCCCCGCAGATCAAGGAGTCCCTCTTCTCCTTCGGTGCTGTAGAGAAGAACAAAAGGGTTAAGGTTCAGGAGGGTTCAGAGGGGAGGTAGAGAGCAGTTGAAAAGCCCAATTAGGAGGCTCGTGCTGGACGTGCTCAAGCCCATCAAGGGCCTCTCCATAGTGGAAATAGGGAGGGAGGTCGCCTCCCTCGAGGGGATAGAGGGCGTTAACGTGACCGTTAAGGAGATAGACGTGGACACAATGACGCTCGTGGTGACCGTGGAGGGGAAGAACATAGACTATGAGAAGCTCGAGGAGCGGCTGGAGTCCCTCGGCTGCGTGATCCACAGCATCGATCAGGTGGTGGCGGGCTCAAAGATAGTGGAGGAAGCAAAGGTCAGGCCAGAGTAATTAGGTCGCCAAGTAGTTCTCGCAGGGGCGAGGACCGAGACCGCCGACTCCGATAAGTGACGAAGCCCAGCGAAGGGGAGCCCCATTTATAAGCACTAGCAGAGAGGTGGAGAGGGGTTATGCCTTGAAAGTTCTAGGTAGGGTTCTCGAATCCCTGAGCCCAAGAATAGTAAAGGTGGTAGCGCCTGAACCGATACCTCTCGGCGAGTACCTAACCCTCACATACCAAGTCAGCGGCCGCGAGGCTAAGGCCATTGCTATAGTAGCTAACGCTCAGTCAAGACATGCTGTCCTTCCCAGCCCCATCAGGTACATGGAGCCCGAGGAGGGGCGCGAGGTGAAACCCTTAGTCCTCTCGGAAATGCAGCTTTACGTTATGGCAGAGAAGATCGGCAACGGAAAGCTAATGGCGCCTAGATACCCAATTCCCCCCGAGACGCCGGTCAGGAGGTCCACTAAAGAGGAGCTCGAAGAGCTTTATGGGCAGAAGAAAGAGAAGAAAGAGGGCCATGTAAAGCTAGGGACACTAGCGATAGGGGAGGAAAGTAGCATAGAGATCTGGGTAGATGCGAACAAGCTCACTAAGCACCTCTTCATAGCAGGAGCTACGGGCTCAGGGAAGAGCAACACCGTAGCAATCCTGATAGACAGGCTGGCTAGCAAGAAGGTGCCGGTGGTAGTCTTTGATGTGCACGGAGAGTACAGCATGGACTTGAAGGAGGGCGGGAAGCTGGAAGTGATAGAGGCCGTAATAAATCCTATGCACTTCGTGGGTAGGGAGAGAGTGCTTGCCGGGATCATCATCCCAGAGGCAAAAGCCATGAGGCAGAGAAGACTTCTCGTGAAGGCCATTCGGAAGCTCCACGAAGAGCTAAAAGAGCGCGAGAAGAATACTCCCCTTAAAGAGGCCCTGCTCGAGCTGGCAGGTGAGAAGCAGGCGAAGGAAGACGCTGACGACGCAGAACTCTACGCAGAGCTCTACGCAAAAGCGCTCATAAAAATGGTCAGGACGATAGGCATGAACGACAGGAGCTATGGCAGTAAGATAGTGGGCCCTACGGAGGACAAGGTGGAGGAGTTCTTCGAGGTAGCTCCTGTGAGCTTAACGGCTCCTCACGTGCTTGCTGATAGGGCGCGGGGCACTGTGCTGGTCGTCAATGCCTTTGGGCTCTCTGACGAGGAGAAGAGGTGGATGCTGAAGTTCATTGTCGATAAGCTCCTCCTTCAACTGAAAAAGGAGAAAGGCAGTAACAGCTGCGTGCTGGTCGTGGAGGAGGCGCCGCTCTTCTTAGGGGACAAGCTGCACCATCCCGTAAAGGACAGCCTCCAGCGCTTCGCCAGGGAGGGGAGGAAGTTCGGCGGCTCCCTCGTCGTGGTAAGCCAGAGGCCCCGGAGCCTCGACGTGAACGTGGTGAGCCAGCTCCAGAACTTCATCTTCCTGAAGGTGGTGCAGGAGGAGGACGTGAGGACCATAATGAACATAGCTGACAGCCTAGAGGAGAGCCTTGCTGCAATGATAAAGAGCTTCGAGGAGGGGAGGGCCCTGGTGCTGGGGGAGTTCCTGGGCAAGTTCCCAGCAGTTGTGAAGATAGATCAGCACAAGGGCAAGAGGCTAGGGGCCACCCCTGATCTCATCAAGCCTGAGCTAGAGGTGCAGAAGGAGCGGAGGGGCTTCGAGGCCTAGGCTAAAGGATATCCCTCGGGCCTCCCTACGTCGAGAGGGATCCCCTCCTTTATGACCCGAGCCACCCTGAGTGCTCCTTTCCTGGAGAGCATCCTGTTGTTGTTGCCGCAGTATGGGGAGAAGACGCAGCGGGGACAGCCGTCTTCGCAGCTACAGCCCGCCAATATCTTTTCTGCTAGTTCTACTATCCTCTCCATCCTCTCGAAGACGAGCCTAGAAGCGCCGTTCCCGCCCGGCACTGAGTCGTATATGACTATGTGCCCTGAGGGGTAGCTTATGCCGCCTACGTCAGTATCTGATAGGCCAGCGATGGGCCTGGCTGCCGCAATGAGCACATGCTCTAGGGCATGGTAAGCGCTTGCAGATGCCACGAGGCTCCCCAACCCTGGGTCCGGATATCTGCCCACTACCCCTCTTGTCCAGAAGCTCCACACCAACGGCGTCTCGTAGTAGACCTCGCTTATGAGGCTGCCGCTGTACTCTTCCCTTATCACGTAACCCTCCACCCTCATGGTCACTTTGACGCTCCCGAAGACGAGCCTTACGCCCCCCAGCTCCCTCTCCCTCTCCGGCTTCACGGTGTCGAGCTCTGTGGTGTAGAGAGGCCTCGTGTAGAAGTTCAGCTCCCTCTCCACCCTCCTCACCCTGGCGCGGAGGGCCTCCACCTCGAGCGAGAGGGAGATGTAGGGCGTGCCGCCGTGGTAGTAGACAGCTCCTGGGTGGAGGTCGAGGAGGGCGAGGGGCATCTCCCTTGTGCCTATGATCTTCTGCTCCTCCCAGATGGTGAGCACTGCGCCCGTGGACCTTATGCTCGATGCCTTCACTATCGCAGCCAACCGCAGGGGGTTTCCGTAGATCTTTCTCCCCTCCCTCTTCGCGCTCCCCTCTTCTATGAGCCTCTCCAGAGCGACCTTTGCCTCCTCGCCCAGCTCCGAGGGGGAGAGGGCAACGCTCTCGTACAGCATGGCAGCCAGATGAACCCTTGCTACCTCCTCGTTGCTCGGCTCTATGTAGCTGGCAGGGATCTCCTGCTGGAAGAACTCGCGAGGCCTTGCAGCGAAGTAAGCCTCCATCGCATCCTCGCCCAGCAGGGTGAACACGTAGCCCGGCCTGTCCCTCCTCCCCGTCCTTCCAGCCCTCTGGAGGTAGCTGGCGAAGTTCTTCGGCATGTTAGCCATGATCACCGCGTCCAGATCCCCAACGTCTATCCCCAGCTCCAGCGTGGGGGTGGAGACCACGACGTTCAGCTCTCCCCTAACGAAGGCCTCCTCTACTCTCCTCCTGTGCTCTGCGCTGAGGCCTGCCCTGTGCACCTCAGCCCTGCTCCCGTACCTCCTAACAACTCTCCCTACGAGCTCTGCCATCTGCTGCGAATCAGTGAAGACGAGCACCTTGAGGCCTTGCGACGAGAGGGCATGTGCCATCGCTGCTGCGAGGGTCCACCTACTGGCTGCGCCCGTGTCTACAAGGTAGTGGTATGCAGTTCCCCTCCTACGCCTGGGCCCCCTAACGATCCGCGGGGGAGAGCCGAAGATCTGTGCCCCTATCTCTTCCGGGTTCCCTATCGTGGCACCTGCCCCCACCAGCGACAGCTCCGGGGAGTAGCGGAGCAGCCTCCTCAATATCCACCTCATGTGACTCCCGAAGACCCCGCTGTACTGGTGGAACTCGTCCACCACAAGGTAGGAGGCTCTGCTCACTAGCTCTCGGAAGGAGCGCTGGAAGGCGAGCGAGAAGTGAATCATGTCGGGGTTCGTTATCAAGAGGTGGGGCGGGTTGCTGTATATCTCCTTCCTCTCCCCTGCCGGGGAGTCGCCGTCGAGCACAGCAGCCCTTATGCCCAACCGCTCACTTATCTGCCTCATCCTCTTCAGCTGGTCCCTCGCGAGGGCTTTGGTAGGGTAGACGAGGATGGCGTGAGGGGAGGAACGGGAGCTCAGGGCTGAGTGGAGGAGGGGGATGAGGAAGGCCTCGGTCTTTCCCGTGCCAGTGCCCGACACTATTAGGACGTTCTCCCCCTCCCTGATCCTCTCGAGCGCCTCAGCCTGGAACCGGTATAGCCTCTCTATCCCCCTCTCCCTCAGGACTGACTTCAGCCTCTCGTCCAACTCTAGCTCATCTATAGAGGGACCCTTCTCTGGCTCTCCAGCTTCCTCTTTCTGGGCATAGACTATTCTCCCTCCGTACTTTGCTATTACCTCATCAATCAAGGGCAGAGCTGAGGTCAAGGTCCAATACTAACTCTTAGGCAATCGCTTATATACTCCTTCTCGCTCAGAGGAGGAGGAGAGGAAGGGGAATGGTCAACGACAGAGCTATTGGGCTTGGCCTGATGGTCATCTCTGTCCTCGCTATTCTGCTCTACTTCTTCCTCCTCTTCCCCCTCGCTAGCGAGGAGGTCAAACTCAACATATTCGGAGTAGAGGTGACCGGCGCTCGGCTCGCCGACCTGCTCGTTAAGATCACCGTTATGGTAGGCGTTATGGGCTTCTTCGGAGTGCTTGCATGGATAGGCTATACGCTTTTCACAACTCCTCCTCCAAAGCCCTTGGAGGAGGTGGAGAGGGAGATAGAGGAGGAGCTCAAGAAGCTCGAGGTGAAGAAGTAGGGGGTTGAAATCTGGTCTCGGGCAAGGAGCTCTTCGCCCTGCTGCTCCTAACGTTTCTCATTGGAGCCCTCCTCCTCCGCGTTAAGGTACCTAAGGTCCCCGTCTGGGCAATCATGGCCTTCACCTCCTCTGCTGTGGTAGTGGGCAGGCTAGTGCCAATAGATGAGCTCGAGAAGACAATAAACCTCGACGTAATACTGTTCCTCATTGGCATGTTCAGCATAGTTGCTGTGGCAGAGAGCTCTGGCCTCCTGGAGGCCCTCTCGATACTTTTCCTCTCATACGTGAGGACGGTCCACCAAGCTATCATAGTGCTCGGAACGACCTTGGGGATCTTGGCTGCGGTTGCCGTGAACGACACCGTCGCGGTTATGGGGCCTCCCATTGCCTACTTCGTGGCCAGGGCCTTGAGGGTGGAGGCGAAAGTGCTCTACTTGCTGCTCGCCTTCTCCATAACGGTGGGCTCTGTTGCAACCCCTCTGGGCAACCCTCAGAACATGCTCATAGCGATCGAGTCTGGGATGAGCGCTCCCTTCGTCTACTTCCTCCTCTACCTCCTCATCCCGACTCTCATTAACCTCCCCCTTACTGCCCTCCTGCTCATCCGCCTCTACCGCGTTAAGGACAGGCCCGTAAGGGTGCTAGTCGTGCCCTGGGAGAAGATAAAGGACAGAAGGGATGCGCTCATATCTGCAGCTTCCCTCATCATAGTCATTGCAGCGCTCTTCGTCAACGACGTCCTTAGCCTCCTCGGCTACCCGCATATAGAACATAGGGGCTTTATCCCCTTCGTCGTCGCAGCCGCGACCTATGTAGTCCTCTCGAACCCCCGCGACGTAGTCAACAGGATCGACTGGAGCACCATCCTCTTCTTCATCGCCCTCTTCATAACGGCAGAGGGCATATGGAACAGCGGGCTGGTGGAGAGGTTGCTGAGCTCCTTCCTCCCCTCGCCTGCTAAGGGCTTGGAGGGATACGCTGTCATCACCTTCCTCTCCCTCCTGCTGAGCCAGGCCATAAGCAACGTGCCCTTTGCCAAGCTCTTCACAGAGTACATGCACTACGTCGGCTACACTCCCGCAGACGTGAGGGAGTGGCTCACCCTCGCCATGGCGTCCACCATAGCCGGCAACCTCACCCTTCTAGGGGCTGCCTCGAACATCATCATCCTTGAGAGGCTCGAAAAGGATTACAAGCAGACCATAGGGTTCATAGAGTTTGCCCGCGTAGGCTCTGTTATCACAGTAGTTAACATTATCGTCTACACTCCCTTCTTGCTGCTCATCTAGCGTAATACCAGAGCTCGTCAACATCGGGACTTTTAATGGGTGAACCTTTGAATCGGGCAAAACAGCCTTATTAGGTCTTATGGGCTAATAGATAATAACGAGCCTTGCATGGGGTGAAGCAAAGTGCCGGCCTGCACTCAGAAAGTAAAGGTCAAAACGCCCAGCGGCGTTGAGGCAGAGCTTGTTCCTAAGAAAGTGTGGACCCTAGAGCCCAAGGGCGGTAAGGGAGGAAAGGGAGTCAAGATAGGCCTCTTCCACGACCCCCAGTCAGGTAAGTACTTCAGAGCGAAAGTATCTCAGGACTACCCGGAGTGTGCCTGACCTCCCTCTCTTTTCCCCCCAAAATATTTTATCTTTTCTTTATCGAGGAGGGGAGAGCCCGTGTCCAAATTTGAGAGGGGCAAAGTAGCGGTGCTCGGGGACAGGGAGACGCTGCCCCTTTTCAAATCAGCCGGCTTTAAGACGGTCGAGGTCCTCAGCCAGTCGCAGGTTGTGGAAGCGGTCAACAGGTTGAACGCAGAGGGCGACATCTCTCTCATAATAGTCCTGAAACATGTCCTGAGCGATGAGGCTAGGTTCAAGCAGCAGGTTGCGAGCTCCCGCGTGCCGGTCTTCGTATTGCCTACCCTTTACACAAAGGGAGAGGCTGTAGACGTCAACAAGATCCTGGCCAAGGCGCTGGGGATGGGCTAGCTTTTAAGCCCTTAGACCTCTGGGAGCTCGGTGGCCCCTTTGAGCAAGCTCAGCGGCGATCCAGAGAGGCTTGCAAGGGAAGCGGCGAAGGAGGAGCAGGAGAGGTCAGCCAAGATACTCGAGGAGGCCTACGTGACTTCCCAGAGATTGCTGGAGGAGAGCTTTAAGAAGAGCCTGATGGAGAGCGAGAGAAGGCTCGGGGAGGAGTTCTCGCTCCTAGAGGAGCAGCTGAAGAGCCTGAGGTCGAGGCTCGAGTATGAGATGAAGGCCAAGCTTGCAGAGAGGAGGAACGAGATAGTAGAGGAGGTTATGGGAAGGGCGCTACAGATCTTCAAGGAGATGAAGAGGGAGGCATGGTACGAGAAGTTCTTGCAGAGATCTATAGAGAGAGCTCTGGCAGAGGCGGGGAGGGCAGAGGAGGTCGAGCTGAGGGCAGCCGAGGAGGACATGAAGCTCGTTAGGGAGATAGCTTCCCGCTACAAGGTCAAGGTCTCCCCTGAGCCCGCCAACATAGTCGGGGGGATCATAGCAGTGGTGAGAGGGGGGGAGTTGAGGCTGGACTTCAGCGTCGATCTGTTCCTCTCTCGCAACGACGCGAGGCTGAGGAACTTAGCGTTAAAGGCTCTAATGGAGTAGGGGGAGCGTGAGGCAGGATGATTAAGGGGAGGATAGAGAGGATAGCCGGCCCGCTCGTCGTGGCAGAGGGGATGTCAGGGGCTCAAATGTATGAGATGGTGAGGGTAGGGAGGGAAGGGCTCATAGGGGAGATCACCAGGATCAGGGGCGATAGGGCCTTCATTCAGGTCTACGAATCTACGAGCGGCCTCTCTCCCGGCGAGCCCGTTGAGGGCACCGGGGGTCCCCTGAGCGTAGAGCTAGGCCCTGGGCTGCTGGGCACGATCTTCGACGGGATCCAGAGGCCCCTCCCGGCAATTAAGACCGTGCTCGACTCCAAGGCGCCGGGGAGGAGCATCTTCATAGAGAGGGGCATAAGGGTCAGCCCTCTCGACAGGCAGAGGAAGTATCACTTTGTGCCCGCGAAGGAGAGCAAGGTAGAGGTGGGAGGAAAGGTAAGAGGGGGAGACGTGCTGGGCTTCGTGCAGGAGACCAGCATAATCAAGCACAGCATAATGGTGCCGCCTAACGTGAGCGGCACGCTGGTCAGGCTGGCCCCGGAGGGTGACTACTCGGTTGAGGACGTTATAGCAGAGGTGGAGCAGGGAGGGAAGATCCAGGAGGTAAGGCTATACCACAGGTGGCCTGTGAGGTTCCCGAGGCCCTTTGCCAAGAAGCTCGAGCCGAGAGAGGCTCTGATAACGGGCACCAGGATCCTTGACACCTTCTTCCCCATGGTGAAGGGCGGCACAGGAGCTATACCGGGAGGCTTCGGCACGGGCAAGACAGTAACCCTCCACTCCCTTGCCCAGTGGAGCCAGGCCCAGGTCGTCGTTTACATTGGCTGCGGCGAGAGGGGGAACGAGATGACGGAGGTGCTGGAGCGCTTCCCCAAGTATAAGGACCCATGGTCAGGCAGGCCTCTGATGGACAGGACCATTCTCATAGCCAACACCAGCAACATGCCCGTCTCTGCAAGGGAGGCCAGCATCTATGTGGGAGTGACGCTGGCAGAGTACTACCGAGATATGGGTTACGATGTGCTCCTGGTGGCTGACTCTACGAGCAGGTGGGCAGAGGCGCTGAGGGAGCTCGGCGGGAGGCTAGAGGAGATGCCTGCGGAGGAGGGATACCCAAGCTACCTGGCCTCGAGGCTGGCAGAGTTCTACGAGAGGGCAGGAAGGGTGGTAGCCCAGGGAAGCCCTGAGAGGGTGGGCAGCGTTACTCTTGCAGGAGCAGTGAGCCCGCCCGGCGGGGACTTCAGCGAGCCAGTGACGAGCCACACCATGAGGTTCATAAGGGTCTTCTGGGCCCTCGACACAAGGCTCGCCTACAGCAGGCACTACCCTGCTATAAACTGGCTGCTGAGCTACAGCGCCTATGTGGACCTTGTGGCGGACTGGTGGCACAAGAACGTGGATCCTAGCTGGAGAAAGCTCAGGGACGAGGCCATGAACATACTGCTAAAGGAGGCAGAGCTCCAGGAGATAGTAAGGATCATAGGCACCGAGAGCCTCGGGGAGAGGGACAAGCTAGTCCTGGAGACGGCAAGGCTCCTCAAGGACGGCTTCCTCAAGCAGAACGCCTATGATCCTGTGGATGCTTTCTCCACGCCGCAGAAGCAGTTCATGCTGCTGAGGATGATCATGAGCTTCCACGCAAAGGCTGACGAGCTGGTGAGGCAAGGCATAACGGTGGCCAGGATAAAGGAGGCTCTTGGGAGGCTCTACGCAGAGATGGCGAGGGCTAAGTTCACAGTAAAGAACGACGAGCTCCAAAAGATAGAGGAGCTCGAGAGGGCAGTGCTAGAGTCTCTAGAGACTCTGAAGGCTGAAATACTCTAGACCTCCTCTTCTTCATCCACAGCTATGAGGTTCCTCCTCTCTGCCGCCCTCACTATCTTCTCTGCCAGGTTCCTTGCCTTAACCCGCACCAGCACTATGTCCTTTGTCTCTACGAGCTTTGCAGGCTCACCGTGTTGGGTGAGGATCTTCTCCACTAGCTCCCTCCCCTCAGCCTTCACAGGGATTACGTAGTAGCCATGGGGATCCCGCCGGGAGAGTATATCGGTCAGGGAGCCCCTCTTCAAAGAATCACCAGAATTTGAAAGAGGTAACTCTAGAGGATATATGCATTACCTCTTGTAGCCTATCTTCCTCAGGAACTCCCTCCTCTCCTTTATGTGCTCCTCCCCCTCTACCCCGAGGGGCTTGAAGCCGTCTGCTATTCCCACCAGCGCCCTCTGCTCCCCTAGGTCTGCAACGACAACCCTCACAGGGTTAGCCGTGGCTGCCTCGAGGGAGACCACCTCCTGCACCATCTTGAGGTCGTTAAGCACATTTATGGGCCAGCCCCCTCTCATGTATATGACGAACAGGTGGCCTACGCCGATCCTGAGGCATGCCTCCACAGCCAGCTTCCTTAGCTCCTCGTCGTTGCCGTCGTGCCTTACGAGCCTCTTCCCGGAGGCCTCGTTCATGCAGATGCCGAACCTGATGTTCTGATGAGATGTGGCCATGACCTCGTAGAGGTCCTCAACGGTCTTTATGAAGTGAGTTTTCCCTATGATTACGTTCACGCCCTCCGGCATGGGAACCTCAACTACCTCGAACTTGAGCTCCAAGGAGACCACCGCGATGTGTGCTCCCCGAGGGAATATAAGGTTAGGGGGAGGGGGATTGGACGGTGAGGACGGTGCTGACGGCGAGGAAGCTGGAGGAAGTGCTGGTGATAGTGCCCAAGAGGAAGTACGATTCTGTGGTGGCAAGGCTGGCAATGGAGGGGATATTTCATGTGGAGGAACCCCCGCGGGAGTTCCCCGGCGGGAGCTCCTACAAGTTCAAGGCGCTCCTCTCTCAGGCCTCTGAGAAGGTCTCCAAGATCTCGGGATACTTTGCTGCCCTCGGCCTTGAGCCTGCTATCGAGCCGGGCCTCGAGGTAGAGGTGTCCGATTGGGGCGAGGCGTTGCAGAGGCATGTGAGCAGGTACTCGGACCTGGAGAGGTTCTACGAGGAAGGGGTGAGCAAGCTCTCTGGTGCTAGGGCGAGAGCGCAGGAATTGGAGAAGCTCCTGCAGGTCTTGGAGCCGGTCAAGGACATCGACGTAGATCTTAGAGCTCTCACAGAGGGCCTCCAGCTCCAACTGGTGGTCGGCATTGCATCGCCTTCTCAGGAAGGGGAGCTCCTAGAGCTGGCGTCCTCGCACAATGCCCTTGTGGCGCTGGAGCAGAGAGGAAAGGTCAGTATAGTTGCGGTAGCGGCAAAGAGTGGGCAGATGAGGCCCCTCGTCACAGCCCTGCTGAAGAGGGGAGTAACCCTGCTGACCATTCCGCGAGAGCTCCCCGGCAAGCCCTCGGAGGCATATGCCATAACTGCAAAGGAGCTGGCGCAGCTGAGGGAGGAGATAGAGAGGCTGCGCAAGGAGCTGCTGGCTAGGAGCGACGAGCTGAGGCTCTACTACACTTACATGCTAGCATATAGGGAGATATTCAAGATGTTGGCTAGCACCCACGAAACCGCCACGACGGCTGTGATGAGAGGCTTCGTGGACAAGGAGGAGATCGGCAGGCTGGAGAGAGCACTGGAGGAGGAGACGGGGAGGGCCTACAGCCTCGTAAGGCTAGGGACAGTGACGGGAGAATCTATGGTGACTAAGCTCGACATGCCCTCCTGGCTCAGGCCCTTCCATAACATAGTGAGGCTCTACGGCGAGCCCTCCCCCGTCGAGATAGTGCCCACCCTGTTCCTTGCCATAACTTTCCCCATAGCCTTTGCCCTCATGTTCCCCGACGCAGGCCATGGGCTCCTCCTCATCTTGTTTGCGCAGCTCTACCTGAAGAGGAGGAGCCCCGATTGGGCGTTCGTGCTGACCGTCCTAGGGTTCGCTTCGATCGTCTCAGGCCTCATGGCAGGGGAGCTCTTCGGCCCTCTGCCTGCAGAGTGGCTCCACATACCCTCGCTCTGGAAAGCCCTAGGCCTTAAAACGCCTCCCCTGGCCCTCCCTACATATGCCGTTGAGCACGGCCTGACGGAGCTGGTGGGCGAGCTCCTCTTCCGCTCAATAAGCATAAGCCTCTGGGCAGCAGCCTTCGTGCTCACCTTCGGGAGCCTTCTAGGGATAGTTAACTCCTACATGAGGAAGGACCCGGAGGAGCTGTGGGCCCTGCGCGTCCCAAGGTTCCTCTTCTTCCTCTCTGTGACGGCTCCCTTCCTGATAACCTTCGATGCTAGGCTAGCTGGAGCAATCATAAGCGAGGCCCTGTTCCAGCTGGGCGGGGATGACCTGCTGAGCAGGGCAGTCTTCTTCGGGATTGCAGGCTCCCTCCTCTGGCTCCTCCTTGGCGAGCCCATAGCTCAGGCGATCCACGGCCACAACTTCCTCCAGGCTCTGGGGAAGGGACTCATAGAGGCTTTCGAGGCTGTCCTCATGGCTCTGGGCAACGTGCCCAGCTTCCTGAGGATCATGGCCCTCTCGCTCGCCCACGCCAGCATAATGCTTGCCCTGGCCGTGATATTCAAGACCCTCCTTGCAGCAGGGACCGCAGGCCTCCTGCTAGGGGCAGTAGTGTACATTGTTGGCAACCTTATCGTTACAGCGCTGGAGGGCATCCTGGCCTTTGCCCAGAGCCTCAGGCTTCACTTCTACGAGTGGTTCAGCAAGTTCTATGCAGGGAGCGGCGTGCCCTTCACGCCCATCTCTGTCCCTAACGTGAGGATAGTCGTTAGGAGCTAGCTCGACAGCCACCTCATGATCTTGTCGTATAGGGAGCAGTAGTCCTCCCTGGGCTTTAGCCTGTTGGTCCAGCTGCCCCCCAACTTAGTTCTCGCCAGGGCTCCGACTATCCAGGCCTCTACTTTGTTGAGGGTGGCAGGCACTATCACGCTGCTCGGCTCGAGGAAGCTCTCCTCTGTAGCAGCAAGGCTCGACAGGCTGTCGTAAGCTCTCACCCTAGCGTTGGGCATGCCTGCCCTCTCCACAACTACTGCTGGCAGCCACTTCAGGGAACCCCTGTACCCTAGCTCTTTCTCTAGCACAGCTTCAGCGTCGAGCACAATGCGGGCTGCCGCGGGAGGGGAGAGCTGCTCCCCCTCGTCGCTTATGTCCATGAGTAACAGGGTGTGAAGGTCTACGCAAAGGTCCCCGTAGATGTATGCCGCAATGCTGTAAGGCTTGAAGCCCTTCCAAGGGCCCGGCACTGTTGCCGTCCTCCCGAAGCGGTAGTACTGAAGGCCGCTGAAGACCTTTGCTGCGCAGACTCCCGATATGCCAGGAGCGTAGACGAAGTCGACCCCCCTCTCCGCAGCCTCAGCTAGGAGGGCTTGATGTGAGGTGGCCATGAGAGGATCGCCTGCTGTGAGCACTACAACCCTCTTCTCCCTCGCCTCCTCCACTATCTTCCTAGAACCCTCCTCGAGCATGCTCCTACTAGCCCTGAGGACCTTGTTGCCATACTTGCTAACCGCTTCTAAAATCCAGCTAGAGGAGGGCATCGTATATGTTTCCACGTATATCACGTCAGCCCTCTCCAGCTCCTCCTCCAGCTCCTTCGTGGCGCCCTTCTCCCACAGGCCGTGGCCTGCGAGCACCAGCACGTCTCATCGAGATGCTGTAGTCCAGCCACATATTTATTCCCTCGCGTAAGGCACCCCTAGCCTCAACGGTGCCCTCGACCTCCGCGCAGTGAGGACTGTGATGGCAAGAGTTCCCAGGTAGGGCAAGGTCTTGAGGAGATATGCGTAGCCGACCTCTTGCTGCAGCGCATCAGCCGCAGCGCTAAGGAAGCCGAAAACATATGCGCCGAAGACTGCAGGGAGAGGGTTCCAGCCGCTGAAGGCGACGTTGGCAAGGGCTATGAAGCCCATGCCTGCGCTCATGCCTCTCGTGAAAACGCCCGCGATCTCCAGCGCAAGGAAGGCTCCCCCAAGGCCGGCAAGGGTTCCGCCGAGGGTAGTAGCGGCTATTCTGTAACGATACGTGTTCACCCCCATAGCGTCTGCAGCCCGAGGCTCCTCGCCGCAGGCCCTCAGGGCCAGCCCTGTTCTCGTGCGAAAGAGGAAGAACCAGCTGAGGACGGCGATCAGGATGGCAAGCAAAGTGAGCAGCGGTACTGTGCTCTGGCCTATGCTGAAGTAGGGCAGCTGTCCCTCCACCCTCGGCGAGGCGCCGTGGTGCCCCCATATGGCTATGAGGCCTAGCACTGTGAAGCCGTAAGAGGCCATGTTGATGGCCAGCCCTGCTATGATCTGATCTGCTCTGAGGTACACTGCAAAGAGGCCGAAGAGGGCTCCCAAGAGGGCTCCCGCTAGGGTGCCTGCAAGGACGCCGAGGAGCATGCTGCCGGAGAAGAAGGAGGTAGCCACAGAGGCGAAGGCGGAGGAGAGGAGAATGCCCTCTATGCCCACGTTCACAATGCCGCTCCTCTCCGTTATGATCTCCCCTATGGTAGCGAGCAAGATGGGCGTCATGTAGGAGAGAGACGAGATGAGGACGAAGAGCCAGAGCTCTGCCTCAACCAAGCCTCCCACCCCTCTGGAGGAGCTTGAGGGCGTAGGGCGCAGAGAGCACCAGAACCATCACGCCCACTATTACGTCGGTCAGCTCTGGCGGCGTCCCCAGCCTCAACTCTACCCAGTGGCCCCCGATGATCATGCTTGCAAGGAAAGCGGCTGACAGCACTGCGCCGATGGGATGACTCTTGCCTATCAAGGCAACGCCTATGCCCAGAAAGCCCACGCCGAAGAGGGCTGACATAGTTGTGTCTAGATGACCCACGTACATGACCTTGAGGGCTCCAGCCGTCCCTCCGAAGAGGCCGCCTATGGACATGCTGAGCACAGTCACCCTCCTCACGTCAATGCCTGCATATGCTGCAGCTCTTCTAGAGCTCCCCAGAACTCTGATCTCGTAGCCCAAGAGCGTGTTGTAGAGGAGCACGAGCGCGAGGAGGGCCAGAGCGAGGGCCAGGAGGAAGGACGTCCAGGAGCCGAGGAAGAACCCCACGTCAATTGACCTGTGGGGGAACTCTGGGTGCGTGAGGTGCCTGCTCACGAGGAAGAGGGTGACGTAGTACAGGGTCCAATTTGTCATGATGGATGCTATCACCTCGTTCACCCCCAGAAATGCCCTGAGGGCTCCCAGCGTGCCGCCTAGCAGAGCTCCCATGAGGCCTCCTGCCAGGAGGCCCAGCGCTCCGAACTGTTGCGAGAAGTAGAGGAACGAGAGGGCACCTAGATATGCCTGCCCTTCCCCCCCTATGTTGAAGAGGCCAGCTCTCAGAGGGATGAGGAAGGCAAGGGCGCTCAGCACGAGGGGGGCAGCTACGGCAGCGACGTACTCTACGTTACCGAGGCCGTAGGTGAACATAACGGCGAGGCTAGAAACAGGATCGTAACCCAGCAGGAGGAGCAGGAGAGAAGTAACGAAAACGGCAGCCGCGAGGGCTAGGGCAGTCTCGGAGAGAGCTCTCAGAGCCTCACCGCTCAAAGGGCCCCACCCATTAGCTTCGCCAGCCTTTCCAGGTCGCTTTCTCCCCCTTTCAGCTCTCCGACCACTCTCCCCTCGAAGAGCACGACTATCCTATCGCTCAACTCTAGCACCTCGTCTAGGTCAGAGCTGATGAGAAGGACTGCGCCCCTCTCCCTGAACCTCAGGATCTCCCCCCTAACCTTCTCTGCCGAAACAACGTCAAGCCCCTGCGTTGGCTCGTGAGCTATCAGCAGTAAGCCTTCTGACTCCAGCTCCCTCCCTACCATCAACCTTTGCTGGTTCCCCCCGCTCAGGTTTCTTGCCCTCTCCCACAGATCTGTGAAGACCACCCTGAACCTCTCCACTATTTGCCTAGCCCTCTCCTCTGCGCTCTTCCAATTCATCGTAACGCCGCTCGCATGCTCCCCCTGCCTTGCAAGGACTGAGTTCTCCACTAGACTCATCTCCAAAGCCAGCCCCTCCTCCCTCGACTCGGGGCTGTAGAGAACCCCTGCCCTCCTCATCTCCCGCGGCGACCTGCCCGTTACATCAACGCCCCCGAGCCTAACCTTCCCCCTCTCAGGCCTCCTGAGCCCCGCTAAGATCTCTGCTAGCTCCTTCTGCCCGCTCCCCTGCACGCCGGCTATCCCCACCACCTCCCCCCTCCTGACGGAGAGCGTGACGCCCTTCAGCCTCTCCACCCCCATGTCGTCCCTTGCTGCTAGGTCCTCCACCTCCAGCAGGACCTCTCCCGGGGCACCGCTGCGGCTCCTCCGCACCCTCTCCACCTCCGCCCCCACCATGAGCTTGGCCATCTCTGCCTCGCTCACCTCGCTTACCTGGAAAGTGCCGACGTTAGCTCCCTTCCTCAGCACAGTTACCCGATCCGCTACCTCTTTCACCTCTCTGAGCTTGTGAGTTACGTAAACGAAGGACACCTGCTGGGCCTTGAGCTCTTTGATGAGGCCTAGGAGAGCCCTCGCCTCGAGGGGCGTGAGGAGCGAGGTCGGCTCGTCGAGTATAATTATTTTCGCATCTAGGAGGAGCGACTTGAGTATCTCCGCCCTCTGCTTCATCCCAGCTGAGAGCTGCTCCACGCGTGCTTCCAGAGGAACCTCTATTCCTAACCTAGCCCCCAACTCCCTTGCCCTTCCCTCTACCTCCCCCCTCCTCATGGGCTTGACGGAGGTCACGGCAAGGTAGAGGTTGTCAGCAACCGTGAAGGAGGGGACGAGGGAGAAGTTCTGGTGTACCATAGCTATGCCCCTTCTCATGGCCTCCTGGGGACTCCTGAAGGCAACGCTCTGCCCCCTTACAAAAATTTCGCCAGCCGTTGGCCTCAGCTCTCCGTACAAGATCCTCATGAGCGTCGTCTTGCCCGCGCCGTTCTCCCCGAGGAGAGCATGGACCTCTCCCTCTGCCAGCTCGAAAGTAACCCCCCTCAGGGCTACGGTTCCATCCGCGTAAACCTTTGTAATACCCTTCATGGAGACTAGGGGCACCAAGTTGCCTCCCCAAAAAGGAAAAAGAGGGTAAAAGTTAGCTGACGCTCCCCTTTGCCAGGGCCGCGTTGAGGTTACCGCGCTCGAGCTCTTTGATTATGGCATCGTACTCCTTTTCGTCCCTCGGGTCCTTGAAGACTATCTCCCCTCTCCTGATCTTGTCCTCGAGCTCCTTCATCAGCCTCTGCACGTCCTCTTTTATGTACCTTGCGCGCTGGGAGCTGACTATTTCAGCAACCCTTTCAGGGGTGACTTTGCTCTTCTTCGTGTCGTAGGCGATCTGCGCGAAGTACTTCACGCCCTCTATGTCCCAGATGCCCACGCCCCCGTCGGCCAGGCCGAGGACGCTTAGCCCGCCCTTCCACTCGCCCTTCACTACCATCTCGATTGCCCTGTACACAGCTACGTCTACCCTCTTGGAGCCGCTCAGGGGGATGTAGGTGGCGTTGTACCACTCCTGGCTAGCGTCCTGCCCAAGCGCTAGAGCCCTTCCCCTCCCCTGCGCGTTCCAGTCGATCACGGCATCGAACATCCCCACATGAGTTAGCCCTGCTAGCCCGTAGAGCACCTTTGCGCCGCCGGCGAGCATGGTCTCTGCAGCTCTCCTCCCTGCCGCAGGGTCATCGAACTTGCCAGTGTATACCCATGCGAACTCTACCTTCGTGCCCGTCTTTGCCTCAAAGTACTTCACGCCGAAAAGGTATCCTATGTGGAAACGCCAGAGGGGAGGTATGCTCATGCCTGCCACAGAGCCCACCTTTATGGGACCGCCTGCCTCCCTCGCCAGCTCCCTCGCCATCCCAGCAGCGCTAACGCCGACCAGAGCTCCTGTCTCCTGCTCCCTGAAGAGCACCTCCAGCACGTTAGCCCTTGCCTTGCCGGTAGATGCGTCGATAAGGGCGTACTTCTGCTGAGGGTACTTGTCAGCTACCTTGTCCAGCGCGTCTATCCACAGGAAGCCCACTAGGACGAGGAGCTCGTACTCTCCCCTCTTGCTCAAGTCCTCCAGGAGGGGCACGAAGTGTGCCAGGTCCTTCGGCGTCAGGTAGTCCACTTTCACGTTCAGCTCTTTAGCAGCTCTGTCTGCGCCCAAGGCTGCCATGTCGTTGAAGCTGAGGTCTCCCCTCCCTCCCACGTCGAACAGCACCGCTACCTTCACCTCACGGGGAGCGAAGGCAGTCCTATACACTGCAAAGCCCCCGATGAGGAGCAGTGCGACGAGCAGGACGCCGAGCGCTAGGGGCGGAAGGGGGAGCCTAGAGCTCATCTGATCACCGCTTTACTTCTACATGTAAATCTTTAAAATATTTCTGCCGAAAATTAACGTGTTTTTTGAATTACACAATTCAAAGAAATCATAATAGAGCTACCGCTAAGCTATTGGTGGACACTACGATTGAGGCTAGCCGTCTTCAGGAGATCTAGAGGGAGGAATCTCAGGATAGGCGTCCTATTTACCTACGTGGAGGTCAAGGTGCCCCGTAGAATGAGCCTCGTCGAGGCGAAGAGGAGGGTCAGGAAGTTACTCCCCCGTCTCGTTAGGGACCTGCGGAGGGCGAGAGCTCTTTTCTTGAGAGCAATGGGCCTCCCGCTGGAGAGGAGGAGCACGGAGGAGCTCCTGACCCAGTTCTCTGAGCTTCTCTCCCGCGCGTTGGCAAAGCTAAAGATCAGGGGGGTGAGGGTTTCTGTAAGCAACAGGTTGAGGAGCGCTTGGGCATCTGCTATCATTAAGAGGAGGGAGGTGAAGGTGAGCAAGCTCGCCGCCTTCCTCCCGAAAGAGCTGCTCTGGTACCTAGCTGTTCATGAGGCCTGCCACTTCTACTCTCCCTCTCATGACAAGGCCTTCTGGCAGTGCGTAGAGAAGGTCCACCCCACTTACAGGCAATCGAAGGAGCTGATGACGTTATACTCTATTAAGGTTAAGAGGGTGTGTGAGGGACTATGGACTCGCTCGAGGAGCTGAGGGGTAAAAGGGTAGTCGTGGCAGGCATTGGCGGCGGGGGAGATGCGCTGGGAGCTCTAGTGTTCTACCACAAGCTGAAGGCGATGGGCGCAGAGCCCCTGCTTGCCAGCGTAGTGTGGGAAAGGTTCGTCCTAGACCCCTTCCCCGGCCCTATACCTCTTGAGCAGCTGCGGAACGCTGAGCATATCTCCTCGGCGAGCGCCCTCGTGACCAAGGACTCCTATGTGGACAGGTTTGGCTACCTCGTTAGGCCTCAAATAGTCAGGGCAGCCCAAGTGCTGGATCAGAAGGCCGTGTTCTTGGACCTCAGCAAGGGTTACGAGGGGCTAAGGGAGGCCTTTGAGTCCCTAGCAAGCCTCGGCGCAGATTTCATCCTCGGCGTGGACGTGGGGGGAGACGTGATAGCAAAGGGCTGCGAGGACGACCTCTGGAGCCCGCTCGCAGATGCAGTCAGCCTAAGCGCCCTCCGCCACTCCTCCCTCCCCTCTGCCGTGGTAGTGTTCTCTCCGGGGGCGGACGGGGAGCTCTCCCCGGCAGCTGTCCTCGAGAGGGTGAGCAAGATCGCGGGGAAGGGGGGGCTGGTGGGAGCTTACGGCTTGAACAGGAGGGAGTACTGGGCTCTGAAGCCATACCTCGAGGCCTTCGTGAGCGAGGCGTCCAAGATACCCTTCGAGGCCTTCTCTGGGAGGTGGGGAGAGAAGAGGATTCGGGGCGGCACTAGGGGCGTGGAGCTCTCCCCCCTTGCCACCGTAGCCTTCGTTCTAGACACAGCCATAGCATACGAGGAGAACGAGCTCGCCAAGCTAGTGCAGGGCACCAGGAAGATCACTGAGGCGCGGGAGAGGCTCAACAGGAGGTGCGTCTACACAGAGCTGGACCTGGAGGAGGACCTCTACAGGGTGAAGCAGAGCGAGAGCCCTCTCTCCCTTCACGAGCTGAAGGGGGAGGGGAGGAGGAGGCTCCTCCTCTCCGGCTGCTCCCCCCTCCTCTGCTAAACGCTCTCCTCCACCCTCTTCCTGCTGCTGTACTCCCCCACGGACTCCTCCAGGATCTCGAGCCTCTCGATTATGTATGAGAGGGTCTCCTCCAGCTCCCTTATCTTCCCCTCCAGGTAGGTGCTCTTCAGCTTCAGCTCCCTCTCCACCTTGTCCACCTTCCTGGACAGGGCGTGGGTGGCGCCGTTCTCCTCCGCAGGCCCCTTCTCTAGCCCCATCTTAATGTAGAGCTTTATGAGATCAGTGACCTGTATTCCCATCTCGCTAGCCCTTGCCCTGAGCTCCTCATAGGTCTTGTCTGGTATTGCTAAGTGTACCGTGGGCACATGTAGTCTCCTATTAAGAGGAATACAAGAAACGCTTTTATATCTTTGTACTCGTGTATTCCTCTTGATAGAGAAATACTGCAGTAGAAGGACCCTCAAGCGTTTTACCCATAGAGTTCTCTATATCACCTGAGGGCCCATGAAGGTAGTTAGCTTCAAAGTGGAGGACGAGCTGCTGGAGATGCTAGAGGAGCTCTCCAGGAGGAAGAACATGGCTAAGAGCGAGATAATCAGGAGAGCTCTGAGGAACTACATATCCAAGAGCGTTGAGGCGGAGAGGCCGATAGAGACCAGAAGGATGAGGATCATAGCGTAAAGTACACATAAGTATCTTTTATAAATTTCTGGACCCCTAGCTAAGGGAGGGGAAGTATTGGTCGACTACGTGATAGTGGGAGCCGGGGTCGTAGGGCTGGCTACGGCCTTCCACCTGAAGGTACAGTCGCCGAGCGCAGAGGTGCTAGTCATAGAGAGACACATGGGGCCAGGAGGGGGAGACAGCGCGCGGAGCGTTGCAGCCATTCGCGCGTTCTTCACGAACCCTGTTAACCTCATGCTAGCAAACTCGAGCATAGAGTACTACAAGCACGTCCATGACAGGTCCTTCGATTTGGGCATGAAGCTGGTGGGCTACCTCTTCCTCGCTGACAAGAGGCTCTACGAGCTCCTCAAAGATGGGCTGAAAGAAGCTGAGAAGATGGGCCTAGAGTACAGGATCCTGGATCCGGGCTTCCTCGCAGAGACTCTCAACATGAACGTGAAGGTGGAGGGGAGCGAGGAGTCCTCGCTGGTCGACGTGGGAGACATAGAGGCCGGCGTTCTTGTGCCGCGGGCAGGCATAATTAGGGCAGAGAGGGTGGTCGAGTACTACTACAGAGCAGCTCAAGCGGTGGGCGTCAACTTCTCATTCGGGAACGAGGTGAGGGATCTCCTCCTCTACCCCAGGAGGCCTTTGGGCATAGAGGGGGAGCCCTTCCCATGGCAGGAGGCGAGGGTAGGAGGGGTGAGGCTTGCAAATGGGCAGGAAGTTCACGCTAAGAAGAAGGTTATAGTGGCAGGAGGTTCTTGGAGCTGGAGGCTTACCTCGAAGATCGGGGTGGAGACCTTCACGAGGCCCAAGAGGAGGCAGGTCTTCGCGGTGAAGGCAGCCAACGGGTTGGGCAAGACCCTCAGGGCAAAGCACTTGAACCCCCACGGCATCTCCCCCTTCATGATCTTGCCACGCAAGATCTACATGAGGCCCGTGCCCGAGGAGGAGTCGTTCTGGATCGGCATGAGCGATGAGCTCGGGAGGCCTTACGAGTTCTCAGAGGACCCAGACCCTAGGGCGGAGGTCGACTTCTATGTGAAGGGCATCCTCCCTGTGGCCTCCCTTTACTTCCCGCAGCTCCAGGAGAGGTACCCCCACGCCTCCTGGGCTGGCTACTACGACCTCAGCCCCGACAAGCTCCCAGTCATCTACGAGCCCTACGGGAGCGACCTCATAGTCTCCTGCGGCACGAGCGGGAGCGGGATAATGAAGGCAGATGCAATAGGGAGGATCACGGCAGCTCTAGCGCTCGGGGAGGAGGAGGGGGAGCTCTTCACTGGCGAGAGGATAAGGGTAGACGCGCTGGGGTTGAAAAACAGGGTAAGCGGGGCTGAGAAGCTAGTCCTCTAGGAGTTTCTCCTTGGGTATCACGGGCGCTCCCTTCTCCTGCGCCTCTAGATCTACTCCCTCCATCAGCCTTGCCTCGGGCGGCAAAGGCCACCTCTCTGCCGAGACCTTCATGGGTTCCACGTTCTTTGCAGTCCTCTTCTTGAAAAGGCGCAGGTTGTAGGCGAGCAGGGCCCTCCTGAGCCTCTGGATGGCTCCTGCCGGGTCAACGACCTTGGGGCACACGCTGCTGCACGATGCAGCGAAGTGACATCTGTACACACTGCCGTCCCTCTCTAGCTCCTCCAGCCTGAGCCTCCAACCCTCGTCCCTGCTGTCGGCAAGATATCTGTAGGCATAGGCAAGCGCTTGAGGGCCGAGGAAGCGGGGGTTGGAGGCGTAGACGGGACAGGCTGCGTCGCATAGTCCGCAGGAGATGCAGAGGGTGTACTCGTAGAATGCCTCCAGCTCCTCTGGCCTCTGCTCATACTCGAGCGCGGGGTTCTCCCTCTCCTGCTTGTCCAGCCTGATCAGGTAGGGCCTCACCTTCCTGTGCTTCTCAAAGAACTCCGTGAAGTCCGTGGTCAGGTCCCTCAGGACTGGGAAGTTGTAGAGGGGCTCCACGACCACCTCAGGCCTCTCAGGGGTCGCCTTCTCCGAGATCTGGGTCTGGCACGAGAGCCTCGGCTCCCCGTTAACTACGACGCCGCAGCTCCCGCAAACGCCCATCCGGCAGCTGTAGCGGAAGACTAGCGTGTGGTCCACCTCTGCCTTGATCTTCAGGAGGGCATCGAGCACCGTCATGCCTCTGTAGGTCTTTATCTCGTAAGTCTGCCACCAGCCCTGGCCCTTCTCGGGATGGAACCTCTTGACCCGGACCTTCACGACCTCGGGAGGTCTCCGAGTTACCGCTTTGAGGTCCACGGGCACCCTTTTCACCTCATGGCGGCGCTACCGCTATTATTGTGTGGATCCCGATGGCGGAGAGCACTATTGCTGCAAGGAGAGATGCTGCGTTCACAGCCAAGGTCCAGTTCCTGCTAGTGTTCCACTCCAAGAGCATGGTCCTGATGCCGTTGATCCCGTGCAAGACCACTGCTACCAGCAAGAGGGAGAGGAGGAACCAGCTCCCAGTGATCTCCTTGTACAGCACCTCTGGCATGAGGGTAGCAGGGAAGTCCTCTACGCCATATACAGGGGGGAAGCGAAGGGCCAGGTGCCAAGACACGAGGAAGACGAGCAAGAAGGCCGTCACGTATTGGACCAGAGCAGATATGCCTGCCCTCATCTCGCTCACCAGAAGAACATGACGTAACCTATGGCAGCCCAAATGATGATCGAGAGGACAAACACCGCATAGATGGCCTTCCTCTGGAACCCCTTGAGGGAGGGGGCTACGTAAGGCGGCTTCGGCCTCTCGGGCTTGCCTATCCACAAGGCCAAGGCCTCTACGAGAAGGAGCCTTATGCCGTTGAGGCCGTGATATACGGCAGCGCCAATGGCAATGAAGAATGCAATAGAGATGGGGTTGATGCCTCTCAAATGCTCCACCTCTACAGCGACCCAGCTCTCCCAACCGTTCCTGGCAAGGGAGTTAGTGGACACTATGTGGGCAAATATGAAGCCTACTAAGATAATGCCAGTTATGCGGTGGAGGATGAAGGCGATCCTCTCCGGGTTGTTGTTGAGAGTAGCTCCCATGAGCTTAAAGCTCGCCCAGATGCCCAGCCTGTTCTCCAAGATCCTCTTCATCAGTACCTCCTCTCCGTGGGCTTCCAGGTGTCTATCCTCACAGGCTCGTAGATAAGCCTCACGTCCCTCTCTCCGTAGCGCAGGGTCAGCGTGTGCTTCAACCACTCCTTGTCGTCCCTCCCCTTGAAGTCTATCCTGTAGTGGGCCCCTCTGCTCTCTGCCCTCGCAATGGCGCTCCTAGCAATGACTTTCCCCACCTCTATCATGTTCAGAGTCTCAAGCGCAAGAATGAGGTCAGTGTTGTAGACCTTCGACTTGTCCTCTACGTAGGCTTCACTCCACATCAGCTCCTCCAGCTTCTCTATCTTCAGAGCCCCGTCCCTCATCTGGTCGCCCTCTCTGAACACGTAGAACTTGCTGTTCATGGTCTCCTGCAGCTCCCTCCTGAGCTGGTAGGTAGGGGTACCTCTCTCCTTCCTCACCAGGTGGTAGACCCAGCTCTCCTCCCTCTCAACTCTCTCCCTAGCAGGACCCTTCGCCTCCTTCGTGCGAAGCGCATATTCAGCTGCCAGCTCTCCCACTATCCTGCCAGAGACTAGGCACTCTGTGGTGCTGTTGCTCCCGAGCCTGTTAGCGCCGTGGATGCTGGCTGCAGCGGCCTCGCCCGCAACGAAAAGGCCCCTCACCCACCTGCCCTCTGCGTTCAGAGCCCTGTAGTACGAGTCTGTGTGGATCCCTCCCATTGTGTAGTGGGCCACCGGCCTGATGGGTATAGGCTCCTCTACGGGGTCTACTCCCGCGTGCTTCATAGCCAGCTCCCTGATAGCTGGGAGCCTCTCGTTGATCTTCTCCTCCCCCAGGTGGGTGAGGTCCAGGTGAACGTATTCATAGCCTGAGGCCTCGTCTACGAAGCCCCTCCCCTCTTTGATCTCCATCATTATGGACCTGGAGACTATGTCCCTCGGCGCCAGCTCCATTTTCTGCGGAGCATATCTTGCCATGAACCTCTCCCCCTTGTTGTTCTTCAAATAGCCGCCCTCTCCCCTAGCTGCCTCCGTTATGAGGATACCGCTGGGGACCAGGCCTGTGGGGTGGAACTGGATGAACTCCATGTCCTTCAGGGGGAGGCCTGCCCTCAGGGCCATCGCAAGGCCGTCTCCGGTGACGGTGTGGGCGTAAGTTGTGAAGCTGTAGAGCCTGCCAGCTCCGCCCGTAGCGAGCACCGCCGCCTTTGCCTTGAAGAGGTACACCTCCCCGTCCCTGGGGTTTATGGCAAAGAGGCCTCTGAACTCGTTGTCCTCTATGTGGATGTTAGTCACGAACCACTCGTCATACCTCTCCCACCCGTCGTACTCTAGGAGCTTGTTGTACAGGGTCTGCATCTCGTAGAAGCCCGTCTTGTCTGCGGCAAACAGAGTCCTGTTGTAGGTATGCCCGCCGAAGGCCCTCTGGGCTAGCCTGCCGTCAGGCCTCCTGCTCCACGGCATCCCCCAGTGCTCGAGGAGCCTCATCTCCTCGGGGGCGAGCTTCACGAAAAGCCAGACGGCGTCCTGATCGGCTAGGAAGTCGGAGCCTTTTATGGTGTCCCAGGCGTGCAGGGCAAGGCTATCCCCCTCCTCCTTGTAAATCACCGCTGCGGTGCCCCCCTCTGCGGAAACGCTGTGACTCCTCATGAGCTGGACCTTGCTAATGAGCCCGACGTTCAGCTTCTCCCCATATCTTCTCTTTATCTCCACGGCTGTCCTGAGCCCAGCGATGCCGGAACCCACGATAACTACATCGTGCTCAATTACGTTAAGCCTCACTCACTACACCAGCCTAGAGTGGGAGAGGGATATTAAAATATATTGTTACATATCAAATTCTCTCCCCTAAGGAGGCGAGAGCATCCCTCCAGAGTTGCCAGAGGCCGCAAAGTCCTCCCGACTTGCCCCGCGGCAGTTCTGCGGACGGGGGGCCTGAGGGAAATCGTTGGGCCCGATAGGAGGATGGCAGCACAGACCTTTCCAGGCTCACTCTCGGCAGGATTCGGAGCCCCAGAAAGAGAGGAATTCTCGAAGGATGTGGAAGGCCCTCTCAGCTCGCTGCTTTCCTCTGCGCCTCTTCAAGCAGCGGTCTCAGCTGTCTCAACGCCTCCTCCTTCCCTTTCTCGTTGTAGATACTTATCATAGCGGATAAGGCCTCCCTCAAAGGCCCCCAGACCTTGGCCATCTTCGTGGACTTGGGCAAGAGGGCTCCGTTAGCTACAGCGCTCAATGCTCCTGCCACTGCGGAGTACTTCTCGGCGTTCTTCCTCACGAAATCAATCGCGCTGAGCTTCACGGGCACGAGCCTTGCCTCCTCCACTAACGTCTTCGCGACGTTATCGTTCAGAGTGAACCAGAGGACGAAGAGCAGGCTCGCGTAGAGCCTGTCCTTGTCGCTCTCTGCAGCCTTCGTTACCCACATGAGCCTAACGGCCGAGAACGGCCTAGGCGTCTTCCCCTCTATCTCTGGGACAGGGCCCACGAGGATGTTCCTGACCTTTTCGCCTATCCTGAGGACGTTCCAAGAGCCTGTGATTATGCACGGGGCTCTGCCCTCCTCGAAGAGGGACAGCTGCGCCTCGTGTCCTACGTCGCGCGTAAACATGTAGGGGAGGACGTGGGAGAGGAGGAAGAAGCCTGTCACGGTGCCAGGACTGTTGAGCCCTAGCTGGTCCTTCTCCTCGTCGTAGTAGAAGCCGCCGAAGGCCGTAACGATTGGGTAGACATGGTAGGGATCGACCTGCCAGGCTAGCCCATAAGTCCCCCTCTCAGGCTTGTGATATCTAGCCATAATTTCCTCCAGCTGCGAGAACCTCTGCGGCAAGACCCCTCCTGTAAGGTCGGCATTGCAGATCAGCACAGTGCTCTCCGCCGCCCAGGGTAGGCCGTAGAGCTCTTGCTTATAGATCCCTGCGCTATAGGCAAAGGGAGCGTACTGCGCTCTCAGGTCCTCCAACGTCTCCCTCGGGAGCACCTGCGAGAGGGAGACGATGAGGGCTCCCTCAGCGAGCTCCCCCGTCCAGTTGTGGGTCCACGACAAGACATGGGCTGAGTTCTCTGCGTCTCTTATGCTTGCCCTCAGCACCTCTTTCATGTTAGCAGCTGCTCCCCGATGGTTTACCTTTATGCCAGGATACTCCCTTCCGAACTGAGAAATTATGCTGTTGAAAGCCATCGCCTCGAGAGGCGTGAGGGAGGTCCACACGTTTATGCTGACGCTCACCTCTCCCCTCTTCGCCTTCTCTGCAAATGTCTTCAGGTCCACCGGCACGCGGATCTGAGATGTGCCGATCTGCAGCGAGTCCAAAACAGCAGAGGGGGGCGTTACAGGTGGCATAGTAGGTACGGTCTCCTCTGGCAGAACGTAGGGCAGGAGGGCGCCCCCTATGGTCAATATGATGAATAGAGCAAGGAGTGGAGCGACAGTCCTAAGTATCGAGCTCCCCTTGCCTACCTCGCTCACCGAGGTTACCCTCCTACCCTCCCCAGCAAAAGTTAAATGGAGGAAATCGCGTGAGGAGCCCTCCCGTTGTTACATCTTAGAAGAGCGTTTGCCCGACGAGGGCAGAGCTTAGAGGGGTCCTCTAGCTCTACGCCTGAGCCCCTTGCCGTAACGAGCATGCCTCCAGAGAGCTCTAGCTGGACTTTCCCCTATCAAGGGGGCAGGGGGCTCCAGCCGAGGGGAGGGACCTCCTTCCCCTTGAACTCCACGCCCCTCCCCTCCCTCAGCTCCCCCACAACCGCGCAGGGTATTCTCCTCTTTTTGCAATGGGCAAGAATGCACTCCGCCGCCTCCCTGCCCGCTGCGACAGCTAGGGTGTAGTCCTCCCAGCTCTGCAACAGGAGCTCTTCCGATGCTCCTACCCTGCCTAACGCCTCCAGCGCCTCGTTAGCTGCAAGGTATGACTCCAGCCCCACCCTGACCTCGCTGGCAAGGGAGAGCTGGTACAGAGAGGCCGCCCAGCCGTCGCTGTTGTCTATGGCAGCCGCTGCTCCACACTCTGCCAACTTGTGCCCGATTTCCAGGGGAGGCCTGGGCCTCCTCGAGTACTCCAAGCTCTCCGGGAACTCTGCCACCTCCAGTTTTCCCTCAAAGGCCAGGGTCGCTACTAGCCCATAGCCCAAAAGGCCCACCTGAATTAGCAAGTCCCCCGGCCTCGCGTTCCCCCTCCCCACAGGCCTAAGGGTGAAGCCGAGAGCTGCCACGTCAATCCAGCTGTCGCCCCTTGCTCTGTTAGTGTCTGACTTCAGCACCGAGACCTGAGCCCACCTGGCCGCCTCCCCTACCCCTCTCGCCACCTCCTCCATCACCTGGATGGAGGGAGCCCCTACGCTGTATGCTATGGCAGCCGGCTTCCCCCCGCTTGCCGCTATGTCAGACAGGGCTGCAACGGTGGCCTTCCAACCCCAGTCGCTCCAGGACATCCACGGCAGCCTTGAGTCCTGGGCTGAGTATCCATCTATGTTGAGCAGCAGGCCGTCGAAGGGCGAGGCATCTATGTCGAGAACGTGTAGAGAGCCGGAAAGCTCCGCTAGCCTCTTCAGCAGGCCTAGCCACTCCTCGAAGCTCACGAAGATCTCCGCCCCTATTTTCTCTGAGCTTTTTAGGCTAGCTGTGAACTTGCGAGCCGGTGCTCAGGATGTCAGTGAAAACCACCATTAGCGTTATAAAGGCAGACATCGGGAGCTTAGCAGGCCATCACCGCGTTCATCCCGACACGATCCTTGCAGCCAGCAGGGTGCTGGCGGAGGCGAAGAGGAACGGGATCATAAAGAGTTTTTACGTGACCAACGCGGGCGACGACCTCCAGCTCATCATGACCCATCACCGAGGAGTTGATAACCAGGAGGTCCACTCCGTGGCTTGGAACGCTTTCAAGGAGGCCACCAAAGTTGCAAAGGAGCTCGGGCTCTATGCAGCTGGCCAGGACCTGCTCAGCGATGCCTTCAGTGGGAACGTAAGGGGCATGGGGCCTGGAGTGGCTGAAATGGAGATAGTCGAGAGGCCCTCGGAGCCCATAGTTATATTCATGGCAGACAAGACAGAGCCGGGAGCGTTTAACCTGCCCCTCTTCAGGATCTTTGCTGACCCCTTCAACACTGCGGGCCTCGTCATAGACCCCAGGCTGCACAACGGCTTCACCTTCGAGGTGCTCGACGTATACGAGGGCAGGGCTGTAGAGCTAAACGCTCCTGACGAGATGTACGACATCCTTGCCCTCATAGGCACCCCCGGGAGGTACGTGATAAGGAGGGTCTACAGGAGGCCTGACAGGGAGATAGGCGCGGTGGTGAGCATAGAGAGGCTTAGCCTCATAGCTGGGAGGTACGTGGGGAAGGACGATCCTGTAATGATCGTGAGGGCCCAGAGCGGTTTCCCAGCAGTGGGGGAGGTGCTCGAGCCCTTCAGCTTCCCGCACCTGGTGGCAGGGTGGATGAGGGGGAGCCACCACGGGCCCCTCATGCCGGTAGGGCTGAGGGACTCGAAGGTGAGTAGGTTCGACGGGCCGCCTAGGGTAGTAGCCCTCGGCTTCCAGGTGAAGAACGGCGAGCTCATAGGCCCGGCAGACCTCTTCGATGACCCAGCATTTGACGAGAGCAGGAGGGTTGCGCAGCAGATCGCGGACTACCTGAGGAGGCACGGGCCCTTCATGCCTCACAGGCTAGGGCCGGAGGAGATGGAGTACACCACCTTGCCTGAGGTCATGAAGAAGCTCTCAAGCAGGTTCGTGCAGGCAGAGATGGGATATAAGCCCGTCGTTAAGAGATCGGAGGAGCTGAGCGGAGAGCACGACTAGGGGGCCCGTAGCTCAGCCAGGACTAGAGCGCCGGCCTCCGGAGCCGGAGGTCCCGGGTTCAAATCCCGGCGGGCCCGTTTTTGATCTAAAAACTCTATATATCTCTCTCAATTAGGAGCTCCTTTCCCCTTTTATGGGGGAGCAGAGATGAGGGTGCTCCTCCTCTCCGACATCCACGGGAACCTAGAGGCCCTCCAGGCAGTCCTGGAGAGCGCAGGGAGGTACGACGAGGTGTGGGTGCTGGGAGACCTGGTTGACTATGGCCCTAACCCTGCGGAGGTAATAGACTTGGTGAGGAGCCTCTCCCCCAGCATGGTGCTGAGGGGCAATCACGACGAGGCAGTGGGCTACGGCGTTGATTGCGGGTGCGGCGAGAAGACCCACTGGTTGAGCGTTTACTCGCGAGAGAAGTACACGCTGAAGCTAGTTACGGAGGAGCAGAGGAGGTGGCTCGCCTCCCTGCCCCTGCGGGAGGAGAGGGAGGTGGGGGGGAAGAGGCTGATGGGGGTCCACGCGAGCCCCAGGAACCCTCTCCACGACTACCTCCTCCCCACGCTCCCGCGGGAGGAGCTGAGGCGCATGCTCTCCGTAGGGGTCGGCCTGAGGTCCTCGCGCCTCGTCAACGCTAACGTAGTGGTGAGCGGTCACACGCACGTGCCAGCAGACTTCGAGCTGGAGGGGATCAGGATCATAAACCCGGGCAGCGTGGGCCAGCCGAGGGACGGAGATCCGAGGGCATCCTACGGCATCCTCGACACCGAGAGCTGGGAGTTCAAGGTGTACAGAGTGGAATATGCAAGGGACAGGACGCTGGAGAAGCTCAAGCCCTACGTGGACGATCCCAAAGTCTACGCAAAGCTGGCGGAGATACTCACTCTTGGGAGGGTTCTCTGACCACCTCAGCCACCTCCCTCAGGAGGGCAGTAGCGTAGGCTCCTGGGGGGAGGCAGAGCGTAAAGGAGACCCTGTTACCCTCCCTTGCCACAGACCTTATCTGTGCTAGGTAATAGAGAGGCCTCAGCTCTCCCTTTACTCTCCTCAGCTCCCCCCTCGTAATACCCTCCTCCTCCATTACCTGCCTCACGACATCTGCCCACCTCGTGCCCTTCAGGCCCTCGTAGGGGAGCCTCACCGCAGGGAGCCTGGCTGAGGAGGAGCAAGCCCTTACCTCCAGAGCTCTCTCCCCCACCTCTGCCAGCTCTCCCTCCCTTATCACCCTCGACAGAGCCCTGTTGAAGAGGTAGGCCTGCAGGGCCTCAGAGTAGATCCTCTCCGCGCGCCGGAGGAGGAGCCAGGGATCTCTCCTCTCCCTTGCCTCCTGGAGGAGCCTCCGCTCAAAGGAGAGGCCCCTCTTGAACTCCCTCGCGAGGGCGCCCGGATCTCCCCTCGCTATAGCCAGCCCGTAGAGGTGCGTGGTCAGCCTCCTCCCGAAGCGCTGGGGGCCGTAGAAGGCCGGCACCTCCCTGATAGCCCTCAGGTTCTTCTCTAGCAGCTCCGCCCCCTCGCTCTCAAGCGCTATCCTGAACAGGTTCCCTCCGTGAGACCCCCTCTTCAACTTGGCCCCCTGCCCCACCAGCCAGGCCTTCACGCTCCCCAGATCTATGAACGAAGGGCCAGGGTAGGGGGTCGAGAGGTACTGGTAGCTTATGCTGTGCGCGTCCTTTAGCCCTGCATGGGAGCCCTTCCTGATGTACCTCGAGAGCAACCGGAGGGCCCTCTCTGTGCTGACCCCTACCTTCCTCACTAAGTACAGGTAGTGCTCCCCCTCGCCTGGGGGGCGGAGCTCCACCACCCTGAACCCTTCTGGGAGCCTCAGCACTGCCCTCGGCCGCTCGAGGGAGTAGAGCCTCGCCTCCAGCCCCATGAGGAGCTCTGATATCACGCAGCACACCTAGTACAGCTTGAGGTGGCCCGTGATCTTGTCTATAACCTCCTCTGGCGCAGGGCCCACTGCCACAGCCGTGAGGGTGCCCGGCTGGAGCTGGGTCTTGCCTGCGTCCCTCACGAGGGAGGCAGGGAGCTCTGCCCTGCTTGCCTCCTCGAAGATCCTGAGCAACTCCCCCTCGCTCTCAGCCCTCAGCACCACCTTCTCCTGCCCCTCCTCCAGCCACCTCTCCAGCCACTCGTTCCATGCCCTCCTGGAGGACCTCAACGCCTTCAGCACTGCCTCCACGCTTGCATGAGCTGCCTGCGCCGCTGCCTTCCCCCTCCCCATCTCTATGTCTCTCCTCAGCACTATGACCTGCTTGTACCCCATCGCTCCCCGGGAAGAAGGGTGCTAGACTTATTTACTCCAGCCCCCCTCCCCGCATCGGCGAGGCGCATGATCTCGGCAAAGGAGAGGGCCCACGTGGGCATCATAGGGGGCTCGGGGCTTTACGATCCTGGCATTGTAGAGAACGCAAGGGAGGTGAAAGTAGACACCCCATATGGCAGCCCCTCCGACTACATAATAGTAGGGGAGGTCAGGGGGGTGAGGGTTGCCTTCCTCCCGCGGCACGGGAGAGGTCACAGGGTGCCCCCCCATTCCATAAACTACAGAGCCAACATATGGGCCCTCAGGTCGCTGGGGGTCAAGTGGGTCATAAGCGTTTCAGCCGTGGGGAGCCTGAGGTGGGACTACAGGCCAGGGGACTTCGTAGTTCCAGATCAGTTCATAGACATGACCAAGAACAGGAAACATTACACGTTCTTCGACGGCCCCGTCACGGCTCACATAAGCATGGCAGATCCCTTCTGCGAGAGCCTGAGGGAGAAGCTGACAGAGGCGGCCAAGAAGCTCGGCTTCCCCGTTCACCCTAAGGGCACCTACGTGTGCATAGAGGGCCCCAGGTTCTCCACGAGGGCAGAGAGCAGGGTCTGGAAGGAGGTGTTCGGGGCAGACATCATAGGCATGACCCTCGTCCCGGAGGTAAACCTAGCGTGCGAGGCCCAGCTGTGCTATGCAACGCTAGCCATGGTTACAGACTACGACGTGTGGGCAGAGAGGCCGGTGACGGCAGAGGAGGTGACCAAGGTCATGAGCAGCAACGTGGAGAGGGCAAGGAAAATACTCTACGAGGTCATACCCCAGCTAGGGGAGCCAGAGGAGAAGAAGTGCTCCTGCTGCAAGGCGCTGGATCATGCTATCGTCTGAGCTGAGGGAGCAGTTCTCGAGGGCCCTCCAAGCGGCCAAGGCCCTGAAGATCGAGATAAGGGAGAGGGACCTCATAGTCTACTCTAGGGGCGCTGAGCCCCCTGCCTTCATAAGCTACATAGCCTCCCTCCACGCAGGCCTGGAGGTTACTGTTGCCTCCACTGCCGAGGCCTCAGTTCACATCCTGCCCTACTCAGAGCGCCCCCGAGCCTTGATCTTCTCTACCTCGCAGAAGGACAGCAGGGCCGTCTCTGCAGCCATAACGGCCTCCCTCTCTGGCTCGCAGGCAATCCTCATAGCGCCGCCCCAGCCTCCCCTCCTCGAGGAGAGGCTGGAGGTAAGGGGCGTAGAGAGGGTGAAGCTCCCCACTGCAGCTCCAGTCATGACCTCGAGCCTCCTCGCCTTAATGAGCGCGCCCAGGCTCATGGGCTTCAGGGATAACAGGGTGAGGGAGGAGATCGCGGCCCTCGAGAGCGCTCTGGAGTGGAGCTCGAAGGGGCTAGAGGGCCTGAGGGGAGGCTATGACCTAATTGCTTACTCGCCCACCACAAGGGCAGGAGCCTTCTACTACCGCGATGCAACGGGCAAGAGGGAGCCAGTTCCCATCGAGGCCCTCCCAGCGCTGAGGGACGGGAGAGCCCTAGCCCTCTACTCTTCAGCAGAGGAGGGGGAGTACAGGGAGATCATGACCTCCCCCCGGAGGGCAGAGGCGGAGTTCCTCTCCATAAACGCTGACCCTGTTATGGCAGCCCTCTACTCGGTGCTCTATGCAGCCCTCCTCGCAGGGAAGGTCATTTAGCCCTCCCCGAACTTTTTCGCTGGTGAGGGGCTTGAGGCTAGCCCTCGTGGTAACCAGCGACTCCGTGTTCAGGGGGGAGAGGAGGGACGAGATAACGCAGCTAGTGAGGGAGAGGAAGCTTTTCGAGCTCGTCTCCTCCGTCGTGGTCCCCAACCGCCTCGGGGAGATCAGGGCAGCCGTCCTGAGCGCGGCCCAGCAGGCAGAGGTGGTGCTGGTGACGGGCGGCACAGGCCTCAGCCCGAGGGACGTCAGCATCGAGGCCGTGGAGGGCATAGCTCGCAAGAGGGTGCCTGGCCTTGGGGAAGAGCACAGGAGGAGGAGCTATTCCTTCGTAGGCCCTAGAGCTCTGGGGAGCAGGGCTGATGGTTACGTAGTGGGCAACTCCCTAGTCTTCGTCTCCCCGGGCAACCCGAGCGCTGTCAGCCTCTCCCTCGACATCCTAGCTGAGGTAGCAGAGCACCTGGTGGAGGAAATCAGAGGTACCGCTCACGGGAGGAGCGATGAGAGGAGGGGGCAGCAGAGCAGCTGATATGTTTATTAAGTCAGCTTGAGAAGCAGCAATGGGTCGGAGGAAGGGGTGGACGAGGAACAACGCGATAATATAGTCGGGAAGCACGTGTATGCAAACCTATACGATATCGATCTCGACCTTGCCGCGAACGAGGAGGTCATGAAGGCCGTTGTTGTCAAGGCAGTAAAGGAGGCAAACGCCAACCTGCACGAGGTGCAGGCCTGGAAGTTCGGGGGGAAGAAGGGAGGGGTTTCCGTTATAGCCCTCGTTCTAGAGAGCCACGTTGCAATCCACACCTGGATAGAGTACAACTACGCCACGGTGGACGTGTACACCTGCGGAGACCACACAGATCCTTGGAAGGCGCTTAAGGTCATCATAGAGGCCCTCAAGCCCAAGCACTACACGGTTCACTACGCGGATAGGAGCCAGCTCCCCCTCTAATTTTTTATTCTCCCATGGGGAGCTCCCTGACCGAAGCCAAATAATATTTGTTGTTAACCGAGGCGAGGAGCAACACGAGGGGGCTCTCCCCCGCGCTCCTGTCGCTCAGCCGATAGGTAAGGAGCACTATTTTCGAGCCCCTCGTGGGCAAGTCTATCCTAACGAGAGGGGCCTCTGCGCGGCGGGAGCCGAGCTCTGCTAGCGATATTTCCCCCTCAGTGAAAATACGATCAGGGTTTACTCTCCCTTGCGCGCGGATGCAATGCACGGTCGCGGGGCACTGTTCTACGGATAGGTGGGAGACGGCTCTCACGAGGTACGCATTGAGAGCAGGCTGGCCGAGGACTGCGTAATTAGAGGAAAGTTTGCCCCAAGCAGGCGCTATGTAAAAGCTAGTCTCCTCCCCTATGTTCACGAACTCTACGAGGTATACCAAGTGAGTGTTGTTCCTTTTGCTGTAAATGACTCCCATGTCAAGGTTAACCTTGATCTTGTTTACTTCCATGACCTTCAACCTCTCCGCAGCCACGCTTTGATATTGCGACACGAAAAGCGAGAGAAAGGCCAAGCCTAGCATTACCACTACCGCTACGAGGACAAGGTTACCTATGATTTCCGCAGATGCTCTCATGCGGGCCCACTCACCCATCTCAGGGCTCTATTAATATGAAGGGATTCATGAAAAGAGAGGGAGGTTAATAAGAGTAAATAAAATGTAAGCGAGTAATGATCGAGCGAGCAGGCGTGAGGAGGGGCCAAGCCGAAATCATAGCAGGCCTCATAGTCCTCTCTGCCATCATAATCTTGCTAATACCCTTCATCTTGAACCTCATGAGCTCACAAGGAGAGGCCATCTCTAAGCAGGCCGACGTAGGGACCTACTACTTAGAGAAGATGAGGGAAAAGGTGGAGGTTAGCTGGGACCTCTCCACCCTCCTACCAGATAGTCGCGTGAGGGCTTTCTGGATTAACAACACCGGGAGCGTCATAGTAAGTATAAGGTACTTGAAACTGGTTAACGCGAAAACGGGAGAGGTGCTCTTAGTAAACCTGTCGAATTATGAGCCCTCAATGGAGAAGCCAGTTAAGAAAGTTATAAAGTACCCTCCAGGGGTGTCCTTGTCCCGCGCCATCTTAACTCTATCGCCGGGCGAGACGGCCCGCATAGAGATCGACCCTTCTCTTGTCCCTGATCTCCTCTTCACTCACCGCGCCAATCCTCACGCAGGACCGGGGACAGGTAGGGGTTCTTTTGAGCACAGGGTCTATCCGTTGCATATGATAGGGAACATTACTCTTTTCAAGCTAAGACATGAGAAGTACTTTGACAATCAGCAGCCTGAGGCAGGAATTGCTACGTATGACTCTCACAGCAGATACTACTATAAATTAGTCGCGGAGAGGAAGAACGTTCACATTCAGGCTACTACTAGGGAGAGGTACAATTTCTACGTGGCTGTCATAGGACACGTGCCTGGCACAAACGAGTTCAACATGCTACTCGTAAGCAAACATGGTGAGAAGCACATGAGAATAAAAGTGGAAGGCTTCGTGCCCGAAAGAGGTTTCTTCTTTCAGTATGTTAGCGCGTTGAGGGGTTATGACGACAGATACATAGTGAGGAGGGCAAACGAAAACAACCTCACTGGCATTCTCGGCGGTCACTTTAAGGCAAACGTAATTCAGAGCTATGTTGACTTAGTGGGTAAGGCGAGGAGCATTAAGTTGTTCGAGCTCACTGCTGCCTCTTCCAACCAGATTTCTAGCTACGATCCTTTCATCGTCATCGGTGACACGGACGGTAATGGAAAGGGAGAGATAATATTCGTAGGCGAGGACATCTATGATATTTATGGCCGGAGTGGAAGTTGTACCATAGACGATAAGTATTACGATCATTCTGCTCTACGCACCTCTACGAGGATCGAGGCGGACAGAGAATGGGGGTTTGCCCTTCTCTTGAGACAAGACCCACTTCACTCCAGTAGGCACGTGGGCGTCTTCGCTGCAGTGAGACTCTACTTCCACGACATAGAGCCTAAGGACTTGGACTGCGTAGACGCTACGGGCCTGCCCATCCTCAGGCTAATGCTAGTGACTCAGGACTGGAGGGTAGTGGACAGCAGGAGCATATACTACTGGGAGCTCGCGTCGATTGAAGACACGTGGCCTCCGCAAAGGGACTTCGCCACATATCACATTAGCCTGTTCGTCCCGCCCGGCTTCTCGGAGCCCCTCTATGTGGCCCTGGCGATCGTGGACCCCTTCTCATGGATCGGCAGAAACGATGTAGAGTTCACCCTAGCCCTGGAGCTAGTGAGCCTGACCATAATCAACAAGTAATTTGTTGTTCACACTTACCCTTTTTCCTCTTAAGCATCTACCTCCAACGTAATTAAGGGAGCTCGGTGAGCCGGGAGCAGCAGGAGCAGAGGGAGAAAAGGTCCTGCAGGAGGAGCAGGAAGGAGAAGGGATGACGGAGGGGCCGCAGGCGAAGGTCCACGCGCTGCGGGTCTCCAGCCTAGAGGGCAGGAGGGTGGAGAGGGTAGTAAGCAAGAGGGAGGAGCTGAGGGCGCTGGAGGGGAGGGCGCTAGAGGGGGTCGTCACTCACGGCAAGAACATAGTGCTGCTCTTCGGCGAGCTGGCCCTGAGGGTTCACCTGCTGATGTTCGGGGGCCTAGCAGTCTGCGCGAGGGCAGAGGAGTGCCCTACCGACAGGCTGAGGCTCATGCTGGTCTTCAACGAGGGCGCGCTCTCTATCTACAGGCAGGCCTCGCTCGAGCTCAGCAAGAGGGAGGAGCTGTTGGGAAGGCTGAGGTCTTCTCTAGGCCCAGATCCGTTAGGGATCTGGAGCGAGGAGGAGTTCATCAGGAGGCTGAGGGCAAAGGGGGAGGAGAAGGTGGGGGGAGCGCTGCTCGATCAGGGAGTGGCGGCGGGGGTGGGGAACATACTGAGGAACGAGATCTTGTTCCTTGCAGGGGTGAGCCCTGAGAGGCCCGTGAGGGAGCTCAGCGAGGAGGAGGTAGTGAAGATAGCCAGGATAACTTACGAGTACACCAACGACTACTTCAGGGCGCTGCTAGCTGGGAGGAGGGAGAGGGAGCTGCACTCGGTGTACATGCGAGCAAAGAAGCCCTGCCCCCGCTGCGGAACCCCGATAAAGATGTTTTACCAGAAGCCGCACGGGAGGAAGACGTTCTACTGCCCCTCCTGCCAAAGGTAGTATATACGTAGTATATACGGGGCTGAAAGGTAGAGGGAGGTTTCAGCTAGCGAAAGGGAGTCCTGGAAAAAAGTACGAGGAGAGGGAGGAGTTATGAGGCGAGGCTAAGAGGGCGCTCGATCAGCTCTGCCGCGAAGAGCCATGAGGCCAGAGGGCAGAAAGGCGGGAGAGAGGATCGGGAGGTCTGCGGGGGTAGGCGATCTAAGCAACATGGATCCCCACCTGGCGACCAACCCCTACAACACCTTGATCCTCCTGCACCTCTACTCCAGGCTCTTCACGGTGAGGCACAACAGCGAGGGGAGGCCAGTAATTATGAAGGCTCTCGTCGACTCCTTCCGGCAGGTGAGCCCAACCGAGTGGGAGTTCAGGCTCAGGCCTAACCTCAGGTTCCACGACGGGAGGCCCCTGACTGCAAGGGACGTCAAGGCAAGCCTAGAGAGGGCCATCAAGATCGGTCCCATCCCCAGGGCTCTGCTGAGGGAGGTGGAGAGGGTGGAGCTGGTAGACGATCTCACCTTCAGGATAGTGCTGAAGAGGCCCGTAGGCTACCTCCCCGCAAGGCTTGCCCACCCTGCGCTCGGCATATTGCCCGAGGAGGTAGCCGCGAAGTACTGGGAGAGGCCAATAGACGACCCTAAGGCAATGATAGGCTCAGGCATCTTCAGGATGGGAGGCATTGAGGGGAACAAGGTGATAGTGGAGAGAGGAATCGTACAGCACGGCGTGGACATCCCGCTGGCCAGGATAGAGTTCAACCTGGTGCCTGACGACGAGACGAGGCTCTCCCTCGTGGAGGCTCATGCTGTGGACGCCTCGCCCTACGTTCCGCTAAGCTACCTGCCGAGGGTGGAGGAGAAGGGCCTCCAGAAGCTGGTGGTGCCCAGCAGCAGGAGCATCTTCGTGGGGATAAACGTGAGGAGGGTAAGCGACGTGAGGGTCAGGTGGGCAATGAACATGGCAGTGAACAGGGAAGCGATAGTGAAAGAGCTCCTCCTGGGCGCTGCCACCGTGGCCAGCTCCCCCCTGCCCCACTACCTCATGGGCTCTGCGCTCCAGAGGCCTTACGTCTACTCGCCCGAGACTGCCAGGGAGCTCCTGGAGGAGGCAGGCTGGCTTGGGAGGGAGCTCCTCCTCATCTCGCCGAGGGGGAGGTACTTCCGCGACGCTGAGGTAGCTGGGGCTGTGAAGGGCTACCTGGAGGAGGTGGGGCTGAAGGTGAAGCTAGAGCTGCACGAGTGGCCTGGGTACATGAAGGTCCTCATGAGCAGGGAGGACTACGACCTCTTCCTCCTCGGCTGGTCCACAGTTACGCTTGACGTAGACTTCGGCCTCAGCTGGCTCTTCATGAAGGACGGGAGGCTCAACAGGATGGGCTACGAGAACCCGCTCTTCGAGGAGCTGATGGAGAGGGCTAGGAGGGAGGGGGAGGGGAGCAGTTACTACGCGGCAGCCCAGAGGATAGTGTGGGAGGACGCGCCAGCCATATTCCTCTACACAGAGCACCAGATGATGATATTCCCGAGGGAGGGGGAGGCAGAAACGGAAGAAGATCACCCTTACATCAGGGAGTTCGACGTGGCGGAGATGCTCCTCTCCTGAGAGCTAGAGTCCCTCCCCCAACAGCACCTCCTGCGCAGCCCTGAGGCCGGAGCCTAGCTCCACCTTAGCCCCCATGACCCTCAGCGCCCTCTCGAGGGCAGCCAGGGCGGCAACGACGTCGTTTTGGTTTACGGCGCCCATGTGGCCTATCCTTATGCTCCTCCCTCTCAGCGCCGGGTGGATGGGCATGGCAAGCACCACGTTCCTCGCCCTCACCGCTCCCCTCAGCTCGCCGGGATCTATGCCTGCAGGCAAGTACACGGCAGTTATGGTGCTGGCAGCCACCTCCTCATGGGCAACCACGGCAAGCCCCATACCCCTCACTCCTTCCCTCACCGCCCTCGCCAGCACGGCATGCCTCCTGTGCCTGTTCTCCATCCCCTCCCTCAGGATCTTCTCCAAAGACCTCTCGAGGGCCAGCACCAGGTGAGTTGCCGGGGTGGCATGGTAGGCTATTCTCCCCTCCTCGTACGCTTTCATCACCTTGAACCACTCCGTGAGCCTCATGTAGAAGCTCCTCACATGTCTCTCGTTCTCCTGCATTGCAGAGAACGCCTTCTCGCTGCACAGAGCCAAGACCCCTATGCCGGGAGGCACCTCGAGGGCCTTCTGGCTGGCCGTGATCACCACGTCGACTCCCCAATCGCTGCAGTTCATGAGCTCTGCAGCAATGCTGGACACGCCGTCCACCACGAAGAGGGTATCATGCTTCCTTGCGAGCTTCCCCAACTCCTCCACGTTTGCCCTTACCCCTGTGCTGGTCTCCACGTGAGTGATCACCATCGCGTCATACCCCTTGGAGAGCTCCTCCTCCACCTCGTGCAGCGGCACCCTCTCCCCCGGCGGCGAGGAGAGCCTAGCGGGTGAGTGGCCCACCAGCTCTGAGACAGTGACCCACCTGTCGCCGAAGAAGCCGTAGGAAACTACCAACACCCGCGAGCCGGGCTTAAGGAGGTTTACCATAGCTGCCTCGAAGGCAAGGGTTCCGGAGCCGGGGAGGAGGAAGACAGGGAGGTCCCCCCTCATGCCTATGACGCGCCTGAACTTTCTGGTAGCCTCCCCGTGGATCTGAGCAAAGTCAGGGCTCGTATGCTCGTGCGCCGTGGAGAGCATGTGCTTGAGGGTCTCCATGTTGAAGACAACGGGTCCGGGGGTCATGAGGATCCTGCGCTCGTCTGGGTACATGATATGCACCATTTGTGTGTCTGCATAGCTATATATTTTTCTGAAGAGAAAGGGTCTCGAGAATGACGGGTTAAGAGAGGCTACCTCCTCCGGAGCAGCAGGAACGCCAGGGCGAGAGTTACTGCAGCAGCGTATGCCCCTAGGGCTATGGTCAGGCCTCCCACTTCTGGGGCAGGGGCGGGCTCCTCCGCGCACTCGCTAGCGATCAGCTCCCCCATCAGCGCGTAGTTGAGGAAAGGCGCCCCTACCTGCTGCGCCTGTAGAGACCTGACCACTACGGGCTTTATGCCGAGGTTCCTCAGCTCGGAGAGCACCCTCTCGCTCACCTTCTCCTCGTCCAACATGACCACGCACCTCACGCCAGCCTCCTTCAGCTTCGCAAGGTCTCCCGGCCTCAGCTCTGCCTCAGACTCCTCCACGACTATGGTGACCGGATCTACCAGGATCCACTTCATCATGTATTGAGAGTCCCCGGCGCTGAAGAGGGCCACCCCCTTCATCCCCTTAGCTCTCTGGATGCCGTACTCCACGGAGGCGTAATACACTGCCTTTAGAGCTGACATGGCGCCGTTGTACCTTACGAGGAACTCGCGCACCTCGGCCTCGGGTATCCCCTTCTCCCTTGCTACCCTGGCCACCTCGTCCCTCACGATACCGAGCATCATGAGGGTGGCGCTCACGTCATGCGATATGTGCGGGTTATCCACGCCGGAGGGCTTAAAGAGGTGCCTCCAGCCCATCCTCACTACCTCGTCCTCTACCGATATGTACCTCTTCCCTGCCTCCTGAGCTGCCTTTATGAGGTCGTCCGCCGCAGCCACATGATCCGGGTTTTCCACAACTATTATGTCCGCCTGGAGGGCCCTCCTGATGTCTTCAGGAGAGGGCTCGTAGTCGTGGTGGGGTATGTGGGGAGGCAGGGGGCTGAAGGCCCTCACGAAGGGGTGTCCTGCCATGTTTATTACCGCGGCCCAGTGAGCTGGCACGACTGCTATGAGGACCCTATGCTCATGGTGGCCGTGATGGGCTCCAGCCACGAGCCCTTGAAGCGCAACGATAAGGAGCACAGCTAGAGCTAGGGAACTCTTCATGAGGACCACCATCTACCACTCTCATCAAGAGATTTAATATAGTTGCTCTCTACCAGTTAGCCCTTCCTGAGGAGTGCAGGCAACAGGTAGCCCAGGAGGGCAAAGAAGCCCAGGGCAGCGCCGTAAGGTAGGTTGAGAGCAATGGAGGCGAAGGCAGCGGAGTAACACACTGCAAGCGCGTACAGCAAGACGGTCACAGGAGAGACGTATCTGAAGGGAGCCAGGGAGGGGGCTATGAGCAGCACGTGGGCCGCGACGGCTCCCGTTATCTTCGTCAAGTACACTGCCGCGGCAGCCACCATGGCATAGATGAACAGCCTGTGGAGTAAGAAGGAGTTGTTGCCCTTCATGAAGGCGAAGTAGTCTGGGTCGAAGGAGAGCATGAGGATCCTCTTCCAGAGAGCTGCCAGGACGAGGATCATGACGCTCCCGGCGATGACCACGTAGGGGATCTCGCGCTGCAGGATGAGGAAGGGGGTGCCGAACAAGATGTTGTAGATTATGGTGGAGCCGAAGGGGGACTTCTGCGCCAGGCCGAAAGAGAAGAGGGAGATGATAGTTGCAGAGGACAAGGAGAGGGCCGCGATGGCTGTGAGCCTCTCCACCCTCCCCTCCAGGACGTTCAGGAAGCCCAGGAGGCCCACCATGACGAGATATGCAACTAGCTCTGGGCTCACGGGGTAGAAGAGCTCCACGAAGTAGCCCACTGCTGCTGCAGCCACCAGCGCATGGAAGGACTCCACGGCAAGGAACTGGAGCTGGGAGTACCTGATCATGAGGCTCACGAGGCCTGCCACGAGGGAAGCCATGGTTATGGCTATGAAGGCCCTCTGCACGAAGGGCTCCTGGAGGGCGCTAATAGGGTCCATGCTCCTCCCCCGCAAGGTACACCTCTCCGAGCCTTGCGAGGCCGTAGGCCTTTGCCAGGTTCTCCAGCGTCAGCGCCTCCCGGGCCCTCCCGAAGGCTATGAGCCTCTTGTTAAGGAGCGCAACGTAGGGCTCTCGCTTCAAGAAGTAGGAGAGGTCGTGGGAGACGATCACCAGCGTTATCTCTTCCCTCCTCTGCGCCTCAAGCAAGAGCTCAGCTATCTGCTCCCTCCCGCCCACGTCCACCATGGAGAAGGGCTCGTCGAGGAGGAGCATCTTTGCCCTCTTGGCAAGCGCCCTGGCTATGAGCACCCTCTGCTTCTGCCCCCCAGAGAGCTCGCTGAACCTCCTCTCCAGCAGGCCCCCTATGTCGGTGATCTCTATGGCCCTCTCTGCTGCCTCCCTGCTTTCCCCAGCCAGCTCCTGGGGGGAGTAGACTATGTCCCTCACCTTCAGCGGCACCAGCTGATTAACGCTAGAGGCCTGGGGGAGGTAGGAGACCAGCTGCCTGAGCTTCTGCGAGTCCCTCCTCGGCTCAAGGCCGAAGACCCTGAGCTTCCCCTCGTAGTCCACCATGCCGAGAAGGGCTTTGAGCAGGGTGGTCTTCCCAGCACCGTTTGGGCCCACTATGACGAGGGAGGAGGGGTGCTGGAGGGAGAAAGTAACGTCCTCCAGGGCCTTCGCCTCTCCGTAGCTCACGGATAGCCCTGCTACCTCCAGCGACATCAAAGCTTGTTCCTCTATTGACGGGCGGGCGAGGACTAATTTAGCCGGCGATGGGGTATTACGCTCTCGATCGCGAGAGGCCGTATAAGGGTCGCGCGAGATAGCACGCAGGGGGTTAGCTGAAGGGGAGCCAGGGGCAGGAGCGATACGCTTACTGCATGCCCCGGGGCGAAGTGATGAGAAAGAAGATCGCGGGGGGCCTGAACGCTCTCCTCTCTCCTACTCGAGAGGCCTTATCTCCTGCTCCCCGCGCGCGGCTAGGTATGCTAGCACTAGCGCTAGCATGAAGAAGACCGCCAAGCCCCCTCCAACGGCTGCCGGGAGCGCTAGCTCTCTCAGGCCCTCCGCGGATGGCACGTAGTAGCTCACGGCGAGGAGGCCAACTATGAGCAGCACTACGACGCCCGCGGTCCCCATGAGTATGTACACCGCCCGCGGGGTCCCCCTGCTCAGCTGCTCCACTGGCCTCACCCATCTCTGCGCTTGACCAAGCCCTAAATTAGTGCTATGCTGGCACATGGAGCCCCATGGCAGGAGAGGCAGTAAAGTTAACTGGCGGTTAACTCTACCAGGGCTCATCGCAGGGTAGAGGTTAAGTAGAGTTAACTCCTGGGGCTGTCAAGAGAGAGGTTAAACTGCCGTTAGCTGATGGAAGGGAGCTCTGGAGGCCATCGCCGCATGAGGTGTTACGCCAGCTGCTTCAACCCCATGAGCCGGGCTCCCGCGATATAGCTAGAGAGGGGGATCTGAGGGGGGCAGCGGCTCATGAGGTAACACGCGAGCTCTGCCCTGGAGCTGGACGGCTGGAGTGGTCTTATGAGGGGAGGCCTGAAAAGAAAAAGGGAGAGCTCACTAGACTCTATGTGAAGAGCCTCTCGATCTTTCTTGCAAACCTGTCCATTTGCTTGTAGATGATCGACATGACGGCTAGGAAGGCAAGGAGGATCGCCAGGGCGAGAAGGAGCCGAAGCGGCGAGTACTCTTTCGTTGAAACAAGGGTGAAGACTGCCGGCAGGATCAGGAGTAGCAGGAGTAGGAAGAAAAAGATAGAGTAGAAGAAATCCATCAAGTCTCTGATATCTACCAATTATTTTCCCCATGTTTGCATTATACAAACACAGAGTAATAAGGTAGCGAGCTCGATGCTAGAGCCCCTGCTCGAAATGAGCTCTCGCATGACCGCCTGAGCAGCTCTAGATCCCTCACAGCGTCACTATTTACCAACTTGGGGCTCCAGGGCAAGGATGAAGTTCTGGGGCCACCTGTACTCCAGCACCCTCCACCTGTAGCCCATTTTTAGGAAGTATGGGACAGCCCTGAGCTCGTCGTCCTCCCCCTCCCCCCTGTGGACCTCGAAGATGACGTGAGGCCTCGTCTCCTTTATGGTCTCAAGCGCTCCCCTTACTACGCGCAGGGCAGCTCCCTCCACGTCCACCTTCATGATCACCCTCCTCCCCCTGAAGAGCTCCCTCCTCTCGCTATAGATCTTGTCAAGCGTCGTTAGCTCGATGGGCGTGTATACTATCTTCTGTTTTGTGGGAACCAGTATCTGGTGCGCTTGTGTCAGGGAGGAGCTGCCACCTCTGAGCGCCAGGAGGGAGGAGCCCTCCTTGTCCCAGAGCCCTTTTTGTATCAGGGTCACCCTCTCTTTGACCTTTGCAGCCTCAAGAGGACTGCTGCCAGAGGGTTCGGCTCGAAGGCAAGGACGCGACACCCCATCTGGGCTGCTAGCACAGAGTAGAGGCCAATGAATGCTCCTACATCTACGAAAAGGCAGTTCCCGCCAGAGAAGAGTTGCTTCGCATATTCAGTCGGGACCCGCTCGTAATTGATCACAAAGTGAGGGGTAGCCTCGATTTTTGTGTTGATGTAGAAGCCAGTTCTGGTACGAGCGCTGTAGACATAGTCCATCCCTACCGGATCGACCTCAGTCCTCCCTCTGAGCATATAGAACTTCTTTTTGAGCTATGCGAATCTCTTGTAGCTACCCAAGAAGCCTTCTACCAGGGAACGCAGTCTGACGAGTTTCAACAGCGTTCCTCTTCTGCAGGCCTCGCATCTGCTTTTTATGTTTTCGTCTCAGGCCTCGAGCTACATGGAAAGGCCTCGGGCGAGGAGGCCCATGAAGGGAGGGCTGGGGCGGAGGGGCCTGCTCTTGAACTCGGGGTGGGGCTGAAGGCCCAGGAAGAAGGGGTGCAACTCCCTCCGGTACTCCATGACCTCCACGAGCCCCTCTGGGCTGTGGCCTGAGGCGATGAAGCCCACGCCCTCCAGCTTGTCCAAGAACTTCTCGTTAACCTCGTAGCGGTGCCTGTGCCTCTCCACTATCACCTCCCTCCCATAGACCTCGAAGGCCAGCGTGCCTTTCTTGAGGGCGACGGGGCTGGCGCCCAGCCTCATGGTCCCCCCGAGCTCGCTCAGGTTACGCTGCTGGGGGAGGAGGTCCACCACCGGGTAGGGGGTCTCGGGGTTCACCTCTGTAGTGTGGGCCCCCTCCAGCCCCAGGAGGTTCCTGGCAGCTTCCACCACAGCCAGCTGGAGGCCGAAGCAGATCCCTAGCGTGGGCACCCTGTTCTCCCTCAGGTACCTTATGGCGGCTATCTTCCCCTCCACCCCCCTCCTCCCGAAGCCGGGCAGGATTATGGCAGCCCTCACTCCCTCGAGCGCCTCCTCCACCCTTAGCCTCCCCTCCTCTATCTCTGTGGCCTCTACCCACCTGAGCTCCGGCCTCACTCCCAGGTGGGCTCCGGCGTGCTTCAGGGCCTCAACTATGCTGAGGTAGCTGTCCCTCAGCTTCGTGTACTTCCCTACCATGGCTACCTCTACCCTCCTGCTGGAGCTCCTCATCCTCTCCACCAGAGCCCTCCACTCCTCAAGCCTCGGCCTCCCCTCCAGCCTCAGCCTCCTGCTCACCAGCTCCCCCAGCCCCTGCTCCTCCAGGATGAGGGGGAGGGCGTATATGTTGTCCAGGTCGTAGCTCGAGAACACATGGGATTCTGGCAGCGTAGCGTGCAGCGCTATCTTCCTCCTCGCCTCAGCCTCGAGGGGTCTTCGCGACCTCACGACTATGATGTCAGGCTGGATCCCTATCCTCCGGAGCTCCTGGACGCTGTGCTGCACGGGCTTCGTCTTCTGCTCTCCCGTCACGCTCAGCTCGGGCGCGAGCGCTACGTGCACGAAGAGCGTCCCCTCTGCCCCCTCCTCTAGCCTCATCTGCCTCGCCGCCTCGAGGAAGGGGAGGCCCTCTATGTCACCCACTGTGCCCCCTATCTCCACGAGGAGGAGATCCACTCCTTTGGCTAGCTCCCTCAGCCTGCTCTTCACCTCCTCCGTTACGTGCGGTATTACCTGCACCGTCTGCCCGAGGTAGTCGCCCCTCCTCTCCTTCGTGATCACTGCCATGTACACCTGGCCTGTGGTGATGTTGTGCTTTTTCGAGAGGTTCACGTCCAGGAACCTTTCGTAGTGCCCCAGGTCGAGGTCCGTCTCCCCGCCGTCCTCCGTGACGAAGACCTCGCCGTGGGCGTAAGGGTTCATGGTGCCTGCGTCCACGTTTATGTAAGGGTCTATCTTCACGGCGCTCACGGCATAGCCCCTCGAGGCTATCAGCAGGCCTATGCTGGCAGAGACTATCCCTTTGCCCACGCTGGAGAGCACTCCGCCTGTCACGAAGATATATCTCATGCCTCTCCGATCCCCCTTCCCCCTTTCTGAGCTAATAGGAAGAGAGGTCCAGTATATACCGGGGCAATAAGCTTCCCCCTAGCCCTCTGCCCGGTGAGCCATGAGAGGCAAGGAGCTGCTCTGGGCCTTCCTAGAGCAGGCAGCTTTGCAGGTCTACGTGGTTACGGCAGAGCACGAGGGAACTGTAGGGGCGCTCACGGCATCTAGCGTGATCCCGGTGAGCTTTGAGCCCCCCAGGATGCTGGCCTCCATCGAGAAGAGGGCGAGGAGCCACGCAGCGTTCTTGCAGGCCAGGGGCTTTGTGATACACCTGCTGGCAGAGGACGAGGTGAAGATCGCTGAGATCATGTCGAGCAAGCTCACCCCTGCGGAGAAGCTGGAGGCAGTGGGCTACGAGCGCTCCCCCTATGGCCCGGTGATCAAGGGGGCGAAGTCCTACCTGCTGCTCGAGAAGCATGCTATGTTCGACGCGGGGGACCACACCCTCTTCGTGGGCAACGTGGTGGAGGGGAGGGTGGGGCTGGTGAGGAGGCCCCTGCTCTACTACTCCACGGGCTTCACGGGGGTGAGGGCTTGATGGAGGCGCAGGAGCTCCTCAAGGCCTTCATGAGACAAGCTGCCCAGCAGGTCTACGCCGTTACGGCAGAGCACGAGGGGGAGTTCGCCGCGCTCACTGCCTCAAGCGTCACCAGCCTGAGCCTCAACCCGCCTCTCATGATGGTCTCTGTGGACAAGGGGAGCAGGAGCCACGGCCCCCTCGTGAGGGCTAGGGGGTTCGTTGTGCACCTGCTCAGCGAGGAGGAGCAGAAGATCGCGGAGGTAATGGCCAGCCGCCTCCCGCCAAAGGAGAAGCTAGAGGCAGTGGGCTACGAGCAGAGCCCCTACGGCCCCGTGATCAGGGGGGCTAAGTCCTACCTGTTGCTGGAGAAGTATGCCGTGTACGAGGCGGGCGATCACGACATCGTAATAGGGAAGATAGTGGGAGGGAAAATAGGCGAGGTAACGCGCCCGCTGTTATATCACTCTCGAGCATATACAGGCATCAGGGCATAGCTTGGCGGCGCAAGAGCTCCTGAAGGCCTTCATGAGGGAGGCTGCCCAGCAGATATATGTGGTCACCGCAAGGCACGAGGACAAATATGCGGCCTTCACAGCTGCAGCCATGAGCGCTAGCCTCACGCCCCCCAGCATGATAGTTACGGTGGAGAAGCGCTCCAGGAGCCATAACCCTCTCGTGAGCTCCTCTGCCTTCGTGCTCCACCTGCTCAGCCAGGATCAGGAGTGGCTTGCAAGGCTCATGGGAGATCACGTTGAGCCCGCGGAGAAGCTGAGGAGGGCGGGCTACGTAGAAACAGAGTACGGGCCTGTCATAGCTGGCGTGAGGAACTACCTCTTCCTCCGCATATCCTTCACAAAGGACCTGGGGGACAACACCCTCGTGCTCGGGGAGGTAGTGGGGGGCAGGGTAGAGGGGGTGGAGAGGCCGCTGCTGTACAGGAGGAGAAGCTACCTCACTACGGCCTAGGAGGTCCACCTCCTGAGCGCCAGATCTACTGCCCCGTAGAGCTCCTTCAGCTCTTCGACCGCTCTAGCCTCCTCTACGGAGGGCTCCACTGCCCTCAGGAACGCCAGGTCTATCTGCAGCCTCACAGGATCTCCGCTGAACTGCCGTGGGATCCTCGCGGGCTGCATGCTTGCCACGCTGTCGAAAGCCCTCGCGAGCCTGCTCGCCTCTAGCTGCCTCACGTCTATCACGGGCAGCAGCATCCACTGGCTCTCCGTGAGCCTCATCCACCTCCCCCTCGTCTCCTCCCTGCTCACGAGATACGAGAGGATCCCCCACGTGGTGTTCAGCCAGAGCGCCAGTGCCTTCTCCGCCCCTTCTCCCCCTCCCTTCAGCCTCACGGAGTAGAAGACGTTGGAGAGCAGCGGCACGGGAGAGTAGAGCGCAATTACATGCGCAGTGTCTAGCCAGACCCTATCTGGCAGAAGCAGCCTGCCCGAGAACTTGGAGAAGATCTCTACGGCCTTGGGCTCCCTCGGGAGGCCCTCTGCGTTGGGCTCGGCGAGCATCCTCAGCCTGTTAGCCTCTTCGCCGCCGTATAGGAGGGGGAAGCGCGCGGGAGCACCCGTTGCCCGGGCCTCGAAGAGCTTGTGGAAGAGCGTGCTATGAACTCCCATGCTGTCCACTAGCTCCCCCAGCCTCACCATGGGCACCCTCGTTAGCCCGAGGTCGCCCTCGAGCACCCTGAGCGCTGCCTCCACAGCATCCTCCTCGGGAAGGGCTGCGAAGCGGTTAAGGTTGTCGAGGTAGCGGAGCAGCTCCTCCCTCTTTGCCTTTTTCACTGCAGCCCCCTCCACCTTCCCGCTTGCTATTTCCTCCGCCCGCTCGAGCGCCTCCAGGATGCCGCGGGGCTTCTCGTAGAAGTTCACGAAAACTGTCTCCTCCCCAGGGCTGTGGGCATCTACTCTCTTCGCAACTATCAAGCACTCGCTCAGCTCTGTGCTCTCAGAGAAGTTGAAGCCCCTCTTGTTGTCGCTGCTGACTATAACGTAGCGCAGGTGGAACTTGTGCGCCAGCAGCGCCCTAACGAGGAACCAGGAAACCCCGCTGAGCAGGTTGCGAGGCAGCACGAAGGCTATGACGCCGCCCGGCTTAACGTACTTGTATGCTAGATACACGAACAGCAGCCCCTCGCCGGCCTGCGTTATGTCGTAGTACTCCCTGAAGCTGCGCAGGACTTGAAGGTGAGCCAGGAGGGGCTCTTTGTCGAAAAGCTCCTCTGCCTCCTGCAGGAGCTCCTCCCTCACCTTCTTGCGCAGGGCGTTGTACCTGCTCACCAGGGCGCTCCTAGCTCTCTCGTCTCCTATGAAGCCGAAGAGGCCCCTCTCCTCGCCAGCAAACCTGCGCTCAGTCCTGCCGGTAGCGCGGGTGAAGGGCGGGTTCATGATCACTATGTCGAAGTCCTTCGGGATATCTACCCTTCCCTTCGTGTCCATTATTGAGGCCACCGTCACAGCTCGGCGGAGCTCCTCCTCTATGTACCAGAGTATGCCCCCCACCCTCCCCCCGTTCTCCAGCAGCTCGAGAGATCCAAGCCACGCCCCCCTGGAGCCCATGTAGCCAAAGTATATTGCGTATACCTTCTTTGCCGGCGAGGAGGCCATGAGCGAAAGGTTTATGGAGGTGATCTGCGCAGCGTATTTCAGAGCATCGAAGCCGTAAACGTTCTCCAGTATTGCCCTCTCTACCTCTCTGCAGTCGAGGGAGCGAAGGAAGCAGAGGTTCCTCGCAAGCCTGGAGAGCGAGTAGAAGCTTGCCGTGAGCAGGGTCCCGCTGCCGCAGGCAAAGTCTACCACCTTCGTGCTTTTCACCTTCTCCAGAACCCTCCTCGCCTCCTCATCCTCCCCCACATTTACCCTCACGACCTCCCTCGCTGCCAGCCACGCTAGCATGTAGGCTGCGGGTATCTCGGTGTAGTAAGTTGCGAAGCCCTTCCTGAGCGCTATATCTCCCGTGATCGTGTGGTATATCCTCCCGGCGAAGTCCTGCGAGAGGAGGTGGGGCTCCTGCGCTAGTCTCTCAGCCTCAGCGATTACCCTCTCCACTGCAGGTGCAGCCGCGGGGGGCAGGGGGGAGAGCACCTCCAGCACCGTGGCAGCAGGGAGCGAGTAGTCTGCCTCCCTGAGCCTCTCCATTGCCTCCCTCAGGCCCGCTATGGGCCCCCTCTCCCTTACGAGCTCCCTCAGCGGCCTCAGTCCATGTTGAGGCCTCACGGATTCGTAGAGGAGGGAGGAGAGGAGGAGGACCAGGGCGACCTGGGCATACACTATCTCCTCGTCCTTTGTCTCCGCGACCCTGAAGCCGTAGAGGCGGTAGAGGGCATTGGAGAGCTCCTCTGCCACCTTTCTAGAGCCCGGCAGGGAGCTGCAGGTCCTCACGAAGCCCTCCACGACTCCCTTTACCTTGTTTATGCGCTCCTTGTTTACGTGCTCCTTCGCCCGCTCCTCGTTCACGGGCTCCCTAGCGAGGCTCTCTATGGCTTTAGCCAGCTCTGCAACGCCCTTCGCCTCTCTCCACCCCCCACGCGGCACCGCCTTCAGCCTGAAGGGGAGGTTGCGCAGGAGCTCCTCCAGCTCCCCCTCCCTCACGTCCGGGACCCTCTGGGGGTAGTGGAGGGCAAGAGCCAGGAGCGGGGCCTCCTCCTGCTGCGCCCTCCTCTCTGCGTCCTTCTCCGCGTCCCTCTCGCTGTAGGAGGCCTCTATGAGTATCGAGTGGCCCTTGTGGTAGCACCTTATGTCGGGCCTCTTCCTCCTCTCTACCCTCTCTGCCCTGCAGTCCAGCCCTAGCCCGCTGAGCAGCCTTGCCAGCCTTGCGTTTAGCGCTGACTCAGAAACATAGCCCACAAGGCTCCCCGGAGGGATGGGAGCTCGCGAAGCTCTCGCCGGGGAAAGGGTAGTGTGATGGTAGTGTGATTAACCCTGCTCCCCCATACCCCCCCACCCTCCTCCCCCCGGCGTTTCTAAGATCACTTCGTCCCCTGCCTCGAGCTCTATCGAGAACTTGCTCGGCATGAGCTGCGCCTCCCCAGACCTCCTCCTTATGGTCGCCCTCCCCTCCCTCCCCGGCTCCCCTCCCCAGAGCCCATATGGCCCTCTGCGGAACCTCTCTGCCATGAGGGAGAGCCTGGCAGGCCTCAGCAGCCTGAAAGCCCTCACTATCCCGTCGCCGCCGGGGAACTTGCCTCTCCCCCCGCTCCCCTCCCTCAGCTTGTAGGCCGTGAAGAGCAGGGGGTAGCTCCTCTCTGCCATCTCGATCGGGGTGTTGAGCGTGTTGGTCATGTTAACGTGCACCCCGCTCACGCCCCTCTTGCCGGGCCTCCCGCCAGTTCCCCCTCCAACGGTCTCGTAGTATGCCCAGTAGCCCCTCTCCCACTCCCCTCCAAGCATTACGTTCATCATCGTGCCAGAGCCGGCAGCCGGCACCCTCTCTGGAGCTATCTCTGCCAGCGCCCTCAGCACTACATCTGCCACCCTCTGGCTCGTCTCCACGTTCCCGCCAGAGACGGGGGCAGGCTTCCTGGGGTTAAGCAGCGAGCCCTCCGGAGCCCTTACCTCTAGCACGCTGTAGAAGCCCTCGTTCGTAGGCACGTCCTCCTCCATGAGCGTCCTCACCGCAAAGGCGGTAGCAGCGAAGGTCACGCCGAAGACGGCGTTTATAGGGTACGGCAGCTGCGGGGAGGTGCCGGCAAAGTCAACCATAACTCCCCCCTCCACCCTAACGCGGGCAGCTATCCTAACGTCTCCTGACGGCAGCTCCAGGTAGTCCTCTGCGCTGGCTTCTTTGCCCTCCAGCTCCCTCAGCTCTGAGAGCGTCATGAGCCTCCCGTACTCTATAGCTCTCTCCCAGCCGCTCAGCAGGGCCTCCAGCCCGAACCTCTGTGCCAGCTCCTCCACCCTCCTCGCCCCTACTACGTTCGCAGCTATCTGCGCATGTAGGTCGCCCACCGCAGTGCTCGGCGTCTTGCTGTTCTCTGCAAAGACCCTCGCTAGGTCCTCCTCTACCTTCCCCCTCCTCACCACCTTTACGGGCGGCAGTAGGAAGCCCTCCTCGTATACGCTCCTCGCGCTGGGGTTTATGCTGCCGGGCACAGGCCCTCCCACATCTACGTGGTGGGCCTTGTTCACCACGTATCCGATCAGGTTTCCCTTCACGTAAACGGGCGCTAGAAGCATGACGTCGTTCAGGTGAGTCCCCGCTATGTAGGGATCGTTCAGGGCTACCATGTCGCCCGGCTCTAGCTCTACTCCTCTCTCCCCCAGCCAGCGGAGGGCGTTCTGCGCTCCTACTCGGAAGGAGCCCAAGTGCACGGGTATGTGCTCTGCCTGTGCTACTATCCTGCCCTTAGCGTCCAGCACAGCGCAGCTGTGGTCCATCCTCTCGCGGATGTTGGGCGAGAAGGCGGACCTCTTCAGCGCCACCCCCATCTCCTCTGCCACGAACACAGTCGCCCTGTAGACTAGCTCCCAGCTCACCTCTCCCCCCTCAGCTCCCCCAGCTCCCCCACCCTCGCCCTCCAGCCAGGCGGCACAACTGTTACAGAGTCGTACTCCTCGATCACGGCAGGCCCCTCCAGCTCAGCGCCCATGGGCAACTCCTCCCTGAGGAACACGGGCGCCTCCTCCCTCCCCTCCCTAAAGATCACGCGCCTCCTCCCCCGCTCCCTCACCTCCCCCTCCCTCCTCGCCCTCGGCAGCGAGGCCTTGCGCCTCCTCCTCACGGCAAAGGCCCTAGCTACCACCACCTCCACCTCTCTCTCCAGCCTAAAGCCGTAGACGGCCAGGTGCTTCTCCTCGAAGGTCCTCCTCACCTCCTCTAGCCTTGCCGGCCTGCCGATCGGCACAGTTAGCTCCCAGCCCTGCCCCTCGTACCTCACGTCGGCATACCTCACGAAATAGTCCACCTCCCCCGCCTTCCCGGCAAGCTCCTCCTCCAGACGGGCGAAGGCCCCCTCCAGGTCTGCAGGGAAGGGGAGCCGCGCCTCGAACCTCCAGTCCGCCAGCAGCAGCCCCAGGGCAGAGAAGAGGCCAGGGTGAGGGGGAACAATGACAGACCTAATGCCCAGCTCCTCCGCCACCTCCATGGCATGCTGAGGGCCAGCGCCGCCGAAGGCGATGAGCGAGAAGCGGGAGGGGTCTAGCCCCCTCTCTACGGTAACTAGCCTTATCGCCCTTGCCATCTCAAGGTTAGCTAGCTGGACAGCCCCGAGGGCTACCTGCTCAGGATCTCCTAGCTCAGAGAGAGCCCTCAGTGCTGCCCCCTTATCTAGCTCCATTGAGCCCCCCAGCAGCCTCTCGAGCCTCCCGAGCGCTACGTTTGCGTCAGTTACGGTGGGCCTCTTCCCCCCTCTCCCGTAGCACGCAGGACCCGGATCTGCGCCGGCGCTAACGGGGCCTACCCTTAGTGCCCCTGCTTCGTCCCTCCATATGATGGTCCCCCCTCCGGCAGAGACCTCTGCCAGGTCTATGAAGGGAAACCTCACGGGGTAGCCCGACCCCTTCACTATCCTGCCGTGGTGGGCCTCCCCTCCTACCTCGTACTCTGCCGTTACCTCGAACTCGTAGTTCAGCACAGTTCCTGCCTTAGCCGTAGTGCCTCCCATGTCGAAGCTGATGACGTCAGGGATCCCCAGCGCCCTCGCCAGCTCAGCCGAGGCCACGACGCCTGCCGCAGGCCCGCTCTCCACCAGCTGCACAGGCCTCTCAGAGGCCTCCCTCACGTCAACTAGGCCCCCGGAGCTAGACATGACGTAGAGTCTCCTCACGCCCAGCTCCCTAAGCCCCTCCTCGAGCTTCTGCAGGTACCTCGAGAGGAGCGGCATGAGCGCTGCGTTGACTACGGCAGTGGAGGTCCTCTCGTACTCCCTAGGCTCGGGCGCCACCTCGTGGGAGGCAGTGACGTAGCTGAAGCGCTTCAGCAAGACCTCCTTTGCCCTCCTCTCGTGCTGAGGGTTTGCATATGAGTGGAGGAAAGATATGGCCACGCTCTCAGCGCCAAGCTCCTCCAGCCTCCTCGCGGCCTCTTCTGCCTCCTCTGCCCTAAGCGGCGTTAGCACTCTGCCGGCAAAGTCCACCCTCTCCTCCACCTCGACCCTGAGCTCCCTGGGCACTAGGGGGCGGGGCTTCTCGAAGAAGGGATCGTACAGCTTGGGCCTGTTTTGCCTCCCAATCTCTATTATGTCCCTGAAGCCCTTTGTGACGAGGAGGCCCACGCGGGGCAGCTCGAGGCCCTCCTGGCCCCTTAGGGCGTTAGTGCCCACAGTGGAGGCATGAACCACCTCCTCCGCCCCTCCCAGGAAGGCTATCCCCTCTATTACAGCCAGCTCCGGGCTCCTGGGCGTGGAGAGCCTCTTGTGGAAGCGCAGAGAGCCGTCTGCTGCCATGTAAACGAAGTCTGTGAAGGTCCCCCCCACGTCCACTGCCACGCTCAAGGGATTCCCTAACTTTTCCCCCATTCCCGTAAAATTTATAAAATTCCCCCTATTTTCTTTCGCCGAAAAGGTGATAACGGTGGGTTTAGAGGAGGAATTGAGGCCTAGCCTCAAGGACCCCTTCTCCTTGATCCTCGCTTTGGTGGCACTGGGGGTCTACTTAGCGCTCTTCGCGGTATACCTCAACAACAAGCCTGATCCTGTGTTCCTGAACATGAGCTTCCCGCTAGCATATGCGTTGTTCCTCTGGCTAGTCATAGCCGTCGCCATAGTCCTAGCTGCCCTCAAGGTGTGGAGGTGAGGGGAGGTGGCGGAGAGCTGGCAGTTGGTGACGGCTATCCTGGCGCTATACTTGGTGCTCATGATAGGCGTAGGGTATTATGCTACTAGAGTTCTTAGGAGGTCCTTGGAGGACTTCTTCCTCCTGAGCAGGGGCGCCGGGCTCCTGGTGCTCTTCCTCGCTACGGCCTCGACATACCACAGCGCCTTTGCCTTCCTCACAAGCGTGGCCGTCTTTGCCACCACGGGCGTCACCTTCTGGATCGGCGCCTTTGCCTGGACCACCCTTGCCGGCCTGGTGTCTTACGTCATAGGCAAGAGGATATACCTGCTGGGCAAGAGCAGGGGCTACATATCTCCCTCTGACCTGTTGGCAGACGCGTACAAGAGCGAGCTCATAAGGGTGGTAACGGCCCTCGTGTGGGCCATATTCCTCGTGGGCTACATAACGGTTCAGGCCATAGGGCTCGGGATCATATTAAGCATAGGGAGCGGGGGCCGCATATCCTACGAGCTCGGGTCGCTTATATTGGTGCTAGCCACAGCGCTCTACGTAGCCATAGGAGGCCTTAGGGCCGCCTACTGGACGGACGTGATCCAGGGGATCCTCATGTACATGGGCGTCTGGCTGGCAGGGCTCCTCATAGTCTTCCAGTTCTTCCCAGGCATCCCGGAGCTCTTCGCTGCCGTGAGGGAGGTTAACCCGAAGCTCCTCACGCTCAACTGGAGCTGGCAGCTGCTCGCTGGCAACATCCTTGCTTTCGGCGTGGGCGTCATGATACTGCCGCACCTCTGGATCAAGTTCTACGCTGCCAGGGACACGCACACCCTCAAGTGGACCTCTGCGCTCACAGCCCTCTACCTCAGCAGCTTCTACATCCCCGCAATGCTCGTCGGGCTAACCGCTGCGGTCCTCAACGCCAAGGGAGTGCCGGGGCTGCTGGAGGCTGGCTTCATAACAGAGCTCACGAGGGAGTACGGCTCAGCAGATGCGGTCATGGCATACATGATCTACACCCTCACCCACCCTGTCATAGCAGGGGTGCTCCTGGCAGGCGCTGCGGCTGCTGCCATGAGCACCCTTGACAGCTTCCTCGGCTCTATATCGATGATCCTCACGAGGGACATATATCAGAAGCTCAGGCCGCAGGCGGACGAGTCCTCCCTCGTGCTCGTCAGCAGGGCTCTGCTGCTCGCCTTCGCGTTGGTGGGCTGGTACTTAGCCGTCCAAAGGCCGGGCCTCATATTTGACATAGTGGCCATAGGAGCCGGCGGAGGGCTGCAGGTGCTGCCCGCCCTGCTGCAAGCTGTGTTCCCCACGAGGAGGGTCTGGATCAATAAGTACGGAGCCATAGCCGGCATGGTAGTAGGGTCTTTCCTCGTGCTCCTGCTCTCTGTGCAAACTGCAAAGTACTTCGCCCCTATCTTCGGCGCGGAGCTGATCAAGGCCATCCAGCAGCCGCCGGGCATAGCAGCGCTGTATGCCATTGTGGCTAACTTCGTTATAGCTCTCGTCGTCACCCTCCTCACGGAGAGAAGGAAGTAACTTCACAACTCCCCTTTTTCTGAAAAATCGTCAGAAAAAGTAGGGTAAGGAGGGAGGTTTACCTGCTCTGCTGTATGACCAGCTCTATCTTCCTTATCTGGCTGAGGTTGACGCCGCCGGTGGGCATGTTGAATGTGAACTGCCTGTTCTCGCCTGGGTCAAGCCTTACAGTGGCAAACCTGGATATGTCCCTTCCGTCTACCCTTATGAACAGGGCAACGCTCGCCTCTGCCCTGGCGTTACCAATGTTCGTGAAGTTCACTCTTATCTCGCTCACGTTGAGGTAGCCGTTGCCGAACCAGTAGACCATGGCTACTGGCTGCACAGTAGGAGCTTGCGCCTGCACCTCTATTCTAGCAATCCTCTGCACAAACTGGCTGAGGGGCACTACCTGGCTCTGGGCAAGGGCCGGGAGCAGGGCGACGCCTAGGGCTACGAGAGCTACGAATAGGGCAGCAAAGGCCACGAGCCTCTCCTTCTGCACTTTCTAGCACCGGTCGCGTATGAATGAGTAAAACCCATAAGAATTGTGAAAAAAGCGATAATACATCTATATAGTTCCAGCCCTTTATTCTCTAGCCACGAGGATGCCCATCCTCTCTAGATCATAGCCCAGCTCCTTGAAGGCGAGGGCTGTGCCCGGATGCACTTTGGCTCCGTAAACGCTCTGAGTCTTGAAGGCTCTCAGGTTCAGCTCGAGGCCCCATGCACAGAACCCCCTCATTCCTCCTACCGCCTCCTCGATTGCTCTGCAGTTAGCGAAGTGGGCCTTCACAAACTGGTACACGTGCTCCTTGCTCAACTTCGTGCTCCCAAGCAGCCCCATCGGAGTGGAGACGGTGAGCTCTATGACGGTCTTCCCGTCCCTCGTCTTCACGTTGTAGGGGGTGAGGTCGAGGGACAAGAGGGTGAGGTCGGAGTGTAGCTTCAGCCTCTCCAGTTCATCTGCACAGGGCGGCACGGCAACCATCTTGTAGCCTACCCTTGCGAGGGCAGAGGCTAGCCAGGGAGCTGGCCCCGTCACGTCGCCTGCGCCCCAAATGATCTTCACCCTTCCTGCAGCCAGCTCGTCAGGCAGGCGAGCAAAGGGGAAGTAGTGGAGGTTGAGGTGCTGTTCCAGGTCAGTGCTCCTGACGCCGAGGAGGGTCGAGAACACCCTCCTGAAGACTGGGTGAGGTCCTGTCCCTGGAGGCGGCACGTAGACGCCCTCACCGCCCTTTCCGCCTACGGTGCCCACGTCTCTCCAACACTTTACTCTCTCTGCCAGGTCTTCTGTTACGAATACCGTGTAGATCACAGGGAACTGGTAGATTATCACGCTCATCTCATTGGACCTCTTCGGCGCCTTCAGCGCCCAAGCCTCTACTTCCATGGAGTACTGGTAGACGATGTTTAGGGAGGTGAGGGCCAAGTCCCCTATCCCCTCGTCCCAGGAGGTCGTGCTCTCCACAGCGCCAGCTCCTACAGACTGCACAGTGAGCGCTAGGTATTCGCGAAGAGTGTCGTTGAGCAAGCCCGCTAGCGTAGAGTGAACGGCATACGGAATGGTACCGCGGGTCGCGGTCAAGAGCACCCAGTTCTGCTTTACAGGCCTAGGGGGCGAGGGCAGGGGAGTGTTCTCGGTAGGAATGGGGGTCGGGGGCTGCGGTTCAGGAGACTGGGGAGTCGGCGTCCTGCCGCTCTCCTGAGAGGGGCCCGAAAATATGAGGAAGGCCCCCACGATAATGACGGCTAGGAGGAGAAGGACACCTGCTATGTGGGAGGGAGTCAGCGAAGCCTTTCTCATTTTCTCACCAGAGCTTATATTTGGTGATATACCCTACTAATAAATATATATTAGAGGACCGACACTGAAGGTGATTAAACCCACTGCTTCACGAGAAAAAGGGAGGGCTATAGTATCAGGGCTCCCTAGCCACTAGGATGCCCATCCTCTCTAGATCATAGCCCAGCTCCTTGAAGGCGAGGGCTGTGCCCGGATGTACTTTGGCTCCGTAAACGCTCTGCGTCTTGAACGCCTCTAGGTTGAAGCTTATGCCCCACTGGCAGAAGCCCCTGAAGGTAGCAATGGCCTGCTCGAGCGTCCTGCACTGCTCGAAGTGGGCCTTAACGAAGAGATATACGTGCTCCTTGCTCAGCTTGCTGCTCGCCAGGAGCCCGAAGGGAGTGGCAACGGTGGCCTCTATGGAGCTCTTGCCGTCCCTCGTCTTCACGTTGTAGAGCGCGAGGTCCATTGGCAGGAAGATGAGGTCAGAGAGCATCCTGAGCTTAGAGATCTCCTCTGCACACGGAGGGACTGCCACTAGCTTGAACCCTACCTTTGAGAAGGACTCTATGACCCAAGGAGCGGGGCCGCTGGGGTCGCCGTAGCCCCAAACTATCTTGATCCTGCCTGCGGTGAGCTCGTCCCCAACCCTGCTCACGTCGAAGACCTGTATGTTGAGTATCCTGTCCAGGTCTGCCGACCTAACGCCGAGCAGCGTGGAGAAGACCCTCCTGAAGACCTCGTGGCTCGCGAAGGCGGTGGGAGTTGCGTAAACTCCCACGCCGCCCTCCCTTGCGCCCACGGTCCTTATGTCGCTCCAGCACCTAACCCTAGGCGCTATGTCCTCCGTTACGAAAATCGTGTATATGAGGGGGAACTGGTAGATCACTACGCTCATCTCATCGTACCTCTTCGCCACCCTCACGGCAGGGTCCCACCTCTCCGTCCTCATGGTGTACTGGTAAACTACGTTAAGCGCCGTGTAGCCAAGGTCTACCCTCCCGTCGTCCCACGCTGCGGTGGCTGCTGCTGCGCCGCCCACTGGACTCGCTGTTATCTCGAAGAACTGGGGGTATAGCCTCCCCATGACCTCGGCGAGGGCAGAGTGCACCACATAGCCAATGCCGCCTACAGTGGTGGTCCCTATCGACCAGGTGACCTTGCCCCTCGGCATGAGCCCTGGCGTTGGCGTAGGAGTGGGAGTAGGCGTGACCTCAGGCGTTGGCGTAGGAGTTGGGGAAACGCCGGGCGTGGGCGTTAGCCTAGGGGCTGGAGAGGGCTGCTGGAAGAGGAACACGGAGCCTATGACCAACAGCGCCAGCACGAGCAGAGCTGCCACTATGAGGAGACCTCTAGACGAATCAGCCGCCAAATTCCCACCTCTCTCCTAGCGCAGCTTTGCGTGACCTTAATATTTTACCCACTATATAGGGGAGAGGAAATCGTTTATAAACCCCCGTTTAGGGTGGGCAAGAGGTGAGATATTGTTCGAGGGTTCGAGGAGCCTGCTCCGCTACCTGTACCTATTGCTGAGCTTTGCCCTCGTCGGCTATGTGATGTATTACGCCTATTTCCTACCATTTGAGAGGAGCAGGGGGGCCATCCTCTACCTTGCGCTTGCCTCTGCCCTGCTCTTCCTGAAGGCGGCCTTTGACGATGTGAAGCTCGTGAAGAACAGAGCCCTCAACGCTGCGCTCTCCCTCCTTCTCCTCCTCCTGTCTTTGGCAGGAGGCGCCTACTTCTTCCTCGAGTACTACGACATCTTGATGTACAGGGTAGGGGGCAAGGGGACCCTTACGGACCTGGTCCTAGGGGGCCTCATGATAGCTGGCGTGCTCCTGCTCTCCTGGCGTTACGTAGAGAGGGCCATATCGCTGCTTGCGCTAGCATTTATGGTGTATGCCGTCATAGGTCCCTACATCCCTGATGGCATCCCCTACCTTTCTCGCCTCTTGAGGCACAGGGGCATGGAGCCTGACTACGTCGTGCTCTACCTGTCCTCCGAGATCTACAACGGCATATTCGGCCTGCTCACGGAGATAGCCTTCACCTGGATCTCTGCTTTCGTGATCTTTGCCAGCGTCCTCAAGGCCCTGGGAGGCTATGACGCGCTCTTCGCCATCATGCGCTACCTTGCCACGAGGAGCCCCTACCTTGTGCCCCAGACCGGGGTGATAGGGAGCGCCCTTTTCGGCATGTACAGCGGCAGCGCCCCGGCCAACGTGACGGGCACGGGGGTCTTCACGATACCCATGAACAAGAGGATAGGGATGCCGGCAAAGTTCGCTGCAGCAATAGAGGCAGTAGCCTCCAGCGGGGGCCTCATAGTGCCACCAGTCATGGGGGCCGCGGCCTTCCTCATGGCCTCCCTCCTCGGCAAGTCCTACTTTGAGATCATGCTGGCTGCCGTGCTGCCAGCCATCGTTTACTATGCTGTGGTGTCTCTGGTGGTCTTCTTCCTCTCCACCCGCTACCTCGACATAGCAAAGGCCCAGCGCTTCCTGGAGGAGACGGAGAAGGTGAGGGGGGCGCAAGTGATCAGGATGAGCATACCGCTTTTCGTTGCAGTAGCAATACTCATCTGGGTGCTCGCCTACCTCAAGATAGACCCGCTTCCTGCAGCCGCCTACTCGACCTTTGCCTTCATACTCGTTGCCTTCTTCTACAATTACTTGATGTTGGAGAGGGGGAAGCCCTTCTTGACATACGTTACAGAGTTCGCAGGCAAGCTGAAGGAGGGGGTCCTGGAGGCCGCGTTCCTGTCAGCGACCCTCGGCGTCATGCTAGCAACCATCAACATAATCACGGGCGTGCTAACGGGAACAGGCCAGAGCATGAAGTGGTCCCTCATGATGACGAGCGCCCTAGGCCATAGCTTGCCCCTCCTCGTGCTAGCGGTCTGGCTCATAGTGGTGCTCCTGGGCTTCGGCGTTTCTACCACAGGGGTTTACGTTATTGCAGTAGGGGTGGCGCTGACGCCCTTCGTCAAGATGGGCTATGTGGGCGATCAGCTGCTCATAGTCCACTTCTTCATCTTCTGGGTAGCGACCCTCTCTGCCATAACGCCGCCCGTAGCGATAGCTGCCATAGCTGCAGCAAAGATAGCTCAGGAGAAGTTCTTCCCCGTAGCCGTTGAGTCGGTGAAGATAGGCCTCCCGCTCTTCCTCCTCCCCTTCGCCTTCTTTGCCTGGCCGGAGGTGCTCCTCCACAACTCCTCCACCCTCACCTCCTTCCTAATACTACTACTGGCCAGCTTGGCAATGGCTGCCTCCATCTACGGCCCCCTGCCCCCCGGCCCCCTCTCCCTAGCGCTCCGGGCCGTCCTCTTCGCAATGGCCGCCCTTGTGATGGTAGGCAAGGCAGTGCTGCCCCCCGCGACCGTCTACGCGGCAGTGGCGTTCCTCTCCCTTGCTACTCTGTACGCGGTAAGCTTGGCCTTCGGCAACATGAAGAGGGTAGCTGTGGGGGCGAGGTAGCTGGGTCAGACCGTGACCAGCAGCTCACCCATCGCCATGCGTTACCTCTCCTCATCCCCACATATAACTGCTCCCTCTGCTCCCTTTAGATGGTAGCGCAGCACATCCCATCCCAGGCTGGACAGGGACGTCCCGAGGTTCTCAGGGATAGCACATCAGCCGCCGGGAGCCCTGGAAAGGCCTTTCCTCATGAGAGCGGGGAAGAGCCGCTCAGGCCTCAATCGCAGGGAGATAAAATTCAGTGCGCAGGGAGAACTAGTGGGTGAGGGAAGTGATAGGTTGTCCTCTGTGCAGCGCCATGAAGACGCTCCACGAGCAGAGGGAGCGCGACCCTATACCGCCAGAACTGAGGGGATGGAGTTGGGACAGGCCTCCCGTGAAGCCTAGGGCAAAGCTTGGGCTGGCAGTGAGCGACATAGCCTACGGCTACTGGTGCGGCTGGAGAGACCTCTGGTACAAGAAGAAGTACGGCATAGCCCCTGAGCCGGGTCTCCCGGCCCAGCAAGGCCGGGAGGTCCACAAGGCCTTCCGCCAGGCCATATATGACGTGAATAGCCTCTCTCTTAACGGGAGGCCGTGGGACATAGGCCGGCTGCTCTCGACCGCAGAGAATAGGTTCTCGGGGGAGGTGGCCCAGCTCTACAAGCAGTTCCTAGTGATCTTTGCAGGGGAGGCAACGGTCTCTGCAGCAACTAGAGGCAGCACGGGCGCCGGCCCCCGCTGGCTCGCCGAGTACAAGATAAACGGCTGGCACCTCGGCCTCTCCTCACAGCTAAGGGTAGACGCGGTGGGGAGCGCTGGCGTAGTAGTGGAGGTGAAGAGCGGGAAGAGGGGGAGGTGGCAGGAGATCTCCACTACAGGCTATGCGCTGTCCCTCGAGTCCTCCACGAAGGTGCCCGTGGACTATGGGGTGCTCGTCAACGTGAACCTCCAGAACGGCATAACCGTTACCGTAGACCCCATCTACATCTCCCCAGACCTCAGGAGGGAGTTCCTGAAAGCCAGGGACGAGGCGATAGATGCGCTCCTCAGCGACAAGGAGCCCCCGCCAGGCAACTGCGGCGAGGAGGGGCGAAGCCCCACTGGGTGAGGAGGCTTGACGGAGTTAAGCTTGTCTAGCTACCTCTCCGCCTCCCTCGTGGAGCAGTACTCCTACTGCCCCACTCTCCCGTGGCTAATGGTCAACTACGAGGCTTACGAGCAGCCCACCCCCAGCATGGAGGAGGGGAAGAGGAGGGCGCTGGACAAGAGGGCTGTGGCAGAGGAGCTGAAGCTAGAGGAGCCCTGGCGCTTCGAGGTGGCGCTAGCTAGCAAGAGGCTCGGCCTGAGGGGGGTGGTGGACATAGTGGCGGGGAGCAGGAGCTACACGGTGGTGGAGCTCAAGGCCTTCGAGAGGAACCTCAAGAGGTCCCGCCACTTCAGGGACCAGCTGCTGATCTATGCGCTGCTGGTCAACGACGTGCTGGGGCCTGTGAGGAGGGCAGTCCTCTACCTGGGCCGGAGGGTCCTGGACGTGCCCGTGGGGGAGAGGGAGCTCTCCAGAGCTAGGGAGCTTGTCGAGAGGACGAGGAGGGCCGTTAGCTCCCCTGAGCCCCCTCGGGGGACTCCCTCCCCTGGGAAGTGCCTCTACTGCTCCTTCCGACGGCTCTGCCCATTTTCGCCATGACCTCGCCCCAGGGCGTGAGGAAGACCCCTGCCTCCTTCCCCTTTTTCACCACCAGCCCTGCCTTGGAGAGCTCCGAGAGCCTGTTCTTCACCGTCTTTATGCTCACCCCCAGCTCCTCCGCTAGCCTCGCCTCCGTCAAGCCGCCCTGCTCTGCCAGCACCTCCAGGATCTCCAGGTCCCTCTCCCCTACCCCGCCGCAGGGGAGGAGGAGCTCTGTGCTGAGCCTCGCCGAGAACTCCTTGTTCTCCTCCTCTGCCCTCAGCTCCACCTCCTTCTCCCTTGCAAACATCTGGGCCACTACCGTTGCAGCAACGGCCAGCACCCTCATCCCCCCGCTCACGTCGAAGAGGAGGAGGTCGTAGCCCTCCCCCTCCCTCCTCACCAGCTCGTAGAAGTCCCTCACAGCCCTCCCGAAGTCGCTAAAGTCTATTGCCACCAGCCCGTGATCCCTCACCTCTCCCCTAACGTTGGACTTGGCAAGCGTGTAGGCTCTCTCCACCCCAGCCACCACTCCCCCGCCCTTTGAGGCCACGGTGACGAAGAGGAGCCCATCCCCCTTCTCTGCCGCGTTTGCATATTCTACCCCTTTGTCCCCCTTAAAGCCTAGCGTGATTATGAACAGCCTCCTCTTCCTCAAGGCCCCCTTTCCCTGAAAACTCCGGGATACATTTAAGCTTTTCGCTTTAGTGCTCTAATGGGGGCTGATGGAGCCCAGGCCGTTATGTTTATTGCCATAAATATTCTTTTCCCGGCTTTTGCAGGGAAAGTCCATCAGCTCGAGATCTAGCCCAGCTCCATCAGCCATGGCCATGGGCTGCAGGCTTGCAAAAATTACGCGCAATATTTAAGCTCTGGCCATGTAAGTAGAGT
>JANXEI010000003.1 GCA_025058835.1 Acidilobaceae archaeon
ATAACAGCCGGGGCTCCATCAGCTCCCATCAGAGCACTGAAGCGAAAAGCTTAAATGTATCCCGGAGTTTTCAGGGAAAGGCATAAGGGCTGCCCTCCCCTCGGGAGGGAAGTCCTTACAATCAGGGCTCCCTCCCAGGACAGGGGAGTGCCCCATCTACAGGAGAACCATGTGGAGGAATTCCTGCACCTTCTGCGGGAGCCTTGCCAGGTCGGCTAGGCTCATGGTCCAGCTCGCCCCTGCCGCCTCGTAGCCGGGGCCTTTTGGCTCTGAGGGGATATAAGCTAGTATCATATACTCAGCGCGGGGAGAGGAGGTGAGGGGCTTGAGCTCTCGGATAGCTGAAGTGAGAGGCGCCCTCGCCCTCGACTCCAGGGGCTCTCCCACCGTCAAGGCCAGGGTAGTGACTGAAGGGGGCGCGGTGGGCACGGCAATAGCTCCAAGCGGCGCTAGCAAGAGCGTGAAGGAGGCAGTGGAGCTGAGGGACGGCGGCGCAAGGTGGGCGGGAAGGGGGGTGGGAATAGCAATAGCTAACGTGAACGAGGTCATAGCTCCTCAGCTGAAGGGAATTGATGCAAGGGAGCAGAGGTTCATAGACAGAGCCATGATAGCGCTAGACGGCACAGAGGACAAGTCGAGGCTGGGGGGAAACGCCATAGTTGCCGTGAGCCTTGCAGTAGCTAAGGCTGCTGCAGCGCAGCTGAACCTCCCCCTCTACTCTTACCTAGGCGGCGTGAGATCTCATGTGCTACCGACTCCCTTCATGAACGTGATCAACGGCGGGGCTCATGCAGGGAACGAGCTCAGCTTCCAGGAGTTCATGATAGTGCCCGTGGGGGCAGATGCCTTCTCGGAAGCTCTGCGCATTGCCGTGGAGGTCTACTACGTCCTCAAGGCCTACCTGAAGGAGAAGTACGGGAAGAGCGCAGTAAACGTAGGCGATGAGGGCGGCTTTGCCCCCCCGATGAGGAGGAACGAGGAGGCGCTCGAGGCGCTCATGGAGAGCGTTAAGAGGGCAGGCTACTCCGAGTCGCACGTGCTCTTAGGCATAGATGCAGCGGCGAGCCAGTTCTACTCCAGCGGCAGCTACCTCGTGGACGGGAGGGAGCTCTCCCCGGGCGAGCTGAGGGATCTTTACCTAGACCTGTTCTCCCGCTACCCGCTCGCCTACCTCGAGGATCCCTTCGAAGAGGGTGACTTTGCCTCCTTCGCCGAGCTCACGTCGAGGGTGAAGAGAGCGCTGGTAGTGGGAGACGACCTCTACTCCACTAACCTCAAGTACTTGAGGAGGGGGCTGGAGGTGAGGGCAACTAACGCGGCGCTCCTGAAGGTCAACCAGGCTGGCACGCTCACTGAATCCCTTGACTTCTACGAGGTAGCAAAGGGCTCTGGGCTCAGGGTGGTGGTCAGCCACAGGAGCGGGGACAGCGAGGACAGCTTCATAGCTGATCTTGCAGTAGCGCTGGGCTCCCCCATAAAGACGGGAGCTCCAGCAAGGGGGGAGAGGACTGCCAAGTACAACAGGCTCCTCGAGATAGAGGAGGAGCTGGGGGGCGCGGCTGAGTACCTCGGCAGCAACTTTACGGCCGTAACGTAAGGGTCAGGGGATAGTACAGGCACACCCCGCGCGGCGGCGTTGCGCTGGGACACAGCTCTAGCAGCAGGTTAAGGGTAAGCGTGGAGGGGCCGGAGGCCGTCAGGTTTACGTAGTTCCTCGAGTTCGTGTTGAGAGTAACAATGCTGGTCTCGCTGGGGTTTACGGCGCCGCCGCTGATAACTATGGGGGTCGAGGAGGCAGCCCCTACTAACCTTATCTGCGCAGAGTAACCTGCAAGCGATCCGGAGTGCCCGGAATAGATGAGCCTAGCAGTAAACGGCTGGGTGGCAGAGATGTTGACTGCTGCAACGCTGACGGTGGGCACCCTCCAAGTAGCGGAAGCGCAGGTGCCGGCAGGACAAGCGCTGTAAGAGGCTAACATGTAGATCCTGAACACGTCCGACCCCAACACGATGCTGCTATACTCTCCGCAGAGCCTTGTGCCATTGTACACCCTTATGCTGCCCGGATACCCCCTCCCCAGCACTATATCTCTCACTACGGTAACCGAGAAGGAGGTGCCGCTGCCCGTAAACTCGAGAGTCCCCGCGTCGTCCCGCACCTCTACCGAAACAGGAGCTGGGGCGCTGAAGCTGATCGTTCTCGGATCTCCTGTGGAGGCCACGAAGTCGTCGTATCTGGGATTAGCAGCTCCCCGAGAGTGGATGCCGACGTAGGCAGGCCGGAAGAAGCGATCGCCAGTTATGGTGGCGCTCGTGAAGGCACCCAGAGCACCGTCAGGCCTGTATGCCCACGCCTCAATGGTGATGGAGTTACCTGTCACCGTGTACCTCGCAACTATGGTGTACCATTGATTTGCAGAAACGCCGCCGCTTACGGGAGATCCGGCGTGCATCTGCCAACCCCCCGCGGGGGCATAAGACCATATATAAAGATTACCGGAGTATATGGATATCTCGTAAACGCTGGTCCTTGTAGAGTCGAGAAACGCTATTCCCTTGTAGTTGGCACTTGGGTCGCCCCTCACCTTCACTGCAGCCCAGAGGCTGGAGTAAGAGCTGATAGAAGTGGTCCAGTAAACCTGATGCCCTTTTCCGCTCGCGCTGCTGACGATGTTTCTCGCGCCCTGCCCCTTATGACCAGCTGCGTCTCTTACCCAGTTACCTCCATCTACTGCCCACCCTGGCGGGGGAAAGGTCGCCTCGTCGAAGTCCGTGTACACGAGGGCAGCAGAGCTCCTCGACACCTGGCAGGGAGGTGGCGCAACGAAATTAGCCGTAGGGCGTTGCGGGACTAGCTCCACGGTAGCACTCATCTGCAGGTATGCCGAAGCGTTTGCCATAATGATCATTGTTATCATCAAGATCAGGGGGAAGAACCGCAATGTCATCACCTCTTGCTCTCCAGCCTCAGTATGGCGAACGTATACCCTCTGCGTACCCCATCATCGCCTATGTAAACAATAATGTCTATCTCGACCGCGGCCCCACTCGCTACGTTAAAGCATCCTGAGTTCGGGCTTAGCAAGCTAAACCTTGCCAGGAACCCCGAAGTGAAGTTAGGCGAGGGGAAACCGCTGGGCGTTCTCGCAACCCCGCTAGGGAAGACGAAAAGCTCTGCCCTATCGCCAGGTCTCAGCGTGCCCCACCCCTCGACTCTCACGCACACTTGCCTCACGCCGTTATCGAGGTTCCTGATCCTCAGTACATCGCTGTACCAGTTAGTCTGGTTGGTGGGCCTTATGGAGACGCCGGCCACGTCGCCCTGCTCTTTGATGGTTACATGTATGGGAATACCACCTACGTCAGGCCTGCCTGCGTTCGAGCCGGGCTCAAACCTCACGACTGCCTGTTGTGCTATGTTTGCATTGCCTGTAATTGTTCTGTGAGAATATACCGTAGCCTGACCCAGCAGGGCGACGGCTATTGTTGCGAGTACCAGCACTCCTGCCAGCAGCACCTCTCTCTTCATTCTTCCCCGGGGAGATTCGCCCGATCGTCTTTTTAAGGCTTATAGTCAGACCACATTTGCCTCGCTAGTTCCCCCTCGTACATGAAGAGCCTGATGAGCTCCCTTGCCCTCTCCCTCCTCTCCCTGTGCTGCTCCAGGAAAGAGTTGAGCCTCTCTATCAGGTACTCCTTGAGCTCTCCTGTGAGCATCCTCCCGCTCCTGTAGTCCTCCTCTATTTTGGCTAGCTTCGCGTCGTCTGGCTCGAAATATATTTTCAGCCACTGGAAGGAGACGTCAACGTCCGGGTTCCCTCCTAGCTTCCTGTGGAGCTCCACCGTGGGCTGGCCTCCGGAGAAAGCATACTTCATGATCTTCAGCCTCACCTCCTTCGGGCTGTCGTGGAGGAAGATGGCGCTCTCTGGCTTGGAGGTGCTCATCTTCCCCTCGCCGGTGAGCGGCGGGAGGAAGCGGGAGTGGATCGCTGCTGCCTTGTAATAGCCCATACTTTCTGCCAAATCTCTCTGCACCCTCCAATAAGGGTCTTGGTCTATTGCAGCCGGGATGAGGCACCTCCTCCTCTCGAAGAAGGTGGGCACTATCTGGAGGGCAGGGTAGAAGGTCAACCCTATGTTCGTCTCCCCCGTGAAGCCGAAGACTGCCCTCACGGTGTTCAGGTTGATCCTCTTCGCCACCTTAAGGGCCATTGGGTACAGCTTGCCTATGTACTCTGTGTCGAAGAAGATGAAGGTCCTCTCCGGGTCAAAACCGGCAGCTATTATGTCGAGGGCGTTCTCATATGCCCACCTCCTCGCCTCCTCAAGGCTCATGTTGGGCTCGTCGAGGAACTTCTCGTCGTCCGTGATCATTATGTACACGTTGACCCTGAACTTGTCCTGGAGCCATTTGGTGAAGAGGAAGGGGATCATGTGGCCTATGTGCATAGGTCCAGAGGGGCCCCTGCCCGTGTAGAGGAAGAAACCCCTCCCCTCCGCGTAGTCCTTCAGCACCAGGTCGAGGTCCCTGTGGGAGAAGAATATGCCCCTCCTCAACATAACGTGGCTCTCCCCAGCTATCTCCTCCACCTTCTTAACCAGCTCCTCCGTAATCCTCTGGGTCCCGAATATCTGGATGAGCCTCTCGTAGTCTACCCTGCCCCTTACCTCCCAGGGAGTTACGCTGAACTCCTCCATAGCGCGGGAGTTAGGACAGAATGGATCCTAATATAGCCCATAACGTAGCCTTTCGGGGGAGGATGGAGGGGCTGAAAGAGATCGTTAGAGCATGCACTAAGTGCAGGCTCCATCTCGGTAGGAAGAACGCTGTGCCCGGCGAGGGCCCGGCGTGGGCGAGGATCGTTCTCGTTGGGGAGGCGCCAGGGAGGCAGGAGGACGAGGAGGGGCGACCCTTTGTGGGGGCTGCTGGCAGGCTGCTGGACTCCTTGCTGAGGGAGGCGGGGCTGAGGAGGGAAGAGCTGTATGTTACGAACCTCGTGAAGTGCAGGCCTCCTGGGAACAGGAGGCCGAGGAGCGACGAGATCTCAGCCTGCCTTCCCTACCTCCTCTCGGAGCTCTCCGCCCTCCGCCCTGCGCTCGTGGTAGCGCTGGGGGAGACTGCCGGCAGGTCCTTGTCGCAAGCTCTCGGCATAGAGTGGAGGGGCTTGGGGGAGATGAGGGGGAGGAAGAGGGTAGGGGCGCTGGGAGGTCGCGCCCTTGCCCTCCTCTTCACCTACCACCCCTCAGCGGCCCTGAGGAGGAGGGAGCTGGGCGATCTCATCTTGAAAGACCTCACGCTCGCGGCAGAGATAGCTCGAGGGAACCCTCCAGGAGATCCTGAGGATGAGCCACATAGCCAAGATCATCCCTAAAGTGAAGGCTGCAGCAATGAAGACGAGAGCGTAGGCATAAGTCAGTGGAGTGAGGAGAGGCTGTTCAGGGCTAGGGAGAGGGCTCTCCCCACCGACGTTGCCTGGCGCTGAGACGCGCGGCGGAAGGTTCCTGGAGATGGCCAGGGAGCTCCAGAGGACTGTAGAGGCAACTGCCTCCTGCATTAGCGCCACAGATGCCCCGAAATCGCCGTACTCATACCTCACCCTGCTGAACTCCAGGTAGGCTGGGGAGAGGCCTGAGACGAGGCCCTTGGAGTAGGCGTAGGAGGAGAGGAGATACAGGACGTTCTTCAGCTCCCTCCTGTAATCATCTGCAAACGCCCTATCTGCTATGTCTGGGGGGACGAAGAGGGTGGATATGCTCCTCGAGAAGGCCTCCCTGTAAAAGCCTATGGCTGCCACGTAGTTGTTAGCCTCCAGGGCCGCCTTAGCCTCTTTCCTCAGAGAGTCCACTATCTGAGCCCCCATTCTTAGGCTCTCCGCGTTTGCCGGGGAGTAGTATCTTATGACGTGCTCCACATATCTTATGGCATAGTTTGTGGCGGCCTCCACGTAGTTTCCGAAGAGGATGACTGCCCTCTTCACGTCCTGCTCAAATATCTTTGGCCTGTCTTCCTTCACGGCCTCTGCTGTTCTTAGCCACACCTTTACCGTCTCGATCCTCGCTCTGGCAAAGCTGAGGTAGTTTATCGCCTCTGCGACTGACCCTCCCCTGTTTAAAACGTTCTCCGCTGCCATGAGGCTCGAGTTGGCATCGGCAAGCCTCGTATATGCCGTGGCGAGGAACTCCACGTAGTATACAGATCCCTCCCTTTCCCGCGAGTCAAGCTCCTTTCTTAGCTCCCTTTGCTCTGCCCTCACCCTCTCTATCTCTTGCCTCAGCTGGCCAGGCCCACCCCTCTGCACAGCCTGCTCGTACTGGATCCTCAGGGCCTCAGCGTAAGCAGCAAAGGCGAAGCTCGCTGCAGAGTAAGGGCTCCTGTCGAGCTGTTCCCTCGCCCTAGCGAGGTTCTGCCTTGCCTGAGGGCTGAGGGCCCCCCTCGCAGCCTCGGTGAGGTTTATGAGCTCGAGCGCTGCCCTCCTCATAGCGGGGTTGAACCTCTCCGGCATCCGAAGCGTGAGGTTGCCGGCCAGAGGGCTCATTCCGCTCATTATCTCGTAAGCCTCTAACAGACCTGTAACGGGTAGGTTCCTCACGCAGGCCCTGGTTAGGTCGCGAGCGTTGCTGGTGGGCAGCATCAGGTAGAGGCCCTGGCTCTGGGCTACCCTACACTTCGTGTCCACGCCTCCTACTCGAGAAGAGAGGCCCTCAGGAGAGATGGCGCCTGTTACTGCGTACTCGCTTAGGCTAACGTTCCTCATCGATAGGAGCATGGAGTAGGTGAGGAGCGCCACCGCAAAGCCGCCGCTGGGACCTGAGACCCTCTCCCGCGTCTTTATCGTTATGACCACGTCGAAGAGCCCCCAGTGGTAGCCAGCCAACAGGCTGCTCGTCATGAAAGCCATGATCATGCTGCTCCTCGTGAGCTCGTCAACGTTGTTCTCCCCCACTTCCGTCATGACCCTAGCCTGGCCAGTGCCAGGGTACTTGATCAGAACCGTTACGTTCAGTAGGCTTCCTCCTCCCCCACCGTCCACTGCCGGCACAATGACCCAGCCGTACAGAGTGCTTTGCTGATTTCCTGTGGCAGCCGCAGGGAGCAAGATGAGGAACGCTATCAGCAGCGCTACCGCAGATCTCAAGCGTGACTCCCATCGCCCGGGAGACAGTTAGGCTTTAAGGCTTATGCATATCTCTCAGGTAGGTGCTCCGCTTGCCAAAGAAGGAAGAGCAGAAGGAGCAAAAGCAGGAGGGGACGAAGACCAAAGAGCTGAAGATAGCCTCGGTGCAGGTCGTCACGAGGGATGCCGTAATGAAGAACCAGAGGCAGATGAACGTCCTCTACATCATCGATAAGCTTGGACCTATGTATGAGAGGACCCTTCATGAGCTGGTGAGGCAGATTCAGGAGAAAGGAATGCCCCTCGGCTACAACTTCATCAGGGTTGCCGAGGGCTCTCACAGCCCTGAGCTAAAGAACGACCTCATTTCCTTAACCTATGTTGGTTTTATAGAGACAGACCCAATAAGGAGAAAGGTGAGGACCACTGGCGATGGGAAGGAGGCCCTGGAGAAGCAGGGAGCGCCGGCTGGAATAGTGAAACTGCTTGAGGAGGAGAGGGATAACCTCAAGAACCTTACGGCACTCCTTGATAGCCAGATAGAGGTCCAGTTCAGGCGGAAGCCGGAGAGGGAGAGGAGGTCTCTGCCCCGGCTCAGGGACCTACTGAGATGAGGTCCCACCCGTACATAGAGGCCATCGTAAAGAGCCGAGCGCTGGCCTTCGTGTACGGTCCCCCGGGGAGCGGCAAGACCAGGCTAGGCCTGGAGGTAGCTAGAATTGCTGAGGCTTTGGGGTTTGGGGTAAGCGTGATAGCCACGGAGGCAGGAACCTCCCTAGCTTACAGGGCCCATAAGACGGAAGTGAACACAGCTCTGTCAATAGACGACATGGTCATGAGGGTGGTCAGAGGGGCTCTAAGGAACGAGTACGTTATCGTGGACACCGTTAACTCTTACTACCGGGACAGCCCCACCTATGAGAGCCGCGGCCTCCTCGCCCTCGCCTCTGCCATGATGAGGCTCTCCGGCGGCCTCGCCCTAGGGCAGGTTTCCTTTGACGAGCAGACCGCTCCGGGCGCTGCCGCTGTGGAGAAGTACGCTTCTACGGTGGGCATCACGAGGAGGATCTCCGAAGGGAAGTACATGCTGGAGATCGTCAAGCCCTCGAGGAAGCTCCTCGTTTACGAGATAAGGGGGGAGGAGCTGTCGTGGCTGTAGTGGACAGCATCTTTGAAGGCCTCGTTCTCATCCTCCCAGCAATGATCGCCAACGCCACTCCCGTCATAGCTGGAGGGAAGACGCCCATAGACATGGGGATTAACTTTGTGGATGGGAGGAGACTTTTGGGAAAGGGGAAGACGTGGGAAGGGCTTGTAGCTGGCATATTAGCTGGGACCTTCACTGGCGTTCTCCTCACTGCCCTACACTCCGAGATGTGGTGGATAGGCTTTACGGTCTCCGTGGGAGCCATGGCAGGAGATCTCACGGCCTCCTTCCTCAAGAGAAGGCTTAACATGGAGAGCGGCGCCCCCGCGCCGATTATTGACCAGCTGAACTATTACGTGGGCGCGGTGGCAGCCCTCTATCTGGTTGGCTACGAGTTCACCCTCCCTGTCTTGCTGCTCCTCGCCCTGATTGCAGGTCTGCTCCACTTCTTGGCGAACGTGCTGGCATATATTATGGGTCTTAAAGAGCACCCCTGGTGATCGGGGGAGAGACGGTTGGGCAAGCTTTACACTCGGGGAGGGGACGGGGGCTTCACCTACACGCCTGTGCTGGGGAGGGTGGAGAAGGATCATCCCCTGGTCGAGTTCTACGGCGCTCTAGATGAGGCGAACTCTATGATAGGGCTGGCGAGGGGGCTCCTGAGGGAGCAGACTCAGGAGTATGAGGAGGACCTAAGGTACTTGCAGGAGCTCCTCTACCGCATAGGCTTCAGCCTCACTCGCATGAGGGTGAGCGAGGAGGACGTGAAGAGGCTCGAGGAGATAGTGGATAGGCATTACTCCCAGCCCCTCCAGAAGTTCATATTGCCGACGGGCCCTGCTGGCGTTGCTGCCCTTCACGCAGCGCGATCTCAAGTCCGCAGGGCAGAGAGGAGGCTCGTGGCGCTGAGGAAGGCAGGAGTTAGCGTGGACGACCTGCTCATAGCTGTCATGAACAGGATGTCGGACAGCCTCTTCGCAATAGCTGTTGCCGCATCGCGCAGGCTCGGCTTCGAGCCGGAGGAGCTCAACGTATAGACACGGTATATATCTTATCTGTACACTCTGTTAAGAATTGCTCCTCTGCCCGTTAGCAGCGATACGGAATGAGGCCTGAGAGCAGGGTCTCCGACGGAGGGAGCTCTCGCTTTACCTTCGGAGTCTTGGCACTCGTGGCTTTCGCAGCTATTTTCGACACAGCCCTTACTTCCCCAATACTGAGCATCTATGCGAAGGAGCTTGGCGCCTCTACTGCTGCTGCCGGCTTCATCGTAGGGCTCTACAGCATCGTAGCCATACCTGCCAGCGTAGTCGCAGGCCTGCTCGTGGACAGGCTGGGCAGGAAAAGGATGCTTGCCTTGGGCCTCTTGCTGGACTCAATAGCCATTTTCTCCTACGGCCTCGTGAGCTCCTACCAGCAGCTAATGCTCCTCAGGGCCCTCCACGCCGTAGGGGGGAGCCTTGCTTTCCCTGCCTTTGTCGCAAAGGCAAGGGAGGTGAGCGGCCCTCGGGTAGGGCTCAACCTGGGCTTCCTCCTGGCCCCCATCTCCCTGGCATATGCAGTAGGCTCCGGCGCAGGAGGGGCCATCGCAAGGAGCTACGGCTACGCTGCCGCTTTTGCCCTGCCGGCGCTCGTGTTGTTCTTAGCCTTCCTCCTTACCTTGAGGCTCCCTGAGAGGGGGCAGGAGAGCAGATGGCAGGGCTTCAGGGGACTTTTGCAGAACATCAGGGACGGCGGCCCTAACCTCCTAGCTGGCATATGGCTCATCTTCACCTTATACCTCGCAATAGGCATGCTGGCAGGGGGTCTCGGCACCAGCCTCCTTACGGGCAAAGTGGTCGAGGAGGAGAGGGAGGCAAGGTTCTTCGCAGGGATCTCCCTAGCTATCGCGACCCTCCTCTCAGCGCCTCTGATGATAGCCATAGGCTACCTCTCAGATAGGACGAGGCCCGTTACAGCAGCCGCCCTCTCTGCCCTCATATCGCTAGTGGGATTGCTTGTCGTGGTGACCCTCCTAGGGATCAGCGCCTCTACCGTCCTCCTGGCAATGGTGGTCTTCAGCTTTGCCCTGGGGGGGCTGATAGTGACTAGCACCGTGCTCGTCACTGAGGTGCCGCCGAGCGCTCGGGGGACTGCGGCAGGCCTCCAGCAGGTCTTCAACATTGCAGGAGTCGCGGTGGGGGCTCCGCTAGGCGGCTTGCTTGCCTCTTCTGGACCATCGATCGTTATGCTCGGCGTTGCCAGCGCCCTCCTCCTGAGCCTCCTGGTCCTCCTGAAGAGGTAATTTTTTAACGCTCCCCCTCTAGAGAGGGGTCAAAGATGAGGAGGGCGGTCCACATCCGCGCCTCTCCCGGCGACATCGCTGAGAAGGTCGTCGTTGCAGGCGATCCCGGGAGGATAAGGTTCATTGCAGAGAACTTTCTGGAAGAGCCCAGGCTGGTGAACGAGAACAGGGGCCTCCTGGTCTACACGGGCAAGTACATGGGGATGCCTGTCACCCTCGCGACCCATGGCATCGGGGCGTCCTCCGCCCTCCTGGTCTTCGAGGAGCTCATAGCGCTGGGGGCGAAGACCATAATTAGGCTTGGGACGTGCGGCTCCCTCAGCCCCTCTGTAGAGATAGGCGATCTCGTGATCCCAACGGTGGCCTCCTATTACCCAGGTGGGCCTTACTATCAGTACTACGGCGAGCTAGCCTGTGGGCCCGCTGCGCCGAATTACGAGGTGCTCAAAGTGCTCATCGAGGAGGCCAGCAAGAGCGGCAAGCGCTATCATATAGGGCCTGTGGTGTCCAGCGATGCCTTCTACAGCGAGGGGCCTGACTTCGCGGAGAGGTGGAACAAGAGGGGAGCCATTGCGGTGGAGATGGAATGCGCTGCGCTGTTCCTGATCGGGAACATGAGGAACGTGAAGAGCAGCGCCTTGCTGGTCACAGTAGATTCTCCGACGCATTACAGAAGGCTCGGGCCAGAGGCCATAACGGAGAGCATGAAAGTGGCAGGCAAGATAGTCCTTGAAACTCTTAGGAGAATCGACGTTACTTCTTAGCTATTCCTGCACTCTTCGGCCTTAGGTTAGTGCTCCTGCACCTCCTGCACTTGACCGCGCTAATGGGGTTCAGTGCTCCGCAGTTCCTGCAGACCTTCTTCTGGATCACCCTCTTCTCAAATATCGCTAGCAGCTCCGGGTCCTTGATGGGCATCTCTCTCCCCTCCCTCTCTCTCGTGAACCTTAAATAGATGCCCTCTCGCTATATAAGGGCTAAGGAGATGAGGGGAAGGGGTAGGGTAGGTTGTTGAGCGCAAAGCTGATCGATTTGGGAGGGATGAAAGGAGAGGTGCTGGAGGAGAGGCAGAACAAGGTGATAGGGAGGAGAGAGGTTACTCTCAAGGTCTACCACCCCTTGGCCTCCACTCCAAGTAGGGTTGAGCTGAGGCGGAGGCTTGCGCAGAGGTATGGCGTGGACATCGCCAGGCTTTACGTAAGGTCGGTGCTCACCGAGTACGGTGCGAACGTGTCCACAGTTGTTGTACACATATACGAGAGTCCCGAGAGGGCAAAGCTCTTTGAGCCTGAGCACGTGATCAAGAAGAACGGCGGCGAGAGGCCGGAGGGCGCGTGATGTCGAAGGCCAAGGAGCTGAAGACATACGTTCACAAGCTGTACGTTATCGATGAGGAAAAGAAGGTGGCTAAGCTCAAGAACAAGAGGTGCCCCCGCTGCGGGAGCGTTATGGCTCACCATGTGCAGGGTAACGAGAGGTGGCACTGCGGAAAGTGCGGCTACACAGAGTTCATAGTGAAGGCAGCTCCGCAGCAGCCTAAGGAGAAGAGGCCGGAGAGGCAGGAGAAGAAGAAAAAGTGATCGTCCTTGGCATAGAGTCCACTGCCCACACTTTCGGCGTCGCCCTCCTTGACGATCAGCTCAAGGTCCTTGCTGATGTGAGGAAGCAGTACGTTCCCAAGAGCGGAGGCATTCTCCCCCGCGAGGTCGCCCCCTTTTTCTCCCAGGTTGCCGGCGCTGCGGTGAGGGAGGCCCTCGGGGCGGCCGGGGTGAGGATGGGGGAGGTAGAAGCCATAGCGGTAGCCCTGGGTCCGGGTATGGGGCCGCAGCTGAGGGTGGGGGCAAGCGTGGCAAGGGCCCTGGCAGCCTACTACGGGAAGCCTCTTGTGCCCGTAAACCATGCCGTGGCCCACATAGAGGTGGCGAGGTGGCTCACGGGGCTAAAGGATCCCATAGTGCTATACGTTGCGGGGGGCAACACTGCCGTCATATCTTACGCTGAGGGACGGTACAGGGTCTTTGGCGAAACCCTAGATCTGCCGCTGGGGAACGCGCTAGACACATTTGCGAGGGAGGTGGGCATAGCTCCCCCATACGTGAGGGAGGGGAAGCACGCAGTGGACATCTGTGCCGAGGGGGGAGAGTTCGTTGAGGGGCTGCCATATGTAGTGAAGGGCCAAGATTCCTCCTTCTCTGGCCTCCTCACTGCCGCCCTGAAAGCCCTGAGGGGAGGGGCGGCGCTGAGAGACATATGCTTCACCTTCCGGGAGATTGCCTATTCCTCTGTGGTTGAGGTGTTAGAGAGAGGCCTAGCCCTTACTGGCAAGAGGGAGGTGGTGCTTACAGGGGGAGTCGCTGCCAGCGCCCTCCTCAACGAGAAGCTGTCCCTCATGGCCTCGCTTCACGGAGCGCAGTTTCGACCCATCCCGCGGAGCTATGCAGGAGACAACGGAGTCATGATAGCCCTTACCGGCATGGCGGCCTTCAAGTGGGGCCAGAGGGTGGAGCCGAGGAGGGCAACGATACGCCAGAGGTGGAGAGTAGATCAAGTGCCCGTCCCCTGGTACTACGGGTTCCCGTGATGGGCCTTGGAGGAGCTCCTGGCAGCTCTGGAGAGCAGCGTTAGGGCGTTCCCGCTCATGAAGAGGGGAGCAGAGTCGGAGGTGAGGCTCGGCACCTTCCTGGGGCTGCCCGCCATCTTCAAGTACCGCCTCCCCAAGCCCTACATGCACCCCAAGCTGGCGCTCAGCCTAGCAAGGCAGAGGAGCGTAAGGGAGGCCAGGGTTATGCTGAAAGCGCGGGAGGTGGGGGTTCCTGCGCCGCGCCTCTATGCCCTGTTCCCTAGCATGTCCCTCATCGTCATGGAGTACATAGAGGGGGAGACGCTGAAGGAAGTAGCGGAAAAGGACGCTGAGAGGGCCATAGAGCTAGGGAGGAGAGCTGGCACCATAGTGGCAAGGCTGCACGAGGCCGGCATAGCCCACGGAGATCCTACGACGTCTAACTTCATATTCTCGAGGGGGGAGCTGAGGGTGATAGACTTCGGCCTCGCAGAGTTCACGAGCGATGTGGAGGACTTTGCCGTGGACGTTCACCTTTTCCGGAGGGCTGTGGAGAGCGCCCACGCTAGGATAGCTCACTCAATGTTCTCCTCCTTCCTCGAGGGATATGCAGAGGTGAGGGGAGCGGAGTGGGTTGCGGAGAGGGCAGAGGAGATCAGGCTGAGGGGGAGGTACGTGGAGGAGAGGAGGACAGTATGGGGAAGAGGGTAGCCATAGTCACTGCTAACAGGGCAAAGGGGGAGGAGGCGAAGAGGATCCTGCAGGGCTTCGGCATAGAGGCGGAGGTGGTGGAGATGGAGAAGCTGGAGGTGCAGTCGGAGGTTCTTGAAGAGATAGCGCTGAGGGCCGCGAGGGCTGCCTTTGAGGTGCTGAAAAGGCCCCTCGTAGTGGACGACTCTGGCCTCTTCGTAGAGGCCCTCAACGGCTTCCCAGGCCCGTACAGCAGCTATGTCTTCAAGAAGATAGGGATAAGGGGGATCTTGAAGTTGCTGGAGGGAGAAGCGAACAGGAGCGCTTACTTCAAGACAGCGCTCGCCTTCGTCTCTCGAGATGTGGAGAGGGTGTTCGTGGGAGTAGTGAGGGGCCGCATAGCTGAGGAGCCGCGGGGCAGCAGGGGCTTTGGCTTTGATCCAATATTTGTGCCCGAAGGCGAAGATAGGACCTTTGCAGAGATGGAGAGCTGGGAGAAAGACAGGATCTCTCACAGGGCCAGGGCTTACGAGGCTTTTGCGAAGTTCTTCTAGGAGAATGGATATAAGAGTTTTCTGATTAGCTCTTATCCTCGCAGGCGGGGGAGATGAGGAACATAGTCGTGGAGGAGTCTAGAGTTCTAGACGTGGAGGAGCTAGATGTGGAGATGGTAGAGAGGAAGGGGCTCGGGCACCCTGACTACATCTGCGACGCCGTTGCCGAAGCTGTCAGCGTGGGGCTAAGCAGGTACTACGAGGAGAAGTTCGGGAGGATCCTTCATCACAACGTGGACAAGGTGCTCCTCGTGGGCGGTCAGAGCAACCCGCGCTTCGGAGGAGGAGAGGTGCTCCAGCCCATCTACATCCTGGTCTCCGGGAGGCTCACGACAGAGGTCAGGACCTCGAGCGGCGTGGAGCCCGTCCCCTTCGGCTCGATAATTCTCGACTCTGCAAGGAGGTGGCTTAGGGAGAACTTCAGGTTCCTGAACCCCGATCTCCACGTGGTGGTGGACTACAAGGTAGGGAGGGGGAGCACAGACCTGCGGGCCCTCGTTGAGGCAGAGACAAAGGTCCCGCTCTCCAACGACACGAGCGTGGGCATCAGCTATGCCCCCCTCTCCACCCTCGAGAGGCTTGTCCTTGAGACGGAGAGGATGCTCAACAGCAAGGAGTTCAAGGCCCGCTATCCCATGGTGGGAGAGGACGTAAAGGTCATGGGGCTCAGGAACGGGAACAGGATATCCCTCACCGTTGCTGCTGCCATGATCAGCAGCCTCATTAAGGACGCGGGGGAGTACTGGGCCATTAAGGAGGAGGTAGCAGAGGAGGTCAGAAAGCTCGCGGGGAGGATAGCTGGAGATAGGGAGGTGGAGGTCTTCGTGAACACGGGAGACATAAAGGAGAAGGACATAGTGTACCTTACCGTCACTGGCACCAGCTCAGAGCACGGCGACGACGGCGCGACGGGGAGGGGCAACAGGGTTAACGGGCTCATCACTCCCTTCAGGCCCATGAGCATGGAGGCCACTGCGGGAAAGAACCCGGTGAGCCATGTGGGCAAGGTCTACAACGTGGTTGCTGGGGCTATAGCTAGGAGGATATACGAGGCGCTGAGGGACAGGGGGGTCGCGACGGCTTATGTGAGCCTTCTGAGCCAGATCGGAAAGCCCATCGATATGCCTCACATGGCTAACATAAAGCTGAAGATGGCAAAGGGCGCTGTGCTAAGCCTTGACGTCAGGAGGGAAGCAGAGAGAATAGCTGACGAGGAGCTGAGCAGCATAACTAAATACACGGAGAAGATAGTGAGGGGGGAAGCCAACCTCTTCTAGGGTAGGCTCTCCAGGGGGGCGCCTCTCAAGAATTTCTTGAGGGCGCTGGGCAGATCTTCAGCCCTCACCCTCACCTGGTTCCAGCTGTCCCTGTCCCTTATGGTCACCGTCCTGTCCTCCAAAGTCTTGTAGTCTACAGTAATTGCCGCGGGCACCCCCAGCTCGTCCGTCCTCGCATACCTCCTCCCTATGCTCCCGTTATCGTCGTAGATGACGTAGAAGCCCTCCCTGACCAGCGCCTTGTATATCTCCCTTGCTGTCCTTATCAGCTCCTCATCGTTCTCGAGGAGGGGCAGCACGGCAGCCTGCACCGGAGCTAGATCGCGGGGGAAAGCTAGGATGACCCTGCCCTCCTTCTCGCGATATGCGTATTCGAAAGCTACGTACAGAGCCCTGTCTCCCCCAAAGGAGGGCTCCACTACATGCGGCACCACCTTCTTTCCGGTGACCTTCTCCTCCACCTCCTCTATCCTCACAGCCTCCTTGGGCACCTGGTAGCCGTCCACCGTGACCTTCCCCTCCTTAGCCAGCTGCTCCTCCACTACCTCTGCCGGCAGCGACTGCAGCCTCGAGAAGACTTCCATGGTCTTCTCCCTGAAGAGCCTCCCCAGCGCGCCCTTGTCCACCATGACCTTCTTCACCCTCACGTTGAGGGGCTCCCTGTACTGCTTGAACACCGTGAGGTCTGCCTTGCTGTAGCTCATGTGCCTCGACAGGTCGTAGTCCCCCCTATAGCTGTGGCCTGCTACCTCAACCCATCCCCAGCGTGAGGTCCTCACCACCTGATCGAAGGTCTGGCTGGAGTAGTGGGCCCTCTCCCCCGGCCCTTTTTCCACGAAAAGTATCTCGTGCCTCGGCACCCCAAGGGCCTCCACGAACTCCTGACCCACCGCCATCCAGTACGCAAGGCACTTGTCTACTATGACCTTCTCCATAACGGCCTCTTCTACGGTGAAGGACTGGGGCTCGCCTCCCTTCGCCTTCGCGTCATAACTCAAGATCCTCAGCCGCGTGCCTGCCCTCTCCTCGAAGAAGGGGCAGGAGCCGTCCCTGTCCTCCGGGTCCACGAAATACTCCATCTCCATAATGGTGAACTCCCGCAGCCTGATCATGGCTTGCCTAGGGCTGATCTCGTTCCTCCCTACCCTCCCTATCTGGGCAATGCCGAGAGGCAGCTTGTTCCTCATGGCCTCCAGCACCCTCTTGAAGGCCACGAACATTCCCTGCGCGAGCTCGGGGCGAAGGTAGCCTACGTCGCCCTCGTAAGGCCCTATCTGAGTCTTGAAGAGCAAGTTGAACGTCGTGACTTCGCCAGGCTCCCCCCCGTCGGGGCACTTCACGCCCCTCTCTCGCAAGAGCTTGCTCATCTCCTCCGTGCTCATCCCCTCTGCGCTTATGCCCAAGGCCTCCTCGATCAGGTGGTCTGCCCTGTACCTCCTGCCCGTCCCCTTGCAGGTCACTATGGGGTCGGTGAAGTGCTCCACGTGACCGCTGGCCTCGAAGACCACGCTGGGGGCAATGAGGGGCGACTCGAGCTCAACTACGTATTCTTGATGGTTCCTCACGAAGAGCTCTCGCCACTTCTCGATTATGCGCTGTTTCAACAGCACGCCATAAGGACCTAGATCGTAAAAGCCAGAGACTCCCCCATATATCTCGTAAGAGGGCCAGAAGAAGCCCCTCCTCTTCGCCAGGTCGCTGATCTTCTCGTAGAGGTCGCTCATGCCCTAGCCCACCTCGGGCTCTGTGGGATGGGCTAATAAGATTATAGCGTGAGGAGATAAACCTTGCCGTCCCCTGCTGCTATCTCAAGCGAGCAGCTGCGCAGGGAGTAGCAGAGGGCCACGACCGCTGCTATCAAGGCATCCCTCTCGTCCCTCCCGAGGGAGCCTAGCTCGCGACGGGATCTCAGGCCGAGCCTCTCCAACAGCTCCCCCACGGATGACACGCGGGCGCTCTTCAGAGCGCTCCGGGGATGCGTCTCTATGACCTCAGCGCTCAGCCTCTGCGAGATCCTCCATGCTCTACTCGTCAGCTCCCTCATAGCTCCAAAGCTCGGCGGGAGGACGCGGAAGCCCATCGAGATCAGCTTTCTGTCCACCTCCCTCATTCGAGGAGCATCTGTGAGGGGAGCATCCACCGCTAGGACGGACACTCCAACGCTCTCTATTTCCTTTACTATTTGCTCGTCAGAGAACAGGCAGCGGGCCTCCTCGGCCTCTCTCGTTAACCGGTTAAGGAGGACAAAGCCAGAGCATCTCCTCTCGCTCGCCGCTAGGTCAAGGCCCCCTACGTAGGGGCGTCGGTGCAGGTCAACGCTTTCACCTCTCAAAAGGTGTCCTCTCCTCATCCGCCCCTCTCTGCCTCAGCAATTGGGGTATTAGCTCTGGCCTCCCCCTAGCAACGCTGATTACGTTGCCGTCCACCCTCACGATCAGCTCTGCCTCGCCTGCCCTCTTCGCGACGGCTCCGTACACATCTGAAGCCCTCGTTACCCCCAACCCCTCTCCGTACATAAGCAGGAGGCTAGCTCTCTTCCCCTCCCGTATCAGCCTTGCCTCCTCCCCCAATAGCTGATAGGAGTTCACGAAGATCGCCTCCAGCAGCGCCTTTGCCACGTGCTCTCCCTTCGCTCCCTGTGCGCGGGCGAGGAGGAGGGCCTGCCTCACCTCGCTCCATATGTCTGGCAGGTTCCAGGCAGCGTTGTCTGTGCCCAGGGAGAGGGTGACGCCGACCTTAAGCGCCTGCGCCAGAGGGGGCAGCCCTACGCCGTGCCACATGTTGGAGGAGGGGCAGGCCACCAGCCCTATCCCCTCCTCCTTTAGCGCGTGGAGGTCTCCCTCTGAGAGGTGAGTGCCGTGGACCACAGCATTAAGCCTTGCCTTCAAAGCCACCTCCAGGTCCCCCCTCCTCCTAACCTCCTCCGTCTCTGCCACATGAGCCATGGCTGGTCGGTGCTTTCTTGCCAGCTCCAGGAAGAACTCCTGCTCATAATCTATTGGCGTCGGCGCGCCCAGCCCGTCACAGGCCTTAGGCCACTCTGGCCCAGGCCTTCCCAACAGCACCACTTTCATGCCCTTGGGGACCTCCTCCCTCGCGATGGCGGCAAGGCTGCACCCCACGCCGCCGCCCTCCCGGAAGTCAGCGACCAGGCCGAGGCCCGTTCTCCAGGCCAGCTCGTAGAACTCCTTCATCCTCCTCACCAACACTTCGTGGGGGGTTGCAGAGAGGAGCCTGTGCTTCAGCCCGTGAGGGGGCGCAACGAGCTCTTGAAGCGTTAGCTCTGAGCCGAACTCGGGGAAGGAGTGGTCCGCGGAGTGGACGTGAGCGTTAGCTGGCTGCGGCAAGAGGAGGACCTCAGAGCCTCCTATGAAGTCCCCTCTGCAAGTTCCCTTGCTCTCCACCGACTCCACGATCCCGTCACGGACGTGCACGCAAACGTCTCTCTTGACCTCCAGGGAGTCCACGAGCGCCAGGCCTGCAACTATCTTAAGCGTCTGCAGGCTCTATCACCTCCAGCTCAGGCGGATAGGGCTGAAGAAAACGTTGGAGGAGGGCACAGCTGCTCCCCTCCCTGCGGAGCAGCTCCTGGAAGGAGAGGAGGAGGCTCCTCAGCCCCTTGCGGCCCTCCCCGTATTCGTGAATTTGCTGCTTCAGGAGCTCCCTCTCCCTCTCATCCAAGCGTCGCTTCATGCGGTTGTAAACATGGAGGAACACCCTCACATATGACTTCCTCGAGGGGTTCTTCGCCAAGGCTTCCATGAAGATCTGCCGGTAAATCTGCTTCGTTTCCTCCAGAGGCCTCTCTTTGCCGTTAGCTACTACGTTGCCCAGAAGCTTGAGGTGCTGGGAGGAGTGGAGCATGAGGAGGTACTTGTGCCTTCTGTGGAACTCCGCGAGCTCCCTCTCGCCTGCTGCCTTCAAGGTCTCCCTGAGGTCTGCAAGGGAGAAGACGCGGGCAAAGAAGAGCCTCCTCGTCTCGTAGTCCAGCAGCCTCTTGTGACTCTCCACGGGGAGCAGGGGATGGAACCTCCTTATGCATTGAGTGAAAAGGCCGTCGTCCCTCCCCTTCACCCTCAGCTCCCCGTCAAGCACCTTTGCATCTAGGACGCCGCAGAAGGGGCTCTCCGACCTGAGCAAGAAGCCGTCCACCTCGAGGTGGGCAATAGATCTTAGCGCGAACGGCAAGAGCTCCTCCCTCGTTACCCTCACTCTGCCCTTCAGGCTGAGGAGCTCCCGAGAACCGTTCTGCTCGAGCAGCAGAAGGCTCTGGCGGGGCTGTTGGATGCCGAGGGAGAGGCGCGGGCAAAGGGGCACCAGCTCGACATGCGTAGCTATCTTATCCATCAATTCCTTCTCCCTCCCCTCTGACATCAGGCAGCTGCTCAGAGCTATCCTCGGGAGCGGATAGCGAGTCAACTCTCTGACGATAGAGTGGAACTTGCATATATAAAGTTAGCTATTCTGATGATGGGAGGAGGGAGGCTTGAGGGCAGTCATACCAGGGGGCATAGGTTTTCTTGGCGCAAACCTCGCAGAGGTCCTCTCAGCGCAGGGTCATGAGATAGTGGTGGTGGGCCGAAAGGGGTCTGAGAAGAAGAGGCCTCAGATAGCCGCCCACCTGGAGAAGATAGGGGCGAGGCTGGCGCTCTTGCCCCGCGTGGAAGAGAAGGCCTTAGCCGAGCTCGGGGGAGACGTTTACTTCTACCTCATAGGCAAGCTGACCGGTAGCCTCCAAGAGTTCAGGGAGGCCCACGTCACTCTCCTTGAGGAGACTGCAAGGGCTGCAGCCTCTATAGGGGCGAGAGTAGTCCACGTCAGCAGCATAGGGGCCATAGGCGGCATCAAGGGCTTGAGGCCAGGGAGCACGGTTTACGAGGAGGAGGAGCACCTCTCCGGAGAGCGCCAGCACTGGAGCTTCTACGAGGTCACGAAGGCAGAGGGGGAGAGGGCTCTGGTGAGGATGGGGAAGGAGCTGAAGGGCAGGTGGAGCATCCTGAGGCCGGGCTTTCTCATAGGGGGTTGGGGATATCACCCTGAGTGGAGGCTCTTCAGAAGGGCTCTTCCGCTAAGGCTAGCCCCTCGATTCGGGATCGGGCTCCCCATCGTTCACGTAAGGGACGTGGCAGAGATCCTCGTCGAGGCCGGAGAGGGCAAGTACGATGGGAAGTGGCTCCACGTAGTCTCCCCCTACTACCCTGAAATAGGGGACCTCGTCATGAGCGGTTGCAGGCAGACTAACAGGAGGTGCCTCCCCCTCCCCCTCCAGCCCTTCGGCTGGCTCGGCGCGCAGCTGGCTCCGCTCCTGCTCAGGCTGGTCCCTCGAGGCACCCTCCCAGCCCTAACCCTCAGCCAGCTCCGCTTCCGCTACCGCTACGCGTCCCGGATCTTGAAGAGGGAGTGGAGGCCTGTTGACACGATGGTGAGGGACGTTCTGTTTTGGCAGTGACAGTAGGGGGCAGAACATGTTTCCTCTGCGCTAACTTATCATTTTTCCAAGGAAGATGTCCCTCCTAGCCTCTCGCCTGTGCCGAGGGAGGAAGCGGTCAGCCTCCCCTGCTTACGCTAGATTGCTGTCATGGAGGCCCTCCGAGGCATGCCCCCCGACTATGGGGCTGGCTCCCTGCTACGCTATGTCTCCCCTTCTCTAAATGGGGCGAGGAGTCGTGAGGGAGCAATGGAGCGCCTTTGAGCGCGACGCCGCGCAGGCTGGTGCCGCGGCCGGGATTTGAACCCGGGTCACGGGCTCGAGAGGCCCGCATACTGGGCCTGGCTATACTACCGCGGCTCCACTGACTATCCCTCTCTGGTGCTTATAATCTTTCAGCCCCCTGCCTCCCTCTCTGGCATGCGCGTTTTCTCATTACTGTCGTCCACGCCCCTCCTGCTCTCCCCTAGTGCGGGGCCAGGGCTCCCTCCGACTGGCTGAGTCATGGGGAGGCGCGACCTCCTGCTGAAGTAGTGCGTCGCCAGCTCATAAGCCAGGAGGACCTGAACGAGGTCTACATTTATGGCGGCTCCGAAGGGACTCATCTCCACGATCAGGAAGGGGAGAGGGAGGGGCTTGGTGTAGTAGGTTAGGACTGCGCCCACATGAATCCCGACAAGGAGCGCAAGGGGATAATAGCGCAGGGAGGGCGAGGTGTAGGAGATGAGAATATAGGCCAGCAGCCCTCCCACGAATGCAAAGGACGTCAGCCCTTTGCCGAAGAGGAAGCTCATCACGAAGCCTGCAACGAAGACGGAGGCGAGCGGCAGCACTGCTATCAGTCTGCTCAGCGTTAATCCCCTCTAAAACCCTCCCCCGAAGCCTTAAAATCTAGTCCTATGCTCGAAACAAAATTTTAGCTCTCTTGGGCTCTACGCCGAAGGCGCGCGGTGAGGCCCATGGTCACTCTCAAGCCAAAGATCTCGGGCACTCGGTGGGATCACTCTGAGCGCGAGAGGGTTCTCAGAAAGCTCTGGGAGGAAGAGGGCCTTTACCAGAGCCGAATCGAGGGAGAGAAGCTGATAGTCATTGACACGCCGCCGCCATATGCAAGCGGGAGGTGGCACGTGGGAGGTGCTTCCCACTTCGCCCAGATAGACATGGTGGGGAGGTACTTCAGGATCAAGGGCTACTCCGTCGTGATGCCTTTCTATGCCGACAGGAACGGCCTCCCCGTTGAGGTCCAGGTGGAGAAGCTGAACAAGATCAACGCGAAAGAGATGGCGTCCACGGTTGAGGGGAGGAGGGAGTTCCTGAAGCTGTGCAAGCAGTTCCTCGACAAGGCAGAGGCAGAGATAGTGGAGATCTGGAAATCCCTTGGCTGCAGCTTCGACTACTGGCCTCAGGGAACGGACAGCCCGGAGTACAGGGCGCTCACGCAGGAGACCTTTGTGGAGATGTACAAGAGAGGGCTCATCTACGAGGCAGAGAGGCCCGTCAGATGGTGCCCTAGGTGCGGCACCACGCTGGCTGAGGCAGAGGTGGAGCACGAGGAGGAGGAGGGCTTCCTTTACTACGTAAAGTTCAGGCTTGCAGAGGACGGCAGGCCTCTCCTGGTTGCCACCACTCGGCCCGAGCTGCTAGCAGCGTGTGCTGCCCTCGCCTACAGCCCGGGGGACAAGAGATATGAGGGCCTTGCGGGGAAGAGGGCCTTGGCGCCCCTCTTCGGTCACGAGCTTACGATAGTGGAACACCCAGCCGTGGATCCGAAGTTCGGCACGGGCCTCATGATGATTTGTAGCTACGGCGATGAGGAGGACGTGAGGCTCTTCAACGAGCTGAAACTGAAGCCCAACGTCGTGATCAGGGAGGACGGCACCTTGAGCGACAAGGCCGGCCCTCTCGCGGGCCTGCTGGTAAAGGAGGCGAGGGCTAAGGCCGCAGAGCTCCTCCAGAGCAGGGGGGAGCTGGAGAGGGTTGAGAAGATCTTGCACAAGGTCCCCAAGTGCTGGCGGTGCAAGACTCCCCTCCAGATAGTCCACAGGAGGGAGCTCTTCCTCTCCCAGCTCAGCTTCAGGGAGGACATGAGGAGGCTGGCAGATATGATAGAGTTCAAGCCGGAGATGCACAAGAAGAAGCTCCTCGACTGGATCGATGCCATAACGATGGACTGGCCCATCTCGAGGGACAGGTACTATGCTACGGAGATACCCATGTGGAGGTGCTCAAGGTGTGGAGCTGTGCTCCTCCCTGAGAAGAGGGGCTACTACAGGCCCTGGGAGGAGAACCCGTGGACGAGGTGTCCTAAGTGCGGCGCGCCGTCCTCAGAGATCGTGGGAGAGAAAAGGGTGTTGGACACTTGGTTCGACTCCAGCATCTCGCCCCTTTACGTGGCAAAGAGGGCTGGCCTCAAGGACTACCCGGCAGCGTCCATACTCAGGCCGCAGGGGCAAGACATAATCAGGACCTGGCTTTACTACACGATGTTAAGGATCTACCAGCTCACAGGGAAGCCTGCCTTCAGATGGGCCCGCATAACGGGCATGGGGCTTGACCCCACTGGCAGGCCCATGCACAAGTCTCTCGGCAACATCATAGATCCAGAGCCCATAATAAAAGAGTACGGCGCCGACGCGTTCCGCTTCTGGGCTGCAGTTGCTTCGAAAGTGGGCTACGATTACAGGTTCGACGAGGGGAAGGTGAGGACCGGGAAGCTCCTTGTGACCAAGCTGTGGAACGTGGCTAGGCTCATCTCCTCCTTCCCTGAGGAGGGAGAGATCGCGAACCTTACCGACAGGGCCTTCCTAGCCCTTTACGAGGAGTACATGGAGAGGGTAGACAATGCCTATGGAGAGCTAGACGTGTACGAGCCTGCAAACCTGCTCTACGAGCTCTCCTGGGAGGTCTTTGCCTCCCACTACGTGGAGCTGGCGAAGGACAGAGCATACAACAGGGAGGGGGTTCACAGCAGGGAAGCCCAGTCCTCTGCCTGGGCCGCCCTGCACACTATGCTCAAAGGCATCCTGATAGCCTTCTCGCCCATCATGCCCTTCATCACTGACGACATATTTAGGCAGATGTACGGCAAGAGCGTTCACAGGCAGCTCTTCCCGCAAAGGACGTTGGGCGAGGAGAGGGCAGAGCTGGCGAGGATAGCGAGGAAAATCATGGAGGTCAACAGCGCCGTGTGGAACCTCAAGAAGAGGGAAGGCCTGAGGCTGAGCGAGCCGCTGAGGGGGGAGCTGCTACTTTCGAAGGAGCTAGAGGGGGCAGCAGGGGACATAGCAGCCCTCCACAAGGTGAGGGTAAGGATATACGAGGAGAGGGCTGAAGGGGAGGAAATAGCGCCAGGGGTCTACTACAGGCGAGAGAAGTGAGGATCGTAGAGGTTCACCCCAACAGGCGGGCAGTTACGCTCAGGGTGGACGTAGAGGAGGACCTCTGGACCCTCAAGACCCTGCTCAAGCCCGGGGACTACGTCGTTGGCAGAACTGCAAGGGACGTGCAGTCAGGGAGAGGGGAGGAGAAGGAGAGGAGGGTCATAACCGTTAAGCTGAAAGTGAAGGCCGTTGAGTTCCAGCCCTTCACCGGCAGGCTCAGGATAGCTGGCATAATCGTGGAGGGCCCAGAGGAGTACGGAGTGGTGGGGAAGCATCACTCAATGACCTTGCAGGCAGGGGCTACGATAACGGTGGAGAGGGAGGAGGGGTGGAGCGAGAGGGCGCTGGAGAGGATGAGGGGGAGCGGGCCGAGGGGGAGGGCCCTCCTGGTCGCCCTGGACTATGAAGAGTATGCCCTTGCAGTGATCTCTGCCGTGGGCTACAAGATAGCAGAGGAGGGGATGCTGAGGCTGCCGTCAAAAGGCGACGAGGGAAGGGAGAGGGCGCTGGAGGAGGCGCTGGCCTCCCTTGCGCAGAGGTGCGTGGAGATAGCCAGCTCTAACGAGGCCTCTATGATCATGGTCGTGGGGCCAGGCTTCCTCAAGGAAGAGCTGGCAGAGAGGCTGAGGGCGATGGCGCCCAGCATGCCCGTGTTCACAGACGCCGCGTCCATGGGAGGGACGGCAGGCGTGGAGGAGGCCATGAGGAGGCAGTCCACCATGGAGAGGCTGAGGGAGCTGGCTGTGATAGATGCAGAGAAGGTCTTCGCGGAGTTCATGGAGCTGGCGGCGAGGGAGGCAGACAGGGTTGCCTACGGGCTCGAGGACGTGAGATCTGTTGCTAAGTTGAAGGTAGTGAAGGAGCTGCTGATAGTAGACTCTGCGCTCTATGACCTGGACAGAGGGGAGGACTTTGCGAGCATCCTCGAGGATGCAGAGAAGGGCGGCGCAAGGATCACCTTCGTGCCCGAGGACAGCCCGGCTGGGAGGCGATTGCTGGCTCTCGGCAGCGTGTTGGCAGTGCTCCGCTATCCAGTGCCAAGGGAGGCTAGACAGCTATCAGGGTAACGGTCCTCCTCACCCCGGATATGGTCCTTATCGCTGTGGTCACCTTCTCGAGGTCGTTCATGCTGACTACCTCGACCTTCACGACTAGGTCGAACTCTCCGTAAGTGATCCATGCCTCCGTCACGTGCCCCCCGTGCTTTTTAAGCAACGCCTCCCTAACCTCCTCCTCTGCCCCCATCTCTACGTTGACGAGGATGAAGGCCACCACAGGCCTCTGGGCCACGCCGGCCACCTGATCCCCCCTCTCGCTATAGCCTAATTAAGCTTTAAACGAGCCTGTTGAGGATCTCCTTCGCCATCTGCCTGGTCCTGTTCAAGGCCTCCAGGTCCTCGTTCACGTTCACGTATTGGGAGAGCTCTATGAGCACCTCTCTTTCGTTAAGGGAGGCGACCTCAAAGTAATAGCCCACGAGGGCAAAGAGGTCCTCGGAACCCTCTTTCGCATCGAGGAAGCCGAGGTTGTTCATTATCCTCTCCCTGTTCAGCCTGAGGAGCCTCACCGTCTCCTCGAAAGAGACGTTCCCGCCAGCCCTCGCCAGGGAGAGGTTTCTTTTCGCCTCTTCGAGCAGCTCCTGCTGTTCGTAAAAGCTCTGGGCCAGCTCCTCCAGCAGGGTGTCAGAGTCCACCCAGTTCACCTGCTAGCCCTCACCGTTGCTATACTGTTGTCTGCTACTCCCCTCTCCACGAAGTGGGCAGGGTTGACGTAAACCCTCTCCTCCTCCACGTTCTCATCCACTAGCGCTTGTAGAACCACTCTCGTCCTCGCTGCCACCACTATCTCCACTTTGTCTTGAATGCCCAAGGCCCTTGCCAGCCTTGCGTTGATCCTCACCAAGTTCTTGTCGAGGTTGTTGTCGAACTTGAGCCTGATCCTCTTCTCTCTCAGCTGCTTTGGCTGGTCCTTGAGGGCAGAGGCTGAGGGGAGAGCGTCGAGCATCCTCGCGATCCTCTCCTTCCCCTCGCTTTCCAAGCCTCCCCACGCCTCCTCTGCAAGCCCTCTATCGATCCTTATATAAAATTTAAACGCCGGAAGCCGCGCTCGTCAGGGAGCATGCTTGCCCTTTGAGCCGAGAGAGATCGCGCGGCTCATAGCTGACAGCATGAAAAGATATGGTCTACCTTTCCCTGCTCCCTCCGACGTGGCCTACTCGTGGGCAAAGGGGATCAGCTTGCCGTCCAGAGGTTCCCCCATGCTGTACACGGGCGCCCTCTACCAGCTCGCGCCATACATTGTGTCCATAGTAGATTACACCTCCCTCCTGGAAGGCTCTAGCCTCTCCTCTCTCGGCCTGAAGCTCTCTCGCCATCTACCCCCCTCAGTTCTCAGAATAGCTGTGAGGCCAAGGGAGGAGGTGAGGGCATATGTGGAGAGGGTCCTGAGGTCTATAGTGAAACTGCTGGAGAGGTCTGGGATCAGGCCTGCCTATGCCTACGAGGACGACATGTACAGCGGCGTCCTCCTCTACGACCTGGGGCTGGACGAGCTCTTCGCAGAGCAGGCAAGGAAGGTTTTCAAGGCACTGAAGGCAAGGGGAGCCCAGGAGGTGATCGCAGTAGACCCCCACACTACCCATGTCCTCCGGAGCGTTTACCCTAAGTATGTGGACGGCTTCGATCTCAGCGTCAGGAGCTACCTGGAAGTGATCAGCGCCTCAGCTGTGGGAAGGGGGGAGGTGGTCGTTCATGACCCATGTCTTTACGCGCGCTTTGAGAACGTGGTGGAGCAGCCCCGCAAGCTGTTGGAAGGGGCTGGCTACAAGGTCCTGGAGCCCAGGAGGAGCAGGAGGATGACGTATTGCTGCGGAGGCCCTATCGAGGGGCTCGCGCCGAAGATAGCGAAAAAGATAGCGAGGGTGAGGCTGTCAGAGCTCTCCGAGAAGTCCTCCCTCATCGCGACCATGTGCCCCATCTGCTACATCAACCTCGCGGAGGTGGCAAGCAGGGAGAGGGTGGAGGACATAGCTCTCCTGCTGGCAGGCGAGGTGAAATGAGGGCATTCGAGGAGATAGAGGCAGCGCTAGAGGACGAGGAGTTCCAGAGCGCGCTCAGCAAGGCCTCCCTTGGCACGCAGGCAAAAGTGGAGGAAGTGCTCAGGAGCAGGCCAGAGCTGCTAGCCCTCGCGGAGGAGGTCAGGGAGATAAAGAGGGCGGCGATAGCTAGGCTGGACGAGCTGCTGGAGCAGGCAATGAACAGCCTGAGGGCAGTGAGGGCTACGCCTCACCTCGCTGAGACGGCAGAGGAGGCAAGGGAGATAGTGGGGAAGCTGATCGGGAGGGGGAAGCTCGTGGTCCTCTCGAAGAGCATGGCAGCTGCGGAGGTGGGGCTCAGGCCTTACCTGGAGGCCATGGGAAACGAGGTGTGGGAGACGGACTTGGGAGAGCTCCTGATCCAGCTGGAGGGCACTAAGCCTATGCACACCATAACGCCCGCGGTCCACATGAGCAGGCGGAGGGCTGTGGAGCTCCTCGAGAAGGCTGGGGCAAAGGTGGAGGGGGAGAGCATAGAGAGCGCTGTGAGGGCAGCGAGGGAGTTCCTGAGGGGCAAGATAGTTAGAGCTCAGGCGGGGATAACGGGCGCAAACGCGCTGGCAGCGGACACGGGCGCGATAGTTACTGTGGAGAACGAGAGCAACGTCAGGCTCGTGTCGAGCCTTCCGCCCCTCCACATTGCCCTAGTGCCAGTGGACAAGGTGGTCCCCACCCTCATGGACGCGATCAAGGTAGCCATGGTCCAGTCTGCCTTTGCCGGCCTCTACCCGCCTACTTACATAAACGTGATCTCCGGCCCCAGCAGCACTGCAGACATAGAGAGGACGAGGGTCTATGGAGCCCAGGGGCCAGTGGAGCAGCACGTCGTGTTCATAGATAACGGCAGGACGGCCGCCAGGAAGGGAGCTCTCGCGGAGCAGCTCTACTGCATCCGTTGCGGCAGGTGTCAGTACGAGTGCCCCGTCTGGATCCACACAGCCAACCGCTGGGGAGGGCCCGTCTACGGCGGCCCCATGGGGCTCGTCTGGACAGCCATAACCTACGACGCAAATGAGGCTGCAAAGCTGAGCTTCCTCTGCCTTGGCTGCGGGAGGTGCGATGAGGCCTGTCCTGTGGGGATACCTCTCTCCCGCCTGATCAGGGAGCTGAAGGCCTACGCCATGCGGGACCTCAAGTAGGCTCTGGCCTCCCTCACAGCTCCAGCAACGTCTATCTTGGCAGGGCAGAGGAGGGTGCAGGCGCCGCAAAGGAGGCATGTGTAGAGGGCCTCCTCCACCAATCTGCTCGCCCCGTTCTGCGCTAGGGTTGCTATTAGCTGCAACCTCCCCCTCGGGCCGTGACCCCTGTGGCCGCCGGGGTACAGGGTGGGGCAGGCGGGCTCGCAGAAGCCGCAGTAAACGCACCTGCTTGCCTCAGAGAGGGCGTATTTCATCAGATCACCTTTCCGGGGTTCAGGATGCCCTTGGGGTCAAAGACCCTCTTGATCCCTCTCATCAGCTCGAGGGCCCTCTTCGAGCCCAAGGCCTCCATCTCCATCTCGAGCAGGCCCCTCTTGAGGGTGCCAATGCCGTGCTCAGCGCTAACGGTGCCGCCAAGCTCGAGGGCTATCTTCGCGACCTCGCGGTGCCACTCCATCACCTTCCTCTTCACCTGCTCGTCGTCTACGGGGAACGCTACTGAGGGGTGGAGGTTTCCATCTCCCACGTGGCCGCCCATGGAGACCTGGAGGCCGTACCTGTTGCTAACCTCCCTGATCCTGTTTATCGCCTCCAGGAGGCGGGAGGGAGGAACGGCTATGTCTTCCAGCAACACTATGAGCCTCTTGCCAGGATAGCGCTTGTTGCCGAAGAAGACCTGCGCTGGGAAGAGGCTCCTCCTCAGCGTGAAGAGCCTCTCTGCCTCCTCCTGCCCGATGGCCGTGAACACCCTCTTGGCGTTATGCCTCCTCATGAGCTCAGAGAGCCACGCCTCAACCCTCTTCACTGCCTCCCTGTTGCAGTCCACTCCCACGAGCAGCATGTGACCTTCCACCTCCACGGGAGCTCCGGATGCCTCCTTTGCTAGGAGGGCGGTCTCGTAGTCCATGAACTCGAGCACGAGCGGCAGTACCCTGCTCTCCTTGATTTCCTTGTAAGCCTCGTAAAGGTCCTCGAGCTCTGTGAAGAACGTGAGAGCAGTAACCATTGCCTCCGGCAAAGGCGTTATCTTGAGGGTCGCCTCTGTGACTATAGCTAGAGTTCCCTCGCTCCCCACCATCAGCCTTACCAGGTCATAGCCCTGGCGGCACTTGGTGGTCCTGCACCCGATCCTGAGCTCCGTGCCCTTCTCATCTGGCAGCACTATGTTGAGCCCGAGGACCCAGTCGCGCATAGTGCCGTACCTAGCCCCCCTCAGCCCCCCTGCCCCCGAGTTTATTGAGCCCCCCACCGTTGCCACGTTAACGCTGCCAGGGTCTATGGGGAACATGTAGCCGTGGCGGGCAAGCTCTATGTTCAGGTCCCCCAACCTAACTCCCGGCTCTACGTCCACGGTCGAGTCCACTACGCTCACCCCTAGCACTCTGTTCATCCTCTCGAAGGAGAGAACTATGCCCTCCTCGCTGGGCACTGCTGAGCCAGAGAGCGCAGAGGTAGATCCCTGTGGGTATATCTTGATGTTGTTCTTGTAGGCGTAGGCAGCTATCCTGGAGACGTCCCTGCTGCTCTCCGGGAACACGACGGCCATAGCTTTCGAAGCGAGGCCGCTGGGCTCCCGCGCATAGAGGTCCACAATGGCAGGATCCGTGATCACCTTTTCAGGGCCCAGAAAGTCCTTAAGGCGCTCAGCACTTCCCACTGTTTCCCCTCGCCAGTCGAGCTCCCAAGATTTAAAAGACTATGCCGCGTAGGAGGGCCCTTATGCCGTATATTATGAGGGATGGCTGGAAAGCCTTTGTGTTTAGGAAGAACAGGGCAAGCGCATAGAGGGCAGAGAGCAAGAGGGAGAGCAAGCTCATCCCCCACGCCTCGAAGAGCGAGAACCTGATAGCCTCAAGAGGGGGGTATATGGGGAACACATAGAATATGGGGTTGCCCTCGGAGCCCAGGAGCATTAGGTCTAGAAGGACCGGCAACGCCGTCACGAGCCCAACGTAAGAGCTGGCCACGAGCGCTCCCCTTATGTCTCTGGCGAAAATGTACCCGAAGAGGGTGCCGAGGAGGGAGGAGGTGAGGGCCAACGTCAAGAGAGCCGCCCCAGTCACCATCGCTTGAGGTAGCCCAAAGGACGCCTCGCCCAGTATCCGGAGCACCTCATCTGCAGCTGCCCTCCCTCCTACCTCCACTTGTGAGAGAATGGCCACATATGTGAAGAGAAGACCTGCCAGGAGGCTGAGGAGGGTCACGAGCGAAGTGGCCAAGACCCCCGCTATCTTGCCCGTCACGAGCTGCCACCGCTCGAGGGGGTAGGTGAAGAGGCTCTCAGCGATCTTCGCCTCCTTCTCGATTCCCACGCTTATGGAGCCTACCTGGATCGTGACGAAGTGAATCAGCATTGCGAGGAAGAGGAGGGCGTACATGAGGGAAGCAGTGACCGTGGCTACCGATTCGCTCATGACCTTGCCCCTCACCACGTACAGCCTTTCCACCTCTACCAGGGCTGGCGGCGGCCTGCCTACTATCCCCCTCTCTATCGCGACCTGAAGGGTGGCAGCCTCCAGCAGCTGGTTCACGGCAACGGTAGCGGTGGCATCAGGGAGGGAGAGGGGGTTCGTCGTAACAGCTCTAAGGACGGCCCTCCCCCTCTGCCCCCTCTCCACCGCATCTCCAAAGCCCTCCTTGATGGTCAGGAGATACCTTGCCTCCCCGCAGCCGATGGGCGCCCCCATCCTTTTCGCCACCTCTGCAGCTATCTCATCGCCGGGATCTTCAAGGCATATCGAGAGGCCAGAGGGCGCCTTGTTGCCCTGCTCCACCTCTATGTTGCTTATGGCTGCCACAGTTATGCCTCCGATGAGCAACATGGAGAGGAAGGGAGCTACGATGACGGAGAAGAGCACGTACCTGTCCCTGAAGAGGGAGAGGAGCTCCCTCTGCACTAGGGCAAGGGTCTTGCTCATCCCCTGACCACCCTCACGAACACTTCCTCCAGGTTCTTCACCTTGTACTTTGCTATTATCTCATCAGGCGCCCCTGCCTCCACGACAGCTCCCTGGTGCATCACTATCGCCTCATCGCACACGTACTGAACTTCTAGCATGTTGTGGCTGGTGTAGATGATCCCTGCCCCCTTCTCCCTGGCAAAGGAGGTCACTGCCTCCCTAACGTACAGAGCATGCACCACGTCCACCCCTGCCGTGGGCTCGTCCAGCACCATCAGCTCTGGCTCAAGCATGAGGCCCGCTGCCACGAGGAGCCTCCTCTTCATTCCCGTGCTGTACTCGTCCACGCGCCTATCGAGGTCCTTCCCGAGGTTGGAGAACTCTGCGCCCCTCTCCACAGATCCTCTGCCGTAGATCTTCGTCAGGAAGGAGAGGAACTCCCTCCCCGTGAGCCCTTTGGGCAGCCCTGCCTCCTGCGGGAGGTAATACGCCCTGCTCCTCAGCTCAGTGCTCCACTCGGCCCTCCCGAAGACCCTCACCGTGCCCCCGTCGGGCTTCAGTAGTCCCATGATGATCCTGAGCAGGGTGGTCTTGCCCGCCCCGTTGGGGCCTACGAGGCACACTATCCGAGAGGGGGGAACTCTCAGAGACACGTTAACTAGAGCCCTCACGTTCCCGAAGCTCTTGCTCACCGAGCTCACTTCTACCAGCATGGCCTACTCCCCTGCTCTGTAGGGGAGTTATTAACTTTACACAGCGCAGGAAAAACGGTGAGAAAATGCGGAAGGAGTTTGTGAAGGCCGTGGACGAGAAGAGGCTCTCTCAAGCCCTTCTGGCTGCATATGCAGATGAGTGGCTGGCAGGCTATTACTACATGCTGACAGCCCACACCATAATGGGCCATGTCTCGGGAGAGATAGCGGAGAACTTCATGAAGGAGGCAAAGGAGGAGCTCACAAAGCATGCGCCCATGATCGCTGAGAGGCTCCAGAGCCTGGAGGTGGAGTTGCCGAGGGACTTCAGGAGCCTCTGGGAGATGTCCCGCTGCAAATACCCAGAGCTGCCCCAAGACCCTTACGACATAGACGGCTGGCTGATAGCTGCCATCAAGGCGGAGGAGTGTGCCATAGATGGCTACAAGGAGCTCTACGAGCTAACCCACGGCAAGGACCCAGTTACGGAGAACTTGGCAAAAGATCTGCTTGCTGACGAGGTCAGGCACAGGACAGAGCTGATAAACCTCTTGAGCAAAGAGGGAACGAAGAGGTTACTCGCCTAAAGGCCCTATGACCTCCTCTCCCACGAGCTTGTTTATTCTCTCTACCTCCCTGTTGACGTGCTCCTGGACCTCCTCTATCTCTTTCTCCGTCAGCCCCCTGAACCTGCCCTGTAACGTGAGGTAGTGCCTCACATGCTTCCTCTTCGGCACGCGGGTCGTGACCTTGAAGTCCCCCTTCGTCGACTCCCAGTTGATCCACATTGCAGTCTCCACAGCCAGCCTGCCCAGCTTTATGCCGTACTTCGGCTCGAACCTCCAGCCAGTGGGGCAGGGCTGGAGCACGTGGAGGAAGGAGGGGCCCTCGAGCTCTAGGGCCTTGCTGAACTTCTGCAACATGTCCATGAGGTAAGCCACGTTCGTGGTTGCCACATAGTCTATGCCGTGAGCCAGCACTATGTCGGCTATGGGCTTCTTGCGCTGGGGCTTACCGCGGAGGACCTTGCCTATTGGAGTCGTGGTGGTCCAGGCATGGAGAGGCGTGGAGCCACTCCGCTGGATCCCTGTGTTCATGTAGGCCTCGTTGTCGTAGAGAACGTAGAGCACCCTATGACCTCTCTCCAACATGCCGCTGAGGGCCTGCAACCCTATGTCGTAGGTGCCGCCGTCTCCTGCAAGCACTATCACGTTTATCTTCCTGTCCCGCTCAATGAGCCCCTTCCTCGCCAAGACCTTCAGCGACGCCTCGATGCCGCTTGCTGCAGCTGAGGCGTTCTCGAAAGCCACGTGGAGCCAGGGCACCTTCCAGGAGGTGTACGGGTACATGGTAGTGGAGACCTCCACGCAGCCAGTGGCGTTGACGACGATGGTGTTCTTCCCTGCGACCTTCAGGAGGTGCCTTATGATAGTTGCTGCAGTACATCCAGCGCAGAGGCCGTGGCCGGGAGCGAAGAGCTCCTCCCTCGGGAGATCCCTCAGGGTCCTGATCCTCATGCTTCCACCCCCCTCACTCCCCAGTAGAGCGTCTCCCTCATCCCCTTCACCTTGGAGCCCCTCTCGATCATGCCCATCACGTCCCTCTCCGTCACAGCCCTCCCCCCTAGCCCTGCGACAAAGCTCACCACGTCTATGCCGCTCCCGTAGAGGCTGGCCATGACCTCCAGCGCCACGGGTCCCGAAATGGGGGTGCCGTAGCTGACTGCTCTGTCGATAACAATGACCTTCGATGCTCCCTCTGTTGCCCTCCTCAGCTCCTCCCCGGGGAAGGGCCTCCACAGCCTTAGCCTCAGCGCCCCCACCCTTGCCCCCTTCTCCCTGTACCTCCTCGCCGCTTCCATCACGTTACCAAATATTCCCCCATAGGTCAGCACGAGGAGGTCTGCCCCCTCAGCCTCGTAACTCTCTATGGGCTCGTAGGACCTGCCCAGCACCTTCTGCATCTTCCCCCTCGCCTCAGCCATCACCTCCTTTGCCATCTTCATGGCCTCGACCTGCTGGTACTTGAGCTCGTAGTACCAGTCGGGGCCTACGAGGGTCCCCAAGGTTATGGGGCTGTCAGGATCTAGCCTCTCCCTCTGCCTCCGGGGCACCAGCTCCCTCACCTCTCTGGGATCCTCTGGAACGAAGAGGGGTTCGTAGGTGTGGCTCATCCAGAAGCCGTCGTAAGCCACTATAGCTGGCAGGAGGACGCGGGGGTCCTCTGCCACCATGTAAGCCTCGATGACCGAGTCGTAGACCTCCTGGGCAGTGGAGGCGATGGTCGTTATCCAGGAGCTGTCCCTCACGTTCATGAGGTCGCTGTAGTCGCACCAGATGTTTAGGGGAGCAGAGACGGCCCTTGTCGCTACCGCCATCACCACGGGCAGCCTCATCCCAGCCGTTATCGGGAGGACCTCGTGCATGAACTCGAGGCCCTGAGAGGAGGTGGCAGTGAAGACCCTCGCCCCCGCAGCTGCCGCGCCCACCACGGCGCTCAGCGCAGAGTGCTCGCTCTCCACATGTATCATCTCAGCGTCCAGCTCCCCCCCTGCTATGAGCTCCGAGAGCTTCTCCACCACGCCCGTCTGGGGGGTTATGGGATAGGCAGCTATCACGTCCACGTCTACGTCCCTTACAGCGTATGCTACCGCATAGTTTGAGTTGAGGAGCACCCTCTTCATCTACTTCACCTCCTCCACCATCTTAATGGCTCCTACGGGGCACTCCTCTGCACAAATCCCGCAGCCCTTGCAGTAATCGTAGTCTATGCTCAGGGAGAAGCTCCAGCTCCTGTTGCCCACCTTGTACTCTCCGTCTACTATGCTGAAGATCCCCTCCGGGCAGTAGGCCCAGCAGAGGAGGCAGCGGATGCACTTGTCGTTATCTAGCACAGGCCTGTAGACCCGCCAGTCGCCCGTCTTCCTCCTCGCGCTGTTCCCAGGCTCTAATATAAGGCCTCCGCGGGGGAGCTCTCTCCAGCTCATGGCTCCAACACCTCAGCAGACCTGTACGCCTCCTGCAGCACCGCCACGTTGGCGAGGAGGGGCTCGCCCAGAGCGGGGCTCTTGAGCAAGAGCTCCAGAGAGCCCTGCCACTGGAAGCCGAAGAGGACCTTGAGGGTAGCCCTCGCGAGGCTGTCCAAGCTCGGCCTCTCCAACGCCCTCGCCAGCGCCCCGAGCATAGCTACGTTAACTATCGGCACCTTGAGGATCTTGAGGACTATGCTAGTCCCGTCCACGACCACCACCTTCCTCCTAGCCATCTCCGCGATCTCCTTGGGGTTGCGCTTGCTGTTGATGACGAGCACGCCGCTCTCCTTAAGCCCCGAAAGGTAGAGCGGGGGAGGCAAGCTAGGGTCTAGAACTACGACAACGTCGGGCTCAACTATGGGCGACCTCACCACTATGGCCTCCCTCTCGGAGATCCTGGTGTAAGCCCTCACAGGCGCCCCTCTCCTCTCCGGCCCGAACTCGGGGAAGGCCTGGGCGTAGAGGCCCTCCATTGTGGCGGCCTCGGCAAGGACGATAGAAGCAGTTACCGCCCCTTGCCCCCCTCTGCCATGCCACCTTATCTCGAGCACTGCGATCCCTGGAAAAATATATTTAGAAAACCTATAAATATAAAACCTACGCTCGAATTCTTGCCCTCTCAAACTCTATACCAGCGTTTAACGGCTTCGTGGCGTCCATGCCCATCTTAGTTGTTAGCCCCTCCTTTGCGCTAGGATCTAGAGTAGATCCCCTGGCTCCCCTCACCAGCACCAGGTCCTCGTCAGCCTGGAACCGGGTCGCCAGGGCCCACTCCACCTCCTCCCAGTCGTCAACGTTTATGTCCTCGTCCACCACTATTACCATCTTGAGGCTAGGGTGGCCAGAGAAGGCGGCCATTATGGCGTTCTTCCCATCACCTTCATGAGTTTTCGTGAGGGAAACTATTGCATGCAGCCACCCCCCGCTGGCCTTTGTCAGCCTCACCCTGTGGACCCTGGGCACCACCCTAGAGACTGCCTCCCATATGGCTGCCTCCCTCGAGAACCCCATGAGGTTCGAGGACTCAGCGCCCCCTGAGAGTATGACGTGAGTAGGCTCTTCGCTGAGGAACACCTTCTCCACCTTGAGCACGGGCTGGGGGCGCAGCTTGTCGTAAGTGCGGATCACGTCCACGAACATCCCCTCCTCCTCCATCTCCCTCGTGAGGTAGCCCTCGATCACGGCAGAAGCGCCCGCGGGCACAGGGTTGCGGTGGAGGGGGCTCTCGAAGGCCTCGAGGCTGCCCAGTATCTTTGCAGCTATGCCCATCTCGAAGAGGCCGAAGCGGGGGGAGGTGGCAGCTGCTATCTCCACTGCAGGGTGAACGCCGAGGAGGACGGTGACGGGCAGGTCATGGCCTTTGCTCGTAGCCCTCTTGTATAGCTCCCAGAGGTGGCGGGGGACTACCCTCACCACCCCCCTCCTCTCCCCCCGCACGTTTATCCTGTGGATGCTTGCGTTGCAGATGCTCTCCCAGCAGGCAATGAAGAGGGAGGAGGAGAGGTAGAGGCCCCTCTCCTTCTCGTAGAACCTCGCTGCGGGGAGGCTCAGGAGGCCCCTCTCTGCCTCCCTCAGCTTGGGAGCCCCGCCCACCTTCAGCTCCCCCGGACTGCTCATGGCCTCCAACAGCTTTGCGTAGGCCTCGCTATCTTCCCTCGCTCCCATTGCCTTCCTCAGCTTCTCCCTCGTGTCAACCATGTTAGAAACGCTCTCCCCCTCTGCGCCCTCTACTTGGAAGGAGATCACAGGCCCCTTTCCCTCCCACTGAGCTATGGCCTTCCCTACCTCCAGCTCCCTCCCCAGCGTGCCCGGCAGCCTCTCGAGGGGGACTTCCCTGAGGAACTCGCTCACAGATCCCTTCAAGCCTGTCCCCATCGGTATATATGCTGCTCTCTTAAGCAATAGCTAGAGTAGGCGGGAGGGGAGTTATGAAGAAGGGCTTGAGGATCAAGGGAAGAGCTCCTGACACGAAGCGCCTCGCGATCCTGGCAGTTGTGATCTGGCTCCTCTTCCTCGCAGCCGCCTCCTTGCAGAGGGAGGAGGCGAGGCTAGAGGGCATAGTGGAGGTCACAGACCCCAAAAAGCTGGGGCAGAGCATACCGAAGAGCGGCGTCTCCATAGTTTTCTTCAAGGCTTACGGCTGCCCGGGCTGTGCCAAGGTAGAGCCAGCCCTGCTGAAGTACGTGGAGGAGAACGGGAACGTGACCCTTGTCGTGGCTAACCTCAGCGAGATGTCTAGGACTAATTACAGGGGGACGCTCGACCTCATGAATGAGTACAAAGTTCCTGGCACCCCTACGCTCCTCCTCTACGCCAACGGCTCCCTCCTCGCTAGGAAGGTAGGAGACTTCGGCCTAGGGGATCAGTACGAGGGCCTGAAGAGTTTCGTCGAGGGGAACCTGGCAAAGGCCCCTAGGGGATCTACGGTTGCCCAAGAGGCTAGAGAAGAAGGGGGAGCCCTGGAGCTCTTTGCCTTCCTCGCGGGCTCCCTCCTCCTCGGCCTGTTTGCAGCCGTTTCCCCCTGCAGCCTCCCTGTGCTCATAGCATATGCATCTGCAGAGAGGATTAGGGTGAGCGGGAAGGAGGTGGTGAGGAAGTCCGCAGCCCTCTGGGCTGCCGCAGCTGCCGGGGGCCTCCTCTTTGCCGGCGCATATAGCATTAGCGCTTTCCTGCCGCTGAACGTTTATGCCCTCCTCACCTCCTTCGTAGCCAGCCTACTAGTAGCCTGGGGCGTCCTCACCCTCTGGACCTCTAACCCCACGCTCCTTTCCATCCCTCAGCTCTCTAGAGCTGCGCCGCTCCTGGGCATCCAGTGCTCCCTCCCCTTCCTGCTCACGCTTATTGCAGTAGCAGGGAGCTCCCCCCTCATGGCTTCCCTAGGAGGGCTCCTCTTCGCCCTGGGCTTCTCGCTTCCCTTCAGCGCCCTCTCCTCTGCTGCCTCCCTAGCTGATCACGTGCTGAGGTTCATGAACAGCAGGGCAGCAGTGATCCTGCAGGGGCTGGCGTTGGTGGCAGCAGGAGCATATGTGCTCTACTACCTCTACCCTGACTTCTCCCTCCTCAATATTTAGAACTTTATTACCCTCTTGCCGCATACAGCGCGGTGGTCTCTCTTTAGGGCGCTCCTGGAGCGCTTTGCAGCTACCCTAGATGCTGGAGACCTGAGGGTGCTGAGGGCCCTCGAGGCCTTGAGGGAGAGCTATGAGTACGTCCCGCTGGAGCTCCTGGAGCTCAAGCTGAAGATGCCCCCCTCCCACCTCTCCCGGTCTCTGGAGAGGCTGGTGGAGATGAGGGCCGTGAGGAGGGCTGAGCAGGGCGTTTCCCTCACCTTTCGAGGCCTTGACGCCCTAGCCTTCCTTCACCTCAAGAGGAGGGGCTACATAGCAAGGCTTGGGGAGAGGATAGGGGCAGGGAAGGAGGGCGACGTGTTCCTGGTGGAGCTCCCAGAAGGGGAGTTGGGGGTGCTCAAGCTCCACAGGGGCGGGGTGAGGAGGTTCAGGAAAATGAGGAGGTACAGAGGTTACGCTGCAGAGCTGAGGGGCGACAGGCTGAAGCTAGCCGTCCTAACCTGCAGGAGGGAGCACTGGGCGCTCGAGCAGCTGAGCAAGAGGGGAGCCCTAGTGCCCAGACCGATAGCAAGGAGCAGGCATGCCCTCCTGCAGGAGTACATAGAGGGGGTGGAGCTCTACAAGCTGAGAGAGGCCGGGGAGCAGGAGGCAAGGGAGCTCCTCCTCACAGCCCTTGGGACGGTGAGGAAGGCCTACCTAGAGGTGGCCATAGTCCACGGCGACCTGAGCGAGTACAACGTGCTAGCTAGCAACGGGAGGTCTTACGTGATAGACTGGCCCCAATACCTTCGCGTGGGGGAGCCCGGGGCAGAGGAGGCGCTGAGGGGAGACGTGGAGAGGCTCGTGCGCTTCTTCTCCCGCCGGTTCTCCCTTGACGTAAAGGCGGAGGACGCGCTCTCCTATGTGAGGGGGATTAGGGGTGAGCTCTGAGAAGTGCATGGGCGTTGACCTGGAGAGCGGAGCCCCCGGGCAGAGGGGAGCGCGCTTCAGCCTCGTTGTCGTTAACGGGGAGGGGAAGATAGTTTACAAGGTAGAGGGCGCAAGCCTAGCAAAGCTGATCCGGGTGGCCTGGGAGCACCTCCCCGCTAAGGTAGGCTTTGACAACGTTTACGAGCTGGCAGAGGACGAGAGGGGGCTCGTGAGGGCTCTCTCCCTCTTCCCCCCGACCTCTGTGGTGGTGCAGGTAACCCTCCTGGAGGGCCAGTTCCTAGACGTGAGGGAGGTGGCCCGGCGGGCTGGTATACTCGAGGAGGGATCAAAGCTGAGCCCCTCCAAGACCGCATATGTGTGCGCTCTCCTTGCATGCAAGGGCTATGGCACAGTAGTGAGGAGCGTGGAGGAGAAGACCGTCGTCCAGGTCTCGAAGCTCCGCTCCCCCTCCCCTGGCGGCTGGAGCCAGCAGAGGTATCAGAGAAGGGTGAGGGCCCTGATCCAGGGAGTTGCCAACAGCATAAGGGAAGCGCTGGACAAGGCAGGCGTGGACTACGATTATTTCTATAGGGAGAGCAAGGGCGGGCTGGAGTCTGCCACCTTCACCGTCTACGCGCCGAGGGAGGTGGTGGAGGGCATAGTAAGGGAGGAGAGGGGTCAAGACTATGTAGTTAGGGTCAGGCCCGTCTACAGGAGCAGGCTCTTCCTCACGCCGCGGAGGCCTGAGAGGGCCCTCATCGTAGGAGTAGACGCGGGCACCACCACAGGGCTGGCGATCTTGGACATAGAGGGCAACCTGCTCTATGCCTCGAGCTCCAAGGGGCTGGACAGGGGGACCATAATAGATCTCGTGCTGAGCCACGGGAAGCCCATAATGGTTGCCACCGACGTGGCAGAGGCTCCGGAGACGGTGAGGAAGCTGGCAGCGCAGTTGGGCGCCAACCTCTTCGTGCCCCCCTCCGACCTCAGCGTGGCAGAGAAGAAGGAGCTCGTCGACAGGTTCCTGGGCGAGCCGGCAGAGGACACGCACCAGAGGGATGCGCTGGCTGCAGCGCTGAAGGCCTACGCCAGCGTGAGGAGCAAGCTGGAGCAGATAGAGAGGAAGCTGGAGGACCTGAGCTTCGAGATAAGCAGGGAGGAGGTGAAGAGGTGGGTGATCGAGGGCCTCACGGTAGCTGAGGCCCTAGAGAGGGCAATCGAGAGGGCCCTGGAGGAGAGGAGGGAGGTGAGGAGGGTCGTGAGCCCCCCGCCCAGGAGCGCGGACATCAGCTCCTACGCCCTGGAGGTGGAGAGGCTCCGGGCGCAGAAGGAGGCTCTGGAGAGGAGGGTGAGGGAGCTCGAGGCAGCCCTGGAGCAGCAGGAGAGGAAGCTCAGAGAGGCCTGGAGGGCTGCAAGGGCAGAGCTGCTGAGGGATGCAGAGATAGCGAAGATGGAGCAGCGGTTGAGGGAGCTGGAGAGGGCGCTGGAGGGCGCAAGGGCAGAGAACCTCAGGGCAGCGGAGAGGTCGAGGCAGCTCGTGGAGCTTCTCCTCTCCCTTGCCAGGGGCGACCTCGTCCCCGCAAGGAGGCTCCCCAGCCTGACTGTCAGCAACGTGAGGAGGAGCGAGAGGCAGTTGGGCAAGGTGAGGGCAGGGGAGGCGATAGTGGTAGAAGATCCAGGCACCTTCGAGAGGGAGGCCATAGCTCTCGTGAGGGAGGCCTCGGCAGTCCTCCTCTCCCACCTTGACTCCCCGCTAGCAAACGCGCTGAGGAGCTCCCGCGTTCCCGTGCTGGAGAAGGGGAAGTACCTCAAGGCCGTCCTCGAGGAGACCGAGCTGGCCCTCCTCTCCCCCTCGGCGCTGGAGGACGCTGCCGCAGAGCGGGAGAGGATGGAGAGGAAGAGCTCCCTGGACCTGGAGAGGATAGTGGAGGAGTACCGCTCGAGGAGAAAATATTAAGCCCAAAGGCATCCTTCTAGGGGCGAGAGGCTTGCTCTCCAGGCTCGAGGAGGGCTTCAAGTTCTACCTGGTGCTCCACCCCTCCCCCACGGTAGTGCTCATAACCCTCTGCCCCGGGGGCCGCGTGAACGCCATGCCTGCCTCCTGGAACATGCCAGTCTCCGAAGAGCCGCCCACCGTTGCTGTGGCGGTGGACAGGGAGACCTTCACCTTCCACTGCCTCGAGCACAGGCGAGAGGCCACCATAAACGTGCCCCACGCAGGGCAGGCCTCCCTGGTCTATGCTCTCGGCAGCGTTTCAGGGAGGGAGGTGGACAAGGTGGCCAAGTTCGGCCTTAGGCTGGAGGAGAGCCATTACGTGAAGCCGCCAAGGTGGGCAGATGCCATAGCCTCAATGGAGGGGAGGCTCCATGCCATGATGGACGTAGGGGAGGTGAGGCTCTACGTGTTCGAGGTGCTTGCCACCTACGTCAGGAAAGACCTGTACACCAGGTGGGGGTGGGACACGAGCAAGGTCAGCCCCCTCCTCCACGGGGCAGGCAAGACCTTCTACGAGGTAGGCAAGATGGTGAGGGCGCAGGTCAGCCCGTCGTGATGCTTTCACCCCTCAATTTGGAGCGGCATCCTCATCCCTGCGCGTCAGCCAAATGCCTTCCTCTCACCCCTCGATGTCGGGAGTAGACATCATTCGCGCAAAGCCTCCTCCACCTTCCTCCTTACTATCTCTGACACCTTCTTCCCGTCTATCCTGCCCCTCAGCTTACTCATGGCTCTGCCCATAATAAGGCTAATGGCCCTCTGCCCCCTAGCCTTCACCTCTGCCAAGCTCTCCCTCACCACCCCCTCCACTATTCTCTCCGCCTCCTCCTCGCTGACAGCCCTTAGCCCTAACTTCTCTGCAGCCTCCCTGCAGCTTATGCCCTCCTTCCCCACTGCCTCGAGGATGGCCTCTGCAGCCTCCTTCGACACCTCCCCCCTAGCTATCATCTCCACGAGCTCCTCTATCCTCTCATCCGGCAAGGCCTCGACGTCTACCCCCTTCCCCCTCAGCCCCCTCAGCGTCACCACGATCAGGGAGGCTATGACGCTGGGCTGCACCTTCTCCCCATAGGCCTCTATGAGCCTCTCTATGAGGTCAAGCCTAACGTCGTTCACAGCCTCTAGCGCCAGCTCCTTCGAGATGCCCATCCTGGCAAACCTCTCCAACTTTACAGAGAGGGGCTCTGGCCTGATCTTCTCAGCCTCTGCGAGGAGCTCCCTCGTCACCTGCACAGGCGGAATGTCTGTCTCCGGGTACATCCTGGCAGCCCCAGGCCTCGGCCTCATGAACCTAGTGGTGCCGTCCTCGAGCGCTGCCCTGGTCTCCTCCGGAACGCCCCTGAGGGCTAGCCTCACCCTCTCCAGGACTGCCTCAAGCGCCCTGAGCGCCCTCTCCCTCTGATCGGCAACGAGCACGAAGGCGTCCTCCTCTGCCGCCCCGAGGGCAGCCCTGACGGCGCTGACCTCTTCCTCCGTTATCCCGTAGCCCGGCAGCTCGTCGCTGTGTATGATCCCGCTTACCCCGCCGTAGAACCTCGCGTAGTCAGCCAGCTCCGTGCCGAACCTCCTCCCCTGCGAGACCTCCCTCCCCAACAGCCCCCTCATCCCCCTCAGCCTCATACCCACAACTGCGCCCCCTGCATCTATAGCCCTCCTGATCACCTTGCTCTTCGAGCCCTGGAAGAGCTGCGTCAGCTCCTGGGGCTCCGCGGAGATCTCCGAGAGGCCCCTCCTCCTCATCTCCTCCCTGATCTCCAGCAGGGAGAGCTGTCTCTTGACCTCCTGCTCTACCACCTTCGGGATGAGCTCCAGCCTCTGAACCCCCTTTATCTCCACCTTTGCCCCCCCTGCTATGCTGACGTTGAGGTCCTGCCTTATCGTCCCTATGCCCCTCCTCACCCTCCCCGTGAGCCGAAGGAGCCTCCCTATCGCCAGCGCCACCTCCCTTGCCTCCTCGGGCGAGCTGATCACAGGCGCTGTGGCTATCTCAATGAGCGGCACCCCCAGCCTGTCTAGCCTGTATATGGTCTTGGCGCCCTCCTCCCCCATCTTCCTTGCCGCGTCTTCCTCGAGGCATATGGTCTCTATGGGCACCTCCTTGCCCCCCACCTCAATCGCTCCCCCGAGGGCGATGAGAGCTGTGCGCTGGAAGCCAGTGGTGTTGCTCCCATCTATGACTATCTTCCTCATCACATACACTTCGTCCACGGGCGAAGAGCCCATTGCCAGCGCTATGCCCAGGGCGATGGCCAGAGCCTCCCTGTCGAGCTCGTGCGGGGGCTCCTCGTCAGCCTCCACTAGGCAGGTGTTAGAGGTCTCGTACTCGTAGTACCTCCCCCTCCTCCACTCGAAGAGGGCCGCAGCGTCCACCTCCCCCATCTCGCTCCTCGTGGGCCTCAGCCTCCTCACCAGCGTCGCCCCCCTCTCCTCCGAGAGCTCTGGCGGACAGTGGCAGAACAGCTTCCTCCTCGTGAGGAGTTGCTGGTGAACCTCTAGCCCCACCTTCAGCCCAACGGACCTGTATTCCACAGCCATTCACCCGAAGAGCCCTATGTCGTGGGAGGGGCTGATCTCCCCTGCCAGGTTCGCCCTCATGATCTTCGCTATCTCCCCCAGCTCCCTCGTGCGGGCAAGGGCCCAGGAGAGCTTAGCATATGCCACCTCTGCCAGCATGTCCTCTGCCGGGATGGCTCCGGCCCTCAGCATCATCCTGCCCGTGCTGTACACGTTCAGGTTTACCCTGCCGTATATGGTCTGCGTTGCCACCACCACCGGCACTCCCATCTCCCTAGCCCTCTCCAGCGCCCCCACCGCGTCTGTGGACACATGGCCAAGGCCCGTGCCCTCCACCACTATCCCGCGGAAGCCCCTGTCGAGCAGCGCATGGATCACCTCTCCCGCAGCGCCTGGGAAGTGCTTCACCAGGGCAACCCTCTCCTCGAAGCCGTTGTCCACCGCCAGCTCCCCTCCCCTCCCCTTGAATCTCCTCTCCACCAGCTCGATCTTGCCCTCGTAAGGCCAAACCTTTGCCAGAGGCCTGGCGTTCACGGAGCGGAAGGCGTCTCGCCTGCTGGAGTGCATCTTCCTCACCCTCACGCCCCTGTGCGCAAGAGCATAGCTGTCGCCGCTCTCCCCGTGCATGACCACGCTCACCTCGGCGAAGGGGGCCCTTGCGGCAACGAGGGTGGCAGCAACTAGGTTGAAGGAGGCATCGCTACTGGGCCTGTCGCTGCTCCTCTGCGCCCCCGTCATCGCTATGGGCACCGGCAGGCCTCGGTGGAAGGCAAAGGAGAGGGCCGCAGCGGTGTAGCTCATCGTGTCAGTCCCGTGGGTTATGACTATTCCGTCGTAACCCCTCTCTATTGCCCTCGCGGCCTCTCTCACTATCTCCTCCCAGAACCTCGGCTTCATGTCCTCGCTCAGGATGGAGAGGAGCTGCTCTGCCTCCACCCTCGCATATCTGAGCATTTCAGGGGAGCTCAGGGCAAGCTCCTGGGCAGTGAGGTATGGCCTCACGGCCCCCGTGTCGTAGTCCACCCTGCTCGCAACGGTGCCGCCGCAGCCGAGGACGAAGACCCTCCCCTCTCCCACCTCCTGCCTCTCTAGCAGGGGCACAGGGCTCCCCGGCGAGCCCCTCCCTGCCCTGCCTACCTTCTCCAGCTCCCCCTCCCTTACAGATATGCCCACGTTGTAACCGTTGTCCAGCTTCAGCACCAGCGCCTCCCCGCTCCCGTAGCTCGGCATGACCACGCCCTCGAGCACCCTCCCGTTCCTCCTAACCCTCACCCTGTCGCCGGGCTCTATCCCTAAACGCCTCAGGAGCTCTGCCACCTCTCCCGAGTAGCCGTGGGTGCTCACCCGCGCCCCCCTAGCCAGAGCCGAGTTAAGGATTAATAAGGCGCGAGAGGATAGCTCAGGGAGGAGATGGGAGATGCCCACGCACGGTTCCATGACTAAGGCAGGGAAGGTGAGGAAGGCCACGCCGAAGATAGAGCCCAAGCCCAAGGTGAGGCCTTTCCCCAGGGTTAACAACAGGAAGAGGTACCAGAAACTCCTCGAGAAGCCCGTTACGCAGAAAGCAAAGGCCCTCTAGCCTCCCTCCTCACCGTTAGCCTTGCCAGGAGGGAGTAGACGGAGAGGAACAGGATCACTGCAAGCAAGACCCTCCACCACACCAGGCCCCCCTCCTCTCCAAAGGGCAGCAGGTTGAGGCCAAAGGCCTTCTCGAAGGCCATATCGCCCAGCCAGAGCAGGATCACGGTGAGCACGAGGGCTAGCACAAAGTTGAGGCTCAAGGCCAGGATCACTATGAGCAGGGCAGGCACGATGACTGCAGCGAAGAGGAGCGGGTAGGCAGCCGCTAGGAGAGCAAGGGCCACCACCGGGGTGAGGATGAGGAGCAGGAGAAAGACCACCAGGCCTATCGCTCCCGTGACCAGCAGCGCTAGCAGGAAGAGCAGGTAGGCCAGCGAGACTGCTACGAAGGCTGCCAGGAAGGCCCTTATGCCCACCTCTTTGCTCCCCCCGAGATCCTCATAAGTTATTAAGCACTAGAGGAGCTCCCACCCGGGGTGCTGCCTGTGAAGGTATACTTGACCCTAGCGCCCTACGGAGCCCTGGCGCTGGGCGAGGACGGGAGCCTCCTAGATCACGAGGCCTTCCCGAAAAGGGTAGACGACGCGGTGGAGGAAGCGCTCGCGCTAGACAGGGGCGAGGTGCCCCAAGGCCTCCTGAGGCTAGCAGAGAGGCACAAGGACAAGGTCTTGGTGGTGGAGGACGAAGCTACGGCAGGAGCCCTTGCGAGGGCAGGCATTTCAGCCCTCGTAGAGCACGGAGCTAGGCCCTTCAGGGCAGCGAGGGAGAGGATGAGCGAGCTGGCGCTCTCCATTGGCTTCCTCCCCTCCCGCGAGGAGCTGTACAACTGGATCTACGAGCTGGAGCTGGAGTACACGAGGAGGAAGCTGAGGAAGGCTGCAGCCAAGAGGGACCTGCTGGCTATCCAGAGCATAAGGGCCATAGACGACATAGACAAGATCATAAACATGCTTGCCACGCGCGTCAGGGAGTGGTACGGTGTGCACTTCCCGGAGCTGGACGAGCTGGTGAAGGAGCACGAAGAGTACGTGAGGCTCGTATCCGAGGTGGGCCACAGGGACAACTTCACGCCAGAGAACCTCTACAGGGCAGGCCTGAGCGGGGAGAGGGCAGAGAAGCTAGCTAAGGCCGCAGAGGGGAGCGTGGGCGCTGACATGTCAGAGACAGATGTGGAGGCTGTGGCTACCCTTGCCAGGATCGTGAGGGATCTCTACGACCTCAGGGCTGAGCTAACGCAATATACCTCGGACGTGATGGAGGAGGTAGCCCCGAACGTCACAGCCCTCGTAGGCCCCCTGCTCGGCGCGCGGCTCCTCAGCCTTGCAGGGAGCCTGGAGGAGGCGGCAAAGATGCCGGCCAGCACGATACAGGTGCTGGGGGCAGAGAAGGCCCTCTTCAGGGCCCTCAGGACGGGCGGCAGGCCTCCTAAGCACGGCGTGATATTCCAGTACCCTGAGATCAACAAGAGCCCCAAGTGGCAGAGGGGGAAGATAGCTCGAGCCCTCGCAGCCAAGCTGGCCATAGCTGCCAAGATAGACGCGTTCACTGGCAGGAAGATGGGGGACAAGCTGAGGGAGGAGCTCGAGAAGAGAATAGAGGAGATAAAGAAGGTCTACGCCCAGCCGCCGGCGAGGAAGGAGGCAAGGCCTCAGAAGCCAGAGAGGGAGAGGCCTCCCCGGTTCAAGGGCAAGAGGAAGAGGAGGTGAGCAGGGTGTCAGAGGTCGTGAGGATAGAGGAGCACAGGGAGTGGAAGGGGGTTTACGTGGTAGAGCTCAACGACGGGAGCCTCAAGATAGCCACCAAGAACCTTGTGCCGGGCCAGAGGGTCTACGGGGAGAGGATATACAAGGTAGGGGGGGCAGAGTACAGGGAGTGGAACCCCTACAGGAGCAAGCTGGCAGGAGCTCTGCTGAAGGGCCTTGCCGAGTTCCCTGTGAAGGAGGGCCAGAAGATCCTCTACCTCGGCGTGGGGAGCGGTACCACGGCAAGCCACATAAGCGACGTGCTAGGCCCTAAGGGGGTCATTTACGGGGTGGAGTTCGCCCCTAGGGTGGTGAGGGACCTCATCGTCATGGTCAAGGAGAGGAGGAACGTGTTCCCCATCCTCGGAGACGCTAGGTTCCCAGAGAGGTTCAGGCAGCTGGTGGAGCTCACTGACGGGCTCTACGCAGATGTGGCCCAGCCAGATCAGGCGGCAATAGTGAACAGGAACGCTGCCCTCTTCCTGAAGGAGGGGGGCTACCTGCTCCTGGCAATAAAGGCGAGGAGCGTTGACGTCACCCTCGAGCCGAGCGAGGTCTACAGGAGGGAGATCGCCACCCTGCGGGAAGGGGGCTTCAGCATAGTCGACGTAGTCCACCTGGACCCCTTCGACAAGGACCATGCGATGATCTATGCTGTCTACGGGAGGAAATGAGCGAGGAGAAGCTCGGGGAGTACTTGCAGAGGAAGTTCAGGGAGGAGGCGAGGAGGCTCGCGGCCCTCCTCCCCGCAGAGAGCCTGACCCTCATGGAGCTCTCGCGGGGGAAGAGGGAGGTGAGGCTTAACTCGGGCGAGCTCCACGCCCTCCGGGAGGAGGAGGTGAGAGCCCTCCTCTCCTCTGTTCCCCCCTTCCTCTGGCTCAACTGCAGGGTGCCCCTCCTCCTCCGCTACAGGAGGGAGGAGGACGGCCGCTCCCTCTACCTCGTGGAGGGGGGCATCTGGCAGAGGAGGCTAGCAGAGATCATGCTTAGCAACAACCTCACGGCTGAGGGGAAGGGGGAGCTGTCGCCGGAGGAGTTCAGGCACCTCCTGGGCAAGTACGGCTCCCTCGTCTTCGTAACGCTGGAGGCCTCAGGAGAGGGAGGAGCTGAGATTTAAGGCTGAGAGGGAGAGGGCTTGCGGAGAGGAGCATGAAGGACCTCTTGATCCGGGAAGTGCTGGCAAGAGGCCAGGAGCTGGAGGGGAAGGAGGTAGAGGCCTGCGGCTGGGTCCACAGGATCAGGGACCTGGGGGCCCTCCGCTTCCTGGTGCTGAGGGACAAGAGCGGCACGCTCCAGGCAGTCTTCAAGAGGGGGGAGACGCCGCAGGAGGTCTTGAGCAGGGCCCTGGAGCTGAGGGAGGAATCCGTTGTATGCGTGAAGGGGAGCCTGAGGAGAGCGCCGACCAGGGAGGGATACGAGATCTCTGCAAGGGATCTCCGCCTCCTCTCCGCGCCCGTGGAGCCCCTCCCCCTCGAGGTGCCCGACAGCCCCAAGGCCACCCTGCCCACCAGGCTCAAGTACCGCTGGCTTGACGTGAGGAACCCCAAGGTCTCAGCCATATTCAAGCTCAAGGGCTGGATAGCAGGCAAGTTCAGGGAGCACTTCTCGAGCCTCCAGTTCACCGAGATCTTCACGCCCAAGATAGTGGCTACGGGCACAGAGAGCGGCGCAGACGTGTTCCCCGTGCTCTACTTCGGCAAGACTGTGTACTTAGCCCAGAGCCCCCAGTTCTACAAGCAAATGGCAGTCATAGCAGGCCTCGAGCGCGTCTTCGAGGTAGGCCCCGTCTTCAGGGCTGAGCCCCACCACACCGTGAGGCACCTCAACGAGTACCACTCGCTGGACATAGAGGTGGGCTTCATAGAGAGCTACAACGACGTGATGGACCTGGTGGAGGGGTTCTTCAGGAGGCTAGCGCAGGACCTCCACGAGGTGAGGGAGCTGCTGGAGGAGCACGGCGCCGAGCCCCTGCAAGTGCCAGAGAGGGTGCCCCGCCTGACCATGAGGCAGGCCTACGAGGTGCTGGCAGAGTACGGCAAGAGGGTGCAGTACGGGGAGGACCTGGACCCAGAGGGGGAGAGGCTCCTGGGGAGCTATGCCAGGGAGAGGTACAAGTCCGACCTGATCTTCGTCACCGAGTACCCCTGGAAGGTGAGGCCCTTCTACACAATGAGGAAGGAGGAGGAGCCTGCCTGGACCTACGGCTTCGACCTGCTCATGAGGGGGCTGGAGGTGGTCACGGGCGGCCAGAGGGAGCACAGGTACGAGAGGCTGAGGCAGAACCTGAGGGAGAAGGGGCTGAGGGAGGAGGACTTCTCCTTCTACCTGGAGTTCTTCAAGCACGGCGCCCCTCCCCACGGCGGGGCAGGGATGGGGCTGGAGAGGATAACTATGCAAATGCTGGGGCTCCAGAACATAAGGGAGGCAAGGCTCCTCCCGAGGGACACGGAGAGGGTTACGCCCTGACTCTTTCTTTCAACTTCATGGGAGGGATTCGAAAGCAGAAGATCGTCATCGCGATGATATCACATTACTTTCTTTCAACTCCATGCACTGGATTCCCAGAGCATGAGGCGTTAAGGGCCTCTCAAAGGGCCTCTTGACTTTCAACTCCATGCGATGGATTCTGCACTCATGCGCCCATGGCCATGGCTGATGGATCTGGGCTAGATCTCGAGCTGATGGACTTTCCCTGCAAAAGCCGGGAAAAGAATATTTATGGCTATAAACATAACAGCCGGGGCTCCATCAGCTCCCATGAG
>JANXEI010000004.1 GCA_025058835.1 Acidilobaceae archaeon
CCAAGAACTCAATGACAGGGCCCATCAGCTTGATGAACTGGGAGACCTTGGCCGCGAACTCTTCTACAGGGCTGGTCTCCCCAGTCGCCAGAGCCAGCGGGCCGCTGACAGAGAGGTCAGGCGGCGTCGCCGGAGGTAGGAAGTCCACAGGACCGACAATGGCCATGTTGGCACCTCTAGGTGAGCTTCTCCTTGATTGTTACCAGATTCTTGCCAAGACCCCTACGGAGAGGACGGCCAGCACGCAGCTTACGCCCACTGAGTTTAATTGCGCGCTTAGCCCCAGTAGCAGCTCGCTTGTAGTTCTTAGGCATTGTTATCACCTCCGAAGTTCATTATACACGGGCACGAGGTTTACGGACTCGAACCTTAGATAACCTACGACGATGACCTAACCCAGTAAACCTGCGTCTACGCATACACTATGCCACCCTCTTGACGTGGACTCGCAGCTCGAACCTGTAGCCCTCCACAACCACGGAAGGGGCAGGAGTGCCTTCAGGAGGCACCAGGATTGCCTGCCCAGGCGAGGAAAGTAGCCTAAATATCTCTGCAGTGACTGCAGAGAGGAGCTGCAGGAGGACGACCACCTTCTGGAAAAAGGACATTGAACTCACCTCCTTTCCGTCCTTATTGTACGCTTGAACCTACGCACCAGCCTGCGCACCAGGTCCATGTCCACATTCCTACCGGGGCAATTGGTCTCCTGCCTTGGAAACTCCCTATGCCCCTTCACAGCGAACTCCGGGTCCAGATTATAGGTAGAACAGAGATGCGCCAAGAACTTACATACTATCTCAAGGTACGAGTCCGGGACGTCATTTCTCTCATAATTCCCGACCATGGCTACGCATATCGTAGTAGAGTTAAATCCCGTAACGCACGCTGGGATGGTATTTTCCGGACGGACTTTCTCAATTACGGCTATTCCAGAGTTGTCTGGGTACCTGACTAGGAAATGGTACCCTATTCCTCTCCATCCCTTAGAAATATGGTAATCGTGAATTACCTTTGCTGGCTGGTTTATGGGTCCTGACGTATGGTGAAGGGCTATATAAGAAATTGGGTTGGTTCTTGTGACATAGGGCCTGGCGGGGGGTAGGGCTTTGTAAGTATCAACCACTCTCCACATATTTCACCACCGCGTCTACCAGCTCGTTACACAGTTTTCTGAATTCGTCCTTCCCTAGGCGCCGACAGGCAGAAATGAGGCCTTCTGCTGCCATGAGGTGGGCGTCGAACCAAACCACCTTCTTGGGAAGACCCAGCTCAGACAAGGTCTTGAAGATCTCCTCCATCGTCCGCCTCCTACTTGATTAACTTCTTGAGAACCTCGACACCACGCCCCCTAGGTCTAGGGCCACCGGAGGCCGTCTCCATAGCCTCTACCCCTCCTCCGGAGAGGGCGGCCATGGCCTCCATCTGCTCCATCTCTTTCAATCTCTCAAACACCTGTTCCTTGTTGGGTATGTCAATGAGTTCCAGGGCCGCCCTACGGTCAAGCAGGCCAGCACCGTAGAGGGCCATAGCCGCAGCGTACTCCTTCTCCCTGGACATAGACAGGGTGGAGTCAGGACGGACCACGAACTTGAACTGGTAGTAGAGCTCCTCGACGTCCTCATCAAAGCCCTCAAACAGCTCAGACCTACGGAACTCTATGGTCTCAAGGTCTCCTCCAGGGCCGAGCAGGGCCTCTACACGCTCCTCAGGGTAGAACTGGAGGATGAGGCCTAGGACACGCTGCCCTATCTCGGTGAGACCTCTCTCTATCTCCCTGGCGTTCAGGCGGACTATGGACTGGGCCGTGAGCTGCAGCTGCTCCAGGGCTGCCCCAGCCACTACACCTCGAGGCACCCGCCCGTACGACACGTCCATCATCCCGTAGACGAAGTCCAAGAACTGGTTGAGGTTGTTCATGAGGGCTAGGGCAGTGGGGGAGACATCCCCTAGCCTCTCCCACCTCAGCTCCTTGCCTGGGGCCTTCTCGATGAGGGTGGCCGGAGGTATCGGGGTCATCAGCTTCTTGCGGCTCTCCGGCATGAGGGCATCCGCGTCAGAGATCCAGACACCCTGAGTGACGAACCTCACCTGGTCTAGGATGTTAGACACGGCTAGGTTCAGATAGTGTTGTATATCCACCAGGTGAGAGATCGCAGGAGGGGGCCAGGCAGTGTCCTGAGGCGAGGGAAGGGAGAACTTCACCCAGGGACCAGGCCATTGGAGGATGTACGGCGAGGAGGTATCCTGCAGGACTACCCCTCCCGACACCGTGATGAGCCTGCCTCTCGGGTACCTAAGCTCGTCTCCCTCTAGAGAGGGGTCGCGGATCCACCACTCGTACAGGTCTGCCCTCGCTATGGCAGAGGATCCGACCGTAGTGTTCCTAGTCCCCCTGTACTTGACTCCCGGTGCCTGTCCTACACCGCCCTTGAGGACACCAGGCCTTGTAGAGGCCTGCACCAAGTGGCCCCGTGCAGGGAACCTCCGCCTCACGTCCACAAGAGGAACGTCCGTGAAGTGGCCTATGTACTGGGCCTCCTCGAGGCGATACACGTCGTCTACAAGGATCGTGCGGGGGTCAATACGCCGTATCTTAATCTCTCCCTGTCCCCCAGACTCCGCAGGATCCCAGTAGACCTTGACAAAAGACACTCCGAAAATAGCAAGGTCGAACACAACTCTGACAATGAGAAGATCTACATGTTCCCTCTGGAATACGGCCTGTACGAGTTTGTTGAGGGTGTTGGCTGCTGCAAACAGTTTGCTGTTCCTCGCGATGACTTTCACAGTAGGCTTAGCGTCTGTCAGGAGGGCTGCTTCTTGACGTATGAGTCTCCACAGGCTGTTGATAGTGACCCTGGCAAGACCAGCGGGCCTCTCGTTAGAGGCGTTCCACTGCTTGCCCTCGACGAAGTCCAGGTTCCTCTCCCACTCTGCGTACCTCTCGGACTTCGCCAGGTCCGCCTCACTGGCCAAAGACTCCAAGAAAGACACTATGAAAGACTCCGCCCGGAGTCTCTCTTCCTCCTCGAGAGAGTCTAGGAGAGGGGGTAGGTCACTCATACGTTGATCCCGTGTACGAGGGCTCGGTGGGCGACGGTAAGGAGGACCTCAAGGGGGGTCTGCTTCCTGTACCCCGCCCACGTCTTGATAGGCTCTAGGAGAGTGGGGTCGAACTTCAACTCGACCCACTTCTTCTCCAGCCTCTCCCACAGGACCTCGTCCTCGACTTGTGTGAGGGCCTTCCTAGACATCCCATACCTCCTATTACCAGACTCCACTGCCAGGGAACAGGGTAGAACCTGGCAGCAGGTCGGCAAGAGTGAATCCAGAGGTCTCTGTCTTCTCTTCCAGGTTAACAGGGACATACATACGTGCAAGCCCCTTCCTCTCTAGGAACGCCGTATAGGCCGCTATAGCGAGTGCCATGGCCATGTCGTCATTCTCCCCAGGAGGGGCCTCCCCTCCCCCACGCCCGTCCTCAATGAGGGCCACGATCTCATCCACAGTCTTACCACAGGGCACACTCAACAAGCCTCTCTCCAAGACGTACTTGAAGTGCTGCATGAGGATGGGCTTGCTCGCGACGTTTGTCTCCCATCCCACCTTCTTGCTCGGGATATCCCCGTACATGTGTCCAAAATACCTCCACCTAAACAGGCGGCTGTAGCCCTTGTCTATGATGATCTGCTGGGTGGCTAGACCCCCTCCGTTGATCTCCACGGAGACCATGGCGTCCTTGTACATGCGGGCTATGTGGAGGACTACGTCTGCGAGGGCTACATAGTCTATGGCCTCTCTGTAGGCAGCCACCTGGGTCGCCCTCATGTCGTCGTCCAGCCTCACTACCTGGACACAGCTCCTGGAGTTCCCAAACCCACTAGACGTGTCTACACCAACCGTGTAGAACACACCTTCTTGAGGTAGCTCCCAAACCTCGAAGTTCCCCTCCTCTGAGGGGAATATCCCCCTCTCATTCACCCTGAACCTAGCGATAGGGGGCTTGACTCCCGCCCTCAAGGCGCGGGCAGCGTCATACTCTATGAAAGGCGCTCCTACACCGAACCAGATGTCCTTGTCCGTGGTGGGAAACTCACGGTTGAACTCCCTGACCCCACCAGGTAGCTCCATGATCTTGTACCGCCTCCAGGCAATCTGCTCCTTGGTGAGGCCAAACTCCTTGACCAGCTCCACCTCCTCGGGATCCAGGGGCTCCTCTAGGTAGGCCTTGGCCATCTTCCCCTTGAGGACGTACTCAGGGCTCTCAAACCAGGGGATGAAGACAGGAGTGAAGGGAGTATCCCCCTCCTTAGAGGCCTCCCACAGCTCCCTGAACCAACGGCCACCAGGAGTCATAGACCCGGTGCTCTCCAAGAACACGAACGTGCCCGCATGCAGGGGTACTGCAGGTAGCAGAGACGCCAACAGCTCAGAGGGGTTCTCGTAGCTACATATCTCCGAGCAGTGGAGGTAGTGGATGGTCAGCCCACGACCGGAGACAGAGTACCCAGCCGTCTTGACCTCTATACGACTCCTCAACCCGGGGTTGAACGTCCTCTCCTTCTCGCTGGGGTTCTCGAACAGTATCTCAGACTTAGACCTATACCGCCTCATAGGGCGGACAGCGTCTGGGAGTTCATCATACATAAACCCAGCGATCTCTAGTAGACGCTCAGACGTCTCTCTGTTGTGGGCAATCAACACAGAGTTGTAGTTCCTCGTAGTCACACTCTTCCAGAAAGCCATAGCAACACATAGGGAGGAAATACCCTGCTGTCTGCTCTTGAGTACTATAACCCTGACCGGCTCTCCAGCCTCCATCTTCGACTTGACTACCTCATATACCTTCTTCTGGGCAGGGAGGAGGTTGAAGTTTACGACAACACCTTCCTTGTTCCTGATCTTCAGGAACTTAGAGGCGTACTTTTCAAAGTCCTTGAACAACTTCACCATATCGGGGTGTTGACCTGCTCCCCAGTAAGAGGGGGGCCCTCCGTGTAGGTCTGGATGGCCTCCAACACCTTCTCTAGCTCCTCAGGCTTCTCCCCCGACTTAGTCGGGTAGGAGACCCTCGTCCGAGGAGGCGGGGGCTTCCTCACAGCATAAGACAGCCCCAGGTACACCCTGAGGGCTGCACTCACGGCAAAGTACAGGAGGACTACTGTGACCGCAGCTACTTCCATCAGGTGACCGCCCTGGCCTCCTTCTTCTTGGGCCTCGTCTCTACCTCCAGCTGGGTGACTACGTCCTCGTAGGAGAAGGTCTTCTCTATAGACTCGGACTTACCTAGCATGGACACAGCCCGGTCCACGTGCCAGGCCACCGACGTGATGAGGTTCGAGGCAGGCCCAGGAGCGATCTCTCCCCTCTCCACCTTCTCAGCCACCGTCCTCAACATCTTGAGGACACACTTAAAGGTGTTGAGGATATCCCCCAGGAGTTCCTCCTCAGCCCTCTTCCGGATCTCCGGGGACACATTGTACGTCACTCCACGAGTGACGACCGTCTTGCTAGACATACAGACACCTCCTACTAGATTTTACCTTTCTTCTTCGGTTTCTTGAAGGCTTCTAGTCCTCTCCCAGATGGCACCAACACATCCACAAAACCCATGTCATATGCCTCAGAACTCCTCAACCAGAAATCACGCTTCTTTATCCTCTCTTTCAGCCACTCAGCAGTCACCTTACTCCTCTCTACCAGAGCCTGTATCATGTCGTCAAGTATCTTCCTGTTCACTTCTAAGGCCTCCTCGAACTCCGTGACAGTACCCCTGAAGTAGTCCTGGTAGAACTCGTGCAACATGAGCCAGGACCTGTCCGACATGATCCGGACATCCCCCGCCTGCAGTACGAGGGCAGCCGCAGAGAAACACCCCCCTACAGCGAACGTGACCACGGGTACAGGTACAGCCCTCAACACCTCATAGATAGACATTCCATAAAACAGATCTCCACCTTCACAACTTATGTACAATATCACAGACTCAACATTGGACATTACCGCCAATTCTACCACCTTACAGATCCTCTCCGCCTTCTCAGGGTCAATTGTCCCAAACAGGAACACCTTACCCCTCTTAGCTAGATCATGGTCTAGCTTAAAGTCGTCGTAGTAGGTCCTCAGCTCTTCTTCTTGGTATTGACTATGAGCTTGTACTTTGGGCACCAGTTCATCCTCCCCGCTATATCCCTAATCCTACCGATAAGACAGACCACTTCCCCTCTCTCAATAAGATCCCTCAGTATCCTGTTGACGAGCTTAGTAGACAGTCCCGTGGCCTCTGCTAGCTCCCTGCTAGACACTCCCTCGTCCGTCACAGACGCCCCCAAAATCTCCTGTATCTTGTCCGCCAGGGCCTTCTTGCTGGGGGGCCCCTCCCCCACAGGTACCCGCTTGCTCCCCGGCATGCTCCTCCCTCTACTCATACAACCTGGGCTCGACTAGTACCCTGTCCTCAGACACGACCAGGTCCACTGCCCCTATATCCGGGATGAACCGGAACAGCCCCTTCTTCACTGCATAGTCATCCTGGTAGCAGAAGGCAGGAGTCTGTACGACAGTGATCGACGAGTCCTGGTAGGCAGCGAAATAATGGTAGTGGCTCCTTACTATGACATCTGGTACTTTGACCACCTTCCCCCTCCCGTAAGCCACCCTAGCAAACAGAGCCGTCTTAGAGAGTACTGTCCCGGGATAGATGGTCCCACCACCTAGCTCTGGGTGGTGGGCTATATTGAGGGTCTTCCCCTCCACACTCAGAGACAGGAACTCGAAAGTCCTTCCTCCCACCGGCTTGAATTCCGAGACCACTCCCTGGAAAAACCTCTCATGATTCTTGGTTCCCTCCACGATGTACAACTCCTTCTCCCTTATCCCCGGTACTTCCTCTAGAACATCTATGAGGGCGACCTGGAGTTCATCCACATCGTCCCAATACTTGAGGTCCATCAGGTCCCCATTAAGGACTAGGATGTCATAGGGGGTCTTCCAGAGGTCTTTCCAGTACTCCCAGAGTCTCTCCTGTAGTTCATTCCTCCGCCTGGCATGTTTCTTCGACCTCCTCCCCCCAAGGAGGCCTACCGGGGAGCCAACGTGTAGATCAGAGACTATCCTTATCCTCTTACCAGAGCCTCGTCCACCACCAGGTGCCCGACCCCCCACACCTGATACCTTCCTCATTCCCGCTGTACCTCCTCGAGGTCTTTATTACTGAGTCTAGTGAAGAGGGCCACATTCCTCTCGTCACTTATGTGGTGGGTGAGGACGCCCACCACACGCCCTCCCTTCACGACCGGAGACCCAGAGGCCCCTCCCCTCAGATCACGAGGGCACCTCATGACACCAACGGCCTCTACTCTCAGTACAGCAGAGAAGAAGGCCGTGGTGGGCGCATCATAGTCACACACCATGGCTAGCCTCACCCCTGCCGGGTAACCCTCCGTGTAGAGCTTGTCTCCATGCTGTAGAGGGCCTTCGTAGAGGGGGAGCCCCCTCCCCGGATACCCGAACCAGAACACAGCCTTGTCTCTTCCAGGACCCAGGGCCTCGGCCTTGAAGGATCTAGTGGTATAGAGCGTGTAGGGGCCCACTCTAACGACTATCCCAAACAGGACACAGTGCCCGGCAGTAACCCCTACCTTTTCCTCTACAGCGAACGCCGTACAGTAAAAATCTCCCCCCAAAGTCTCCATCCTAAAGACATGTCTTCCTACATCCGCCTCCCCCACTAGGGGCGAGCTATCAGCTACCCCCGCGACTAGCAGCCCCAAGAGAATTACTAAAGATATCCTCATTTCGCTCCTCCTTACTCCCCTACCCTCAGAATACGGTACTTGTTCCTCCCCCCTAGGGGTCTATATATACCCCCCCCTCCCTCTCCGGTCTCTCGACCCTTCCCCTCTCCGGTTACTCGAGCCCCCCCCACCTCCCCTCCCTCTCCGGTTACTCGAAAACTAGTGTGGCCGGGGGGGGTGGGTTGGGCTGCGCGCCAAGCGGGATGCCTACCTCCTCCCCTACCTCCTGCCTACCCTATGTCTATCCACCCGTTCCTGTCCGCCTACACCACTGGCACCCGGTATCCACGACAGGACAGTCCACCCTAGACGGACCAGCTTGACGTTCACCGAACCGCGCCGTAGTCACGCAGGAGCACGCCATACACGAGCAGGACAGTCTAGACGGCACCCATACACGGCGCACCGTCACGAAGGAGCAGTACACTGCGAGCCGGCCGACGCAGTCCCCACACAGGACAGCTGGTGATGGACGGCGACAGGTTCTCACGGTGACTGTCACGCAGGAGC
>JANXEI010000005.1 GCA_025058835.1 Acidilobaceae archaeon
GCAGGCCGAAGGATATACCTGGACAAGGTATACGCCTCATTCTCCACCTCCTCCGCGTCCGCCCCTCTCACTATCACTAGCGCCGGGCAGACCCTCAAGTACTACATCTTTGGGTCTGACGGTCTGTCCCTCGAGAGGGCCTTCAATGAGGGGGCCACGGTCACCATCACCCTGCCCTCTGGGGGCACTGGTGTAGTCGGTACTGTATTCGCTCTGTACGCCCTGTTCTGAGCTATGGATAGCCTGTATACAGCGATTGCGAACATAGGGTTCCCTGCGGCAATCGCCGCGTTCCTCATATACGGGGTAGCTAAGACGAACGAGAAGATCGTCACTAGACTCCTAAATGGTTATGGGGCTAAGTTCGACAGGTTGTCTGACAGGATAGAGTCTCTAGACGTGTCTATACGTGTCCTCTGCGAGGTGGTCAAGCATGGCAGACCCTTTGGCGAAGGGGCGCCACAAGGCGGAGTTAAAGGGGAAGCGGCAGGCAAAGGCGAGGGGGATCAGAGGGTACAGAGTCATACAGCCTAAGCCTGGGGTTTACGTCAGGATTGCCCTGACGGAGAAGAGAGGTCCTAGAGGAGGTCGCAGCGTCGCGACCTCTATTATTCGGGAGAAGCGTAGGTTGAAGAAGACGAGGAGGGCTAGGCGCTAATGCCAGCTACCACTCATCATGGCCTAGAGTACCCGCTTTCCTCCGACAACCCGGCCCTGCTCGCCTCTAAGCCGGCGGTGAACCAGGTCGGGTGGTTGGAGAAGGCGTTCAGGCAGCTAGATCCCGCCCTTCACATCCGTGTCACGGGGACTCCCGAGGAGACGTGGGTCTCTCGCAATGCCATCCTCTCGGGCTCTGTGTGGAACAGGGAGGACACGTCTAGCGGGGCCTCTGCTCTTAGGTTCCTGCCGGACAACTCCCTAGCCTACCAGTACGCTGGACCGGGAGCTAACCCCATCTCCTGGAACAGCAGGACGATCATAGGGCCTCAGGGGCACCTGCTAGGGTCGGCCTTGCAGGATGGCTCCGTGGTGGCTTCTAAGCTAGCTGACGGTAGTGTCACTAGGAGAAAGGTCTCCTTCCCGAACTCCCTGTCCACTGGGATATCCTCCGACTACAGTGTCACCACCTTCTGGACACAGATCATGGGGGTCTCTACCCCGGAGGCTGGGAGGCTGCTCATACTGGTTCAGCTAGCGATCCGTTATGTGGGGGGAGGGTCTGTCCAGACCTTCAACGGATCCCTGTACATAGGGGGGACGGCTGTAGACCCGGTCGTATCTCTGAGGACCGGTGAGGTGAATTACACCACTAGCCAGAGCCTTGTACACGTGGCTGAGACCGCAGGGGGTACCTCTGTCACGTTCGCCGTGGCGGCTTCGGCTAACAACACGTTCCAGGTCGTCTCTGCGGCCACCAGGATGTTCGTCGCGTATCTACCGGGGACGTAGCCATGGCTGACCCCACTCTGATGGACGTGGTCAGGAAGGTGGAGAGCCGTATACGTAGGTTACGGCCTCTGGATGACTTCGAGGAGCTGGTGGAGGTCGTCCTGGCCTCCTACAGGGACTGCCTACGCTCCTGGCCGTGGGGGTTTGCCCTCCAGAGGTACAGGACTAGGCTACTGCGTCCCAATGCAGTCACTGTGGAACTGACACAGGGGTCTAGGTCTCTTGTGGTGCATTCCTCCAGCGACCCAATAGACTGGTCCTTGTGGCCTCTCCTGTCCATTCCTGGCAGGAGGCCACTCTACACAGACGGTGGAGGTAACCTGGTAGACCCCTGGATTGGGGAGTCGGACACCTACCAGGGGAAGCTGATCTACTCGGTCATCCCCCTCTTTGACACCCAGGTGTGGGGGCTAGCTGTCACGAACGTGGGGCCTCTTGCGAAGATGTCTTTCCAGATGCTCGAGACTTTGTCCCCGAATAGAGACAAGGTCGGTAGGCCTAGGGCGTTCGTCCCCTACACACCCTATGTGGAGATATACCCGGGGCCTGACTCCGACTATGACGTGGACGTGTGGATCACCCCCCTACCGGACTTCAAGTTCAACCCCAATGCGGAGATAGCGGCCCCTCTCCTTGACGCTGTGGTCTACAAAGCGTGCGCGCACCTATTGGCTCAAAGTAACCCACAGCTTGTCCGCTACTATGACGAGATGTACCAGAGAGAGATGACGAAGATCCGTTCTATAGACTCTGCGACCTTTAGCTGGCCGGAGTTCCACCTGGTCTACGAGGCCGGTACTGGTAGATCCCTGTCCTGGGAGATCGTGGTTCCGCCATGAACCTCGGGGAGCTGAGGAACGCGTGCCTCCTACAGGCGAGGTCTGATGCCCCTGACGTAGTGGGGAATATGGATCTCTGGATCAACATGGCCATACGGAGGGTGTGCACGGAGCAGCCTCCATTCGGGTGGTGGTTCACGGAGAGGGCGGAGACCATCCCGGCTAACGCCGCCGGCAACCTCACCCTGTCGGAGGTACCCCTGGAGATCCGTGAGGTCATAGCTGGTACTACGAGGCTCATCAAGATACGGTCCACGAACGCCTACCTGTTCGCCCAGGCACCCACCACGGCGGCCTACTACGACATAGGGAAGACCGTGTACTTGGTGCCTTCCTCTCAGCCGGCGGCCCTCTACCGCGTCGTGTACGACGTCGTCCTCCCAGACCTGCAGTCGGATTCGGACGAGAACACACTGACAGTGGTGGCTCCAGATGTCGTCATAGCTGGGGCTATGGTAGAGGTGTCCTTGCACCTCGGTAGGGTGGAGGACGCCCAGGTCTGGGAGACGAGGTTTAGGGAGAAGTTGGCCTCCCTGCAGAGGCTGAACGCCAGGCGTCGGGGGGTAGCCGCCGGTGACATCGCCTCAGACGCACGACCGTCCTAGGGCTGAGGCCCGTTGGAGGCTGTGGGAGTGGCCCGTCCCCATCAGGGGTATGGCCACTACCCTTCTCCCCTACACGGTTCCCCCTGATGCTGCTGTGTCTCTCGAGAACGTCTATGTGGATCAGGGGGTTGTGAGGAGGAGGTTCGGGTGGGTCAAGGTAGGGGATGACCTCGATAACCCCGTATGTCGGATCATGCGTGTCTTTACCTCCACTGGTAACGAGAGGCTGTTTGTCCTTACCACTACTTCTCTCTATGAATGGGATTATGCCAACAGTTCTTGGGTGGTTAGGGCCAACAACGTCTTCAACGGGGATCCGGGCGTACCGGTATCCTTTACCGTACATACCAACTCTAACCTCTATATAGCTAATGGGAGGAATAACCTCTACGAGTATAACCTCCAGAACAACACTGGCGGGTTTGTGGGAATCTCTTTCTTCCGGAGCCCCGCAGCAGTGGCCTCTATAGCCTCTAGGCTAGTGGTGTTCAACGTCGAGGACACGTCAGGCATGAGGAGACCCAATAGGGTCGTATATAGCGCGCCTCACGGAAAGTTCGATTCCTCCGAGAACGTGGGTATGATAGACCTTATAGACCCTTCTGACATAATCCTCAACGTCGTGACTTTTAGGGATTTTGTCATAATACGTAGGTCGAGCAGTGTTTGGGCCATGTCCCCCACGGATGCTGTGGCCATTTCTGGTACAGGGGGGATCCTCTCCTCTGTCCCTCTCGTGTTCGAGTTCAAGGTGGTGGGTAGGGGGGATATCTGCGAGTCTCCGAAGTCCCTGCTCGCCACTAACGAGGATGTGTACTTCGTATCTGGGCGTGACCTCCGTAGGTTGAGAGCAGGTGCTTTCGAGACCGTCCTGCCTATAGGGCAGAGCCTCAGGGAGCTGTTTGCGAACCTCACGGACGAGGACATGAGAGAGGTGAATATAGGGTATGACTATAAGTCTACCAACATATTCGTGTCCATCCCTGTTCCCCAAGATACAGGGGAACAGTCTTTCTTGGTGAGGTTTAGCCCTAGAGTAGAGGGTAGGCCCTCTATGACTAAGGTTACGAAGAGACGCGTCACGGCGATGGGATATGGCACTGTCTCCTTCAGGGCCGCCGACTTTGATGGACTGGGAAGCACTTACGGTACTTTTGAGGGGATGCAGGGGCTCACCTTTGACTCCTTTGGGGGAGGTCGGATGAGTGGGATCATGTTTGGAGCGGGGAAGAAGGTCTTTATGGAGGGGGAGGGGTTCGCGGACTCGGACGGCCTCATACGGAGTTCTTGGACTACGTCAGTGTCTAACTTTGGAGATCCATGGTACAAGGTAGTCGAGCGCATAATTGTGTTCGTGAAGCGTGGAGGGGGCTTCCTCACAGTGAGGCTAGGTAGGTCATTCGACGGCATAACTATTGAGTGGGTGGGCTCTCAGACGAAGGCCATTGGGAGTGCCCCCCAAGTAGCCTTCGACTGGTCCTCTAGAGAGGCCCCTATGTGGGTAGTGGAGGTCTCTAGTGAAGGGGCTGAAGACCTACAGATTGGAAGTATACTGGCTTATTGGAGACCTACTTCTCCGGGAGGAGCCAGATGAGCATCTTCAGAGTCAGGCAGTCTAAAGAGTTTGGGGAGGATATAGCTGAGGTCAAAGAAGAACTCCTCAAGATACCTCCTTCTGCCAACAGGGCCATAGAGGACTTGAGGGGAGATTTGAACAAGCTGGTGAATACGACCATCAAGCGGGAAGGGGATGTCATGACTGGTCCCCTTCAGGTTCCCTTTATGAGGGCTACTGGCGAGGTGGCCATAGGTGCTGCACCGGCAGTCTCAGGGGCGATCAGGCTGTCAAACAGCCAGTGGATTGCCTCCAGGAACGCCGCTGGAAGCGCTGACGTCAACATAGTGAGGGTGAATGCGTCTGACCAGGTGGAGCTAGGGGCGGGGATGGTGACACCAGGGCCGGTAGCCGTAGGCACCAACCCTGCCCAGTCGGGAGTCATAAGGATCCCCAACAACCAGTGGGTCACTTCCAGGAACGCGGCGAACGACGCCGATATCAACGTCATAAGGGTGAACACTTCCAACAGGGTGGAACTCGGTGCGGACACAGTAGTACAGGGGTCGATCTCCGTAGGTAGCAACGCGGCTCAGAGCGGGATTGTTAGGCTACCGAACAACCAGTGGATTACGGCGAGGAATGCAGCGAATAGTGGTGATGTTAATGTCATGAGACTGAACTTGGCCAACCGAGTGGAGGTGGGGGTTCCCCTTGTGGTGGGGTACAACGTCCTCGAGACGGCTGACCCTCCTGTGAACTCTGCTGCGGTCCTACTGCTAGTGAACTTGGGGAGTAATATCATCACTACGAGGAGGATCGAGATCGGTGCTGCAGATAGTGGGGGTCCTGGGTACAGGGTGCTAAGAGTGCTCAACTAGGGGGGTAAGCAATGCCTCTAAACCCGCGTCTTATCACCTCTCGTGAACTGGTCGAGCAGGGAGGGCTTAGGATAAGAGGCTCGTACCCGTTCCTGGCTCTAGAGGGTACTGAGACGGGCGGAGCCATCGTAAGGTTCATGGAGCTGTCTGGTGACCTGTGGATTACGAGGAACGCGAGATTCGAGTCTTTTGCCTGGCTCAAGGACGATGTCTCCCTAGAGGCCTCTGCCATCAACATAACCCCTGCTGAAATACGGCTTAGGAAGGCGGCTACTGGTTCTGCTGTTTCCTGGAACGACATACTCATTGCCAGGCTGGACAAGGTGGTGTCCTCGGTACCTCTAGAGGTAGGTGCCGCTCCTTCTGGGTCGGAGAAGTTGAGGGCCGAGAGCGCCAGAATAGGGGATATTGTCGTTACCGGAAACTTCTCCTCGAACTCCATAAGTACGAGCTTTGTAAGTGTAGGTACGAATCCCGCTCAGTCGGGGGTCGCGAGGATATCGAACAATCAGTGGATAGCTGCCAGGAACGCGGCCAACAGTGCAGATGTTAACGTAGTGAGGGTGAATACGTCTGACAGGATTGAGTTTGGAGCCACTGTAGAGCAGTTCTCTCTGTCTGGGAACCCCACCTCGGCGATGCAGCCGGCTACGAAGCAGTACGTTGACTCTATGGCGTCTGGTGGGGCTGCCTACAACACTGTCCAGGATGACGGTACTGCCCTGACACAGAGGAGCATCCTGAACTTCACGACCGGTATAGGGGCCTCTGACGACCCCTCGAACAACAGGACGAATGTGTTTGTACAGGATGACACCACCGTCCAGAGAGTGAGGGTAGCTAAGGCGGGTACTCTAGTATCTACACGTCCTAGGATCAACTTTATTGAGGGTTCCAACGTCTCAATAACTGTGGCTGACGACCCTTCAAACAATGAGGTGGATGTAACTATAGCTTCTACTGGAGCTGGAGGTGGAGCTACAGATATACAGGTGTTCACGTCCTCTGGGACGTGGAACAAGCCAGCAAACGCCAAGTTGGTTCGAGTCCTCCTCTGGGCTGGTGGAGGGGGTGGAGGCTCTGGGAGACGGTCGGGTTGGGCGGAGGAGAGGTACGGAGGTGGGGGAGGTGGAGGTGGAGGCTTCGTAGAGGCCCTATACAGGGCCGAGTTTCTCCCTTCCAGCGTCGCTGTGACCGTTGGAAGTGGTGGTAGCGGAGGTCCAGCTGTTACCTCTGGAACCGCTAGTGGCAGCCCCGGTACGGCTGGGGGGAGCACCTCTTTTGGGTCTGTGATCTCGGTGGCTGGGGGAACCGGTGGGAGTGGTGGTACCACCACTGCTACAGCTGGCGGTGCTGGTGGAGCTGCCCCCCTTGGATCGGCAACCACGGCGACGAAATCGATTTACACAGACCCTAATGCCGGGTCTGGGGGAACCGGAACAAGTGCTGGAGCTATGGGGGCTATGGGTGGTGGTGGTGGTGGAGGCAGTGGTTATGGAAGTGCCGGGGGGACATCAATAAGGGGAGGAGGAGGTGGTGGTGGAGGAGGACGCTTAGAAGCTGACGGGACACTCCACGGCGGTGGCGCTGGAGGAGCTGCCCCTTATCCGACGTCTGCGTCCGGTGGTGGTGGTAGTGGAGGCGGCGCTGGAAGCAATGGTGGGGCAGGAACTGGACAGTCTGGTGGTGGAGGCGGGGGGGCCAGTAATACTACAGCGAACGCCGGTAGAGGCGGCGATGGAGGATTCCCATCCGGTGGTGGTGGGGGAGGAGGCGCTTCAGCGGGAGCTGGTGCGAGCGCCTCTGGAGCAGGCGGTAACGGCGCTAACGGACTAGCTATCATCGTCACATACCTGTAGGGAGGTGAATAGAGGTGTTCAGGCCAGGTATGCGGGTAGCTCTAGTCCGTAAGTCGGACGGAGTAGTAGAGAATGTCATCGTGTGGGGGCCAGGATACGACCCTGGCCCTGACTATGAGCTAGTCCCAGCAGAGAAGGATACTGGAGAATGGCTGTACGTAGGTCCAGGGTTCTCGTACAAGTCTGTGGAG
>JANXEI010000006.1 GCA_025058835.1 Acidilobaceae archaeon
ATGAGCTAGTCCCAGCAGAGAAGGATACTGGAGAATGGCTGTACGTAGGTCCAGGGTTCTCGTACAAGTCTGTGGAGAAGGTATTTGAAGACCCGCAGAAGCAATTGATAGTCCGGCAGGACGGCACAGTAGAAAAAGTGGAGAGAAGGGATGAGGATAGAAGTCTTACGTCCTGAAGACCCCAGGATCTGGGAGCTTGTCCTCAGGTTCAAGGGAGAGACCAAGTACGACCAGAGTGGTCATGTCTGGTGGGTCTACAAGACCCTACTGTCTAGACCAGATGCAGTCCATCTAGTAGTAGTGGACGAGTCGGGCTCTATAAGAGGGTTTTACTCTTTCGTGTCAGAAGGCAAGGACGAGGCCCTCTTACTAATAGCCCTGTCTGACGGGGGTCTTGTAGGGCATGCCAAATTGCTGAGGTCTTTCTTACGGAAGCTAGGTATAAAGAAGTGTTACACTCATGTCTGGGGGCCATATAAGAGGGCTCTCGCAGTAGAGAGACTAATGGGGGCCAAGACTGTGGCCCACTTGGTAGAGATGGAGGTGTAGCATGTTTGACGGCTGGGATGGCGGATGGGACAGCGGATGGGATGGAGGCTGGGACAGCGGCTGGGACGGACAGGATTCCACCGATACCCCTACTGACGGCTCGGGCGGTTATACGGTGGACGAAGGATTCGCCCCAGTAGACTGGGGAGGAGGAGAATCTGCTCCCCCTGATCCCAGTGAGCCTGGTTATGGGGAAGGCCTGGGTTGGGGGGAAGAAATCGGATCACCGACCCAGCAGCAACCTTCTCAGCAACCACCGCCTCAGCAGCCCCCTCCTCAGCAGCCCCCGCCCCAGCAGCCTCCTCCTCAGCAGCCGCCACCTCAGCAGCCTCCTCCTCAGCAGCCGCCGCCTCAGCAGCCTCCTCCGCCCCCACCTCCGCCGCCGGAGTTCATAGCGAGGCCACCCACTCTGCCTCCGCCTGGGTGGCTGCCTCCTCCGCCTCAGACTACTGGGCAGTCGGCACAGGCTGTGGGGCAGGCTACGGATTCTGCTGCGGGGGCAGCTGGAGTGGCCTCTGGAGGGGCGCCTTCACCGAGTGCTGGGGTTCCGGCACCGTCTCCTGGGGGCCAGCAGGTGGTGCCTATGACCACGTTCTTGGTTTCATATAGGCCACAGGAGTTGCCATACGAGTGGTGGCTACGTTAGGAGGGAGTCATGTCGTCTTCTGGAGTACCTCCGGACATACTACCTAGACCAGGGTCGCCGCCACCTCCACCTAGGGAGGAATGAGGATGGGTGGACTGTTCGAGTCTCCTAGGGCGGAAGCGCAGCCGGTATGGGAGAGGATCCCAGAAGAGGCTAGAGAGATCTTCATGAAAGGCCTTACGAACTACTTTAAGGCCTTGGAGAGTTCTGGGGGGCCTCCTAAGCCTCCTATACCGATGCCTGGAGAGTGGTCTTATACGCCCCCACAGATCTCGGCTCCAAACATTTCGTCCATGGGGCTGTCTGCGCCTGTGGATCCGTGGCGGTCTCCTCTGGTACGTGGGTCTATCCCAGAGCAGCTGCGAGGTAGGGTGATTCAGGTGCTCTCGGGTCAGTATGACCCTAGGACTAGCCCAGGGGTAGCGGCCATCATAGAGGCCATGGAAGGATCCGTGGGTAGGGCCGTACTGGAGCCCATGATGCAGAGGTTGGCCATGGCGGGGCAAGGCCCTGGGACACCCATGGCACAGGCCACTGCCGAGGCGGGGAGGCTGCTAGCAGGAGAGGTGGGGCGCCTACTGCAGGACGCCTACGCGAGGGAGCTACAGGCGGCCTTAGGTCTAGCGGGGATGAGTACTGACGCTGCGACAAAGGCCGCGCAGCTAGAGATGCAGGGTAGGGAGCTAGAGCTTCGGGGTAAGGCTCTGGAACTACAGGCCCAGATAGCACAGGCAGAGTTGGGACTCAGGAACGCTCAGGCCAGGGCGAACTATGAGCTGGCGCGTTATGGGATGATCTCCGAACAGACGTACAGAGACTATATGGCAGAGCTTACTAAGTGGCAGAGACTAGCCGAGATGGCCACTGGAATAATGGGTGCATATCTGCCGCCTCCACAGTATGGGCCTCCGCCCATCGTGGGGATACTCGGGGCTCTAGCGCCCTTCCTTTCGTGAGGAGGGTCTAAATGGGTTATGGTCCTATAGCACCTAGAGTGCAGGGGTCCCCGGTAACACTGCCGACATTCTGGCCCCGAATAGAAAAGCAGAGGGAAGAGATCGATTGGAGGCTTATGTCGCGGGTTCCTCCCGATATCCTACGGAGGGTACAGGACAGGTGGGGGGGAGTAGATCTGCCAGGACCGCCTTCCCCGCCATTTGACTGGCCCCTTCTCCGTATAGAGAAAGGTCCGACTGGGTTTAGAATAGTGGGGACTCTGCCTTTCCAGAAGCCGATCCCAAATCAGGCTGAACCTCCTGGATGGCTCTTTGGATCGGTGCCTCTGGTGCCTCCTGGCGGGGAATTCCCCGGCAGGATTCCGGAAGAGTACCGTAACAGGATTCTGGAAAAGCTCCGTAGGGGAAGGAATCGTGGTTAGGTAACAGCGGGGGTGTAGGAGGGACCTGATAGTACCTCTGCCTGCTAGGGAGGGGGGGGGACCAGGAGGCAAGACTGCCACCGATGGCCGAGGAAGAGTTCAGGAGGAGCCACCGACCGGCTAGGTTGAGGGAGGAGGACATGGAGATACTCCCGGCGATAGCCGAGGAAGAGGAGGAGTAGGAATATGCCGATAGTACCTGGGCCTATAGTACCACCTCCCCTGGGGACTACTCAGACGACGGCACCACCGCCTCCTCCCGGCCCTGGACCTATGGACATATTCTCGAGGTTTGGGGAGTACCTGAAGAGGGTGGGCCCTGACTTCTGGGCAGAGCTGTACAGGCCTAGGCCTTTCCCATGGTCTTTTGGGGACATCCTGGCGGCTATAGGGCGTGCTCTGGCAGAGGGGCGTAGGACTGCTGAGGAGGAGCTGAGGGCAGAGTGGCTCCAGGCCCTGCAGTACGCTAACACCATGCCGGAGGAGGTGAGGGAAGAGTACCTGAACAAGGTCAGGGAGTCCCTGACGCAGAAGGCGTCGGCCCTGGGGGTAAGGCTTCCCATAACCGCAGCACCGACCTTCAAGACGGACAGCATGCCCCTGTCTGAGGTAGCTAGTAACACGTTGGATTCCATCAGGAAGGCCCTACAGGCTAGGGGGGCGTCCCAGGAGCAGGTGGAGGCGATCCTGAACATAGTGGGGAGCACTCCTGTACCTGTCTTCAGGACAGCGGATGGGCGAGTGATACCTAGGATGAGTGAGGTCAACAGGATACTGGAGCCCTACCTAGGGGCTATTGCTAGGGGGGCTATAGACGACATAGGGAAGGTCGACGTGACCCTGCCGGACGGGAGGACGGTGAGGCTGTCCCCCGATGAGGCAGCTAGGTTCACCATATCCAAGTTGGAGCTGGATCACAGGATCAATACGGACAGGAAGAGGTTGGAGCTGGAGGAGAAGGACTACGAGCTGAGGAAGGCGGAGGTCGAGTTTAGGAGGGAGCAGACTAGGCTACAGAACTACACGAGTATTGTGGGTGTGGCACTGAAGATGGCGGAGGCCGGGGTGGATCCCTCCGCGATAATACGTGACATGATGCAGAAGTTCGGTATTCAGGAGGGGGAGTACTCTCCTGTATTCATAAGGGCACTGTCTGACTTTGCTGCGTCTGCCCGCAACACTATCAGGAATGAGCAGAGGCTCAAGGAGATACAGCTGAGGATAGAGGAGACTAAGCTAAATCACCTGAGGTCGTCACTGCCACTGGAAATCAAGAAGTTGGAGGCGGACATTGCTGAAAGTAGGGCGAGGATAGAGGAGGTTAGGGCGAGGATAGCGGAGGCTAGGGAGAGGGGGGCTCTCACTAGGGCACAGGTGAGGGCACAGGTGGCAGCACTGATGTCGGAGGTAAATGAGAGGGAGACGGCACTCAGGGCTAGGAGGGAGTTGTCTGAGATCCTGCAGAAGACGCCCCCAGAAGACCTCCCTAGGTTACTCAGAGATCCCAATTTCGTGTCTAGGGCTATAACTGCGTTTGGGAAAGGGGCATTCGACCTGATACCGTCCGAGACCATTGACACGAACCTAGTGGCTGGGGTGGCTCAGACCTATACTGAGCGCCTCAAGAGGGCACATGAATACCTGTTGTCGGGAGATAGAAGGGCAGCGAAGAGGGCTGTGGGCTCGGTCTTGGAGGTCTTCACGGAGGCCTCTAGTCTGCTCGTCAAGGGTGGGGGCAATATAGACATCAACGGTAGGTTCGTACTGACGAACGTGCTGAGTACAGCCATATCCTCCCTGAGGACTGGTACCCGGTACATGGACGACAGGGACAAGAGGGAAGTGGTACACAGCCTCAAGATGTATGTACAGAACTTGAGGAGGTACTTCCAGTCTGTGGGGGATTCTAGGGCAGTAGCCGAGCTAGACACTATCCTTAGGTCCTTTGATACTGCGGCCAACAACAATCCTGAGGGTGTGCTGTCCCTGCTAGAAGGGTTCCTCCAGAGGAGGTCTCGGTGACAAAGATAGACGTAGACCTCATACAGGACATACTGAGGGATCTAGAAACTATTAGGGCGTTGCAGGAGGAGTACAGGAGGAGGGAGGAGGCTCTAGCTGGCACACCTAGGTACTTCCGTGCCCTGCCAACGGGTACTAGGGAGTTCCTGCGTGGTGTAGCACTGGCAGAGCCAGATCCCTATGCACGTAGGTTCATGGGAGTGCTACCGTCACTGCCGTGGATGGCGGGGGCGGCACTGGGGTTTGCGGCTACGAGTGCTGTCACTGGGGGAGCAGCAGCTATGCTGCGTGCCCCCCTCATGGCCACACGGATCGGCACACACCTGGCAAATGTCATGCGGTCTAGTAGGGTGCTGAGTGGGGCGGGCATGGTGATGGTGAGGGAGTTCACTCCTGCTGCCCTACAGGCGGCTGCTGGTAGCGCCCTGGTGTTTGGGGAGGTGGATCCCGCACGTGCACTGAGAGAGGGGGCTCTACAGGCGGGGTTTGCGGTAGGTACGGG
>JANXEI010000007.1 GCA_025058835.1 Acidilobaceae archaeon
CTCCCTCCTCTCGCTATAGATCTTGTCAAGCGTCGTTAGCTCGATGGGCGTGTATACTATCTTCTGTTTTGTGGGAAACAGTATTTGATGCGCTTGTGTCAGGGAGGAGATGCCACCTCTGAGCGCCAAGAGGGAGGAGCCCTCCTTGTCCCAGAGCCCTTTTTGTATAAGGGTCACCCTCTCTTTGACCTTTGCAGCCTCAAGGTTGTTCCTCAAGAGGACTGCGGTGAGGGGATTCGGCTCGAAGGCAAGGACGCGACATCCCATCTGGGCTGCTAGCACAGAGTACGCTCCGAGGAAGGCCCCCACGTCTATGAAAAGGCAGTTCCCTCCGGAGAAGAGACGCATAGAATAGTCAATAGGGGCTCGCTCGTAACTGGCAGATATATTAAATACAGCACCAACTTTCGTGTTGATGTAGAAGCTAGAGCCGTGCCGAAAGCTGTAGACATAGTCCATAACTATCTGCTCTGTCTGTGCTCTCTTTCCGAGCGTGTAGAGCTTTCTCTTGAGCCGCGCCATTCTCCTATAGCTAGCCAAGAAGGTGATCAGCATAAATCCCAGCCTTATGGGATTCAACTTCTTCATCGATAGGTCGCTTCTAGAGGCCTCACCTCTACCCTATATGTTTTTGCAGATCTCTCAGGCCCCTCAAGTTATCCCATGGGGCACTCCAAAGCAACAGAGGGACGAGGAGGGGAAGCCATAATTTCGCCTTAACGCTTAATAGCCCTCCTCCCCCCAGCTCTATGGTGCACTATCGATGGATGCATCTAGGAGCAAGGTGCACGAGGTCCTGAGCATAGCCTTGTTACTCCTCATAGCTTTCCCCCTCTTGTCTGCCGTCGAGGGGATAGCTAGCCAGCCCCAAGCCCAGCCCATAGTCACCATATCAGTAGTACCGCCGGTCTGGGCCAGAGTGCTCAACATCGTTGGCTCGCCTTTCGTGAGGGCCGTAAACCCTGTGCCAGAGGGAGTAGATCCGCACCATTACGAGCCGAAGCCTGAGGACATAGAGAGGGCGCTCAGGGCTGACCTAGTTGTGGTGGACAGCAGAGAGCACCTGCCCATGGGAAAGAGGCTGGTGGAGGCAGCAAGGGAGAGGGGAGTGCCCCTCATACTCGTGGAGGAGGACGCAAGGAAGAGGGGCTGGAGGCCTCTGCTCAAGCCCTCTGGCGCAGAGAACCTCCACGTTCACTTTGACGCAAACGCCACGCTCATAATGGTGGACATGGTGGTGGAGAGGATCGTGGAGATAGCCAGAGCGAAGGGAGTGCCCCAGGCCCAGCTGGAGGCAATGAGGTCAGCGTTGAGCTCCAGGGCCTCCCTGTTCAAGGCCATCTACCTCTCCTCCATAACGCTCGGGAAGAGCAGGGCGCAGGGGATGGAGGGAGTAGCTCTCTACAGCTCCCTGAGCCAGTACCTTGCCCGCGACATAGGCATAACGCCTGTTGTGATCTTGTTGGACGAGCACGAGGAGGAGCTGAAGCCGAGGGACCTGGAGAGGCTGAAGGCCTCTGGGGCAAAGTGCATGCTCATGCTGGAGGGCCCTGAGCACTTCGATCAGAAGGTGGTGAAGGAGATCTCTGAGCTCGGCGTCAGGCCTGTGATCGTCAAGGTGAGGGAGGTGATGGGGGCAGCAGGCCCTCACTTCCTCCCTGCAGTGGCTGCAGAGGCGCTGGCCCAGGGCTGCAGCGCCCAGGTGATGGTGGAGGCCCACGAGCATGAGCACCAGCACATAGATCCCTTACTGGTAGGAGTCTCTGCCTATGCCCTCGCAGTCACCCTCCTTGCTGCCTTCCTCCTCCTGAGAAGGAAGTAAAGCTCCCGAACTTTTTCTGTGGGGCAACGGCCTTGGAGCACCTCCCTGTGCTGGAGAGCCCATATCTCTGGAGGGCGCTGCTAGCGGTAACCATGGCCTCTGCAGTGGCAGGCTCGGCCAGCTTGCTAGTGCGCTACTCCCAGTCCCAGTTCTTAGCCATAGAGTCCCTTCACATAATCCTCGCGGCGGGCGCGGCGGGCTACTTCACAGGCCTCTTCCTCCCGGCGAGCCCAGAGCTGCTGGCCTACCTCTTCATGCTCCTGTTCATGGCCCTGGCCGCCCTTTTCGAGCAGAGGAGGGTGGAGAGGGAGACCTCGATAGCTGCCATAGCCTTCTTCGCCGCCGCTACCGCTTCCTACTTCTCTGACCGCTTGGTGGAGCTCTCCCCCGTGGGGGCTGCTGCAGTTTATGGCCTCCTCTTTGGGAGCCCCTTCTTCGTGCCCGCAGCAGAGCTGGCCCTTCTTGCAGTAGCAGGCGGCGCCCTGCTGCTGTTCATGGCAGCGGCCTGGAAGAGGCTGCTCCTCCTCTCCTTTGACCCAGAGTACTTCTCCTTCATGAAGGGCCCCCGCTCCCTCTTCCTCCACAGGCTCCTGCTCTATGCGCTGGTGGCTGCAGCAGTCATTTACCTCACGAAGCTGGTGGGCGCTGTTGCAGCGCACGTGCTCATAATAGCCCCTGCCATGGCCCCCCTGAGGAGCCCCTCCCCCATGCCCACGATAGGCTATGCGCTAGGGGTCTCCTATGCCTCCCTGCTCCTTGCCTACTGGCTCAACCTGCCCTTTGGCGCCTCGCTGGGAGCGCTCGCTGCTCTAGCCTACCTCCTCCCCAGCCTCCTCAGGAGGTAACACGCCAAGGGCTCCTGAGCCTGGAGGGAGCCCTCGCGGCCTAGCTCTCCTCCTCCCCCTCCCTGCCTCTGGAGAAGATAAGGTATTAGCTAAGCAGTATTACCAAGCCTTGAAAGGACCATAAAGATTACTTTGAGCTCTCCCGTTAAACTTTTTAGGTTAATTCTATTTCTTTAAGAGGAGCATAAAAGAGAGGTGATGTTTTTGGAAGAGTTCACGAAAGAAGGCGTGGTAGAAAGGGAGGGAGTGATGTACGTGGGAGGCCATCGCAGCGTGGCGAGGCTAGCCTCCGCCCTCGCCAACGAGACGAGGGCTAAGATCATAGAGCTCTTAGCCACAGGCCCCAAGGACCTGGACTACATAGCAAGGGAGATCAAGCAGAGCAAGGCCAACGTGAGCAGCCAGATAAGGAGGCTTGAGGAGGCTGGCATTGTGGAGAGCGTATACCTGCCGGGGGAGAGGGGCATCAAGAAGATGGTGAAGATGAGGGTAAGCAAAATAGTCTTTAACTTGAGCATCGAGCGAGACTGAGGAGGGAGCGCTTCTCTTACGTGCTAGCTGGGGGCTCCAGGGCGAGGATGAAGTTAAGGGGTCTTTTGTACTCCAGCACCTTCCACCTATAGCCCATCTTGAGGAAGTAAGGAAGAGCCCTCAGCTCGTCGTCATCTCCTTCACCTCTGTGGACCTCGAAGATAGCGTGGGGTTTAGTCTCTTCGATGGCTCTGAGCGCTCCCCTTACTACGCGCAGGGCAGCTCCCTCCACGTCCACCTTCATGATCACCCTCCTCCCCTCGAAGAGCTCCCTCCTCTCGCTATAGATCTTGTCAAGCGTCGTTAGCTCGATGGGCGTGTATACTATCTTCTGTTTTG
>JANXEI010000008.1 GCA_025058835.1 Acidilobaceae archaeon
TAAGGATAATGACACCCGAATACCTGAACGAGTTCCAGAGAAGGGTAGGTCTTATAGCGTTAGAGAGACTGAGGGAGCTGGGAGATGCACGTGTTGACCCACAGGCACTCTCTGTCATAGTAAAGAACGCCCTAATAAGGGAGTTGGGAGAAGAGGGATTCACCATGATAGGGGCACCAGAGAAGATGGTGCGTGCAGCGGAGTTAGTAGCTGAGAGAGGGTACGAGCCCCTGAGCACCTACACATTCCGCAAAGTAGTGGAGATGTCCAACATAGTTGGGAGGATACTCGGTAGGGATCCCAAGGAGCTAATAGACGAGGCCCTCTCTGTGGCTAATAGGGCTTACGAGAGGATCATTGAAGGTGCAGCAGAGCTAGGTCCTATAGAGAAGAGTGCCATGGAGACGATCGAGAGGATATTCCCAGCTGCAGCAGAGAGGGTAGGTATAGCAGGGGAATTCTACAGGGGATTTAAGTCCTTGCCTCGTAGTGTCCAAGAAGAGGTTGTAGAGAGTCTTATGGCCTTGGAGTACTTGAAGAAGGCCATACCAGACCCTCTGGACGGTCTAGCAGATGCAATAACCACACTCGAGTACTGGAGTGCCTCTAATGCCCTGAGGGAAATGGTGTCTGTGACCAGGTTTATGAGGGTGGATCCTGAGGGATACCTGGAGTTCATTGCTGGTAGGCCCTACTGGAGGGTGGAGAGGACTCTGCCTCGGATCTCTGCTGGGGAGTTCTTCGCTGGGAGTGTGATCGAACAACTACCTACTCCCACAGTACCTGTACCCAGGCATATAACCGCCATAGATATACCCAAGAGTAAGGCAGAGAGGGGTAAGATACTCGGGCACGCGGTAGCTATATCCAGAAGACCAAGAGAGCTGGCGATGGGAGAAAGGGAGAGGGACATTAGTTCTGTAGCTAGGTCGATAGCGGCTGCTCTCTATAGATACGTACCTAAGGCCACTAGAGGGACATTGAGAGAGGAACTGCCCACCGCGTCCGTGAGGGAGATAGCTGAGGCCCTAGCACACATGAAGCTGGACAGGAGGACTAAGCTGAGGGTGTTGGAGAAGGTGGTGTCCGGTCTGGAGAGGAGGGGACGTAAGGACCTAGCGGAGGAGTTGAAGAGAGAGGGACTAGCTGCTATACAGAGAGGGGGGCAATGATAAGTTCTATACTCGGTTTCCTGTCGAAGAACCTCGGCAGAGGACTGAGAGAGGCCTCTGTGTTGGAGGCCTCTGTACTAGAGCCTTCCGAGCACCTCCTGAGGCAGCTGTCTAAGTTGGCCTCTACAATGGGGAGGCCCTCCAGGCAGATAGACAACCTACTGGAGTCCTACACCTCTGCTAGGGCAATGGCAGACCAGGTGAGGGGCATATACGAGGAACTCATAGAGAGGGCAAGGCGTACATACGGGGAGGAGGTACTGAGATCTAGGGACTTCAACAATCCTGCCCTACAGAGAGTGGGTCTAGAGTTAGCTAATACTGCCCTCGCTATAGCGGACAACTACGGGGTATTCATACCTACTAGGAGAGGGTATATTGCTCCCAACAAGATAGATGTTGGGGCACTCATGAAGGCCTTTGCTGATAATAAGGGTAACCTGGATCCCATAATTGAGGAATTTATGTCTGCGGGCCCTAGATTCGCTGCACCTTCTGGGGAGAGGATAAGCAGAGAGATTGTAGAGACGGCCCTGAGGAATATCATTGATGACTCTAGGCAGAGGCTACTGACTAAGGGTCTAAGGGTGCAGGAGTACAAGGAGGGCATGCTACCCCCATCGTTCTTCACTCTGGAAAGACATGACCTCCCCATCCCAGAGAAGTACAGAATGCCGTTTATAGATGCGTGGAAGGCATACTATGACGGTCTAGCGGACTACATATTTATGAGGCAGATAGAGGCAAGGTTAGGTGTAGAGGCGGGACTGTTCAAGAGTGTAGATGAGGCAATAAACGTACTCAAGAATATAGACTCCTCAATGATTAAAGAAGAGCATATACTGCCTATAGGGACTCACTTTGAGGAAATGAAGACGGCCTTTATACGTAGTGGGCCCGACCCACTGGCATTGAGGGCTCTAGACGTAATACAGACTGCCTCCAGGAGATACCTGGGTATGCACCCACGGTACCTGTGGGCAGAGTTGACTAGGGCTGTCACCTCAATGATGAGTGGGTGGATGGCGGGGTTCGGTCAGGTAACACAGTTCATGAACGATGCTGCCCTACATGGATTTATCAACAACGTAAAGGCACTGATTAATTATGTGGCCGATCCCAACTACAGGAGACAGTTGAGTGCATTAGCAAGAATACTGGGGCAGAGTAGGGCATTCCTGCTGGAGGACATATCTGCCGCTGCCTCTCTATACGATCCACAGGTATTGAAGTCACTAGCAGAGGCATTTCCGAATGAAATACTCCTAGGTGATCTAGCAGCAGCTAAGGGTATTAGATTCACTAGGCAGATGGTCAAGGCTATAGGTCTAGAGTTTATGGAGAGTAGGTTCCTGAGACCGGTATCCATAGGTACTTTCTTGAACTTCTTGGAAGAGGGACTTAAGAAGGGTGGTCCTAGTTATGCGGCCTACAAGAAGCTACACAATATGACTGACGAACAAGTAGAGAATATGTTGAGGTGGGCTAAGAGGACTATGGCAGGTGAGTTGGTATTTGACAGGAACGCTATCCTCAACTGGAGCCATGCATTTAAGTACACTCAGTTCATGTATGACCCAATGGATTTCCCTCAGTG
>JANXEI010000009.1 GCA_025058835.1 Acidilobaceae archaeon
ATCCCTCCTAAACCTACCCTGAGCGCCCCTACCAGGTGCCCTATCCCTCCTCCCTCCTCTCGGGCTCTCCTCCTTAGGCGTCTGAGTAGGAGGAGTAGAGGCTCGAGGAACCGGAGGAGGCGGTGGAGGTGGTGTGGTTGCCGCTCCAGGTGGTTGAGGGCCACGTACTCCTGTGACTCTCCTAGGGACGATCCTCCAGACCTCAATCTCGTCGCCCCACGGAATGTAGGGAGCAATAGGTCCAAATCCCATTTCCCCCTCCTACTGCCACGCTGTTACCTCACCACGAGCCCTTCTCCTACGGTTCCCTTCCCAGATCCTGTCGAGGAATCCCCCGCCAGGAGGCACCATAGGTACCGGTCCAAAGGGCCATCCAGGAGGTACTGATCCAGTTCCCGGGGGCAAAGGTTCAGGCCGAAAAGGTTGAGCCCGATGTGTGAGCGGCTCCCGGAGAGGTTCAGCATGGACAGGCAGAGCCCTCCTCACAGAGAATGGGTCAAACCAAATCGGACTTCTAGCTGTAGGGGGAGTGAGCATGGGAAATGGCTGGAAAGGCGGTCTTGGCCCCAGTATGTCGGGAGGGATCTCCTCATCTCGTCGGATCACGGGTGCTATAGGCCCGAATCCCATCTAGATCACCGTATGAAGGGCGCTATGGCCCCGAGTAGGCCCACTATAGGAGGAGGACCGTACTGTGGCGGAGGTAGGTAGGCCCCCAGCATTCCAGTGGCCATCTCCGCCAACCTCTGCCACTTGTTCAGCTCTGTCAGGTAGTCACGGTAGGTCTGCTCGGAGATCATCCCATAGCGGGCCAACTCATAGTTAGCCCTCGCAGTCGCGTTTTTGAGGCCGAGTTCTGCTTCAGCTAGCCTGGCCTGAGTTTCTGCCCTAGCTAGGTCTGCACCCATACCAGCTAGAGCCAGCGCCGACTGCGTCTCCCTAGCGTGGACATCCTGGAGGAGGCGTCCTACCTCACCAGACAAGAGCCTGCCCGCCTCTGCAGTGGCCTGTGCCATAGGAGTCCCAGGGCCCTGGCCCGCCATGGCCAGCCTCTGCATCATGGGCTCTAGCACTGCCCTAGACATAGACCCTTCCATGGCCTCAATCATGGCCGCCACACCAGGACTAGTCCTAGGGTCGTACTGCCCCGACAGCACCTGAGTTACTCTCCCACGCAGCTGCCCGGGGATAGACCCAGCCACTAGCTCCGAAGACCATACACCGGTCCTGGCGGGTGGGGTGTATGTCCACGGATCAGGAATCGGTATAGGGGGTCTGGGAGGCCCACCGCTCTCCTCAAGACTCCTGAAGTAGTTCTCTAACCCCCTCTTGTAGAGGTCACGTATCTCTGGGGGAATCCTCTCCCATACAGGCTGAGCTTCCGCTCTTGGGGACTGGAACAAGAAGCCCACTTCTACCCTCCTCTAGGGGGTGGCGGCGACCCTGGTCTAGGTAGTATGTCCGGAGGTACTCCAGGAGACGACATGACTCCCTCCTAACGTAGCCACCACATGTACGGCAGATATGACGGTCTGGCTGGCGCAGCGAACCCTACCATGGGTATCTCCTGTATCCATCCAGGGGAGGGTACCGGTACCCCAGCTCTCGGTGATATCACTCCAGTCACCACCTTCCCCCACTGCCCCGTATGTACTGTAGGAGTCGCGGTTACCGCAGCCTCCCCGCCAGGAAGACCCACCCATCCACGCTCCACCGGGGACAGCCATCCAGGAGGCTCCAACATCGGCGGCCTGGGGAGGAACTCTCCAGGCGGAGGAGGAGGTGGCGGAGGAGGTTCCATTCTAGGAGGCTGTTGCCCTGGCGGAGGCTGTTGTCCAGGCGGAGGCTGTTGCCCTGGCGGCTGCTGCTGAGGCGGTGATTCGTCATCTCTCCCCCTGCCCGGGCTTTCCCTAACATCAGGCTCACCGGGACCGGGGGGAGCAGATCCTCCTCCTCCCCAGTCTACCGGCGCGAATCCCTCATCCCACGCAATATCACCTGGACTACCAGTGGGGGTGTCAGAGGAATCCTGTCCACCCCATCCGCCGCCCCAGTCACCTCCACCCCATCCATCCCAGCCGCCCCATCCATCCCAACCACCCCATCCGTCCCAGCCATCCATGCCATTTTCGAACGCCATACTACACCTCCACCTCTATGAGGTGTGCTACCACTTTAGCTCCCAATAGTCTTTCCACTGCCAAGGCCCTCTTATATGGCCCCCAGACATGAGTGTAACACTTCTTTATTCCAACCATACGTAAAAACGACTTCACTACTTTGGCCTGCTCCGCCAGACTTCCATCGGACAGAGCTACAAGTAGGAGTGCCTCGTCTTTACCCTCTGCAACTAGGGAATAGAACCCTCTCGTAGATCCATCCTTATCTACCACTGCCATGTGAACCGCATCTGGTCTAGACAGTAGTGTCTTATAGATCCACCAGACATGACCGCCTCTGTCGTACTTGGTTCTCTCCTTAAACTTGAGGATGAACTCCCAGATCCTAGGGTCTTCAGGACGTAAGACTTCTATCCTCATCCTCTATCCCCACTTTTTCTACTGTGCCGTCCAGCCGGACTATCAATTGCTTCTGCGGATCTTCAAATACCCCCTCCACAGACTTGTACGAGAACCCTGGACCTACGTACAGCCATTCTCCAGTATCCTTCTCTGCTGGGACTAGCTCAT